>NZ_JCAMOT010000001.1:0-538682 GCF_059512425.1 Bradyrhizobium sp. Leo78
CCCGGATGACCGGATGGCTGAAGACCGTTGTGAGAACCACGAACGCGAAGAGAGGCACGCCAAAGATCAAAAGCAGCGCCACACGATCGTGAAACAGCCATTGGCACTCGCGCTGTGCGACCAGCAGAAATCCCGGTCTTGACGCCAGCCTCATTGCCGCGACCGCCAGTCGAGATAGGCACTCATACCCGGTCGCAGCTCGGGCACCGGCTGGACCGGGTAGGCACGAATCGAAAACGTCCGCAAATCGAAATCGCCCGAAGCACGCGTGGCCCGCCAGCTCGCATATTCGCCCTTGGTTGCAATAAGCTTGACCTCGACGGTGATGCGGCGGTCATCGAGAGCCGGAATGCGGACATCAAATCGATCGCCGACCTTCAAGCCCTTGACGAGATCCTCGCGAAGATCGAAGTGAATCCAGACGTCGCCCAGATCGATCAAGGTAACCAGCGGCACGCCCGGCGATACGTATTCGCCAGGCTCAATATTGCGCTGATAGATCTGCGAGGCGACGGGGGCATAGACCACGAGTTGATCGATGATCGATTGAACGCTCTGGATATCGGCATTGGCCTTTTCGACGTTGGCCCTGGAGATCGCCCGCTCCTCCTTTGTGTAGCCATTGACAGCCTGGTCGTAGGACGATTTGGCCTGATCGACTGCGCGCTCGCTTTCGTGCAGCGTGTCGGTCACTTGGTCGAGACGGGCTTGCGGCGCATTGCCTTGCTGGGTCAATGTGTAGGTACGGTCAAAGGTCTTCTGGGCAAGCACCTGGGCAGCCTGCGCCCGCTCCATTGCCGCTTTCCGTGCGGCAATGGTTTCCACCCGTGTTCCGACGAGGACGTTGGCAAGTTGAGCCTCGGCGACAGTCTTTGCTGCCTTCATTTGCTCGTGTTTGGCCAGAGTTTCGGGATTGTCGATCCGCACGAGCACAGCGCCAGCCGGAACGTTCTGGCCACGTTCGACGGGAATTTCCTTGACCCGCCCGTCGACACGCGCGGCTATATCCAGCCGCGTTGCATCGACCTCGCCCTGGACGAGCAGTGGTTCCGGTCGCAAGAGATAGAAGACAGAGAGCGCGACGACGGCAGCTGCAACGATGCCGACAATGATGGAAGGAGCGCGCGTCGCGGTGCGGGTGTTTTTCTCTCCGTCCCTTGGTGCGTCGGACGTACTTTGAATTTCCTTGTCAGAGATCGGCATGTCCGCGCCTGATTCCCCTTTGCGTGACCGGGGTAGTCGTTTGCTAGCCTTGGTTGTTAGGTCTGTCCAATCTCGATCCGCTGAATTCCGCGAGCAAAAAGATCAACTATCGGCAGGGTGCATGTCAACCTCTGCCCTTATCAGGTACCGTCCGCTCGTCACTGGGGATGATGGTCTCGTCTCGATATCGGTATGCTGTACGGAGACCTGATGACGGCCGTGCAACAGGAGCCTTTCGCTCAATCGCGTTCCCGTGAGCTGAAGAGAGAACGGTCGCTCAACCAGGCCCAGGCTTGAGCAGCCAATAGCTTCTCAGCCTTTGTGAAACCCGGCTTGACACGCGTTCCAACATGTTCGCATTATGTTCTCAGTGAATTTCGGTCAAATTTCACCGGTGAACGCTCTGGATGGCAACGGCGGCCACCATCCTTCATGCAGACCTTGATGCCTTTTACGCCTCGGTCGAGCAACTGCTCGATCCTTCGCTGCGCGGCAGACCTATCGCTGTCGGTGGCGGGGTTGTGCTTGCTGCCTCATACGAAGCCAAGGCGTTCGGGGTTCGAGGTGGTATGCCGGGACGGCACGCACGCCAGCTATGTCCGCAACTCACTTTTGTCGGCGGCCATTTCAAGGACTACCAACGGCTGGGTGATGCTGCCATCAAGGTGATCGGCGATTTCACGCCACTGGTGGAGCGTATTTCCATCGACGAGGCGTTTGCCGACGTTGCCGGCTGCACCCATCTCTTCGGTACGCCCGCCGAAATTGCAAAGACAATCCGCCAACGCGTGCGGATGGAGATCGGTCTTGGGATCTCGGTCGGTGTGGCGCGCACCAAGCATCTGGCGAAAATTGCCTCGCAAGTGGCGAAGCCAGATGGGCTCGTGGTCGTGGATCCCGACACCGAGCTGGAGTTCCTTCACCGCCTGCCCGTCGAGCTGATGTGGGGAGTGGGTCCCGTCACGAAGGCGCAGCTCGCCGAAATCGGCGTGCTGACCATCGGGCATCTGGCAAAGACACCGGGTTGGTCGCTCGAGCGCTTGCTCGGTCCCGCTGCAGGCGAGAAACTCGCGGCGCTGGCATGGAATCGCGATCCGCGGGAGATCAAGTCTCACTGCCGGGCCGGATCGGCAGGGGCGCAGTCAGCGATTGGCAGGAAGCCGGCCGAAGAGCGGGTTATTCGACCCACGCTGCTTCACCTCGCGGACCGCATCGCTACGCGACTCCGGGCGAAGTCCAGGCCCGGTCGAACCGTGACGGTCCGCGTTCGCTTCGCCGACCTGAGCTCGGTGACGCGCTCGGTAACGCTCGATGCGCCGATCTCCGCGACCATGATTCTTGCTGAGATCGCCGAGGAACTGGTGCGAGCGATTCTTGCAGATCATCCGGACCAGAAGACCATCTCGCTATTGGCGATCTCCGTGTCGCATCTTGAGGAGCACTGGGATCTCGAGCTCGAACTCCCGCTTGAACTTCAAGATGAAGCGCGCCGCCCCGGCACCAGGATAGGCATGGCCCGTTGGGCGGCTGATTGCGCCGTCGACAAGATCCGCGATCGCTTCGGATGGGATGCGATCGGATACGGCCCGGCAGCGCTTGGCATTTCTCGTTCCGTGCCCGACGAGTTTCGCAAACTCGCCGAAAAAGACCTCTAACCCTCGAAAGCCTTGGCCCGACAAGCGACCGGTGGGTACGAGCTCCTATTTACCAGCTAGCCGCCAGCGGCAAAGACCTCGCCGTTCCTGACGTGCTTAGATGCGCGCGCTTGTGCTGTACAGCTCCGCTGGCACGAAAAATGCTGAGGCGCCTCCGCGATGGCGAGCGCAAAGCTCGCCGGGCAGACGGAGGACAACATGAGAGCCCAAGTATTGAGAGCGTACGACGAGAAGCTTTCCAACGACCAGTGGGTCAGCGAAGAAAAAGCGCCTGATCCCAAGTTGACTAAATCGACTGATGTCATCGTCCGCATCGGTGGTGCTGGCGTATGCAGGACCGACCTTCATATCATCGAAGGTGTATGGAAGCCGCATATGGATCCGACCGGCGACAAACTGCTACCCATCATCATGGGACACGAAAATGCAGGTTGGATCGAAGAGGTTGGCAAGGAAGTCGAGGGAGTAAAGAAGGGTGACCCGGTCATCGTTCACCCGAAGATCACCGGTGGCACCTGTCTCGCGTGTCGCCGAGGCTTCGATATGCATGGTCCCGGCACGTTTCCGGGGCTTGATTGCAACGGCGGCTATGCAGAATTCCTTTGCACCTCCGAACGCAATATTGTGCCGCTGCCACGGACTCTTGCACCAAAGGATGTGGCGCCTTATGCGGATGCGGGCCTCACGGCCTATCGCGCGGTCAAGAAGGCCTCTCGTCACCTTTTGCCGGGCGAATCCTGCGTCGTAATCGGTGCAGGTGGGTTGGGCCACATCGGAATCCAGTGTCTCAAGGCGATGTGTGCGGCCGATATCATCGTTGTCGACAAGTCCGAAGCGTCGCTGAAGCTGGCCGAAAAATCGGGCACCGACCATCTGGTGAAAGCTGACGGCAACGAAGTGGCAGCCGTTCTGGCATTGACTGCCGGAAACGGCGCGGAAGCCGTGATCGATTTTGTTGGCGAGAAAGGCACGACGTCCAAGGGGCTGGCGATGACCCGCCCGATGGGCAGCTACTACGTTGTTGGCTACGGTGAAGACATCCGCGTTCCGACCGTGGATATGGTGATCACCGAGAAAAACATTATCGGCAACCTGGTCGGTACATGGGCCGAGCTAACGGAGTTGATGGCGCTTGCGGATCGGGGTTTGGTCGAACTCGCAACCGCCGAATATCGCCTCGCGGACGCCAACAAGGCACTGCACGATCTCAACGCCGGCAAGATCCATGGACGCGCAGTTTTGATTCCTTGACAAAGAGTTCTAATCCATCGCGGGCATCCGTTTGCTCGCGATGGATTTGGCGTCCGCCCGTCATATGCCATGGCGGACTTGGTCCAAGCGAGTGACCGCTATTGCGGCGCAAACATTGCGATGCAAACTGACGCCTCTGCGTTGCAGCGATTCTCATTTTGCAATTCCTGTCGCAATTTGCGTCTCGATCAGTCGTCAAGCCGAGAGCCGTGCGGGCGCGACCGTCACTCATCTCACGCTCACGTCATCAGAAATCATCTGGCGAGGCGCTCGGACGAGCTGGCACGCCCATTGCAAAGCTCCTGAGCACAACAACGCTGACTGGTCCATCGTCTGGGGCGAGCCGCGAAAAGAACGAGGGAAGGGGATGTCGAGCTGAGGGCGTATCTTCTGCGGGACAACGCAATTGCGATCGAGGCCGCTGGTTCCATGATCGCTGCTGATCGTCCGCAGGGCGCTCCACAGTCATCCTGAGACCCTTGCCGATATCAAACGTCCGGTCGTGAGAACGGCCGCGAGGTGGCCCGTAACGCACGGGTAAGCACTGCCCGGCCCGTCGAGGCGCAGGGCAGGCGGAATATCGATGTGGTTTCTGACTCGATCAGGAGGATAGACTAGATGTCTGGAACGCTAACGCTCAACAAGATCACCGCCCAGCGCGGCATTTCCGTCGGTGACGCTGCAAAGAAGATTGCAGATCTCGGCTGGAATCCTTCCTACGTCCAGGAAGCGATGACCTTCCCCACGGACTACAAGATCACGAAGGCGCCGAAGGACCCGATGAAACAGGTCCTTCGCTCCTATTTCCCGATGCAGGAGGAAAAGGACAACCGCGTCTATGGCGCGCTTGATGCGGCCCTGCGCGGCGACATGTTCCGCAACGTCGAGCCGCGATGGGTCGAGTGGATGAAGCTGTTCCTGGCGATCATCCCGTTCCCCGAGATATCGGCGGCGCGCTCGATGGCGATGGTCGGCCGTCTCGCTCCGGGTGAGGATCTCCGCACCGGCTTCACGATGCAGATGGTCGACGAGTTTCGTCACTCGACGATCCAGATGAACCTCAAGAAGTGGTACATGGAGAACTACATCGATCCGGCCGGGTTCGATATCACGGAAGAGGCGTTCGGCAAGTGCTACGCCACCACGATCGGCCGTCAGTTTGGTGAGGGCTTCATCACCGGTGACGCAATCACTTCGGCGAACATCTATCTGACCGTCGTGGCTGAGACTGCCTTCACGAACACGCTGTTCGTGGCGATGCCGTCCGAAGCCGCTCGCAACGGCGACTACGCGCTTCCGACCGTGTTCCTTTCCGTGCAGTCGGACGAAAGCCGGCACATCGGCAACGGCCATTCGATGCTGATGTCCATGCTCAAGGAGCCCGACAACCATCTGCTGATCGAGCGGGACCTGCGCTATGCCTTCTGGCAGAACCACGCGATCGTCGATGCCGCGATCGGAACCTTCATCGAGTATGGAACCACGAACCGCGACAAGACCAAGGAGTCCTATGCGGAGATGTGGCATCGCTGGATATTCGAGGACTATTATCGCACCTATATGCTGCCGCTCGAGAAATACGGCATCAAGATCCATCATGACGACGTCCAGACAGCCTGGAAGCGCCTGACCGAGAAGCACTACGTGCACAGGGTCGCGCAATTCTTCGCGGTTGGCTGGTCGGTGAACTTCTGGCGGATCGAAGCTCAGACCGACAAGGACTTCGAGTGGTTCGAGCATAAATATCCGGGCTGGTACGCCCAGTTCGGCGAATTCTGGAAATGGTACGAGAAGCTGTCGCATCCCGGCCAGACCAACATCCTCTTCAACAGCGATGTCGGCTACGTCTATCCGCATCGTTGCTGGTCGTGCCTGGTGCCTTGCCTGATCCGTGAGGACATCGTTACGGACGAGATTGACGGCAAGCTCTATACCTTCGCGCATGAGCTGGATCGCTGGACTGCCGTGCAGGCATTCGCCGGCGAATACGAGGGACGACCGACGCCCGCGATGGGCCGGTTCAGCGGACGGCGGGAATGGGAAAGCTGCTACGATGGCTGGGACCTCGCCGATGCGATCAAGGACCTCGGCTTCGTCCGCACTGACGGCAAGACGCTGGTGCCGCAGCCACACCTGCGCTTCGACGAGAAGGAGATGTGGACGCTTGACGATGTCCGCGGCCACACCTTGAAGAGCCCGCTGCTGACGCTGCGAGAAATGAGCCCGGCCGACCGGGAGGCGCATCTCGCCGAGTATCGCAAGGGATTCACCATCAATCCCTGCAACTGACCCAAACGGAAGGAGCCGGCTCGGTCGGCTCCTTCTCTCAATCCCTGAAAGTTCTGCAAGCCTTGGTTTGAGGAGGCCCCATGGGCGCGCCCGCTAATGTCGTTCGCCTGCATCCGGTAGGCATAGAATTCGAGGTCGAGGAGAACGAGACCGTCCTTGATGCCGCCTTCCGCCAAGGCATCGCGTTGCCGCATGGTTGCAAGGAGGGACAATGTTCAGCGTGCAAATGCGTCCTTACCGAGGGCGATGTGGAGCTGAAGAAATACTCGACGTTCGCGCTCAACGAGATGGAGCGCGGTCAGGATTACATTTTGTTGTGCCGCACGTTGGCCTACTCGGATCTTGAAGTAGAGCTCCTCAACTATGACGAAGAGGTGCTGTCGAAATCGATACCGGTCAGGGACTTCACGGGCACAGTGACGAGCGTCTCCGCGCTGACCCACGACATCAGGCACCTTGAGATCTCGCTGGAGCAACCTCTGAAGTTCTGGGCGGGTCAATATGTCGACATCACGCTCGCGGGGGCAGAGACGATTACGCGCTCGTTTTCCATGGCAAATTCGCCGCTCGAAGGCCAAAAACTCGCATTCATCATCAAGAAGTACCCGAACGGACGTTTCTCCTCCCGGCTCGACGGGGACCTTGCCCTCGGAACCAGGGTCGGGATCAGGGGACCTTACGGCACCTGCTTCCGGCGAGAAAACCGAAACGGAGCCATGATCCTGGTCGGGGGCGGATCGGGAATGTCGCCGCTCTGGTCAATCCTCCACGATCACATCAGCTCCGGGGAAGCGCGTCCAGTGCGCTTCTTCTACGGAGCCCGGACGCAGAACGACCTTTTCTATCTCGATCGCTTTGCAGAACTCTCGGCAAAGCATCCGGATTTTACGTTCGTGCCTGTCCTCTCTCACGCAGCCGACGACACAGCCTGGCGCGGGGAAAAGGGCTTCGTGCATGAAGCGGTCGGGGCACACCTGCGCAGCTCGGGATACGGGGAAGACGTCGATGTCTATGCCTGCGGACCATCGCCGATGATCGAGGCGCTGACGCCGGTGCTGCAGATGAACGATGTCGAAGCGGACCGCATCTTCTTCGACAAGTTCACGCCGGCCACCAACTGAGACTTTCCGAGTGCCGGTCCGTCAAGTGCAAAGCCACCAATGGGAGGAGGAGACTATGACTGCAGTTCCAAGCGTTTCAGTGGGATCCGGTGCAGCAGGCGCTGCGGTGTTTCCGGATTCGGACAGCCGCAGGTACAGGTATTTCGAGCCGCGCAGCAAGCGGGCGACGCACTACGAGGACGTGACCGTTGATGTGCAGCCGGATCCGGAACGCTACTTGCTGCAGGACTGGATCATCTCCTTCCCCAACGGGAAGGGCGCCTACACCAAGGACAACACTGCGGCGCTGAGCTCGAACTGGCATGCATTCCGTGCGCCCGACCAGGAGTGGGAGCGCACCCACTACCAGCGTCAGTCCAAGATCGAAGGGATGGTTCAATCGGTGATCGCCAACGGCCGCAAGTCCGGCGCGCCGAAGGCTTTCAACAAAGCGTGGGTCAAGATTCTGCAAAACCACCTCGGCGCGTGGAAACATGTCGAGTTCGGCCTCGGCACGTCGCTGATGCAGGCTCAGCGCTACGGCTATACGCAGATGATCAACAATGCGACATTGACCAACTCGTCCTACAAGCTTCGCCTTGCGCAGGACATCACGCTCTATCTCGCCGAGATCGGAATGGACATTCCGGGCTTCGACGACGCGGCGGGCAAGCGCACCTGGTTGGAAGACAAGGGCTGGCAAGGCGCAAGGGAAGCGGTCGAATCGATCATGGGTTCGTCCGACTATCTCGAGCAATACTTCGCCATCAACATCGTGTTCGAGCCGCTCGTCGGCGAGCTGTTTCGTAGCGGCTTCCTGATGCAGGTGGCCTCGTCGAACGGCGACTTCATCACGCCGTCCGTCATTTCGGCGGCCGAGGCCGACTATGAGCGCAATCTCGCGAACACGATCGACCTTCTGCATCTTCTGGTGACCGACAATCAGCATGCCACCCACAACAAGAACCTGTTCCAGGGCTGGGTGGACAAGCACGTGGCGCTCGCCAACAAGGCGGCCGCCGGCCTGCAGCCGATCTGGTCGCAGCCGCATTCGAAGCCGGTGCAGTACGCCGACGCCCGCGCACAGTCGGTCGAACGCATCAAGAAGATCCTCGGCGAGCTCGGTCTCGTCCTTCCCAAGGAGTAAATTGCAATGTCCGTTGCTTCCAGAACTGCGACCAACCAGAACATCTTCCAGAAGATGGGAGACATCGTCTTCGACCAGACGATTTCTCATCAGTGCGGCGTCACGATGAATGACAGCGTGGAAGCGCGTGCCATCGCCGAGTTCATGGCGAAGAAGCCGAACGTGACCGTGACCTACCAGCCGGCCCTGATCCGCATCGACGGCGAGGGCAAGCTGGTCTTCAAGATGGATGAGATCAGCGAAATTCTCGGCAAAGACATGACGGCCGAGATCTTCGAAGTGAACACCTCGACCCATTATGGCCGAATGGTGCGTATCGACGACAATACGGTGACGCTGTTCGGCAACATGGAAGAGGTCTTCGAATACATCGAGTGACCTCTTGCAAGTGACCTCTTGCAACTCCCGAGCCTGGGTGGGGTCGTATCCTGGTGACCGCGGCCCCACCAATTTCTCGCACGGTCGGCGGTCCCGACGTTGATGGAAAAGCGCTTAGCAAAACCTTGGAGATTATCATGTTCATAACCCCCACCGGCGAGGAAGTCTTCGTCATCGATGGGCACACCCATTTCTGGGACGGCAGTCCGGCGAACCAGCGGAACATTCACGGCAAGCAGTTCATTGACTGCTTCTACGCCTATCATACCTCACTCAGCCCGCCGGATAAGCTCTGGCCCAAGGACCAGTTCGAGAAGTACAGCGCCGAGCAGATGTACCACGATCTGTTCGTCGACGGCCCGGACGATATGGCGATCGTGCAGTCGACGTACCTTACCGAATTCTACAAGAACGGGTTCAACACGATCGACCGCAACGCCGAAATGGCGAAGCGGTACAAGGATCGCTTCATTGTCAACGGCGCCTTTGATCCGCGGGATGGAGAGCGGGCGCTCGAATACATTCATTATATGAAGGAGACGTTCGGCATAAAGGGCGTGAAGCTCTATACGGCGGAGTGGAAGGGCGAGTCACGGGGCTGGAAGTTGACCGATCCAAACGCCTATCGTTGCCTCGAGCTCTGCGAAAAGCTTGGCATCAAGAACATCCACGTCCACAAGGGGCCGACCATCATTCCATTGGACAAGGATGCATTCGATGTTCACGACGTCGATCATGCAGCCACCGACTTCCAGGGTCTTAATTTCATCATCGAGCATTGCGGCTTGCCGCGACTGGACGATTTCTGCTGGATCGCTGTGCAGGAGACCAACGTCTATGGCGGCCTCGCGGTGGCGCTCCCGTTCATCCATGGCCGTCCACGCTATTTCGCCGAAGTGATCAGCGAACTGCTGTTCTGGGTCGGCGAAGACAAGCTTCTTTTCGGCAGCGATTACGCCATCTGGACGCCCCGCTGGCTCGTCGAAAAATTCTGGAACTTCGAGCTGCCCGACGATCTGAAGCAGGAGCACGGCGTCGATCTGACGCTGCAGGCAAAGAAGAAGATCCTCGGTCTCAACGCCGCGCGCCTCTACGGGGTGGATGTCGAGGCGCAGAGGGGCAAGCTCGCGGGAAGCGCGCACGCAACCGCGGCGGAGTGACAACGATGGACGCTGTCCTTCTGCATCATGACCGAAGGACCCGCGAGGTATGGGAACGCCTCGCGCTGGTCACCGATCCCGAGCTCGACGAGTCGGTCACCGAGCTTGGATTTGTTGAGCTTGTCAATGTCGATGATGATGGCGGGGTCGATATCGTCTTCCGCTTGCCGACCTACTGGTGCTCAGCGAACTTCGCTTTCCTCATGGCCGACGACATGCAGCGGGCGGTGTCTTCGCTGTCGTGGGTTAGCGAGACGCGACTGCAGCTTCGAGATCACATGGTCGCCGAAGAGATCAATCGTGGCGTCAGCGAGGGCAAATCGTTCGGCGACGCGCTCCGGGACTTTGCTTCCGGAGGCTCGCTTGATGAGGTGCGTGAGAAGTTCCGCCGCAAGGCGTTCGAGCGACGCCAGGAGGTCATGATTCTGGCGTTGCGAGAGGCTGGTCATGACGACCAGGCGATTTGTCAGATGAATCTAGGCACCTATGACGAAATCGCGTTCGGTTCGGAGCAGGCCGCGCGCCAGAAGCCGCGCTATCGCGAACTTTTGGTTGAACAACGCCTTGCTAGGCGGCCTGGTGATCAGGTCTTCGTCAGTTACGAGGGACATCCGATCAAGCGCCGCAAGCTTGCTTCTTATCTGCAGCGGTTGCGGGGGGTGCGGATCAACATGGAGTTTAACAGCTCGTTGTGCAGGGGCCTTCTTGCGGCGCGCTATCGCGAGCCCGACGGCGATGCGGGGCAGACTGCCGTCGACGTGGCGCCGTGCGGAGGCTGCGGCAGTGGCTGTGCCGTGCGGGCGGCCGGGCCAGTCGAGAAGCATTCCACCGCGGTTGCATGAGGTGACGCGCCTCGTGCTTGCGGGTGCCAACAACCGGAGCGGTCAGCAAGTCCGCCCGACCAGACAAAAATAGATAGCCACGTGGGAGTGAAACATAATGGCGAAAGTTCTGCTGCATGACATAGAAGCCCGTCGCGCTCTTGCGCGCGGAGTCCAGAAGCTTGCCGCCGCGGTCGAGTCGACCCTAGGTCCCAAGGGCATGAACGCAATGGTCGACAGGCCAATCGGCACCCCCATGGTGTCACGCGATGGCGTCACAATTGCCTCGGAAATCGAGTTGCCTGACCGTTTCGAGAACATGGGCGCGCAGGTGGTGCGTGAGGTCTCGATGCAGACCAACGAGGTCGCCGGCGATGGTACAACGACGGCGATGGTGATCGCAAACGGCCTGATCCAAGGAGGCGTTGCAGCCCTGGAGCGCGGCGCCAAGGCGGTCGATCTCTGCAAGGGGATTGACCGGGCCGTCGAGGTCGTTGTCGAGACTCTCAAGAGTGGGGCAATTGCTGTATCCGATCGCAAGACACTGCAGGCGGTGGCGACGAT
This sequence comes from Bradyrhizobium sp. Leo78, assembly GCF_059512425.1. Classification (NCBI taxonomy): domain Bacteria; kingdom Pseudomonadati; phylum Pseudomonadota; class Alphaproteobacteria; order Hyphomicrobiales; family Nitrobacteraceae; genus Bradyrhizobium; species Bradyrhizobium sp. Leo78. The sequence goes on from NZ_JCAMOT010000001.1 coordinate 11,569, forward strand.
CGCCTCTACCGACCCCCATCTTGGCGGTCTAATCGCGGAGGCGGTGGAGCGTGTCGGCAAGGATGGCATCATTAGTTCCGATTACGGGCTGACGACCAGCACGACGCTCGAAGTGGTCGAAGGCATGTCGTTCGACCGTGGTTACATCTCCCATCACATGGTGACAGATGTCGAAAAGATGGAGGTGGTGCTGGATCAGCCCTACATTCTCCTGACTGACTTGAAGATCAAAGCTCCGGGCGAACTGTCGGCGGTGCGCGCGGCGGTCGCCTCGACCGGGCGACCGCTTGTCATCGTCGCTGAAGAGATCGCGCCTGACGTCGTCGTCACGCTGCTTGGCGATGGTAACCGCGGCAAGGTTCTGGTGGTGAATCCACCCGACTACGGCCACTGGCGCAAGGCGATGATGGACGATCTCGCTATCATAACAGGGGGACGGGTCATCGCTCGCGAGCTTGGCGGCAAGCTGGAAGGCGCCAGCCTTGCGGATCTGGGAACCGCGCGACAAGTTCGGGCAAGTGGACGCGAAACGGTGATCATTCGCGGCGGAGGCGATGAAGCGGCGATCGCGGCGCGGCGCCAGCAGGTGGCGAAGCAGTACGATCTGGCACCACCCAATATCGAGCAGGACAAGCTCAAGGAGCGCCTGGCGAAGCTCTCGGGAGGAACGGCGGTGATCCTCGCGGGTGGCGTGACGCCCGTCGAGCAAAAACGGACGATCCAGTTGATCGACGATGCGCTCAGTGCGGCGCGTGCCGCAGCCGAGGAGGGCATCGTGCCGGGCGGCGGCACCGCATTGGCGCAGTGCGCGCCGGTGGTCGTGCGCACGCTCGGCAACGTCAATGGCGACCTCGGCGAGGGCATCAAGTTGGTGCGCGAAACACTATCCCGTCCCGCCGCATTCATTGCCCGGAATGCGGGCTATGATGCGGAGAAAGTCGTGGCCGACCTGCTGAGCGCACCCGCGGGCGTGGGGTTCGATGCCGCCAACGGTGTCTTCATCGACATGGTTTCAGCCGGCATCGTCGATCCGGTGCGGGTGACGTATACCGCGCTTCGAAACGCGGCTTCCGTTGCCACGCTGGTGCTGACCACCAACACGCTTGTGGCGGACGTGCCGCAGTACATCGACCCGACCCAGGGACCGGCACTGGGGGGCGGGGCAGAGAAGCTAGGGCGCGCGTGAGGCATTGTATGCGGTCAGCGTTCCGCATCGTCGTCTGACGATCCATACCTTTGTGATCGAATGATTGGACGGTGACAATGAGCGAGAACGGGCTACAATCTTAAAAAGCTCCGGCGTGAGCCGAAGGAGGCAGTGCACAAGCCTCCACGGTCATCCGACCGGGCGGGAGGAAAACATGGTCCACATCATTTCCAAGCGCGATGGTCCGCGCCGGGAAGAGGTCGCGGCGAAGGACTTCATTCGGAAGAACCGCACGAAGATCGACGCGATCGCCAATCATCTGACGGCTGGGCGCTGGCAGGAATTGCGCAATTCCGCACCCCCGCCGCAGCCTCAGCCATCAGGCAAGCTCTGGTTGACGCCGCCGGGCCGTCCCAGAGAGTTGGAACCATATGTGCGGATCAGCCTTAACGGCCGTGTCGTCATCGCTGATCTCGCGTCGGGGCGGCAACTCCATTTTGTCGGCGAGCTGCGCGGAACGGGCCAATCGCGATACTTCGCTCTCGCGACGCGCGAGAACGGAATCTTCGATCCGCTGGATGAAGAGCTCTGCAAGGTCCTCGCCGACCTTGAAGGAGTGAGCGTGCCCGATGAGGTGTCCGAGGAACGCCTGGAACAGATCATCGCCAGCCGTCTCGGGTTGGATGCGATCGCCAAAAACGTCGAATGATCTCCGTAAACTCGGCCTGTGGGGATGACGATTCCGATCAGGTCCGGTTCAGGTCGTTTCTGCCGATCGGGTTGCTGTTTGCCAACGTACGTATGGTGCTCCAATGCTGACGGAAACGCTCATGGCCAAGCCGCCGTTTTCCCTGGAAGGCTACAAAGTTCCGGGCGCCACGGATACGGAGCAGGGGCGGCCATACGATGAGCGAGAAACCAACAGGGCATGGGAAAACTTTTTGACGTTCGGGGACCTCAGGCGCGAGAACGCGCCAGTGCGAGGCGTCATCGAGGAATCATGGCAGCGCAGTGTCCAGTCCGGGGTCAATGCTCATTGCAAGGGCAGCAATCTCGTCGCCTCGCCGGATGATCTCTACGAGCTGCGTCTGAAGAATGATGACTTGCTTGGTTCGAGTGCGGAGACCTTCCGCCGCGTCGCGGAGGTGCTCGGTGACGCCGCCACGATGGTCGTCATCACAGACAGGAACGGCGTCGTGCTGGACGTGGGGGGCGATCAGCGGACGATTGATGCAGGCCACGATATTCGCCTGGAAGTCGGTGCAGCGTGGGGCGAGACGGTTACCGGCACCAACGGCATTGGCACAGCACTCATCACGGGAAAACCGGTTCATGTCCATGCGGCCGAGCACTTTTCGGAGGGCATCAAGGCATGGACCTGTGTCGGCAGCCCGATTCGTAGTCCGATCGACGGCAGCATCATCGGCATTGTCGATTTTTCCGGACCTCAGGCGATCTTTCACCGGCATAATGTCGCGCTCGCGGTGGTCGCGGCCAATCATATCGAGCTCGCTCTCTCGGAGAAGATTCGCATCGAGAGAATGCAGCTACTCGAGGCCAGCATTTCTCGAATGCCCGGGATGAACAGCGCGGACGGCGTCGTCATTCTTGATCGGTTCGGCAGGGTCGTTCATCACAACGACATGGCCTCGGTTCGCTGGCGGCGGATTGCGCAATCGCAGGACTTGAGCATCGGAACGCAGCTTCTCCCGAGCAGCGACGGCTTCTTGTCCAGAGAGCTTGCGAATGGGCTGCCTGAGGAACTGCGGGAGCAGCGGATCGAGCCATTAGTGGTCGACGGCGTGGTGAAGGGCGCGATGCTGGTGCTCGCATCGAGGCCGCGCGTGAATCTTGCCGTATCCCAGATGTCGCCGACAGCCCACGCCGCACTCATGTCGGCCAAGGACGCAATTGTCGGATGCAGTGAAGCATTGCTGCAAACAGTCGAGAAGGTTGAGCGGGCGGCGCTCGGCCGGACAGCAATCCTGCTCGAGGGCGAGACAGGCGTCGGTAAGGAGCTATTTGCCCGCCTGGTTCACGCCGCCAGCCAGAAGACGGGCAAGGAGCCCTTCGTTGCCCTCAATTGCGGTGCGGTATCGAAAGAGCTTCTCGGCGGCGAATTGTTCGGCCATGCGCCAGGCGCCTTCACCGGCGCTACGCGCGAGGGCAGGCCTGGACGGTTTGAATTTGCCAATGGCGGCGTGCTCAGCCTCGACGAGATCGGTGAGATGCCACTGGATCTGCAGCCCTATCTGCTCCGTGTGCTGGAAGAGCGCGCGGTCTACCGGCTCGGTGACAGCAAGCCGCGCCCTGTGGACGTCCGGCTCGTGGCGTCGACCAATCGGAACTTGAAGCAGGAGGTGGCGGAGGGACGTTTCCGAAAGGATCTGTATTTCCGGATCGGTGTCGTCAAGTTCATCATCCCGCCGCTCCGCGAGCGCTTGGGCGATGTCGAGATACTGATCGATCACTTCAACAGACAGTTCGCCGCGACCTATAGCACCGAACCGCTGCGTTTCGAGGCCGCCACGATGGAATTGCTGCGGCGCTATAGCTGGCCGGGAAACGTTCGCGAGCTGCGCAATCTGATCGAGAACCTTGTTCTTATGACACTCACCGGCATCGTCACTCCCAGGGACTTGCCGGAGGATTTCCGGGAAGCTGCGGCTCAGCCACTTCAGGCGCGCTTGCCGGCGGAGGATGGCCCAATATCGGAAGGTGACGAGATCGCGCGCTTCGACGAAATGGAGCGCCGGGCCATCGAGAGGGCCGTCGCAAATGCGGGCGGCAATATTGCCGCCGCCGCCGAAAAGCTGGGGCTTTCGCGCGCCACGCTGTATCGCAAACTGCATCAATACCGCTCGCGGAGCTGAGGACAGGGCAGGCATGGCAACTGTCTGGGATGAGCAGAAGAGCGGAGGAGAGCCGGTCGCCGCGGCGACGCTGGCGTCGCAGATTCTTGTCCGCGCCGACAGCGACGTCACCTTCATGGTGCACCTGATCGGCGAAAGCCAGAATCTCCTGGTGCGGCATTTCATCGTGTTCATCGAGACCGAACTCGCAAAGCGCGGCATCAGCTACGGCGTACACCCACTATTGCGCCCCTTCATCGAAACGCATGCACGCGAGCTGACCGATTTCGTCTTGCAGGGTATCGGCTTGCGACATCAGTTCGGCCTGCAGACGCTCGAGACGATGGCCGGCGATCCGGCGCGGTTGCTGCGGGTCGATCTGTGGGACTCGCTGCAATCTCACATCACTGATGCGCAGCAACACTTCGTATCTGACGTCGGTGGCCTGCAGCGAATCCTGGTTCAAGTCGAGACGGATTCATGAGTGATGATTCTCCGACGCTTGCCGAAATGCTGAAGCAGCGGTTGCTGTTCGTTCAGGAGATATCGTCCGCTCAATCGCGCAGCCTTCTGAACCGTCAGCTTGGCGGCGGGGCGGAGTTCGAGATTCAGCGGATCGAGCAGGAGATTGCGGCAACAGGCGCCTCGCATGCGCTCGCCAAGGAGCTAGAGGACGCGCGCGGACGCCTGCAAAACGCAAATGCCAAAATGGCGGCATGCGACGCGCATTGCGCCGCGCTGGAGCAACGCCTCGAAGAACTGGACAGGTGGATTGCCGCCGCGGGTCAGCCCCTCCGAATGTGAGGCGATCGATGGATACGATGGAAGCAGAGACCGTAACGCTCTATGAATTGCTTGGCCGGCACTGGACTTTAGGCGCGCTCGTTACCAGTGTGGCGTTCGACCTGGCGGGACAGGTAGTTGCGTTCGCCCTCGCCGATGGGGCGCTGGCGATAGCTCCCCTGACTGATATCGAGCCGCCGCAGGATCGCTGTCGTATCGCGCTCGACGAGGGCCGAACAACGATTTCACCGCGACGAAAACCGGTGCCGCCGTTGACGAAAGTCGCAATCAGCGATGCTCCGTTTCATCTCGCCCCGATCGGAGCTTCCGGCTTTATCGCAAGTGATCGCAGCCGATTGGTCGGCGTGTCGGCATCCGGCATCACGCAGTTAGCCGCAAACCATGGTTCCCCTATCGATCTCGTCACCCCAGTGCAGGCTGGGGGTATTCTGGCTGCTTCTGGCGGGTCAGTCATATCCTATGATTCCAATGGCGACGTCGGCTGGCTGCAAGAGCGTGCGGGAGGAACTGCATCGGCAATCGCCGTATCATCGGATAGTCGGCGCTTTGCGATGGGGGTCGACGGCTGTCTGCTTGTTCGTGCCTTCGGGCCACGACCCGAGCCGGCGGCTTCATTCGATTTTGGCTCCATCTCAACCTTGTCATGGAGTCCCGACGGAAGCTGGCTGGCCATATCGGTCGCAAAAACGGGCATCGTGTTGGTGCGCCTTTCCGATGCGCGGATCGTCCGGATTCCCGGCTATCCTGCCAGCGTTGCGTCTCTTTCGTGGAGTGCAGACTCCCGCGTCCTTGTGACGAGCGGGGGCTATCGGGTGATTGCGTGGGACGTTTCCAGCCTCAGCGATGCCAGCGAACAGCCGACCAACCTCGCGACCGCCCGCGCCAGATTCGTCCTCGTCGAGGCGGTGGATATGCACCCGGAGCGTCACCTGGTGGCAGCGGGTTACGGCGACGGCATGGTCGTTGTCGCCAGGATCGGAGACGCCGACGAACTCATCGTCAAACCGCCCGGTCGAGGCCCCGTACACAGCTTGCAATGGTCCCGCGATGGTCAGCATCTTGCATTTGGAACAAGCGGCGGGGAGGCGGCGATCGTGACGTTTCCGCCGCACATTTTCAAATAGCCGAGCCTAAGTGGCGAGCCTTGCCGCGATCATCAGGAGGGAAATCATGACAGCTACCCGATCGCCAAATGAAGCCGAAAGCAAAGATCAATTCTTCAAGGAACTGGCGGAACTTTCTGAGCGAATGATCGCCGCCCATGGAAAGGAGTTTTCGATGGGCGCCCTGGTGCTGGCGGCAAGGTTCATCGCCGAGAACAAACCATTCGGGCGAAGCGCAGTGACACAGTGACGTCCAACGAAAGTTCACTCCGGCTGAATATTGGCGTCCTTGACGACCTTGGCCCATTTCTGGATCTCGCTGCGAATGTGATCAGCGAATTGCGAAGGGGAGCCGCCGACGGGATCGACGCCCTGATCCTGGAAGCGGCGCTTGACGTCATCCATCCCAAGGATCGCATTCAATTCTGAATTCAGCTTGCGGACGATCTCCGGCTTCATCCCGGCGGGGCCGACGATGCCGAACCAGACCGTGACCTCGTAGCCGGGAACGCCTGCTTCCGTAACCGTCGGAACGCCTTCCGCGAGCGTCGAGCGTGCCGTGCTGCTGACGCCGAGCGCGCGCAACTTGCCGGCATTGACCTGGGGCAGCACGTTCGGCGTGTTGTCGAAGGCCGCATCGATATGGTCGCCGAGCAGATCGTTCACCATCGGTGCGCTTCCCTTGTAAGGGACGTGCACGATATCGATCCCGGTCATGCTCTTGAACAACTCCATCGAGAGGTGGTTCGACGAACCGATGCCCGTGGATCCGTAAGAGACCTTGCCGGGATTTTTTCGGGCGTAGTCGAGGAAATCCTTGATCGAATGGATCGGCATGGCGGGTCTTACAACGAGAAGATTCTGCGTCTGACCCGCAAAAATCAGTGGGGTGAAATCCTTCACGGTGTCGTAAGGCAGGCTCCTGTAGATGCTGGGGTTAGAGCCGAACGGAAACGCCACGCCGAGCAGGGTGTATCCATCGGGCGGGGATTTGGCGACCGCGTCGGTCCCGATCAGCGTGCCGCCGCCCGGGCGGTTCTCGACGACCACGGGAACGCCCCAGGCCTCCTGGAGTTTTTGCGACACGATCCGTCCCAGCGTGTCATTGAACCCGCCCGGTGGATAGGGAACGATGTAGCGGATCGTGTGGCTGGGGTAGGTGTCCGGATCGGCCGCTGCGGGCGCGGCCGGGGTCTGCGCGGAGGCCGCGCCGGTCAACAGAAGAAGGAACGCGCCGCAGGCGAAGTAAGCAAGACGCGTTGCGCGCGATTTGACTTCAGCCTGCAGCGGTTCAGACATAGCAAGGGCCCTCGATCAGTGGATGTGCGTTGATGAACGCCTCGTTGATCTCGACCCCGAGGCCAGGTGTTTCAGATGGTTTGACGCAACCCTCGGCGTCGAGCTTGTACGGAACGCCGCCGACCTCGTCGCGGAACGGATTGTGCTTGGCGACGTCGCCCTCGAAATAGCCGGGGGCATCGACCGCCGCGAGCACGTTGATGGTTGCCGCCATGTTGATGCCGGTCGCGGAGGTGTGCGGGTTGAAGGACAGCTTCCACGCATAGGCCATCCCGGCGATCCGCATCGCCTCGGTGACGCCGCCGGTCTTGGACAGGTCCGGCTGCACGAAGCTGACGGCGCCATCCTCGATCAGGCGAGTGAATTCGAAGCGCGTAAAGTGGTTTTCGCCGGCCGCCAGCGGCGTCGAGCCGAGCGAGGCGGCGGTCCGGTACGAACGATAATCCTGCGCCGGGAACGGCTCCTCGAGCCATCCGATCTCCAGCTCGTCATAGGCCGGCATCACGCGACGTACGTCGTCGACCGTGTAGCCGGTGTTGGCGTCGACCAGAATTTCAATGGCGTCTCCGACCGCCTTGCGCACCGCCGTGGCGCGGGCGACGTCGTCGCGCGGATTGTCGCCGACCCGAAGCTTGATCGCCCGATAGCCCTGCGCGACGTAGCCCAGCGCCTCCTGGGCCAGCGACTCCGGCGCCTGCCATCCGAGCGAGATGCCGCCGGCATAGGCCTTGATCGGCTTTGAGGCGCCGCCGAGCAGCCGGTACAATGGCCAGCCCGCCGCCTTGGCGCGGATGTCCCACAGCGCCAGATCGAGGCCGCTGAGCGCCATCGCGGCGGCGTAGCCCATGCCATGGCTCGCCAACTGCATCTGGTAGACGCGCTGCCAGACGCCGACCACGTTCATCGCATCCATGCCGACGACCAATTCGGAGATCGTGGTGTCGATCAGCTTGGCGATGGCGCCGGGGCAGCGGCCGTGATGGGCTTCGCCCCAACCAACGAGGCCTTCATCCGTCGTGACTTTGACCAGCACCGCGTCGCGCTTCACCGCGCGGCCGATGCCCAACCTGACGTTCTGGCCCTGCGGTACGGGATAGGAGATCGGGACCGCCTTGATCGATGTGATACGCATTTTAAGACCTCAGACCGCTTTGTGTTCGGGATTGACGAGATTGAGCGGCTGCTCGCCGCGCAGGATTCGGAGCATTTCTTCGGCCGAGCCAACCGCCATCGCACGGCCGCTGGTGGCGGTGATCCCTGCGATATGCGGCGTCAGCAGCAGGTTGGGACAATCGAACAATGCGTCGTCGGACGGCAGCGGCTGGACATCGAATACATCGAGCGCGGCACCGGCGAGCTTGCCTGACCGCAACGCGTAGATGATGGCGGGCGTGTCGACCACGGCGCCGCGCGAGACGTTCACCAGGACGGATTGCGGCCGCATGTGCGCCAGCAGATCGTGGCTGACGAGCCTGCGTGTCTCGTCTGTCAGTGCGCAACAGACCACCACGGCGTTGCTCCGCGCGAACAGCTCCACGAGCGTGACTTCCTCGACATCAGGCGGCAGCGATCCCTTTCGGCGCGACGTGCCGAGCACAGTCATTCCAAAACCGTTGCTCGCGATGGAGGCGACGCGGCGCCCGATTGTTCCGACGCCGAGGATGCCGAGCGTCGTTCCGCTCAACTCGGTGAGGCCGTCTGCCATCGCGCGGCTGGTCGCCCAGCCTTCGGCGCGCATCAGCGTGTCCACGCGCTGCAACGGCCGCCGCAGATGCATCAAGGCCGACATGACATATTCGGCCACCGCGTTGGTGTTGCTTCCGGGCAGGTTCGCAACCGCGATGCCGCGTGCCGTGGCGGCGGCGACCGGGATGAAGTCGAGACCGACGCCGTGACGGACGATAGCCTTCAGACGCGGTGCATGATCGACGATGTCGTCGGGCAGTTTCGCGCGCACGATGATGCCGTCGGCATCCGCTGCCCATTGGCGCAGTGTCTCCGGCCTGGTGTCCGGCGCGACGATCAACCGAACGTGCGGGGTGAGAATCGCCTCGCCATCAGGGTGCATGGCGTTGGTCAGGAGGACGACGGGTTTCTCAGGCATCTGGCGCAGGCCCCTCGATGATTGGATTTTGCAGGCGGCCGAGGGCTTGAACCTCGACCTCGACGGTCGAACCAGGCCTGAGCCACGCCGGCGGCTTGTGCAGCCCGGCCACGCCGGCCGGCGTGCCGGTGGCGATGATGTCGCCTGGTTCGAGCGCCTGTTGCCGCGACAGATAGGAGACGAGGTCGGCGACGTCGAATAGTATGTTCGCCGTCGAACCGGACTGCAGCATGCGGCCGTCGACTTTCAGCGTCACGGTGAGCGCGTGCGGATCTGGTACCTCATCGCGGGAGGCGAGGTAAGGTCCGAACGGACCGAAGGTCGGGTAGTTCTTGCCGCGGTCGAAATGGCCGTCGGCCTTGATGATCTCGCTTGCGCTGACATCGTTGAAGCAGCCATAGGCGACGACGTGATCGAGCGCACGCTCCTTGCTGACGTTCTCGGCGCGCGTGCCGATCACGGCCGCGAGTTCCGCCTCGTAGGTGACCCCGCCGATCGTTGCCGGCAGCACGATGGGCTGTTCCGGCCCAATGATCGTTTGCGGTGCCTTCATGAACAGCACCGGTTTCTCGGGCGGCGCCATACCGCGTTCAGCCAGCGCGTCGCGGTAGTTATGTGCGATTCCGAAGATGCGCCGCGGCGCCGGCAGGGGCGCCATCAGCGTGACCGCCTCGCGCGAAAGCCGCGCTGCCGCAGCGAAGCCGTGCACGCGAATGCGTTCCACGACTTTGGGCAGGTCGGCTTCGATCAGGGCCTGCACCTGCGGTGCCGCGCCGCCGAGGGCTTCGCCCATCGCCGGATGCGCAAGGTCGACGATTATTTCGCTGCCGTTGTCCAGCAGCACGCCGGCGCGCGTAAAGCCTTGCTCGCTGAAGGTGACGAATTTCATGAGCGGACCATCGGTTCACGCCACCCGGTAGCGATCGATCACGCCGCGATCGATCTCGATGCCAAGTCCGGCGCCGGTCGGCACCGCGACCTTGCCCTTGACCTGGACGATCGGTTCGACCGCCAGGTGATCGCGAAACGGGTTTTCCTCCTGCTCGAATTCCAGCATCGGCGGCATCGGAAACAGGCTCGGCGGCTGGTTCGGGATCGACGCCAGGAAGTGGATGGTGGCGGCAAGGCCGACCGCGGACCCCCAGGCGTGGGGGACGCATTCCACGCCATGCGTCGTGGCAAGCGTCGCGATCTTCTTGCATTCGGTAATGCCGCCCGCCGCGCAGACATCGGGCTGCACGATATCCATCGCCTTGCGCACGATGGCGTCGCGGAAGCCCCATCGGGTGAACTCGTTCTCGCCGCCGGCGACCGCCATGTCGAGCGCGCGCGAGACCTCCACATAGCCGTCGATGTCTTCCGGCGAAATCGGCTCCTCGAACCACTCGATGTCGAGCTCTTCGAGCTTGCGGCCGAGACGGATTGCAGCCGGCACAGTGAAGCAGTGATTGGCGTCGACCATCAGCTTGATGCCGGGGCCGATCGCTTCGCGTACGGCTTTCACGCGCTCGAAGTCACGCTTGATTGAACCAAGCCCGATCTTCATTTTTATTGCCTTGAAGCCGGCCTCAACGTAGCCCGTCGCTTCCTCGACCGCTTCCTCGACCAGCCGGTTCATGTCGGTGAAATAGAGCCCGGTGGCGTAAGCATCGACCTCGGTGCGGAAGGCGCCGCCGACAAGCTTGTGCACAGGCTTGTTGCAGGCTTTCCCGATAATGTCCCAGAGCGCGATGTCGATGCCGCTGATGGCTGCGATCGACATGCCCTTCGGCCCGTAATCCTTGATCCGGTTGTAGAGATCTTCCCAGATCACCTCGACGTCGAAGGGGTCGTGGCCGATCACGCGCGGGGCAAGCTGGGTTTCGATAAAGGCTTTCGCGACCGCTGACGGGCCGTAGCACTCGCCCCAGCCGACGATGCCGTCAGCGGTCTCGATCTCGACCAAGCAGGTGCCGCGCGTCTTGTAGAGCCAGCCGCGCGAGGAGGTGAAAGGACGTTGCACCGGAGCGGCGACGACGTGACAGGTGATCTTCTTGATGGACAAGCGCGTGAACCTTGGTTGGAGAGCGTTGGAGTTAAGAGCAGCGATTCCGCCGCATCAGCCTATTCCTTCGGAAAGACCTGAGACGCCACAGTGCCGAGCGTGGCCGCGACGTTGTCGACTTCCTTGGTCAGCGCATCGCCGGTCAGGTCGTCGACAAGGAACACGTTCTTCTTAGCGAATTCCTTGAAGCGCGGATCCTGAATGGCGGCGCGAAACGCGGTGACCAGCTTGGTGCGGACATCGTCGGGGAGGTTTGCCGGACCAACGACGTAAGCCATCTGGACGACGGGGCCGTAGGGAAAGACGTCGTAGCCCTTCTCCTTGAAGGTCGGTACGTCCGGAAACATCTCCAGCCGCTCATTGGCGAAGATGCCGATCGGCTTCAGCAGGCCTTCCTGGATCTGGCCAAGTGTTTCCGACGGCTTCAACACGCCGGAATCGACGTGCTGACCGAGCAGGTCGGCCACCACTTTCGATCCGCCGGTGTAGGGCACGTTGACGAAGTTCACGCCCGCCGCGCGCGCGGTCATCAAGGCGAAGATGTGGTTCAGATTGTAATTGCCGGGGGTGCCGATCGTGACCTTGTCGGGATTGCCCTTCATGTACTTGATGAAATCGTCGAGCGATTTCTGCTCGGCCTTGGTCGAGACCAGGAGCATCAACGGATCGGTCGAGACGCGCGCGATGTGGGTGAACTGCGCATTCGTCAGCGGCGCCTTGCCCTGCGCCATCAGCGCCAGCGTCGAGCTGGTCCCCATGCCTAGCGTGTAACCGTCCGGCGCTGCGCTTGCGACCCGACGCATGCCAATCACGCCGGTCGCGCCGACGACGTTCTCGATGACGATCTTGATCCCATGTTCGCGCAGGATCGGATCGAGCGCCCGCGCCGCGACGTCGTTCGAGCCACCGGCGTTCCACGGCACGATGAAGGTGATGTCCCGCTGGGGATAGTCCGACTGACCGTAGCTGGCGGGCGCCTGGAGCATCGAAATCAGGCATGCCAGAGTGATCGCGGCAACTTTTCTCATCGTGGTATTTCCTCCCGTTTTGTTGTTTGTTATAACAAACATCGTCGGTAGGTCAAGACGGCCGACCGGAGGAGGGATTTGCGCGATGTCGCGCGCCGCGATACCGAGCGTTGTATGACGGCATTGAAACGAATCGAGCGTGAACCGCTGTGGGATCTCGCGCACGCGCAGTTGCGGGACGCGCTGCTGGCCGGGCGGTTCGAGCCCGGCACGGTCTTGACCTTGCGCTCGCTGGCCGAAAGTTTCGGGACGTCAATCACGCCGGTGCGCGACGCCGTCACCCGTCTCGTAGCGCAAGGCGTGCTGCAGCAGGGGCCGCGCAACTCCGCGATCGTGCCGCACCTGTCCCGCCGCGAGCTTTCGGACCTGACGGTGGTGCGTTGCGCGCTGGAAGGCCGCGCAGCGCGGGAGGCGGCCCTGCGGCGGCATGACGAGGCCGCCCTGCGGAAGCTGCAAGAGCGGCTCTCGACGATGCAGTCGCTGATCGCTGCGCGCAAGCTCGAGAGCTACCTCGAGCATCACCGCAAGTTTCACTTCGGCATCTACGCGATGTCGGGGGTCCCGCTGCTCGTCGAGACCATCGAGAACATGTGGCTGCGCTGCGGGCCGGTGCTGTCCTACGTGATCCCCGAATATGTCGTCCTGCTGAAGGGTTGGGATCACCACACCGCGGCGCTGAAGGCTATCGTGGCGGGTGACGCCGATAGTGCCGAACGCGAGATCGTCGCCGACATTAGTGATGCCGCGCACTACCTCGCGAGTCTTGCAGATTCGACGGGCCAATTGAGGCGACCGTCTGGGCTAGTCACCTCTTAGCTGCGCGCGGCGCCCCGGACTGGCGAAGATGGAAGGTGAAGCCCTTCGATCAGGCGCCACGTTCGCCTTGTGCGGTTCCTGCCGTGGTCCGTTGACGACGTTTGGGGGCGTTGCGCTCCGGCGCAGCGTCGGTGGCTCGGCTGTGCGAGTCAGGCTGGTAGCCCAGTCGGATCGACAGGAGCTCGGCGTGCGTCATCACGGTCCGGGCGAGCTCTGGCACCCATTCAGCCGTAACGCGCCGGCTCGGACCACTCACGCTAATTGCCGCGAAGACGCGGCCCGCACTGTTGCGGATCGGTGCGCCGACGCAGCGCAGCTCCGGCTCATGCTCGCAATCGTCCACCGAATAGCCGCGGGACCTGATCGCGGCCAGTTCGGCCTTTAGCCGCTTGGGCTCAACGATTGTGCTCGGCGTGAAGCGAGGCAGGCCGGCGCGGATGACCCGGTCGATCACGGCGTCGCTCTGGAAGGCGAGCGCCGCCTTACCCACGCCTGTCGAGTGACAAGGCGAGGCTTCCATCGTGATGACGGTGTTGTGCGGGCGTGCAGCAATTTGGCTGCGGCGATTGACGAAGACCATCTGCGCGCCGTCGAAGACGCAAAGATGCACATCCTCGCCGCTGAGCTTGGCAAGCGTATCGACGAAAGGCGGCGCCTCGCGATACAGCGGGAGGTTCATGAGTGCGCTGCCGCCGAGCTCGAACAGTTTTATGCCAAGCCGGTAGCGATCGCGGCTCGCATCCTGCTCCAGGAACCCGACGCTGCGCAGGCTATCGACGATGCGATGGACGGTGGTGCGCGGTAGGCCGGTACGTCGCGCGATCTCGACAACGCTCAGCTCGGGGTCGGTCGAGGAGAAGGCCTCCAGGACCTCGAGCATCTTGAAGAGCGACTTCACGCTCTGTCGACCGCTGTCGACGCTAGTCATGTCGGACCTTTCGGGTGGCGTCGCCACGCAATATCCAGGACGCGAACCAAGTCCGACTTAGACGGAATCGGGCGCGGCGGCAATGCCGCGCCCTTTGTCGTGCGCTCACTCGGCTGCGACCAGCCTCACGCTGCCTTCGACCTCGAGCAGGGGCTTGAGGGCAGCCGCGATCGCGTCCTTTTGCCGGCTGGTCGGAGCCGGCATCGGCTGCCGCGGAAGACCGCTCGGCGATCCCTGGAGGGTGAGGGCATGCTTCACGCAGGCCGGGAGATTGTCGCCGACGATCGTGTTCCAGAACCGCAACAGGCGCTTGTGGATCTCGATCGCGGTCGCGTGGTCACCGCGTTCGACCACGTTCCACAGTGCCACGCAGGCGCCGGGCACTGCGGCCGGGTTCGCGGCGATCGTGCCATGCGCGCCGAGCGCGAAGGACGGATAGAGCAGCGCATCGACCGCCGTCAGCACGACCTTGCCCGCGGGCACGTCGAGCAAAAGATCGGCCATCAGCTTCAGGTCGCCGGCGCTCTGCTTGACGCCGATCACGCCGGGCAGCTCGTTCATGATCCGCAGCAGCAGCGCGGGGCTCAGGTAGTTCCAGGGCACGACGTTGTAAATGATGACGGGCTGCTTGACCGACTCGGACAGCGTCTTGAAGTGGCCGACCGTCGCATCCTCGTCTGGCTTGAAGAGATAGTGCACCGGCGTGATTTGGAGCGCGGCGACGTCGAGCGATTCGATGGCGCGGGCGCGGGCAATCGCTTCGCGGGTCGAGTTGGCGATGATGCCGGCGACGAGCGGCACCTTGCCGTTCAGCTCCTCTGCGCAGGCCTCGATCAAACGCCGGAATTCGTCGGCGGTAAGCGTGTGACCCTCACCCGTGCTGCCGCCAACACAGACGCCATGCACGCCCTTATCGAGCAAAAACTTCACTTGGCGACGGAAGGCCTTTTCGTCGATGTCGCCGTTCTGATCGAACGGCGTGGTGAGGGGCGGGATGATCCCCGTAATCTTCGCTGGCACGTTATCCTCCTTATTGTCCGGAATACGGACATTTTTGTATGACAAATGCGCGCATGACGTCAAGCGTGGTCGGCAACATATCGAGTTGTTCGCGCTAAATTTAAGAGGAGAGTAGTGACGCGGCCGAAAAATCCACTTGACATGTGGAATAACTCGCTGCTCATGTTGTCCGCAATACGGACAAAAGTCCGGGCAGGGATGTCTTCCTGCCGAAGCCGGAGGACGACGTCATGAGCGGAATGGTTAGGTCGAGCGGGTCCAGCCGGGTGGCAGACCAAGTGACCGCTTCGATCAAGGGTCGGGAGTCCAGCGACATCCGGAAGGTTGCTGTGGCGAGCGCCATCGGCAACATGATCGAGTATTACGACTTCACGCTCTACGCGACCGCAACCGCGCTCGTCTTCAACAAGATCTTCTTCCCGAGTTCTGATCCCTTGGTCGGATCGCTGCTCGCTTTCGCGACGTTCTTCGTGGGCTATTGTGCAAGGCCGCTCGGCGGCGTGCTGTTCGGCCATTTCGGGGACCGCGTCGGCCGAAAAACGGCGCTGCTCATCACTATCGTGATCATGGGACTTGGGACTTTCCTCATCGGACTCATGCCGACCTATGAGCAGGTCGGAGTGTTGGCGCCGATCTGTCTCATCGGGCTGCGGCTGTTGCAGGGAATTGGCATCGGCGGCGAATATGGCGGCGGCATGGTGATGACGGTCGAGCACGCGCCGGCCGACCGGCGCGGTTTCTTCAGCTCGCTCGTCCACATCGGCGTGCCCGCCGGATTCCTGATCCCGATCGCGCTTTTGGGAATCCTGTCGACCTCCATGAGCGAGCCTGACTTCCTCGCCTGGGGCTGGCGGATCCCGTTCCTGTTTTCGATCGTCCTCGTCGGAATCGGGCTCTTCATCCGCTTCAAGATCTCGGAGACGCCGGCGTTCAAGCGCGTGCTGAGCGAGGAGGGGGCTGCCAGCGTGCCGGTGGTCGAAGCGGTCCGCAATCACAAGGGCAACATTTTGTTCGGTATCGGTGCCAAGGTCGCCGAAAGCGGGCTGTTCAACATCTACGCCGTGTTCGCGATCACCTACTGCAAGACCAAGCTCGGACTGCCGAGCCAGACGATCCTGAACGGCGTGCTCGTTGGCTGTGCGCTCGAATGCCTGACGCTGCCGATGTTCGGGGCGCTGTCGGACCGGATTGGTCGTCGCGCAGTCTATTTAGGCGGCAT
This sequence comes from Bradyrhizobium sp. Leo78, assembly GCF_059512425.1. Lineage (NCBI taxonomy): Bacteria > Pseudomonadati > Pseudomonadota > Alphaproteobacteria > Hyphomicrobiales > Nitrobacteraceae > Bradyrhizobium > Bradyrhizobium sp. Leo78. Next base: position 27,933 of record NZ_JCAMOT010000001.1, read on the forward strand.
GATCTTCCAGGCCGCGCTCGCGCTCGTCTTCTTCCAGATGCTGAACACCGGGCACACCGGCATGATCTGGCTCGCGATCGCGCTCGGCCTCGCGCTTGGTCATGGCTCGGTCTACGGCGCGCAGGGCGCCTACTTCTCGGAGCTGTTTCCGGCGCGCATTCGCTACAGCGGCCTCTCGCTCGTGCAGCAGCTCGGCCCGATCCTCGGCGGCGGCCTCTCGCCGCTGATCGCAACCGCACTGCTTGCCGAGTACGGCTCGGCCTATTGGGTGGCCGGCTACATGGTCGCGATGGCGCTGCTCTCGGCCGCCTGTGTCTTCGGCCTTCGTCCGCTCCGCTCGGATAACTGAGCCGATCCTGCTCGCAAAACTAGCCGCTCGAGACGAGGCGGCATCGCAAAACCAAGTGAGGAAACTGCCATGGTCTCTACCTTGCGCTTCTCTCGACGCAGTCTGATCAAGGGCATCGCCGCTGCGCCGCTCGCAATGCCGGCGATCCTTGGCCGTGCACGCGCCGCCGATCCCATCCGCATCGGCATTTCCGGACCGATGACGGGTCAGTTCGCCCAGAACGGCCAGTGGATGAAGAACGGCGTCGCGATTGCGGTGAAGCAGGTCAACGACAAGGGCGGCATCAAGGGGCGCATGATCGAAGTGCGCATCGCCGACGATCTCGGGCCGAACCCCACTGCGGCGGCCAATGCCGTCACCAAGCTCGCGACCCAGGACGAAGTCGTGGCACTGGTGGGTCCGCACTACACGCCGGGTATCTTGCCGAACCTGCCGTTGCTCGCGAAATACAAGATCCCGTGCCTGACGGGCGCAACCGGTCCGGTCGTCACCCAGCAAGGCAGCCCCTGGGTGTTTCGCGTCCGCCTGAATGATGCGATCGGCGCGGACCTTCTGGTCAAATACGTCACCGAAGATCTGCAATGGAAGAAGATCGGACTTGGCTACGTCAACACGGCCTTTGGGCAATCCGGCATGGGCGTGGTCAAGGCCTCCTTGACCAAGCGCGGCGTCGAGCCTGCGCTGGTGCAGGCCCACACCGACGCGACCAAAGATTACACCTCGCAGATCCTGGCCTTCCAGCAGGCCGGTGTCGACGGCATCATCGTCTGGACTGACGATCAACCGGCCGGGCTCATTGCCAAGCAGAGCAAGACCCTCGGCGTCAAATTCGGCATCGCCGGCAACACGGCATTCTCGCAGCCGATTTTCCTCGGCCTCGCCGGAGAGGGCGCCGACGGATGCATGGCGATCGGCGAGTTCGTCAAGGACAATCCCGACGAGCGGGTGCAGAACTGGAAGAAGCTCTATTCGGCGACCCATCCCGGTGACGAGCCGGAACTCTACGCCACGGTCTATCACGACGCGGCAAAGCTGATCATTGCGGCGATGGAGCGCGCCGATGCCATTACGGGCGAGGGAATCCAGCAGGCCCTGACCGCGATCCGTGACTTCCCGGGCATCGTCACACGCTATGGCTGGACCGGCAACGGCGATATGACCCATTCCGGCATCATCACCAAGGTCGCCGGCGGCAAGCCGGAGATCGTCAAGGCCATCAGCAGCTAACGCGCGCGACGCCGCCGGACCTCCGGTGGCCGGCACCGGGATGGGATCTTACGATGTTGCAGACTTTTATTCAGATCGTATTGGTGGGATTGGCGGTCGGCGCCGCCTATGCGCTGGTGGCGCTCGGCTACACGCTGATCTGGAATGCGGTCTCCCTGGTCAATTTTGCTCAGGGAGACCTCGTGATGCTCGGCGCCTTCGTCTCGGTCGGCTGGCTCGCCAATCGTCTCGGGATGCCGCTGTGGCTGAACCTCGGCGCGATGCTGGTGATCCTTGGCCTCTTCGGCGCCGCGCTGGCTTGGGGAATCTACCATCCCCTGCGCAACGCGCCGCAATTGTCGGCGATCGTGGCAACGCTCGGCCTGTCCATGGCGTTGCAGAATATCGCCGTGATCATCTGGGGACCGCAGCCTCTCAACTTCGCTGGCCCCCTGGGCACGACCTCGGTGCAGCTCTTCGGCTCCACGATCTACGCGCAGTATCTCGTCATCCTGGCGGCGCTCGCGGTGATGATGGCGATCCAGCACGCGCTGTTTCAGCATACGGCGCTCGGTCGCGCGATGCGCGCCACCGCGCAGGACGCCGAAGCCGCGCGGCTGATGGGCATCCCCACAGCCCGCATCATCGCTTTCATCTTTGCCTACGCCACCATGCTCGCAGCCTTGGCGGGCTGGCTGGTCGCGCCGCTGTCTTACGTATCTTCCGACATGGGCGTTAACCTGTCGCTCCGTGCCTTCGCGGCGACCATCCTCGGCGGCTTCGGCTCGATCCCCGGCGCGCTCGTCGGTGGCCTGATCTTCGGCGTCATCGAGTCGGCGGGCTCCTTCTACATTTCGTCGGAATATATCGACGTGATCGCGTTCGGCGTCTTGATCGCAGTTCTGATGTTCCGCCCGCAGGGCATTTTCGGTGAACTCGAACTGGAGCGTCCATAAATGACTGCCGACGGAAACACGCTGACGATGCGTACGCTCGCCCTTCTGGTGATCGGCGCGGCGATCCTATGCGGCCTCCTCCTGCCGCAATTCCTGTCGGTGTACTATCTGCAGGTCGCAGACGTGACATTGATCAACATCCTCCTGGTCCTCGGGCTCAATTTCATTCTCGGCTTCGGTGGCCAGATGTCGCTCGCACAATGCGCATTCTTCGGCATCGGGGCGTATGGATTCACGCTGCTTCAGGCCGCAGGCATGCCGGTACCGGTCGCCGCGATCGGCGCGATCGCAATCTCCGCCGCGGTGGGGATGGCGCTGGGCTGGCCGACATTGCGGCTGAAGGGGCATTGCCTCGCCCTGTGCACGCTGGCTTTCGCGCTGATCGTCGAGCGGCTGCTGGTGAACTGGGAGGGCCTCACCAACGGCGCCAACGGCATCACCGCGATCCCGGGCATCGGGCTTGCCGGCGAGAACGACAAGATGCTGTGGGTACTGCTCGCGATCGTCGCTTGCGCCTATCTGCTTCAGGTCTGGATCGCCAATGGTCCGCTGGGTCTGCGCATCCGCGCGCTACGCGACGACGCGCTGGCCGCGCAGGCCATCGGCGTCGACATCTCGCGGCTCAAGATCATGCTGTTCGTGATTTCGGCCGCTTATGGCGGTCTTGCCGGCATCTGCTACGTGCTGCTGCGCGGCTATATCAGCCCCGACGTCTTCTCGTGGCAGTCGACCTTCTCCTACCTCGCCATGGCGGTGGTCGGCGGCCTCGGCAGCCCCCTTGGCGCCGTGCTCGGGGCCATCCTCTACACTTTCGTGCCGGAGCTGTTGCGCTTCATGCAGGAATACTACTTTGCCGTCTTCGGCGTCATGGTCATCCTCGTGATCACCTTCTTCCCCGCCGGTCTCTCCGGACTGGTTCTCTCCGCCTTCCACAGTCTTCGCCGGCGCGAAAAATCCTATGCACGATCGGACGTGACGCATCATGAACGCGCTGCTTGAACTCTCCGGCGTCACCAAACGCTTCGGCGGCCTGACGGCGCTCGAAGACGTATCGCTCACCGTCGCGCAGGGCACGATCCATGCTGTGATTGGCCCCAACGGCTCGGGCAAGACCACGCTGTTCAACATCATCAGCGGCATCTATACGCCGACCGGAGGCGAGGTGCGCTTCGAAAGCGCCATCGTCACGTCGAAGCCATTGCACCAGCTCGCGGCAATGGGGCTGGCACGCACGTTCCAGAACACCCGCCTGTTCGGCTCGATGACCGTGCGCCAGAACGTCCTTGCCGCGCGGCACGGCAGGGCTCATCCGTGGCGCTTCGACCAGGAAAACGCACGCCGGGTCGACGAGATCATTGCGTTCGTCGGGCTTGCCGACGTTGCCGATGCGAATGCCGCCTCGTTGCCGCAGGGACAAAGGCGGTTGCTCGAAATCGCCAAGGCGCTTGCGCTGGAGCCGCGCCTCGTGCTGCTTGACGAGCCGCATGGCGGTCTCAACCACGCCGAGACCGCACGCCTGATCGAGGTGATCCGCCAGATGCATGCACGCGGGATGACGATCCTCTTGATCGAGCACGAGATGGAAGTGGTGATGACGCTCGCCGACCGGATCACCGTGCTCAATTTCGGCAAGGTGCTGGCGGAGGGCGCGCCGGCCGAGATCCAGCGCAACGACGCCGTCATCGAGGCCTATCTCGGCCGCGCCGACCGCGAGGCGGAGCTCCATGAACAGGTCGGCCGCGCGAGCGAAGGTACCGGCGCGCCGCTGCTCGAGGTCTCCGATCTCGTGGTCCGCTATGGTGACATCGAGGCGGTGCGGCAGGTGTCGCTGAAGGTCGGTGTCGGCGAGTTCGTGGCGCTGCTCGGCAACAACGGGGCAGGCAAATCCTCCACGCTGAAGGCGATCGCGCGTCTGGCGCAGGCCTCGGGCTCGGTGCGCTTCACAGGTCAGGAGCTGATCAGGGAGCCGACCGAGCGTCTGGTCGGAATGGGACTGGCGCTCGTTCCCGAGCGCCGGCGGCTGTTCGGCGGATTGACCGTGATCGAGAATCTCAAGATCGGCGCCTATGGACGGCCGCACGGCGAACTGGCGGGATTGATCGAGGAAATGCTCGAACTATTCCCCAACCTCAAGCGCCTGTCGGCATCGCTGGCCTTTTCGCTCTCAGGCGGGGAGCAGCAGATGCTCGCCGTTGCCCGCGCATTGATGAGTCGTCCGCGCCTCTTGCTGCTCGACGAGCCGTCGCTCGGACTGGCTCCGCTGCTGGTCGAGCAGGTGTTCGGCAAGCTCGTGGAAATCAATCGGCAGGGGACCGCGATCCTGCTGGTTGAGCAGAATGCCCGCATGGCGCTCGCGGTCGCGCATCGCGGTTATGTGCTGAGCTCGGGACGCATCGTCGCCGAGGGCAGCGCCGCCGAGGTCGCGCGTGATCCCCGCCTGATGGGCGCCTATCTCGGCCACGGCGAGGCCGCCGAATAAGCCATCGGGCTGGATCTGGTGCTCACGAGAGCCGGCGCCGTCGCGGCTTGAAAGGCGGATCGCCGTGGTGCAGATGGAAGCAGGGTCACCAATGGAAGCCGACATGAACGCCCACACCCTGCCGCGCCCAACAACTGAAGTCATCGCCGCTGTGCGCGCGAGGCTCGCCGAACGCCTGGGCGCGCGTGTCACCGTCTCGCAGGCCGTGCTCGACCTGCATAGCCACGGCGAGGGTCTGCCGGCAGTCGGTGTGCCAGACCTCGTGGTCTTTCCCGAGACCAACGAGGAGGTCGCCTTCGTTCTCGCGCTGTGTAACGAACACCGCGTACCGGTCACGCCATTCGGCGCGGGGTCCTCGCTTGAGGGCCAGCTCGCAGCCCTTGCCGGCGGCGTGTCGCTCGACATGACGCGCTTTGACAAAATCCTTGAGGTCACACCGGACTCGCTCGACTGCCGGGTCCAGGCGGGCGTGACGCGCGAAGCGCTGAACGCGCATGTTCGCGACACCGGCCTGTTCTTTCCGGTCGATCCAGGCGCCAACGCCTCGATCGGCGGCATGGCCGCCACGCGGGCCTCCGGCACCAATGCGGTGCGCTATGGCACGATGCGTGAGAATATTCTCGGCCTCACCGTCGTCACGCCCGATGGCCGCATCGTCCGCACCGGTAGCCGCGCGCGGAAGTCATCTGCCGGCCTTGATCTCACCCATCTCTATGTCGGCAGCGAAGGAACGCTCGGCGTCATCACCGAAATCCAGCTCAGGCTTTACGGGCAGCCGGAGACCACTGTTGCGGCCGTCTGCCAGTTTGCCTCGCTTGAGGGCGCTGTCGCCGCTGTCGTGACGGCGCTGCAGTCCAATCTGAAGATGGCGCGCATTGAACTGCTCGACGAGGTGCAGATGCGCGCCGCAATCCGCTATTCGAAGCTGGATTATGTGGAGACGCCGACGCTCTTTCTCGAGTTCCACGGCACGCCGAACGGAGTGCGCGAAGAAGTGGAGATGATGCAAGCGATAACAGCGGATCACGGCGGCGGCGCGTTTCAATTCGCCGAGCGGCCGGAAGACCGGACGCGGTTGTGGAAGGCGCGCCACAATTCCTATCAAGCTGTGATGGCGCTTGAGCCCGGCAAGGCCAATATGGGTACCGATGCCTGCGTGCCGATTTCGGCGCTGCCGGCCTGCCTGTTGGAGACCAAGGCGGACATTGTCGCATCTGGCCTGACGGCGCCGATCGTCGGCCATGTCGGTGATGGCAATTTCCATCTCGGAATCCTGTTCGATCCGAAGGACGCGCAAGAGACTGAGCGCGCCGAGGCGCTCGCCTTTCGCACCGCGCGCCGAGCCATTGCGATGGGAGGCACATGCTCAGGCGAACACGGCGTAGGGCTGCACAAGATCGTGCACATGGAAACGGAGCACGGTGAGGGGGTGGCGCTCATGAAGGCGGTAAAGACGGCGCTGGACCCGAGAGGAATCATGAATCCGGGAAAGATCTACCCGAGCAACTGATTTCCAGTGTGCGCTGTTTGAAGACGAGACGCTCTTTCCGCGCTGGCCTCCAGCAACTACCACTGTGGATTTTCGTCCACGGCGTATTTTGTCGGCGCTTCCGTCAGAAATCAGCAGAGGCGAGGAGGTGCCATTGCGCGACAGATCCAAGCGCAGGAGGTACTGCGAGGACCGTTGGGCTTGGTCCCGCATCGACGATGACCTCATTTGGCGGAACTGCGAAACCTAGTCCGGCCGCTTTCAGCAATGCCTCCTTGAGGGTCCAATAGCGGAGAAACAATCGGGACCGGGATATCTCCGGCGCTTTCCGCAGAGCAGCTTGTTCTTCGGCGGCCAGCACCAGCTCGCTGATGGAATCCAGATGATCTACTTCGCGTAGGAGTTCGACGTCGACCCCGATGGGCATGCGTGCTGCGGCGACGGCAACGGCGCCCCTGGCATGACTGAGGCTGAAGTCGATTTCCTGCGGATCGACCAGAAGGACCGGCTTGCCGTTCGCCGATGGTGCAAACCGCAGCGCATTCGGCGGTCGACCTACTGCATGTCCAAGGATCAGGCGCGCTCCCGCATGGGCGGCCAGATAGCTGCGCCGGTCCTCATGATGCCGGAGTCGCGCCAAGTGGTCCGTCTCCTGCACGTCAAGCAGCGCGGCGCTTTGCTCAAGAGGAAGCGCGGTAGGGCCGGGCGTGGCGCCTTTCTCCGGCGGGGAGACTGCGGCCAGCCAGAACGCGATCTCTGCGGGTGTCGGTCCTTTGACCGGCGTCGGGAGGTTCGGATGGGGCAACCATCGCAGGCGCAACTCATCGTCTTCAGGCGTGACACGCTTGACGGCGATTGCCCAGGCGACCACCGTTGTTGCCTGCAACGCGGTAAGCGATGAGGCGAAACCGTCCTGTCCGGTGCAGACAGCGTTATTCATGCAAGGTTGGCTAACATCGGCCACCGGTTCTCTTGAACTGAGCGACATCCAGCATTGAGCGGTCCCCCTCAATCAATACACGCGCTCTCTTGGCGGGATTGACTGCACCTCGTTTGAGAGCGGCTGTAAATGCACTGGTCTGTAATCGAGCCGCGCGCGGCCACCATCATCGAGCCAGCACAGGCTGTGCTTCAGCCAATTTTCGTCATCGCGTTTGGGGAAATCTTCCCGCGCATGCGCGCCGCGGCTTTCCTTGCGACCGATCGCTGAATGAAGGCTGACGCTGGCCTGCGCAAGCATGTTGTCCAGTTCGAGTGTTTCGGCCAGATCGGTGTTGAAGATCATCGTGTGATCGGTCACGCCAATGTCATCCCGCATCGTGGCGATCACCTCGTTAAGTTTTGTCAAACCGTCGTCCAGCAGCGCGCCGGTGCGGAATACGGCGCAGTGGCGCTGCATGGTCTGTTGCATGGCGAGCCTGATGTCGCCGGCGACAGCCTTGCCTTTGGCCCACCTGATGCGATCGAGATGCGCGATGGCACGATCGGTCGCCTCGTCGGACGCCGGTGCGTGGCCCTCTTGCGGACGCAGGGTCTCGATCACGCGATGAGCGGCAGCTCGCCCAAACACGATGATGTCGAGAAGCGAATTGGAGCCGAGGCGGTTCGCTCCATGCACGGAAACGCAAGCCGCTTCCCCGATCGCCATCAGTCCTGGGACGACCGTTTCCGGATCGCCATGGCGAGACGTGACGGCTTCGCCATGCAGATTGGTCGGAACTCCGCCCATGTTGTAATGGACGGTGGGCAGCACCGGAATCGGCTGGCGTGTGACGTCGACGCCCGCGAAGATTTTGGCGGTCTCGCTGATGCCCGGCAGGCGCGTGTGCAGGAGTTCCGGATCGAGGTGCTCCAGGTGTAGTTCGATGTAGTCCTTGCGCGGACCGCAGCCACGCCCTTCGTTGATCTCAATCGTCATGGCGCGGCACACGACGTCGCGCCCGGCAAGATCCTTCGCGCTTGGCGCATAACGCTCCATGAAGCGCTCGCCTTCGGAATTGGTGAGATAGCCGCCTTCGCCGCGCGCCCCTTCCGTGATCAGGCAACCGGAGCCGTAGATGCCGCTCGGGTGAAACTGTGTGAATTCCATGTCCTCGAGCGGCAACCCGGCCCTCAGGGCCATCGCGTTGCCGTCGCCGGTAGAGGTGTGGGCGGCGGTGCAGGAGAAGTAGACGCGGCCGTAACCTCCGGTGGCCAGCACAGTGCGGTGAGCATTGAAGCGGTGGATGGTCCCATCTTCCATGTTCCACGCCAACAGGCCACGACAGGCGCCGTCATCATCCATCAGCAGGTCCAGCGCGAAATATTCGATGAAAAACTCCGTGCCGTGCGTCAGACACTGCTGATAGAGCGTATGCAGGATGGCATGGCCTGTCCGATCGGCCGCCGCACAGGTGCGCTGGGCCATCTTCTTTCCGTACTCGATGGTCTGGCCACCAAAGGGACGTTGATAGATCCGACCATCTCCGGTGCGCGAGAAGGGTACCCCATAGTGCTCCAGTTCCAGCACCGCGGGCACGGCTTCGCGGCACATGTATTCGATTGCGTTCTGATCACCGAGCCAGTCGGAGCCCTTGACCGTGTCGTACATGTGAAAGCGCCAATCGTCGCCATCACCCATGTTTCCAAGCGATGCCGCCATGCCGCCCTGTGCGGCGACGGTGTGGCTGCGTGTCGGAAAGACTTTTGTAACGCAGGCGGTCTTGAGGCCTGACGATGCCATGCCCAGTGCCGCGCGCAATCCGGCGCCTCCTGCACCGACGATCACCACATCATAATCATGGTCGATGATTTCGTACGCTTTAGCCATCCTGCTGTTCTCCCAAGTTTGCGAACAAGTGTTTCTGAGTTCAGCGGTATCCATCGGATCGGCGAAAAGCTTATCGATCTCCGACCGTTCTGGCGACACAACTCAATATGGCGTCGAGCAGGCCAAATTCCATCGGCTTCGCTCTGACCATGCCCATCGCTTCGCGGAGAGATTCCGATATCGTCAAATGAGATGATACGTATCTCATTATTTGAATTTTCAGGATGGAGATCGAGCCTATATCTTCTTGCAACAGATATTCAGCGGATACCGACGTCGTCGCGTGTCGCTGTTCGAAGGACTTGTCTCTTCGCGTTTCGGTCGCAAGTCGGCCAGTCGCATTGCCGGAGGTAAGGATATGAAGCTTCCAACCGTTCTATCGGCCGTCGCCGCGCTGGCCATGGGTCATGGCGCCCAGGCCGCAGCCTTGCCATCGACCTCGGCCACGATCACCTATCATCGTACGCAGGTGGATGGTGTCAGCATCTTCTATCGTGAAGCGGGGCCGAGCGACGCGCCGACGATTGTGCTGTTGCACGGCTTTCCGTCCTCCTCGCGGATGTTCGATACTTTGCTTCCGCTTCTTGCCACGCGCTTTCGCCTGATCGCACCTGACTATCCGGGGTTCGGCCAGAGCGAGGCTCCGCCGCCCTTGCGTTTCGCTTACACGTTCGACCATCTCGCTGAGACCACGAACGCCTTGCTCGAGCAGCTCAAGATCAGCCGCTATGTCCTGTACCTGCAGGATTATGGCGGTCCGGTTGGCTACCGCATCATGGTGGCTCATCCCGAGCGGGTGCGCGCGCTTGTGATCCAGAATGCGAACGCCTACAGGGAAGGGCTCGGCGCCAAATGGAGCGGCATTGCGCAATATTGGGCCGATCGAGATGCGCACCCGGAGCAGGTCGACGCTTTCACTTCGCTCGAAGGCGCCAAGGCCCGTCACATCGGCAGCAGCCCCAATCCCGAGCGCTACAATCCCGATACATGGACCGACGAATATGCGTTCCTGTCCCGACCTGGCCAGCGGGAAATCCAGGCGGACCTGCTTTACGACTATCGCACGAACGTGGCCTCTTACCCCGCATGGCAGGCATTTCTGCGCGAGCATAAGCCACCGACGCTCATCGTGTGGGGGCGCTATGATCCGTCCTTCATTGCAGCGGGCGCGGAGGCGTTCAGGCGCGACCTGCCGGACGCGGAGATTCATCTGTTGGATGCCGGTCACTTCGCGCTAGACGAGAAGGTCGACGATATAGCACGTCTGATGATCGACTTCCTGCCGAAGCAGCCGGAATAGGCTTAACGCCAGCTATACAAGGAGTGAGCGAGTCGACCGTTCATACCCATTACCGAACGGGCCACCCAACGATGTGTCTGTTCTAATTGAAGAAAACATTTAGGTGGGGCATAACCCTCGGCAATTGAAGCGCTGATTGCCCACACTGTTATGACCAGGCCCCGGGTTCCATCCCTCGTCGCATTGAGAGCTTTTGAAGCTGTTGGCCGCACCGGCAGCATGCGTGCCGCTGGCGACGAGTTGGCGGTGAGCCATACGGTCGTGTCGCGTCATATCCAAAACCTGCAGGAAAGCCTCGGCGTCACGCTCGTCCGGGCTCAGGGTCGCGGCGTCATGCTGACCGAACGAGGCTCGTTCCTCTATGAGCAGTTGTCGCAAGCGTTCGACATCATCGCGCGCGCCACGGTTGCGGTACGTCCTCCGTCGCGAACCACGCTTAACATCTGGTGTATTCCTGGCATCGCCAACCGCCGCCTGCTGCAGAGGCTTCCCGAATTGACGGGTCCACCGAACCGATGGGAAGTCAACCTGCAGCCAACCTTGTCGCACCCCGATCTCTCGCGCGGTGAGGCCGATGCCGAGATCGTCTATGCTGATGTGATCACCACGCATCTCGATCTAGCGTCCGAGCCCTTGATCCGGCCGAGGGTCTTCCCGGTGGCCAGCCCGAGCTATCTGGCGCGTCATCCCGCCATCACGAGCCTGACGGACTTGGCGTCGATCGCGTTGATCCACGAGGAATCGACGGAGCAATGGGAGCGCTGGTTTCGGCTGGCCGGATTGGTCGATTTGCCGCAGCTCGGCGGCCAGCGTCTTTGGCATGCCCACCTCGCCATCGAGGCGGCGCGGCTTGGGCAGGGCGTGGCAATCGCAAATGACGTCCTTGTCGAGGACGACCTTCGCACTGGTGCATTGGTCGAGCTGCTCTCCACCTCCGTCTACATGGGAACGTACCAATTGGTCGCTTTGAAGGAGCGATGGCGCGACCCGGCGATTGTTGCACTGCGGAATTGGCTACAAAATGTGCTGGCCAGCGCACTGATCGGCCCGACTGGTGCATGTGAGTCACCATAGCGCGATAATAAAACTGGTTGTTCGTTCGATACCGCCAACTACGGTCCCCTCAACTTGGGGAAGTAAGAATGGCGCTAAACTCCGAACTGATGTCACGCAGGCAGTCTGCGGTGGTCCGTGGTGTTGGTCATGCCACACCGGTTTTCGCTGATCGGGCACTCAACAGCGAGCTTTGGGACGTCGAGGGACGACGTTACGTCGATTTTGCCGGTGGTATCGCGGTTCTCAACACCGGTCACCGCCATCCGCAGGTGATCAAGGCGGTTCGCGATCAGTTGGATCGCTTTACGCATACCTGTTTCCAGGTCGCTCCGTATGACTCCTATGTTGAGCTCGCCGAGCGTCTCAACGCGCTGGCGCCGATCAGCGGGCCGCTGAAGTCGATACTGCTGACAACCGGTGCCGAGGCCACCGAGAATGCGGTCAAGATCGCTCGTGCGGCAACCGGCCGCAGCGGGGTCATCGCGTTCACCGGAGGCTTCCACGGGCGCACTGCTTTTGCGTCGGTGATGACGGGAAAAGTCGTGCCCTATAAGAAGGGTGTTGTTTCCCCTCTGCCCGGCGTGTGGCATGTACCATTTCCGATCAGTGGCAGCGAGATTAGCGTCGACGACGCGCTGCGCTATATCGGCTTCATTTTCAAGGCCGACATCGATGCGTCCCAGGTGGCGGCGATCATCATCGAGCCTGTGCAAGGCGAAGGCGGCTTCCACCAGGCTCCTCCCGAACTGATGCGTGGGCTGCGCCGCATCTGCGACGAGAATGGGATCGTGCTGATCGCGGACGAGGTTCAGACCGGATTCGGTCGGACTGGAAAAATGTTCGCGATGGAGCACTACGACGTCAAGCCAGACCTCATTTGTGTCGCGAAGAGCCTTGCCGGTGGCTTGCCGCTATCTGGCGTGATCGGGCGTGCCGCGATCATGGACGCGGCGGAGCCGGGTGGCCTCGGGGGCACCTATGCCGGTCATCCGCTGGCGTGCGCGGCTGCGCTTGCGGTGCTCGATGTGTTCGAACAGGAGAACCTTCTCGCGCGCGCCAATGAGATCGGTGCGCGCTTGCGCGATGCGATCGATCGCTTTGCCCAGGCCAATCATCTGCTGCCGATTTCCCGGGCTCGCGGATTGGGCGCGATGATCGCCTTCGATGTGCTCAAGCAGCGGGGGAGCAACGAGCCGGACGCCGAAGCCACCAGTCAGGTCACCAGGCTTGCGCACCAGAACGGCCTGATCCTGCTGTCCTGCGGCACGACCGCGAACACGATTCGGATTCTGGTCCCGCTCACGGCATCGGACGACATTGTGGACGAGGGGCTTTCGATCCTCGAATCCTGCCTCGTCGCCTGAACCCCGCGACCGACGAACATCAACCAAACCAACAACGAGCACTCGGGCGAAATAACCCCTGCGAACAGGAGACGACCTTGGAAACTGAGCTGACCAAGACCAATAGCCTCGCGGAGGAATTGCGGGCTGCCGTCGATCGCAACTTTGACGATCAGGTGGCCTTCCTCGCGCGCCTGGTACAATTCCGCAGTCTCCGCGGTCAGGAGGCTCCGCTCCAGGCCTGGATGGCCGAGCGCCTGGCCGAGCGCGGCTACAAGGTCGATGCTTTCAGTCTCGCCGACGTCGATCTGATGAGCCATCCGAAGGCGGCTCCGATGGATGGGATCGATCTTGCCGGCTCGAGGCAAGTTGTGGCGACTTATGAGGGCGGCGGGAAGGGGCGCAGCCTGATCCTCCAGGGTCATATCGACGTGGTGCCGGAAGGCCCGGCGGATTTCTGGGATTTTCCGCCATTTGACGGCGTGGTGCGCGACGGCTGGATGCACGGCCGCGGCGCTCAGGACATGAAGGCCGGCGTGTCGGCGATGATTTTCGCGCTCGATGCGATCCGGGCCGCGGGCTACGCGCCGCAGGGCCGCATCCACGTGCAGACCGTCACCGAGGAAGAAAGCACCGGCAACGGCGCGCTGTCGACGTTGATGCGCGGCTATCGCGCCGACGCGTGCCTCATCCCCGAGCCGATCGGCCAAAAGCTCTTGCGCGCGCAGGTCGGCGCGATCTGGTTCCGCGTGCGAGTGCGAGGCACGCCGGCCCATGTCGCCTACTCCGAGACAGGCACCAGCGCCATTTTGTCGGCCATGCACGTGATCCGTGCGTTCCAGGACTACACCAAGCGGCTCAACGAACAGGCCGTGGATCATCCGTGGTTCAAGACTGTCAAATCGCCGATCAAGTTCAATGTCGGCATCATCAAGGGCGGCGATTGGGCAAGCTCGACGGCGGCCTGGTGCGAGTTCGATTGCCGGCTCGGCCTGCTTCCCGGCACTAGCCCGCAGGAGGCGATGCGTGGCATCGAGAAGTGCCTGGCCGACGCACAGGCCACCGACAGCTTCCTGTCGAGCAATCCGGCCGAACTGATCTGGAGCGGCTTCCAGGCAGATCCGTCGGTCTTGGAGCCCGGAAGCGAAGCCGAGCAGGTGCTCTCCTCGGTGCATCAGGTGGTCTTCAACGAGCCGATGCAGTTGCAGATTGGCACCGCCGTTACCGATACGCGCTACTACAACGTCGACTATGGAATTCCGGCGCTGTGCTACGGCCATTACGGCATCGGGCCGCATGCGTTCAATGAGCGCGTCGATCTCGAAAGCGTCCGCAAGATCACACTGAGCATCGCGCTCTTCGTCGCCAACTGGTGCGGATTGAAGAAGCTGTGATGGTCGCCGCCGCATCTGCGGCCGGCGCGTCTCGTCCAGAGAGCCATGTCAACAGGAAGGGGGGATATCATGGGAATGAACAGGCGTGAATTCGGCAAGTTGGGACTGGCCGCGGGAATGGCTAGCGTCGCGGGGATCCCGCTCGGCTTGCACCGTGCCGCGGGGCAGACGCGCGGCGGCACGCTCAGCACGATTACCCATCCGGAGCCGGCCATGCTGGTCTCCGCGATCAGCCAGCTCCAGCCGACGCTGACGATCTGCGGCAAGATCTACGAGAGCCTGCTTCGCTACGACTTTGACCTGAAACCGATCCCCGGCCTGGCGCAATCCTGGAGCGCCTCTCCCGACGGGTTGACCTATACGTTCAAGCTGTTCCCGAACATCACCTTCCACGACGGCAAGCCGCTGACGGCCGACGACGTCATCTTCTCGATGACCAAGATCCTGCCCGAGACCCACGCGCGGGCCCGGCCGATATTCACCCGCATCGATAGCGCCGAAGCTCCCGATCCGCTGACGGTCGTGTTCAAGCTCAAGTCGCCGTTTTCTCCGTTCCTCGGAGCATTCGATTGCACCACGGCGCCGATCCTGCCGAAGCACATCTACGAAGGCACCGACTTCAAGACCAATCCTGCGAATGACAAGGCGATCGGCTGCGGTCCCTTCAAGCTGAAGGAATGGGTGCGGGGATCGCACATCCACCTGGTCAAGCATGACGGCTACTACCGCGCCGGGGAGCCTCACATCGACGAGATCATCTACCGCGTCATTCCGGATGCGGCAGCGCGTTCGGTCGCGCTCGAGCAGGGGACCGTCAAGCTGACGCAGTGGAGCGACATCGAGCAGTACGATGTGGCTCGCCTCACCAAGCTGCCCCATCTCGACATGACGACAAAGGGATATGAGTACTTCGCGCCACATTTGTGGCTCGAGCTGAACAACCGCATTGCGCCGATGAACGACAAGCGCTTCCGTCAGGCGGTGATGTACGCGATCGACCGCAAGGCTCTGCTCCAGCGTGTCTACTTCGGTCTCGGCAAGGTTGCGACCGGTCCGATCTCGTCGAAGACCCGGTTCTACGACAAGAACGTAAAGCAGTACGAATACTCACCGGACAAGGCAAAAGCTCTTCTCGACGAGATGGGATTGAAGCCGGGCGCCGATGGCAAGCGGATCACCGTTCCGTTCCTGGTCACGCCATCGGGCGAGCTCTATCGTCGCGTCGCAGAGTTCTTGCGCCAGTCGCTGCTGCGGGTCGGAATCGACCTGCAGTTTGAAGGCACCGATGTCGCGGGCTGGATCCAGAAGGTCAGCAACGGGGAGTATTCGATGACGACGAATCTCGTCTATCAGCTCGGAGATCCCGCTATCGGCGTATCGCGCACCTACATTTCGTCGAACATCCGCAAGGGCATCATGTTCTCCAACACGGCCGGATATTCAAATCCGGAAGTCGATCGTCTTTTCGAGGAAGCAGCGACCGCCTCGCCGGACGAGAAGCGGCAGGAACTGTACAGCGCGGTGCAGAAGGCTCTGGTCGAGGATGTGCCGATCGTGTGGCTGCTCGAACAGGACTTTCCGACGTTCACCGACAAGAAGCTCAAGAATGTGACCACGACCGCCATCGGCGTTCACGAAACCTTCGGCGCGGTCCGGTTCGAATGAGCGTCGTCGCCATCACCCGGTACGGAGGCCGCTTGTCGGCCTACGTGCTGGGCGCCGCCGCCGGAGCGGTGAAGATCATCGGCGTGATCCTGGTCATCGCGACCTTCAACTTTATTCTCGTTCACGCGGCGCCCGGCGACCCGGCGCAGGTGATCGCAGGACAAAGCGGTGCTGCCGACGAAACATTGCTCCGCCAGATACGATCGGCCTATGGCCTCGATCAGCCGTACCTGGTGCAACTGGCGAGCTCCCTGAAGAAGACGCTGACGCTTGATCTCGGCTATTCCTATCGGCAACAGCGGACCGTGTTGTCGCTGCTGCTCGAGCGGCTGCCCGCGACCTTGCTGCTCACGGGTACGGCGTTCATCCTGTCCCTGGTCTTCGGTACGGCGTTGGGAACGATAGCCGGCACACGTGCGGGAAAATGGTCCGACACGTTCTTTACGATCGTCTCGCTGCTGCTTTATGCCTTGCCGGTGTTCTGGCTTGGCCTGATGCTCGTGCTGTTGTTTTCCGTGCAGCTCAATTGGCTTCCGCCATTCGGCTACGTGACCGTCGGCGTCGAGATGACGGCGTGGCAGCGCATCGCGGACATTGCCTCGCACATGGTCCTGCCGACTTTGTCACTGGCCGCTGTCTATCTCGCGATCTACGCCAGGCTGATGCGTTCCTCGATCATCGAGGTCAAGCAGCAGGATTTCATCAAGACGGCGCGCGCCAAGGGCGTGACCGAGTCCCGGATCGTGATGCACCATCTGCTTCGCAACGCGATCCTGCCCGTTATCACGGTCGCCGGAATGCAGGCCGGCGCGGTGGTTGGTGGCGCGGTTGTTGTCGAGACCGTGTTCGCCTGGCCCGGCCTGGGGCGGCTGATCTATGACGCCGTGCTGCAGCGCGACTATCCGGTCATGCAAGGCATCTTCCTGGTCATGTCGATTGTGGTGATCGGGCTGAACCTGCTCACCGAGGCGGTCTATCGCATGGTGGATCCGCGCATCTCCGTACGAAGTGTGAGGTGAGGCGGCCGTGGAGAACCTGGCATCCTTTCTTCGGCATCCGGCCGGCGTCATCGGACTGGTCATCCTGACCGGAGTCGTTGTGCTGGCCATCGTGGCGCCGACCCTGTTTCCCGTCGATCCCTGGGATATGGTGGCCGCGCCGTTCCAGCCGCCGTTCGACGGCGAGAGGTGGCTCGGCTCCGACATGCTCGGCCGCGACGTCGCCGCCTGCATCGCCTATGGCGCGCGGGTCTCGCTTCTCATAGGCGTCTCGTCGACACTTGCCGCGCTCGCGATCGGCGTCACCGTGGGAGCCGTTGCCGGCTATTTCGGCGGCCGCGTCGACGACTTTCTGATGCGCTTCGTCGAGTTGTTCCAGACGATTCCTGGCTTCATTCTTGCCATCCTGCTGGTGGCGACGCTCGGACCTTCTCTGACCAACGTGATCCTCGCGATCGGCGCTGTGAGCTGGCCGCAGCTCGCCCGGCTGACGCGCGCCGAGTTTCTTCGGCTGCGGAGCCGGGAGTTCGTGCAGGCCGCGGTCTGTCAGGGGCAGCCGCCGATGTCGGTGGTGTTGCGCCATATCCTGCCGAACGCGGTGTCGCCGATCATCGTGACCGGCTCGTTGATGATCGCCAGTTCGATCCTGATCGAAAGTGCGCTGAGCTTCATGGGGCTCGGTGACCCCAATCTGATGTCGTGGGGATTCATGATCGGCGCGTCCCGTTCGGTGATGCGTCAAGCGTGGTGGATGAGCGTGTTCCCCGGTGTAGCCATCTTCCTCACCGTGCTGGCGATCAACCTCGTTGGCGAAGGACTGAACGATACCCTGAACCCGAGACTGTCGCGGAAGGCGCGAGGTGCATGACGGACGAACCGCTGCTTGCAATCGAAAATCTGTCCGTTGCTTTGCCAAAGGGCGGCGACCGGCAGTTCGCGGTGGAAAACGTCTCGCTCGCCGTGCGTCGGAACGAGATCGTTTGCTTGGTCGGCGAGTCCGGCTCGGGTAAGTCGATCACCGCGCACGCCGTGCTCAGGCTGTTGCCGCCGGCTCTTCACGTCACCGGCGGTGCCATCCGTTTCAAGGATACGGACCTCGCGACAGCGGATGAAGGGGCAATGCGGGCGCTGCGGGGCGGCCCGATATCCATGATCTTCCAGGAGCCGCTCAGCGCGCTCAATCCGCTGACGCGTGTCGGTCAGCAGATCGCGGAAGCCATCGTCACGCACGCCGGCGCGAAGCTGTACCGTTCCGAGCTGGACGCGCGGGTCGTCGAACTGATCGCGGCGGTCGGCCTGCCCGATCCTCCGGCGCTCGCCCGCAGCTATCCATTCCAGCTCTCCGGCGGTCAGCGCCAGCGCATCATGATCGCGATCGCGATGGCAAACGAGCCGGCACTGCTGCTCGCCGACGAGCCGACCACCGCACTCGACGTCACCACGCAGAAGCAAATCCTCGGCTTGATCCGGAAGTTGCAGGTCGAGCGGGGAATGGGCGTCCTGTTCATCACGCACGACTTTGGTGTCGTCGCCGACATAGCCGACCGTGTCGTTGTCATGCGCAACGGCTGTGTGGTCGAGCAGGGCACGGTCGATGAGGTGCTTCGCGCCCCCAAGAATGACTACACCAAGGCGCTCATTGCGGCAGTGCCGGGCGGGCGCCCCCCAACGACGCACAGCCAGGCGCTGGGCAGCGATCCATTGTTGGAAGCCCGCGGTCTCAACAAGGTATTCGCGTCGCGTCAGGGCGCGTTCAGGCCGGTGCGACGGGTATCGGCCGTGCAGGACGTCGCTCTCACGCTGCGGCCGCGCGAGACCGTCGCCGTCGTTGGTGAGTCCGGATCGGGCAAATCGACGCTCGCGCGCATGATCATGCGGCTGATCGAGCCCGACACCGGTTCGATCGATTTTGATGGGGGCGACTTTCTCAAACTGAAAGGCGCGCAATTGCGCGCGATGCGCCGCAAGGTGCAGATCGTCTTTCAGGATCCCTTTGCAGCCCTCGATGCACGACAGAAGGTCGGTGAAGCCATCGCGCGCGGACCGATGACCTATGGAACGCCGCCAATCGAGGCGATTGCGGACGCAAAGCGATTGTTGGCGCGAGTTGGGCTGAAGGAGAGCGCATATGAACGCTATCCTCATGAATTCTCCGGCGGGCAACGCCAGCGTATCTGTATCGCGCGCGCCATCGCGTTGAAGCCGCTGGTGCTGGTCGCGGACGAGGCGGTTTCGGCGCTCGACGTTTCCGTGCAACAGCACATTCTGGAGCTATTGGCCGAGCTGCGCGAAGAAATGAACCTCGCAATGCTGTTCATCACGCATGACCTGCGTGTCGCATCGGAGATCGCCGACAGGATCGTCGTGATGCGGCGCGGCGAAATCGTCGAGCAGGGTGAGACGCAATCGGTATTCGGCGCGCCGCAGCACGCTTACACCCGCGAGCTGCTCGAGGCCATTCCTGGGCGTTCGTTGTTCGGTCGACCTCACGAGCCGTCGGCCAACGTATGTTTCGCCTAGGCGCTCGCGAACGGGAAACACGGGGCGCAATGACATGAAAACTGGTGCGGATCATCTCTGCGACGCGCTGCTCGCGCTTGGCGTCGATACCTGCTTCGCCAATCCGGGCACGTCGGAGATGCACTTTGTCGCCGCGCTCGATCGTCGGCAGGACATGCGCTGCGTGCTTGGGCTGTTCGAGGGCGTCGTCACCGGAGCTGCCGATGGCTATGGCCGGATGACGGACCGGCCCGCGGCGACCCTGCTGCATCTCGGCCCCGGTCTGGCGAACGGGCTCGCCAACCTGCACAACGCCAGGCGCGCCGGCACGCCGATCATCAATATCGTCGGCGAGCATTCGACCGCGCATCTTCCGCTCGACGCGCCGCTGACGAGCGACATCGAAACGCTCGCCCGGCCGATGTCGGCGTTCGTGCGCCGGATCGGCAGTGCCGCCTCGATCGAGCAGGATGTCGCGGATGCCTGGGACGCAAGCTTGGCGAACGGCATCGCGACGCTGCTCTTGCCGGCGGATATGGCCTGGTCGGAGCGATCAGCCGCGGCTCCGCTCGCCAGGCGTTCGCCGCCGCCGCGGCGCGAAGTCGATCCGGACAAGTTCAAGGCGGTCGTCGATCGTTTGCGCCGCGGTTGCAAGGCGGCGCTGATGTTGTCTGGGCAGGCTTTGCGCGCCGATGCGCTTGCCGATGCCGAAAGGATTTGCGCCAAGACCGGCGCGCGGCTGTTTGCACAGGGCGTCAACGGGCGCATCGAGCGCGGGCGCGGTCGGGCGCCGATCGAGAAGATATCCTTCGCCTGGGAGCCGGGTCGTGCCGCATTGGCAGGGCTCGATATGATCGTGCTGATCGGCGCCAAGGAGCCGGTCACGTTCTTTGGCTACCCAACCCAGTCGGGTCGCCTCGCACCTGAGGGGTGCAGCGTGGTCGAGCTCGGTGGGCTCGGTCACGATCTGAAGGGAATTCTCGCCCATCTTGCGGAAGCTGTCGGCGCCAAGTCGACGGCAGGTGTGCAGACGAGCGAGCTGCCGCCAGCCGAGATGTCCTTCCAGGCCGACGGTCCTCTGACCGCCGAAATGATCAATCGCGTGGTTGCCGCGAAGCTGCCGAAGAACGCGATCGTGTGCGACGAGGCGATCACGTCCTCCGGCTTCTACGAGCTGTCCTACAACGCGCCCGCGCACGACTATCTCCAGATTACGGGCGGCGCCATCGGCATCGGAGTGCCGATGGCGGCGGGGGCCGCGATCGCCTGTCCGGGAAGGAAGGTCATCTCGCTTCAGGCTGATGGCAGCGGCCTCTACACGCTTCAGGGGCTCTGGACGCAAGCACGCGAGAAGCTCGATATCGTCACCATCGTCTTTGCCAACCGCGGCTATGCAATCCTCCACGGCGAAATGCGCAAGGTTGGCGTCGCCAACCCCGGCCAGAATGCCCGCCGCATGCTCGACATCGAGGATCCCGAGATCGATTGGGTCAAGCTTGCCGGCGGCATGGGCGTAGCTGCGGAACGCGTGACGACCGTTCAGCGTTTCGCTGAAGTGTTCGATGCTGCGCTTCGACAGCGCGGGCCGTTCGTTATCGAGGCATCGTTGCTGTAACTCTTGAGGCGATTGATAGACGGGGCAACCTCGCATGACGCATTCCAACGCGACCGATCATAACGAGGCCTTCGCGACGCACAGTGCGCATTGGGGAGCGTTTTCGGCGCGCTGGGATGGTCAGGATGTCGCGATCCTGCCTTACGGCGGCGATCCTGCGCCATCGCCGATCCTCGGCAATTTCAAAGGTGCCTTGCGCCACAAGGCGCGTATCCTCAAGCCGATGGTCCGCCGCAACTGGCTCGAGCATGGGCCAGGCCCGCAGCGGCGCGAAATCGGCGACGATTTCGTCGAATGCGGGTGGGACACCGCGCTCGATCTGCTCGCCGGCGAGCTCGCGCGCGTTCGCGACAATTTCGGCCCGCGCGCAATCTATGGAGGCTCGTACGGCTGGGCCAGCGCGGGACGTTTTCATCATGCGCAAAGCCAGATCCACCGCTTTCTCAACCTGGTTTGCGGGGGCTATGTGCGTTCGGTCAACAGCTACAGCGCGGGCGCATCGGCAGTCGTTCTGCCGCATGTGATGGGGCCGTTCGAGGCGCTTTCGCGCCGCAACGTCACCTGGGACCAGCTACGGACCCACACTGAAATCGTGCTCGCGTTCGGCGGCATGCCGATCAAGAACTCGATGATCGCCAGCGGCGGGCTGAGCCGGCACGTCGAGCCCGACGCCATGCGCGAGGCGGTCAAGCGAGGCACGCGGTTCATCTCGATCAGCCCGTTGCGCGACGATTTCCCGCCCGAGGCCAGGGCCGAGTGGATTCCGATTCGTCCGGGCACCGACGTTGCCGTGATGCTCGCGATGGCGCACACCTTGCTCGCGGAAAATCTTTGCGACCGTGCGTTTGTCGACCGCTACACGACCGGCTTCGACGTGTTCGAGTGCTATCTTCGCGGTGACCGCGACGGACAGCCCAAGCATGCCGATTGGGCTGCCGCAATCAGCGGAATTGCGGCCGACACGATCAGGGATATCGCGCGCTCCCTTGTGCATGGCCGCAGCCTCATTGCCGTGGCCCATGCGCTGCAGCGGGCGCAATATGGCGAGCAGCCGGTGTGGGCCGCTGCAGTCCTTGCCGCAATGGTCGGTCAGATCGGCCTGCCCGGCGGCGGCTACAATTATGCGCTCGGTGCGATGGGGCACACCGGCCGTCGGGTCAACGCCGTGCCGATTCCGACGATGCCGCAAGGCAGCAACCCGGTTCGCGAATTCATTCCAGTGGCGCGGATTTCCGACATGCTGCTGAATCCGGGGGCGCCATTCGCGTATAATGGCGGCGAACTGCATTATCCCGACATCAAGCTCGTCTATTGGGCGGGCGGCAACCCGTTCCATCATCATCAGGATATTCATCGTCTGCGTCAGGCATTCGCGCGCCCTGACACGATCGTGGTCCATGAACTCGCCTGGACGGCGATGGCGCGGTCTGCAGATATTGTGCTGCCTGCGACGATGACGCTGGAGCGCGATGATATCGGCGCGGCGGCGACCGATCCGCGATTGATCGCGATGCGCAAGGTTGCGCCCCCCGTCGGTGAAGCACGTGACGACTTCGCAATTCTCTGCGATCTCGCCGAGCGGCTTGGCGGCGCGAGAGTCTTTGCCGAGGGACGCGATGCCGCGCAGTGGATGCGCCATCTCTATGAGCCAACGCGGCGCGCGCTGGTCGAGCGTGGCTGGGACGCACCTGATTTCGAGGAGTTCTGGGATCGCGGCGAACTGGCGCTTCCGTCGGAGCCGGACGACGGAGGCATCCTGCGTCGTTTTCGAACGACGCCGGAGGCAAATCCGCTGCCGACGCCCAGCGGCAAGATCGAGATATTCTCCAAGACGATCGCCGGCTACGGCTATGACGATTGCCCGGGCCACCCGACCTGGCTCGCCTCGACCGAGCAGCCGGACGCGACGGCTCCATTGTGGCTGGTTGCCAATCAGCCGGCGACGCGACTTCATGGCCAGCTCGATTTCGGTGACTATAGCCAGTCCCGGAAGATCGAGGGCAGGGAAGTCGCGCGGATGCATCCGGACGACGCCGCGCCGCGCGGGATCGTCGACGGCGATATCATCAGGATCTTCAATGCGCGCGGCGCCTGCCTCGCGGCGGTTAAGGTGACCGACGATGTCATGCGGGGCGTCGTCAATTTGCCGACTGGCGCCTGGTACGATCCCGCCCCTGATGGCGCGGAGAATCCGCTTTGCCTCCATGGCAATCCCAATGTGCTGACGCGCGACGTCGGCACGTCACGGCTGGCTCAAGGAT
Organism: Bradyrhizobium sp. Leo78; assembly: GCF_059512425.1. NCBI lineage: Bacteria > Pseudomonadati > Pseudomonadota > Alphaproteobacteria > Hyphomicrobiales > Nitrobacteraceae > Bradyrhizobium > Bradyrhizobium sp. Leo78. The sequence goes on from NZ_JCAMOT010000001.1 coordinate 51,352, forward strand.
GCTGCGGGCAAATCACTGTCGTCGATTGCGAGAAGTTCGTCGGAACGGCTCCGGCCGTCCGAGCCTATGAGCCGCCGATTCCCGTGAAATCTCGCTCGCGATAGTGGCGATGATCGCGGAATGATCGCAAATTGTTGCTTCAAACGCGGCTATAGACGCTCGTCGGGTGGCGCGATTTCGGTGACGAGGTCTCTTATCAGCGCTTTCTTCGGCAGCGGCGCCAGCGTCATGACGCCCTGTTTGAGGCGCACCGTGCAGGCGTAGTCGACTGTGCCGTCAATGAGCATCATGCACTCCTTGCACGCGTTGGCGTTGATGCAGGAGTACCGATAGGCGAGGGTGGGGTCGATCAGTCGACGTACCATGCGAAGGCCATCGAGCACGGATTGGCCTGGCTCGAACGTGACGTCGAACTCTTCGAACCGCGGCGTTTCCCCGGCGTTACCGCGCCGAATGCGCAGAGTTGTGTTCATGCCACGGGCCCTCCATTGGCCGGCGCGATCCTGCGCAGGCTGATATCGCCTTGTGACAGGCTGATGGTCTGGTTGACGCACCAGTTCTCCGACAGCCTCGGTTGGTCTTCCCGTTGATGCGCGCCGCGGCTTTCGCCGCGCGCCAGCGCAGCTTCGGTGACCGACCGCGCCACCAGCAGCATGTTCCGAAGGTCCAGCCAGTCAGTCATCATCGTGTCGAACGGCGCCCCGGTCGAAAGCGGAACATTGCCGATCTCCTGGCTGAGCTGCAGGATCGAAGAAAGCGCCGAGCGAAGCTTGGCTTCTGTTCGGAAAGGACCAACCTTATCGGCCATCACCGTCTGCAACCCGGCAATCGCGGCCGCAGGATTGGGCGCATCTCGTCTTGTCGCGCTGCGCAGCAGATCAAGCACGGGGCGAACCGCCTCTGCTGACCAGGACAGGCTTTGTGCCTTTGCTCGTTCCGCGGCGTTGCGACCGGCGCGCGCGCCAAAGACCAGCGCTTCGGTAATCGCATTGCCGGACAGCCGGTTGGCGCCATTGGCGCCGCCCACGACCTCGCCGCCGGCATAAAGTCCCGGTATGCGCGTCTGGAGCGTCTCGTCGACCCGAACCCCGCCCATCGTGTAGTGGGCGATCGGCGCGACCTCGACGTCCTGTCGAGCAAGGTCGATACCGTTGGCAAGAAGACGATCCACGACGGGTCCGAATGCGCGGCGTATCTCCCCCTCGGGTACGTGCCGGAAGCTGAGATAGGCGCCGCCCGCCGGGCTGCCGCGACCGGCCTCGACCTCCTTGGTGATCGCATAGGTCGCGAGATCGCGAGTCAGGACGTAACGACCGTCACTGCGGGAATCCTGGCTCGCATAGGCCGTTTCGAATTCCCGGCGTTCAGAGTTGAGCAGCCTGCCGCCCAGCTTGTAGCGGAACGGATCCCACATGATCGGATCCATGCCGATCAGACGCGGTGCCAGATGGCCAATCGGGAAGAACTGAACGAACTCCATGTCGATCAACTCCGCCCCGGCGCGCAAGGCCAGCGCATAGCCATCGCCGGCCATGTTGGCGGAGGCGCTGTTGCGGCGATAGAGGCCGGTAAGGCCGCCAGTTGCGATGATTACGGCTTTCGCGGCGAGTGTCACCGCGCGACCGGTCGGCAGGTGCAACGCGACTGCCCCGCAGGCCTCGCCGTCCTGTATGGCGATATCGACGATCACGAGATCGCCGATCAGGCGCACATCGCTCGCACTTTTCAGTCGGGTGCGCAGTGTCCTGGAGACCGCGGGACCCGTCGAGAGAAAATCGACATAGGCGCAGCGGGGACGGTCGTGGCCTGGCGCCTGAGCCTGCTTGATGTGGCCGTCCTCCCGCGCCCAGCCCACCTTCCAGTCGTCCATCTCGCGCAGCCGCCGCGGCCCATCCTCGCAAAGCAGCGCGGCGAGGCGCTCGTCACACAGTCCGCGGCCTGCCGCGAGCGTATCCGCCAGATGGTACTCCCAGTGATCGGGCGTCTGCTCGCCAAGCGCAGCCGCCACCGTCATTTGCGCCATCACCGTTGCGCCGCCGCGACCAATCAGGCTGCGATCGGCGAGAATCACGGACGCACCGGCACGCGCAGCTTCCAGCGCCGCGTACATGCCGGCGCCGCCGGCACCGATCACGAGCACGTCGGTCTCAAGATGCGCCGGGCTCAAGTTCTGGGCTGAATTCAACCCGGTCCTCCCAAGAAGGCATCCGAGACCGCGGGATCTTCGATCATCTTCTGCGCCGGCCCCGATGCCACCACGCGACCGGTCTCGAGCACGTACGCCCGGTCCGCCACCTTCAACGTCTGACGCGCCTTTTGCTCAACCAATAGCACAGATAGTCCTTCGGCGCGGGTCTCGGCAATGACGCCAAAGAGGTAAGCCGTGGCTTGGGGCGCAAGGCCGAGCGACGGTTCGTCCAGCAGCAACAGGCGCGGTTTCGACAATAGCGCGCGCGCGGTCGCCAGCAATTGCTGCTCGCCGCCGCTGAGCAGGCTCGCCGCGTTGTGACGCCGCTGCCCGAGGATCGGAAAGCGCTCCTGCATGCGCTTGAGGTCCGCGATCGCCTGGCTCTTGTCCGCGCGGGTATAGATCCCCATCGCGAGGTTTTCCTCGACCGTCATGCGTCCGAGGATGCCGCGCCCTTCGGGCACCAGCACGACGCCGCGGCGAACGTTGCGTTCGGCATCATTCGGCCTCAGCTTTTGGTCCTTGTAGACGATCTCGCCCTGGAACGGCAGGAGGCCCGCGATCGCCCGGGCGATCGTGCTCTTGCCCGCGCCATTGGCACCGAGCAACGCGACGATTTCGCCTTCAGCGACGTCGATGTCCACGCCGCGCACCGCGGCGATGGCGCCATACCGGACCTGCAGCCCACGAGCCGAGAGTATCATTCGTCCTTACCGAGATAGGCGTCGAGGACGCGAGGATTCGTGCGGACTTCGCTTGGTGCGCCTTCCGCGATCAGCACGCCGAAATCGAGCACATAGAGATAATCGCACAACCGCATCACGAAGTTCATGTCGTGCTCGATGAGGAGGATCGTCAATCCGGTTGCGCGAAGCTTCAGCATCAGTTGCCGGATCTCTTCGGCCTCGTCATGGTTCATGCCGGCCACGGGCTCGTCGAGCAGCAACAGCTTCGGCCGCGCGGTGAGGGCACGCGCCATCTCCACCCGGCGCTGCATTCCATAAGGCAGCGATTTGGCAGGGCGGTCGCGTAAGTCCGTCAGGCCGAAGAACTCCATCACCTCCACCGCGCGCACCTGCGCGGCGGGGTCGCCCCAGCCGACCGGCAGCAATCGGCGCCACCAGGATTCGCGGTGCGGCTGCGCAACGAGCAGATGCTCCCAGACCGTCATGCTGGGGAAGAGGCGGATATTCTGGAAGGTTCGCGCAATGCCTTCGCGCGCGATTTGGTGGGGAGGCAGCCCATTCAGCGCCGTGCCATTCAGGCGAACCGTGCCGGAATCGGCGCGGTAGGCCCCGGTGATGACGTTGAACAGCGTCGTCTTTCCAGCGCCGTTGGGACCGATGATGCCGACGATCTTGCCCTCAGGCACGCCGCTGGTCACGGCGGAAAGCGCATGGATGCCGCCGAAACTCTTGGTGACCTCGCCAAGTTGAAGAAGCGGCGCGCTCATGATGCCGCCTTCCTGAACGTGAGCCCACGCAGCAGCGTGCGGTCGACGATGCCCTGGCGACGCACCAGGAGCACCAGGATCAGCAGCGTACCGAAGGCGGCGAGACGCCAGTCCGCGATCGGCCGCAGGAATTCGGGCAGGAAGACCAGCAATATCGCGCCGATCAGCGAGCCCAGCCCGAGCGTGGAGCCGCCGAGGATGGTCGCGAGCACGAAGTCGATCGAGCGCTCGAAGCCGAAATTGGCGGGTTCGATATAGACGTGATGGTGCGCGAACAGCCCACCGGAGATCGCAGCAACAGCCGCGCCGATCCCGAATGCGCCCACCTTGATCGCCACGGTGTTTAGGCCGACCAGTCCCGCCGCGGTCTCGTCGTCATGCACGGCCTGCATCTCGAGCCATACGCGCGAACGCTCGACGAGGATCAATACGACAAGGATGCCGCCGGCCCATGCCCAGATATACCCGACCGAAATGTGCGCCATGCCGTGAAAGCCGCCGGACCCACCCATTGCAGGGAAGTTGATGAAGAAGCTGCGCATCATCTCGCCGAAGCCGAGCGTGGCCATCGCAAGATAGATGCCTTTCAGCCGAAGAGCCGGGAAGCCCACGATCACGCCGATAATGCCGGCCGCGATCGCAGAGACGATCAGCGCCGGCGTGAGCGGCATGCCGAGTTCGACCGTGAGGTAGGAGCTCAGATAGGCGCCGATCGCCATGAAGGCCGCATTGCCGAGCGACAATTGGCCGGTGGCGAGGATGATGTAAACGCTGAGCGCGCCGAGCAGCAGGATGCCGGCTTCAGCGAACAGGCTGGCATAATAGGTCGACATCACACGCGCTGGCCCTGGTCGGAACGCGCGCCGCCGAGCAGACCTTGTGGGCGCAGCAAAAGGATCAGAATCATGAAGCCGTACACGACGAAGTCGCGGACCTGCGAGCCGCCATAAGCCACCGTGAGCACCTCGACCACGCCGATCAGGGGACCTGCGAGCAGCGCGCCCCAGATGTTGGTGGTGCCGCCGATCACCATCACAGCGACCGCCTTCAGCCCGATTTCGACGCCAAGATATGGCGTGATAGCGCCGTAATGCAGCGCGATCAGGACGCCGGCAACGCCGGCAAGCGCGCCTGACAGGGCGAAGGCAAACAAGGTCAGCCGGTCCGCCGAGACGCCGAGCAGGCGCGACACTTCGCGGTTTTCGGCGACCGCCCGCAGCGCCCGGCCAACGGTGGTTCGCTGCACGGTATAGGCGATCAGCGTCACCAGCACGATGGTGGCGCCGACAACGATGAGCTGCATCTGGCCGATATTGACCGGGCCGAGCGTATACTGCCGCCCCAGATACTCATCAGGCAGTTGCAGCGGGTCGGAGCCCCAGAAATTTGTCGCGACGTTCTGCAGGATGATCGAGAAGCCGAGCGTGCTCAGCATCGGCGTGACGACAGGAGTACCCCGCAACGGCTGATAGCCAATCCTCTCGATCACCATAGCGGCAATGGCCGCGCCCGCCATGCCGCCGAGCACGGCGACGGGAAGGGGAAAGTTTGCGGCGATCAGCGTGAATCCGAAATAGCCGCCGATCATGAAGAGTTCGGCGATCGCCAGATTGAGGATGCCGAGAATTCCCATCACGATGGAGAACGACAGCGCCAGCAGCGTGTAGATCGCTCCTAGCGTGAGGCCGTTCACGAGTTGCTGCCACAGCATGAATGTTCAGTCGGTCGGATGTTGAAGAGAGGGGCCGGGCGAACCCGGCCACCGAATGATTGCCGGGTCGATCAGCAGCCGGCGTGGTTGGGCGCGGAGCTGCAGCCGCGGACCTTGGTGTCCCAGGCGCCGTTCTGACCCTGCAGCACGTAAAACGCCTTGATCGCATCGCCGTCGTCGTTGAAGCCAATCGGTCCGCCGAGGCCCTGGAAGCCTTCCAGCTTGGCAAGATGGTCGCGGATCTTGGCGCGATCGGCCTCGACGTCTGCAGGCTTGCCGGTCACACCGGATTTCTTGATCGCATCGATATACATGCTGACGATCTCATAGATGTTGGCGTCATACATGCTCGGTTCGATCTCGGCCGGCAAGCCGCTCTCCTTGCGCAGCAGTGGCTGCAGACTGGCGACGAACTTCTCGGCCGCTTCGCCTTTCATGGTGGCGAAGAAGGTCGCCGGCGCAATGATCGGAATTTCCGGCGCGGCCTTGAGGATCGCCGACGAAATCAACTGGGTGGCGCCGACGACCGGCTTGATCAGGCCCTGGCGCTTCATCTCGCGCAGCACGGTGATGGCCTGGCTATAGTCCGCGCTGACGACCACACCGTCCGGGTTCAGCGACTTCAGCTTGGTGACCTGGGCACTGACGTCGAGATCGCCGGTGTTGAAGGACAGCGGGTCGGATTCATTGACGATGGCGATCTCGTTCGCCTTCAGCGCGGCGGGCATGATCGCCTTGCCGACGGTCGCTGCGGTGGCGTCCTTGGCATCGAAGATGATGCCGACGGTCTTGATGTTGAACGCCTTCTTGAAATAGGGCACCGTCGTTTTGGCGAGCACGCCTTCGTCGATGGTGTTGCGGAACGCCCACGGGCGGTTCAGCTTGGCTACTCCAGGCTTCGAGGAAGCCTGCGAGGTTGCGACCACCTTCATCTCGTTGGCGACAGGAAACGTCACTTCCGCGGCACTGCTGGTCAGCGGGCCTGCGACTGCGAGAACCTTTTCGTCGCCCGCCAGTTTGCGCAGCGAGCTCGCCGCCTGGGCCGGCTTGGCGCCGTCGTCGAGAATGGTGATCTTCAGCTTGGCGCCGTTGATGCCGCCGGCATCATTGGTCTGCTTCTCCAGCATCTTCAGCGTGACGCTGTTGCTGCGGCCCCATTCGGCGAATGGGCCGCTGCTCGGCACGACCGCGCCAAGCGCGATCTCCGGGGCTTGCGCCAATGCGCTGCCCGCGCTCAGCGAGATCACGGCGAGGGTGCCTAGCAGCCGCGACGGGTTCAATATGACCTTCAACATCGACTTCTTTCCGTTGCTATTAACCATGGCTGCCTACAGCAGCCGATCTCGGAAGGGTGCAATGCACGCGGCGTGCCAGTGGCCCCGCGCGTAGCTAATGCTCCAACAGATTTGGCTCTTTGACAAACGAAAATTTCGCAGCTTTGTAGATTAGTTCTCTTTGGAAGCTATTTTTTCGGCACTGCGGTGAAGTTTGCGGCAACCTGTCACGCCTTGCCGGTCTTCCGCGGCTTGGACGAGGATTTACGCGATGGCGAGGCCATCGGCTGGACGTTGGTTTCGGCCAGGTATCGCTGCAGCGCGATAGCGCGGTCGCTCGACTCCACCAGGCGCTGCACCAGGTCGAGCAACATCTCGAACTCCCGCGCGCTCAGGCAGCCAAATTCCACGTCGTTGATCTGCATTTGCGTCGGCGCCAGCCGCTCGAGCAATTCGACGCCCCGCGACGTGACGCTGAGCGAGAGCCGTCGGCGGTCACCCTGATGCGCAGCCTTTTCGATCAAGCCCTTGCTTTCCAGCTTGTTGGTCACGGTGGTGACGAAGGCGCCACTGAGATGGAGGTGGTCGGCGACGGTCTTGACGTGGACGTCGCCTTGCGCCGCCAGATGCCGGATCGCGATCAGCGTGGTGTATTCGATCCCGGGAAGACCGATGACGGCGGCATGGCCATCGCGCAGTGTTTGATGCCGGGCCAGAAATCCGAACAGGCTGTGCACCAGTTTGCGAAACTGCTGGTCGGAGCCGTCTACGAGCAGTTCAGGGCGGGAGGTTGTGAGCGCAGTGCGATGGGCGATGCGTCCGGCGCCGGGTTTGGTGGTGATGGCGCGCGCTGCTGTCTTGGCCAAGGGATCATCTCATTGATTGGGTTCGTCGGAAGATTGAACGGTCCCAATGGCAATTGCAATGCTTGTCATTGCAATGCTTGTGCCCGGAGGGGCACAGCGTTGATTGCCGCCTTGACATTCAGCCCATAATAGCTTCGGATATTAGCTATCTAATCCTGCATCGGGCTGGCACGAGGTGCCATTTGTTCGATGTTTTTTGGGGGATCGCGATGGACGAGGCATCATCCGGGGCGGCTGTGGGCGGTTTGGTCAAGAACGGCGCCGAGCACGTCGCAAGCGTGCGGGACGGCAGGGCGGTTTTTCTCGACGGCGAGCGCGTTGCCGATGTATCGACGCATCCTGCCTATCGTCATGCCGTCGAATCGGCCGGTGTGCTGTACGATTATCAGGCGCATCCCGACAATCTGCAGCGGATGACCTTTGACGTCGGCGGCGGCCGGCGCATCAGCCGGGCCTGGCAGCTCCCCAGGAGCTATGAGGATCTGGTCGAGCGCCGGAAGGCGCTGGTGGAGTGGGCCGAATTGTCCTGCGGCTACCTCGGCCGATCGCCGGACCACGTCGCGTCTTCGATGTCCGGCATGATGATGGGCATCGAGGTTTTCGAAAATTATGACCCGAAGCGCGCCCAGGCGTTTCGCGACTGGTTCGACTACGCCCGCAAGAGCGACCTGTTCATGACCTACGTCATCAACAACGTGCAGGGCGACCGCTCCAAGGCGTTCGGCAGCCAGGGCAAGGGCGCCGAGGACATGGTGGCCCGCATCGTCGACGAGGACGCTTCCGGCATCACCATTCGCGGCGCCAAGCTGTTTGCCACCAGTGCGATCATGGCCAATGAGCTGTTTGTCGGCTCCGGCCAGCCCCTCCGGCCGGGTGAGGAGCATCTGGCATTTTCCTGTGCGCTGCCGATGGGCACCAAGGGATTGAAAATGCTGTCGCGGAAGTCGTTCGAGGCGCACGCGGTCAGCGAGTACGACAATCCGCTGGCCTATCGCTACGACGAGAACGACGCCCTGGTGTTCTTCGACGACGTCAAGGTGCCGTGGGAGCGCGTTTTCCTGCTGCGCAACACCGACATGTGCCGGGCACAGCTTCACGATACGCCGGCGCATATCTATCAGAACTATCAGGCGCAGATCCGGCTTTCGGTCAAGCTGCGGTTTCTGGTCGGCCTGGCGCGCGGCATCGCGCAGGCCATCGGTACCATCAATTTTCCGCCAGTGGTCGATACGCTCGGCAAGCTCGCCTCCCAGGCGGCGCTGATCGAGGGCATGGTGTTCGGCATGGAAGCCGGCGGCGCCATGCGCGGCGAATATTTCCTGCCCAACAAGCATCTGCTTTATGCGGCGCAGGTCCAGTCGCAGGAAATGTACCCGCAGATCATCAGCACCATCCGTGAACTGGCCGGTGGGGCGCTGTTGATGCTGCCGTCATCGGTGCGGGATTTCGCCAATCCGGAATTGGCCGACATCATCTCGCTGACGCAGATCTCGCCGGCGATGAGCGGCGAGCAGCGGGTCAAGATGCTGAAAATGACCTGGGATGCGGTCGGCTCGGAATTCGCCTCGCGTCATCTGCAATACGAGATGTTCTACGCCGGTGCGCAGTTCGTCACCCGCGGCCACAGCTATCGCACCTATGACTGGGATCGCGCCTCGGGCCTTGCCGACCGGTTGGCGAGCAAGTACCGGTTGCCGGATTTTGAGAACTAGAAGCGTTTTCGAGCGAAGCATGCCCTCGGACTTGATCCGAGGGTGGACCCGGTTCGCATAGCAATCAAGTTTACGCAGATTGCGCAGACTTATCTGCGCGGAAAACGCGTCGGGTCTAATGCGCGGCGCCTGAGAAGTCGCGGGGCAGGCGGTTTTCCGCGACGCGCACGTTGCGGATGCCCGCCGGCGTGTTGCGGCTGCGACCCACGAAGCGCGGAATGCCCGCCGTCAATACGGCGGATACCGCGGGGACGTCGCCGTTGCGCAAGGCCGACAAGGCGTCGTCCTGCGAGCCGCCGGCGCAGGCATCGATCAGGAGCACGTCGGCTTCCTTGCCGGGTTGCAGCAAACCGGTGTTGAGCCGATAGACGCGCGCATTGTTGCCGGTGGCCGCGGCGATCGCCTGTTCCGGCGGCATGCCGCCGAGACTTGCCAGGTGGCTGATCGTGTAGAACATGCCGAGCGGCATGATGCCGCTTCCGGTCGGCGTATCGGTGGCGATCAACAGCCGCTCCGGCTGCCCCGCTTCGTCGAGCAGTTTGGCGGTCAGGAGCGCGGTGCGCAGATTGCCCGCGGTGCAAAGCTGCAAGGCAATGGTGCTCTCGTTGACCAGCCGGGCAAAGCCCGCCTCCGGCATCGCCACCGGACCGCCATTGACGTGAAAGGACACGGTCGGATTGGACGCCAGCACATGCTCGGCCCAGATCCCTGACGAGCCGGGGATCGAGGAGCCGCCGGTGTGCATGGTGGTCACCATGCCCAATCGTCGCGCCGCCTGCATCAGCGGTGCATAGTCGAAAGGCGTGGCGAAGGCGCCGAACCCTGCCTTGGCGAGCCAGATGCCGGCCCCTGCGAGTTCCTCAAGATCACCCTCGGTGAGGCCGGGCTCGAGAATGACCGAGCCGGCGTGAACCCGCACGCCGCCGGGACGATAATCCAGGAAGCACGCCCGCGCCGCCAGCGCCAACGCCTTGACGCCGGTCGCATCCTTCGGTCGGCCAGGCACATGCACTTCCGATGCGGTGATCGCCGTCGTCGTGCCGCCGTGCAGATAGCTTTCGAGATAGCCGACCACGCGCTGGCGCGGGGTGTAGTCGCCGAAAGTGATGTGCACGTGGCTGTCGATCAGCCCGGGCACCGCCGTCGTTCCCGCGGCATCAATCACCACATCGCAAGCTGCGACCGCGTCAGCGGAAAGCGTTCCGATCTCGACGATCCTGCCATCATTGATCAAGATGCCGTCGCCCTTGGCAAAGGGAGCGGCAAGGTCGCCCGTCACGATGGTGCCGATGTTGACGATCGCGGTGCGCATGGAGAGTCCTGTCGCTGGGGTTAGTGTAGTCCGTCCTCGCCGACGATGGCGTCAGCAGACAGGCCTCCAACACGCGCGTTGAGGCGGCCGCGATTGGCGAGGCAGACGATCAGCGCGATTTCGTCGGCGGCCGGTGCGTCGGTCGGCAGCGTCACCGAGACGCCGTCGTAGTGTGAGCGGACGTAAAGGGCGTCCTTATGGGCCAACGGAACGTCGATCAGGCACCCTGGCGCCGCGAGTTTCGTGAAGGAGGGGATCCAGGCCTTGGCGCCGCCGACGGCCTCCCGCAGCGGCGTCGCAAAGGTGGTGGTCAGCAAGGCGTTGGCGTGCTCGAGTTCGCCGCCGAGGCCGACGACCCCGCCCTTGCCATAGCTTTCGGCCTTGTGCGGCCCGAGCGCTTCGAGCGCCAGCTTGGCCAGCACTGCTCCAATCTCCGCGCTGGCAGCGGTCCCTTCGGACAGGTCTTCGACGTAGCGGCCGGCGTAGGGGTTCTGGATGATCGCGACCGCGGCGACACGGCGCAGCGGCCTCGCGTGGCGCTGGCCAGCCTCGATCTCCTTATGATCGGTGAAACAGAGCAGGCGCCTGACATCGAGTTTCATTTGATGAGTTTCTCCCAAACCAGTTGCTGCAAATCCTGCCGCATCAAATATGTTTGAGCAATAGCTTAGTTGCGAAGCAAGAACGCGGCAGGCGCCAATCTGACGTGGATAACGGGCCACAAGAACTGGGGGCAATCAGGAAGCCTCACGATCCCACATCGCCCGCTGGCGGCAGCGTAACCTATTCTCGATCAGGTGTGTCGCCTCGTCCGCGGCATAGACCATGCCGGACATCAGCTTGCGCATTTTCCGGAAGTCGGTTGCCGACAACCCGCGAAACAGGATGTCATTGACCGGACGCTGCACCGCCGCCAACTCGCTGAGCAAGGCTCGGCCCTTCGGGCTCACTGTCAGGATGACCCTCCGCCGATCCACCGAATCGACGTGCTTGTGGATAAGGCCCCTGGCAGCGAGCTTGTTGATCTCGATTGTGGCGAAGGCGCTGCTGAAGTGCAGATGTTCGGCGATCTGGTTCACTCCAATCTTCCTGTTCTCGCCGCTCAGATGTGCGACCGCAATCAGCACCGTATACTGCGTTCCGGACAGACCGAGCACCGCGCCGAGTTGGCTCCGTACCGCCTGCAATCTTGTAAAAAAGGCGAGCGCATCGTGAATGAAGTGCCGAAAGGCCCAGTCGGACCCATCCATCATCAAATGCGGGATCGAGACCGTTGGCTCAATTCCAGGCTTTTGTGCCTTCCGATTGGTCTTGGCTGTCCGTGATCTTGTCTTGCTCTGCATGAATTCCTCGCTGTTGCGCCGCGATATGTCGTCTGGCACAAGCACGAACAGCTTGCGTTGCGCTGCCGCAAAGATCGGCATCGGCTTGCTTGACAGCGGTCTTTTTACCTCGATAATATAGCTTTGTTATAAAGCTAATTATGGGCTTGTGACTCCTGATGACCGCAACCACAGATATCGACTCGCGTGCCTTCCGCCGGGCGTTGGGGCAGTTTGCCACCGGGGTTGCCGTGATCACCGCGCAGGCTGCCGACGGAAGTGCGATCGGGCTGACCATGAGCTCGTTTAATTCCGTCTCGGTCGATCCGCCACTGATCCTGTTCTCGATCGACCGCAAGGCCTTCAGCCTGACCGCGATGACGGAGGCCAAGGGTTATGCCGTGAACATCCTGGGGCACGATCAGGAGCATCTGTCGAACCAATTCGCCCGGGCGCTCGGCGATAAATGGACTGCGGTGGAGCACACGATCGGCCATATGTCGGCGCCGCTGATCGCCGGCGCGCTGGCGCATTTCGAATGCGTGCCTTACGCGCAGTATGACGGAGGTGACCATGTGATCTTCGTCGGGAGGGTCGTGCGGTTTTCCGCCCATCCTCCTAAAGAACCGCTTATATTCTTTCGCGGGGCCTATCGCAGCCTTGCCGGAACCGAAAGCAGCCCGGAATGGCCGCTTCCAATGCACTACTAGTAAATCCATCCAGGAGATCTCGAGGCCTTCATGATCAAGACTGGCGCACAGCACATTGCGAGCCTACGCGACGGACGCGAAGTTTATCTTGATGGCGAGCTGGTGACCGATGTCACCACGCATCCGGCGTTTCGCGGCGCCGTGGCTTCGGTCGGTCGGATGTTCGACTTCCAAAGCGCGCCGGAAAATCGCGAGCTCATGACGTTTGAGACCGACACCGGCACCCGCGCCAATCGCATTTGGGAGTTGCCGGGCAGCTATGAGGCGCTGGTCAGGCGCCGGCGCGGGCTGGAAGCGTGGACAGAGCTGCATGCCGGCTTCATGGGGCGAGCGCCGGACCATGTCGCCTCGTGCATTGCGGGCATGTATATGGGGCTCGAGGTCTTCGAGGCCTATGACAAGGAGCGCGCCAAGGCTCTTGCGGATTATTATCGCTACGCGCGCGACAACGATCTCTATCTGACCTACGTCATCATCAATCCGCAGGCCGATCGCTCGAAGAGCGCCGCTGGGCAGGCCGATCCCTACCTGACCGCGGGCATCGTGTCGCGCGATGCTGACGGCATCGTTGTGCGCGGCGCCAAGATGCTGGCGACCGGCGGGATCATGGCCAATGAGGTGTTCGTCACCTGCATCCAGCCGTTGCAGCCGGGCGATGAAAAATACGCGATCTCCTTTGCGATCCCGATGAACACCAAGGGACTCAAGATCCTCTCGCGCAAATCCTACGAGGCGGGGGCCGGGGCGGTGTTCGACAGCCCGCTGGCGAGCCGCTTCGACGAGAACGATGCGGTTCTGTATTTCGATGAGGTTAAGGTGCCCTGGAACAGGGTGTTCATCGTCGATGACATCGCGATGTGCCAGAAGCAGTTCCACGTCACGCCGGCGCACGTCTACCAGAACTACCAGGCCATGATCCGGCTCTCGATCAAGTTGCGCTTCCTTGCGGGAATCGCGCACCGTATCGCGGAAACCAATGGCATCATCGGTTTCCCGCAGGTCAAGGAGACGCTCGGCCAGCTCGCCGCCGAGGTCAGCATGGTGGAAGCGTTCATGGTCGCGATGGAGACCAAGGGCCAGCAGCGCGGCGTTTACTTTGTGCCGGATCGGCAGATGCTCTACGGGGCGCAGACCATGACGCAGCAGCTCTATGCCAAGATCATCAACGCGCTGCGCGAGCTTGCCGGCGGCGGCATGATCATGCTGCCGTCCTCCGTGAAGGATTTCGACAATCCGGATCTGGCCAAGCTGATCGGCAAGACCCAGCAATCGCCGGCCGCCGGCGCCGTGGACAAGGTGAAGTTCTACAAGCTCGCCTGGGATGCGGTCGGATCGGAATTCGCCTCGCGGCATGCGCAATATGAGATGTTCTATGCCGGTGCGACCTTCGTCACCAAGGGGCATGCCTTCCGCACCTATGACTGGCAGAAGTCGGCGGCGTTGCTCGACAAGATGCTGTCGAGCTACGATCTGACGGACGAATTGACCAACGGCCAAAAACCGGCTTCATCGTCCCGAGCGGTCGCCTAAACTTCAGGAAAGTCGAAAAATGGCAATCAACAAGCTTCACGACGAGTTTCGCGCCATCGATATGTCCAGCGGGTGGGAGACGCCCCCGGGCTATCCGGCCGGTATCCAGCAGAAAATCCTCTCGGGCGCCCTGGATGAAGTGAACAAGCGCGGCAGCCGCACCCGGCTGCTTCGGTTCGAGCCGGGCGTTTACACGACCAAGCCGTTCGTGCACGAATATTGGGAAGAGGTGTTCCTGTTTTCGGGCGACCTGATCGTCGGTAATGACGAGCAGGGCAATGGCGGCGAGTCGTTCAAGCCGAATACCTATGCATGCCGCCCGCCGGGCGTCTATCATGGACCGTTCAAGTCGGTGACCGGCTGCCTTCTGATGGAGATTCACTATTTCGATCCCGCCTGAGGGCGAGCCGAGGCGTCTGATCGTCGGCATCACCGGAGCATCGGGCGCCATTTATGGCGTCCGGCTGCTGCGACTGTTGAAGTCGATGCCGATCGAGACTCATCTGGTGATGAGCCGTTCGGCAAAGATCACGCTGACCCAGGAGCTCGACCTCAAGGTCTCTGACGTGACGGCCTTGGCTGATGTCGTCCACCAGGTCGATAATATCGGCGCCTCGATCTCGAGCGGCTCGTTCAAGACGCTCGGAATGGTGATCGCGCCGTGTTCGATGCGGAGCCTCGCCGAGATCGCCAGCGGCGTGACGTCGTCGCTGGTGACCCGCGCTGCCGACGTGGTCCTCAAAGAGCGTCGCCGGCTCGTGCTGATGGTGCGTGAGGCGCCGCTGCATCTCGGCCATCTCAAGTCGATGGTGGCCGCGACCGAAATCGGCGCCATCGTCTACCCGCCGGTGCCCGCGTTCTACGCGCGTCCGGAAAGCCTCGATCAGATGGTTGATCATACGCTCGGCCGCGTCCTCGACCTCTTTGATATCTCGACTAACGTGGTCAGTCGTTGGCGGGGGCTTGCGCCTGCCGATGCCAAGGAACCGCGTTGAGCGGCGCGGCGTCAGGGGAAGAGAACGGCGCCACGGCCGGCGCGAGCCAGGCAATCGATGCGGAAAGCTGGGCGTTTGCGCTGGAGCTTTATGCCGAGCCGGGCATCGCCGATGCCTGCCTTGCATTACAGAACGAATGCGCCGTCGACGTCATGATGTTGTTGATGGCCACGTTCGCCGCCGTCCGCCGTGGGATCGCGCTGACGCCATCCGATATTGCAGGGATGGATGCAGCATGTCGCGACTGGCGTGAGCGGATCGTGCTTCCGCTGCGCGCGCTCCGCACGACGTTGAAATCGGGGCCTGCGCCGGCGCCAAACGAGCAGACCGAGAAATTGCGGTCGAGCATCAAGGCGGCCGAACTGTCCGCCGAACGGTTGCAGAATGAAGCGCTCGCGCAATGGCTTGCGAAGCTGCCGGCGCGCTCGCGTGCACTGCAGCGTAAGGACATCGTCAGCGCATTGCGAGCCGTGATTGATTTTGCGCTGCAAGAGCGCCAAGGCGAGCCGAGTGCGGCGCAGCTCTCGCTGATCGACGCGATTGTCGATCGAGCGCTTGGACCTTCCAACTAAGTCTGCGCGCACGGCGCGCACATCTTCAGCACGGCGTGCCTAGCAAGCAGGCTTGACTAGCTTTATTGCTTAGCTATTCTTGTTTAGTAATTTAGATGGGATCGATCTTGCAGCCTGAAGTTCTCGATACGCGTTTCCGTTCGGCGCTGGCCCGTCTGGCGCAACGTGGCCGCATCCTCACCTATGAAAAGCCGGTCGATCCGCACCTCGAGCTCGCCGCGATGTTGAAGAAGCACGACGGCAAGCAGGTCCTGCTGTTTCCGTCGGTCAAGGGCGCGGACGTTCCGGTCGTCGGCAATCTCCTGAGTTCGAGAGAAAACTGCGAAGCGGGTTTCGGGCTGGATTTCAGGGGCATCCGCGGTCTCGTGCAGCGCGCCCTCGGTGGTCCGCTGAAGCCCGAGCTCGTGAAAGAAGTTCCTGTTCAGGAAGTGGTGCTCCGCACCGGCTTTGATATTACGAAGATCATACCCGCGTTGTTTCACGCACCGGGCGATGCGGGCCGCTACATCACCGCCGGCATCGTGGTGGTGAAGGATCCGGTCACCGGCATCTACAACGCCTCCTACCATCGCCTGCAGCTCTTGGGGCCGGACCGCGTCGCGATTAAGCTCGACTTCGGTCGTCACTTGCGGCTGGCGTTCGAGCGCGCCAAGGAGCAGGGCAGGTCGCTGCCGGTCGCGGTCTGCATCGGTACCGACCTCGCGCTGCACTTTACCGCGGCGACTATGGGGTCGCAGATGCCGGAAAGCGCCGACGAGCTTGCCGTCGCGGGCGGGCTCGCGGGCCGTCCGCTCACGGTCGGTAAGGCAGTGTCGCAAGACATCCTGGTGCCGGCGGAGAGCGAGTTTGTCCTCGAAGGTGAGATCCTCGCCGACGAGGTCGCTCCCGAGGGGCCATTCGGCGAGTTCGTCGGCTTCGCCGCGCCGGCGGCCGACGCGCCGGTCCTGAAGATCACCGCGGTCACGCATCGGCTGCGTCCGATCTACCACGTCATCAACGGCTTCGGACGCGAGACCATCATCCTGCGGAAATATGTACTCGAAGCCAGCCTTTTGAAAGTGCTGCAGTCGGCGATTCCAATCGTGACTGACGTCGAGATGACGTCAGGCGGTCTGCATCGCTTCCACGCGGTGATCCAGGTCCACAAGCAGAGCCGTCAGCACAACGGGCTTCAGCGCAACGCGATCCTGGCCGCATTCGGTGCGTTGAAGGATCTCGATCTCATCACCGTGGTCGACCACGATATCGACATCCGCGATCCCATCGACGTGGAATATGCGGTGGCGACGCGGATGGAAGCGTCCGCCGACCTGTTCATGATCCCTGGTGCGCGCGGCCACGAATATGTGCGCGTCAGCAAAGAGGGCGTGCGTACCAAGCTCGGCATCGACGCCACGGTGCCGTTCGAGGATCAGGACAAGTTCCGGCGGGTCGAATTCGCGCCGACGCCGGTAGAGCTCAGTGAATTCACCGCGGGCGAGGCGGTCGCCAGGAACGCTCTCGGCCTTGCGGGATCGAACATCACCTGAACCATCTTCACTCAATAGATCACAGGCGGGGAAACGAAAGATGATGCGAATTGCGGCGGCCATTCTGTCGGCAGGCATGGCATTGAGCGCCACGGCGGCATCGGCGCAGGAGTGGCCGAGCAAAACCATCAAGCTGGTCGTGCCTTATGCGCCCGGCGGCTACACCGATTCAGTCGCGCGCATCACCGCGCGATATCTCGAGAAGGAATTGGGACAGACGGTGATCGTCGACAATCGCGCCGGCGGCGGCGGCATTGTCGGCTCCGACCTCGTGGCGAAGTCGCCGGGCGACGGTTACACGCTCTGCATCTGCAGCGTCGGCGCCATTTCGGTCGCTCCGGTCGCGCAAACGACATCGTACGATCCGGTGAAGAGTTTCAAGCCGGTCAGTGTCGTCAGCACGATTCCGCAGACCGTGATCGTCAACCCGTCGCTCCCGATCAACACGATGCAGGATCTCGTTGCCTACGCGAAAGCCAACCCCGGCAAGCTGAGCTATGGGTCCAGCGGCGCCGGCGGCCTGATGCATTACTCGGTGCAGCTCTTCGATGCGCGGAACGGCACCAAGATGACCCACGTTCCGTTCAAGGGCGGTTCGCCGGCCACGGCTGCTGTAGTGTCGGGCGAGGTCAATTTGTCATTCACCAACATGACCGATGCGTTGCCGCAGATGGAAGCCAACAAGGTGCGCGCGCTGGCGGTGACCTCGGCCAAGCGCAACGAGTTCGCGCCGCAATTGCCGACGGTGTCTGAAACGGTGACGCCGGGCTACAGCGTCGAGTCATGGAACGGCCTGATGGCGCCGGCCAGCACGCCGGACCCGATCATCGCCAAACTGTCGGACGTGCTGAAGAAGATGGCGGCGGACCCCGAGGTCAAGAAGAGCATGGCGGTGGTCGGCGCCTCGACCGTGTTCACCACGCCTGACGAATACAAGGCGCAGATCGCAGCTGAAGTCGAACAGTGGTGGGAGCTCCTCAAGGAAATCGCCGAGAAGAAGAACTGACTGGCCTCGGGATAGGTCAGCGGGAGGCAATATCAGCATGAGGTCATCTGCCGGACGCGGCAACAATACCGACTTCTATTCCGGCTTGCTGCTGATCGCGGTTGCGATCGTGGCACTGCTTTATATTCGAACGCTTTCAGTTGGCACCGTCCTGGAGATGGGGCCGGGCTACTTCCCCCTCGGGCTTGCGCTCGTTCTGCTCGGCATGGGGCTTTGCCTCGCCGTCAAGGGGCTGCTCGCCGAAGGCAGTCCGATTGGATCGTTCCATCTGCGGCCGTTGATCTGCATCCTGCTGTCGTTCACGGCTTTCGGCGTGCTGGTCGAGCGCGCCGGGTTGATCATCGCGATCCTCGCGCAGGTGGCCATTGCGCATTTTGCCTCCGTCGAGACGCGTTGGCGGCAGAGCCTCGTGAGCGGCGTGCTGCTCGCGGCGGCCTCGGCCGTGATCTTTGTGTGGCTTCTCAAGATTCCGGTGGACCTCTTGCCATGACCGATGTCTTCGCCCAGCTTGGTCATGGCTTCGCCGTCGCCGCGACGCCGATAAATCTCTTCTTCTGCCTGGTCGGTGCCATCTGCGGCACGTTGATCGGTGTGTTGCCGGGCCTTGGTCCGGTCGCCACGATCTCGCTGTTGCTGCCGGCGACCTATGCGCTCAGTCCGGTCTCCGCGATCATCATGCTGGCCGGCATCTACTACGGCGCGCAGTATGGCGGGTCGACGACGGCGATCCTGGTCAACATTCCCGGCGAATCCACCTCCGTGGTCACCGCCATCGACGGCTACAAAATGGCCCAGCAGGGCAGGGCGAGCGAGGCGCTCGCGATTGCGGCCATCGGCTCCTTCATCGCGGGATGCATCGGCACCGTCGTCATCGCGCTGCTTGGACCGCCGCTCGCCTTGATGACGCAGCAGTTCGCGTCGCCGGACTATTTCTCGCTGATGGTGCTCGGGCTCGTTTCGGCCGTGGTGCTCGCCAACGGCTCCGCGTTTCGCGCCATCGCGATGATCTTTCTCGGCCTGCTGCTCGGCATGGTCGGCATGGACCTCAACACCGGCGAAGCCCGCATGACCTTCGGCCTTGTTGAACTGTCCGACGGCATCAATTTCGTCGCGCTGGTCATGGGGCTTTTCGGCGTCGCCGAAGTGATCTCCAATCTCGAAGGGGCATCGGTCCGCATCGTCAACAAGATGCGGATCGGTACCATCTGGCCGTCATTCAGCGCATTGCGAGGGGCATGGGGCGCGGTTCTGCGCGGCACCGCGCTCGGTACGCTGTTCGGCATCCTGCCGGGCGGTGGCGCGACCATCGCGTCGTTCTCCGCCTACGCCCTCGAGAAGCGCGTCGCCAAGGATCGGTCACGGTTCGGCAATGGCGCCATTGAAGGCGTGGCGGGGCCGGAAAGCGCCAACAACGCTGCGGCGCAGACTTCGTTCGTGCCGCTGCTGACGATGGGTATCCCGACCAGCGCCACCATGGCGCTGATGGTCGGTGCGTTGACGCTGCACGGCATCGCGCCCGGACCGATGATCATCTCCCGGCAGCCAGACCTGTTCTGGGGCCTGATCGCCAGCATGTTCCTCGGCAACGCAATGCTGGTGATCATCAATCTGCCGATGATCGGGATCTGGGTTCGTTTGCTCGCGGTTCCCTACCGGCTGCTTTATCTGGTCATCGTCGTCGTCTGCGCCATCGGTGTCTACTCGGTGAATAATTCGAGTTTTGACGTTTACATGACGGTCGGCTTTTCCCTGCTGGGTTACGTCCTGCGCAAGCTCGACGCCGAGCCGGCGCCATTGTTGATGGGCTTTGTGCTCGGACCCATGGTCGAGGAGAACTTTCGGCGCAGCCTGATCACCTCGCATGGCGATCCGATGGTCTTCCTGCAGCGGCCGATAAGTCTCGCGCTGCTCCTGATCTCGGCAGCCTTGCTGATCTCGATCATGATGCCGACGGTGCGGCAGCGCCGCGTCGAAGTCTTCCAGGAGTGAGCGGCCAGCAAGGCGCCGTAACGCAATCAGGAACGAGCGTGAACAAGCATGATCCGGAGCAACCGGCCGGTCCGGTAACGGCTTTGCGCAGCGGCGGCCAGCTATTGGTCTCCGCATTGCGCGTCAATGGCATCGACCGAATGTTCGGCGTGCCCGGCGAGAGCGCGCTGCCGATTTTCGATTCGCTGCTGGATGCAGGCATCCACTTCGTCACCTGTCGTCATGAGGCCACGGCTTCGCACACGGCGGAAGCGGACGGCAAGATTTCCGGACGTCCCGGCGTTTGCGTCGTCAGCCGCGGCCCCGGCGCGATGCACGCCGCGATCGGGTTGCACACCGCCTGGCAGGATTCGACGCCGATGATCCTGATCATCGGACAGGTGCCGCGCAGCCACCGCGGTCGCGAGGCGTTCCAGGAGATCAACTACGTCAGAACGTTCGACGACATGACGAAGTGGGTCGGCGAGGTCCAGTCACCGGACCAGATTCCCGAGTTCGTCAATCGTGCAGTCCACATCGCGATGCAGGGACGCCCCGGCCCGGTGGTGCTGTCGCTCCCCGAAGACGTCCTGAGTAGCACGAGCGATGTCGCCGATGCGCTCCCTGCGCAGATTGTCCAGACCGCGCCGTCAGATCAGCAAATAGCGCAGGTCGGCGAGCTGCTCGGTCGTGCCCGGAAGCCGCTCGTCATCGTCGGCAATCTCGGCTGGACGCCGGAGGCGGCTAAGCAATTCGACGCGTTCGTTGTGCGCAACGATCTGCCGGTCGTTGCAGGGTTCCGGTCGCAGGATGTGCTCGACAATCGAAGCCCGCACTATGTCGGCGATCTCAGTCTCGGCTGCAGCAAGGCGTTGATGGAGCGCGTGAAAGCGGCAGACCTGCTCCTGGTGATCGGGGACAGGCTTGGTGATGTCACCACCAACCATTTTTCGTTGCTCGCCGTGCCGACGCCGAAGCAAGTCCTGATCCACGTGTTTCCGGGAGCCGAGGAGCTCGGCCGGACCTATAATCCGACGCTCGCGATCCAATCGAAATCGTCCAATTTCGTGGCCGCGCTTGCGAAGCTGCGGCCACTGGATGCGAAGCCATGGGCTACATGGCGCGAGGAGTCACGCCAGGCTCTGGTCGATTATCAGTCACCTCGGCCGGCGACAGCGAGCTTCGATCTCTCCAAGGTGATCGCCCATCTCAATCGCGTGTTGCCTGATGATGCCGTTGTCACCAATGGCGCCGGGAACTACACGATCTGGCTGCATCGCTACTACTGCTACCGGCAACTCGGTACCCAGATTGCGCCGAAGTCCGGCTCGATGGGCTATGGGCTGCCGGCCGCGATCGCAGCGAAGCTGCGTCACCCGAAGCGTACGGTGGTCTGTCTCGCCGGCGACGGCTGTTTCATGATGGCGTCGCAGGAGTTCGCGACCGCGGTTCAGCACAAGCTTCCGATCATTGTCATCATTGTCAACAACGGCATGTACGGTTCGATCCGGATGCATCAGGAAAACCATTTTCCGGCCAGGCCGAGCGGCACGGACTTGCTGAATCCAGATTTCGGGGCCCTGGCGAAGTCGTATGGGGCGCACGGCGAGATCGTCGATCACCACGATCAATTCCCCGATGCCTTTGCCCGGGCGGCAAGGGCGGATCTACCGACCGTCATCGAACTGCGCGTCAATCGCAATCAACTCACCCCGGATCGTAGCCTGTAAAGCTCGGCTCAAGAAAATCGAGCACGCCACATGGAACGGACATGAAGAACGATATCGAATTCACTTTGGTTGCCAAGAACGCCACGACGCCGCTCAAACTGTCGATCACGCAGGCGGTGATCGCCGGCTGGACCGGGCGCGATCCGGTCGCGCGCGACGAGCACATTGCCGAGCTTGCGGCGATCGGCATCGCGCCCCCGGCCTCGACCCCGATCTATTACCGATGTGCCGCGCGCAGGCTGACGACCGCCGGCAGCATTGAATGCACCGGCACCGAGTCGAGCGGGGAGGTCGAGTTCGTACTGTTTGGATTCGAAGGGCGTACGTTCGTCGGCGTCGGCTCCGATCATACCGACCGCAAGGTCGAGACCTACAACATCACGGTATCAAAGCAGATGTGCGACAAGCCTGTGGCGCCAATGCTGTGGGATCTCGCTGACATCGAAAGCCACTGGGATCAGATCATGCTGCGATCCTGGGCGACGATCGACGGCGAACGCGTGCTTTATCAGGAAGGCGCGCTGAGCGGAATGCTGCCGGTGCCCGATCTGATCGAGCGCGGATTTGGCACTGCCCGACTGCCTGATGGCTGTGCCATGTTCTGCGGCACTTTCGCTGCCAAGGGTGGCATCCGCCCGGCCAGCCGCTTCGATTATGTCATTGAAGATCCCGTCTTGAAACGCAGCATCAGCCACGGCTACGAGATCATCACGCTGCCGGTGCTGGGCTAGGTGCCACGGGCGGACTTCATCTGGGACTCGGTCGGCACCTTCCGATCCGGGTCCCTGTCATCCTTGTTGCCTTCAGACAGGCGAATGCGTCGCTCATAGTGGTGAGCCAACTGCAGCAGGCGCCGCTTGATGAATGGATCTGCTTGCTCCGCAATAGCCCGAACCGCGCGCGCTCTTTCTCTGCAAAACTCATCGTCCATCGATTTTGTCCCCGCAGACATTCAGCAAGCGGGGCGGACGTTAGCGCGGTTGGCCCGATTTATTTGTGATCGAGATCACACCTTCAGGTCAAAGTCGGAGCGCGTTCCGGCAGCGTCAGCACGGCAACCCGGGACGGGCTTTTCCGACGCATGCTCTAGAAGAAGCCCTTCGCCGGCAGCGGTGTGCCGCTGATCTCGTATTGTCCGATCGAGCGCGCCTTGAAGGTCGTTGGGTTGTGTGAGGACAGGGTCCGCGCATTGCGCCAGTGGCGGTCGAAGTTCGTGACCTTCTTGGTGGCGGAGGCGCCGCCGACGTCGAACAACAGGCTGCCGGCGCGGATCGCGAATTCGTCCGCCACGATCTTGGCCTTTGCCGACAGCAGCGCGGCCTTGTGCGCGGCCTCGACCGCGTTGGCGGCACCCGCGTCGAACGCATCGGTCGCGACGTCAAGCGCGTCGGCCGCAGCGAGCACGACGGTCTCCGCGGCGAACGCGCCGCTTGCGATCTGGCCGACGGTCTGCTGCAGCAGCGGATCGTCGGTCGGGATCTGGCTTGGCGCATAGTAGAAGGTCCGCTTGCGGGAGCGGACGAGGGCAGCGGCCTCGCGCAGGCTGCAGCGCGCGATGCCGGCGACGATCGCAGTCAGGAACAGTTGCGCGAACGTGTTCGAATAGGGCACGCCGTAGCCGATGTCAGGCGCATCGAACACGACCTCCTGCCGTTTGACCTTCACGTTGCGGAAATGGGTGGTACCGGTTGTCGTCAGCCGCTGACCGAGCCCGTCCCAATCGTCGATCAGCTCGACGCCTTCTCGCTTCACCGGGATGATCGTGGCGCCAGTCGCTCCGGACGGATCGGCGGCGCGCACCAGGACGTAGTCCGAATACAGCGTGCCGGCGCTGTAATATTTCGTGCCGTTCAGCAGGAAGTCACCGTTCGCATCGGGCGTCAGCGTCGTGTTGGGCGTGATGTCGCCGACCTTCGGGCTCTCCAGCTCCGTGGTCGCAAGTCCGATGATGGCGCCTCCCGCGACCGCCTTCTGCCATTCGCGGCTCTGCTCGTCCTTGGGCGTGCGCACCAGACGCTCGACCACGCTGAAGTGGTTGCGCAGAATATGCGCGACGTTGGCGTCGGCCTCGCCAAGGCGGATCACGACCTCGAACAATTCGCGGATCGTGCTGCCGGCACCGCCGGCCGCCGTTGGCAGCCGCAGCGCGCCGAGCCGCGCCTTGCGGATCAGGTCGATCTCCTGGAACGGAAGGACACGGTCGCGCTCGCGCTCGCTGGCGCCTTCGGCAATATGTTTCAGGAGCGCTTCAACATCTGGTGAGCGGGGATCGAGACGGTGCGACGATCCCAAGGAAAGTGCAGATACAGGCTTGTTCATCGTTTGACCTGGATGGAGTTGGAATGATCGTTCAGAGCTGCGCGAGGTGGTCGGTGATCTTGACCGGCTCAGGCAAGACCTTGCGCGCCACCAGCCAGTCGGCGGCCTTCTGCAAGTCGGCGAGAAATTTCTCGTCATTGACCGGAAAGTAGCGGTACTTCCGCTGCAGCGCGATGAACTGGTCACGCACCTGGTCGCTGTACTTGCCCGCCTTCTGCGCGATGTACTCCGCGTCCTTGCTGTTCTCGGAAATCCATTTGCCCTCGGCGCGGAAGGCGTCGTTGACAGCGCGGACCAGCGCCGGATTGTCGGTCGCGAATTTGCGGGTGGTCAGATAGGAGGTGTAGTCGATCTGGAAATCAAGGTCGCGCCCCTCCAGGAAGATATCGTGCGCCTTGTATTCGAGCCGCGCAATGTCGACGCCGGGGCTCCACATCGACCACGCATCGACCTTGCCGGAGGCCAGCGCCGGCGCCGCGTCGGGCGGATTGAGATAGACGAATTTCACCGCGGAGCGGTCGACCTTGTGCTTCTCCAAAGCCGCGACCAGAAGGAATTCGCCGAGCCCTGAACGGTTCACCGCAACCGATTTGCCGACGAGATCTTCGATCTTGTTGATGCCGGAATCGTCCTTGGCGATGATCGCGGTGGTGCGTGGCTCGTAAACGACGAATTGCGTGAATACCAGCGGCGAGCCGGCGATGATCGCGGCCAGCGCCGGCGTGGTGCTGCCGCCGAAGCTGAAGTCCGCGCTGCCGCCCGTCACCGCCTGCAGCGTCGGGGCATGGTTCGGGAACGGTCCCAGCCATTCGACCTTGATGCCGTCCTTTGCCAAGAGCTTGTCGAACTCGCCGCGCTCCTTTGCGATCAGGTTGAGGCCGCTGAGTCCCCAGGTCAGGCGGACCGTGTCGGTGGTGCGGCCGGTCGCCGACCGCGCGGTCTTGGGCAAGCCGAAGCCGCCAAGCACGCCAAGGCCCGCGGCGGCGGAGCCGAGAAAACGTCGGCGGGAGGGCTTTGCAGACGAGAAGTCAGACATGGATGAACGGTCCTTCCGAAGAGCTCAAGCTGTATGGTGAGACGCAACGACGCCAAGCTCTGCGAGCAGCTCGGATCGCGCAATGCGGCCAGCGCCATCCCTTTTGGTTCGATGCTCAAACGCGATCCGGCCCTCGCGCATCACGAGGATGCGGTCGGCGAGCGCAATCGCTTCGTCCACGTCATGTGTCACGAGCAGGACGCCCGGCCGATGGTTTGCCACCAGTTCGCGGACGAGATCGTGCATGCGGATACGGGTCAGCGCGTCGAGCGCGGCAAAGGGTTCATCGAGCAGCAATAGCTCCGGCTGCTGCACCAGGGCGCGCGCCAGCGCGACGCGCTGGGCCTGCCCGCCGGAAAGATTGCGCGGCCAGTCATCGAGCCGGTCGCCGAGGCCGACCTCGGCCAGCGCTGCTGCGGCGCGCTCGCGCGGATCCTTCACCTGAAGCCCGAGCGACACGTTGCGCCAAAGACTGTCCCACGGCAGCAGGCGGTGCTCCTGGAACACGACAGCCGGCCGTCGCGGCGCCACGATGCGGCCGCCGTCGATTGGGTCGAGCCCGGCCAGCGCGCGCAGCAGCGTGGTCTTGCCGCAACCGCTTTCGCCGAGCAGCGCGACGAACTCGCCGCGCTCGATGCGCAGATTGAGGTTATCGATCACCACGCGCTTGCCATAGGCGCGGCGCAGGTTGGTCACCACCACCGCGGGCGAGGCAACGGAGGAGGGCACGACATGAAGGGTCATCGCGCGCCTCCATAGTTCGGGTGCCAGGCGAGCAAGCGCCGCTCGAGCAAGCGCGCGATCGCGTCCGCAGCGACGCCGATCAGCGCATAGATCACGATCGTCAGTACGATCACGTCCGTGCGCAGGAATTCGCGGGCATCCATCGCGAGGAAGCCGATGCCGGACTGCGCGCCGATGGTCTCGGCCACCACCAAGGCGAGCCATGCGGTCGCGAGTGCATAGCGCACGCCGGTCAGGATCGAAGGCAGGGCGCCCGGCAGGATGATCCGCCGGATCAATTCAAGCGTGCCAAGACCCTGGATGCGTCCGAGTTCGATCAGTTTCGGATCCACCTGGCGAATTCCCAATGTCGTGTTGATGTAGATCGGGAAGGTGACGCCAAGCGCGACCAGGAAGATCTTCTCGGCCTCTCCAACGCCGAGCCAGACGATCACGAGCGGCAGCGCCGCCAGGAACGGGATCGCGCGGATCATCTGTACGCTGCGGTCGATTGCGGCCTCCGCGATGCGCGAGAAGCCGACCAGCGTGCCAAGCGCAAAGCCGATGGCGCCGCCGATCGCAAAGCCGGCCACAGCACGCAGCAGGCTGATGCCGAGATCGTTGAGCAGGCTTCCGGTGGTCACAAGCTTGAACGCCGTCCTGACGACCTTGCTTGGTGCCGGCAACACGTGCGGCGACAGCCATCCGGCCTGCGCCAGCACTTCCCAAACGACGAGCAGCGTCACCGGTGCGAGCCAGGAGAGCAGTTGCAGTCCGCGGCGGCTCAGCTCGAATGGTTTCCGCGGGGATGCAGCCGCGCCGTCCTTGCTCTCGGTCCCATCAAATTCGGCCGGGGAAACGGTTTGTTCCAGGTTGCTCAAGACAACGTCGTCCTCGCTTCATCGTGTTGCATGATGCGCGCGCCGATGAAGCGACATCAGGATGCCACGCGCGAGGCACATCGGAGCACCCACCCAACTGCGGCGCTCCGCCGCGTGAGTGCACGCCCTTCCATACGTCGCAAAATGTCCCACGAATTTAGCCGGACAGAAATAGAGCGGTTTTCCAATTGTCTGGTGCCGGAGAGTTTTCTGGTTTCTTTGCGCGCGCAAGACGGCAAAGAATATCTTTCACCGCGGCTGCGCTTGATCTCGCTTCGCGCTTTGGCGAAAACAGCCGCGCTTCCGCCACGGCATGATGCGCGCAATTCGAGAGAAATCACAAATGACGGCACGACCGCTTCGTTTCGGCATCTGGGCATTGGTTCATGGACCGCGTGCCGCGCATCACGATCCGGAGGAGCCGTATGATGCGTCGTGGGAACGCAACCGCGATCTGGTGCTGGCAGCGGAGCGGCTCGGCTATGACTCCACGCTGGTCGCGCAGCACACCATCAATCCGCATCAAGAGGATCTCGATCAGCTGGAGGCGTGGAGCGCGGCGGCGGCGCTTGCGGCACTGACGAGCCGGATCGAGATCATCGCCGCGATCAAGCCGTATCTCTATCATCCGGTGGTGCTGGCGAAGATGGCGCTCGGCATCGAGAACATCAGCCGCGGCCGCTTCGCGATCAATCTCGTCAATGCCTGGAATAAGCCCGAGCTCGAAAAGGCGGGCATCGGCTTTGCCGAGCATGACGCGCGCTATGCCTATGGCCGCGAATGGATCAGTGTGGTGTCGCGCCTGATGCAGGGCGAACACCTGACCTACAAGGGCGAGCATTTCGACGTGCGCGACTATGCGCTCCGGCCCGCCGACCTCTACCGGCAACGGCCGCTGATCTATGTCGGCGGCGAATCCGAGCCGGCGCGGGCGCTGGTCGCCGATCACGGCGACGTCTGGTTCATCAACGGCCAGCCGCTGGCGGATGTCGCGGCGCTGATTGCCGATGTCGCGGCGCGCCCGCGGCTCTCGGCGCCCTTGCGCTTCGGCCTTTCGGCGTTCGTGGTCGCGCGGCAGACCAACGACGAGGCGCAGGCGGCGTACCGGCGGCTCCTGGACCTCGCCGCCAAGGATGCGCCGCTGCGGGCGATCCAGAAGCAGAACACCGATCCGAAGGTCGTGATGATGCAGACGATGCAGAAGTCCGCGCGGGTCGGCAGCAATGGCGGCACGGCGGCCGGCCTTGTCGGCAGCTATGACGAGGTGGCGTCGCGCATCCTTGCATTCCACACAGCAGGCATCGAGCTGTTCATGCTGCAGTTCCAGCCGTTCGAGGCCGAGATGGAGCGTTTTGCCAGGGAGGTCATCCCGCGCGTGCGGCAGGCGCAGTCCGCGGCGGCGGCCGACGGAACTGCATTGTTGGCAGGTTCACGCTAGCGATCGGTCGGTGCCCAAAAAACCAGCACACAGTCTGGCGGAAGGAATTTCTCTTGCCAAGGCGAGCGACGAAAGCTTGGCCTACGTCTCCGCCGATATCTGGAATTGCCAGCGGCCCCTGCTCGCGTAATTTTGCAGTGCAACGCGCAGCCGAAAGACCGGATTTCAGCAATGAATGTGCATCAATCTCTCGCGGCCTCACGACCGCCGGAGGCATTTCCGCCCGTCGCCCCCGATGTCGTCTCCAAGGAGGCGATGGTGCGGTTCGAGGCCGTCTCGAAAACCTACCCCGCCTATCGCGGTAAGCCGAGCGTCACGGCGCTGCAGGACATCGACTTCGCAATTCCGCGCGGCGCGATCACCGGCGTGATCGGCCGCTCCGGCGCCGGCAAGTCGAGCCTAGTCCGGCTGATCAACGGGCTGGAGAAACCGACGACCGGCCGCGTCATCGTCGATGGCAGCGACATCTCGGCGCTTTCCGGTCGCGAGCTGCGGCTGGCCCAACGCTCGATCGGCATGATCTTCCAGCATTTCAACCTGCTGTCGTCGCGGACGGCGGCGGACAATATCGCCTTGCCGCTTGAAATCGCCGGCTGGTCGAAAGCCGAAATCGCCGCGCGCGTCACCGAGCTGCTCGACCTCGTCGATATCGCCGACAAGCGCAATCGCTATCCGTCGGAGCTATCCGGCGGCCAGAAGCAGCGCATCGGCATCGCGCGTGCACTGGCGACCCGGCCGAACGTGCTGTTGTCGGACGAGGCAACCTCGGCCCTCGATCCGCAGACGACGCGCTCGATTCTCGACCTGCTCGCCAATATCAACCGTGAGCTCGGCGTGACCATCATCCTGATCACCCACGAGATGTCGGTCGTACGACAGCTCGCCAAGGAGGTGATCGTGCTCGATGCCGGGCACATCGTCGAGCGCGGTCATGTCGCCGACATCTTCACCCATCCGCAACATGCGATTACCCAGAGCTTTCTCTCCGAGGTCCTCGGCGACGCGGTTCCGGTTTCCTTGTCGAGCCGGCTGCAGCAGCAACCGACGCCAGGTG
Source organism: Bradyrhizobium sp. Leo78 (assembly GCF_059512425.1). Taxonomy (NCBI): domain Bacteria; kingdom Pseudomonadati; phylum Pseudomonadota; class Alphaproteobacteria; order Hyphomicrobiales; family Nitrobacteraceae; genus Bradyrhizobium; species Bradyrhizobium sp. Leo78. The sequence goes on from NZ_JCAMOT010000001.1 coordinate 80,681, forward strand.
GCCAGGCCGTGATCCGCGTGCTCGTCCGCGGCGATGGCGGCGACCGGCTGGTGGCGCGCCTGTCGCGCGAGCTCGCGATCGACGCGGCGCTGTTGTCGGCGCGGATTGACGAGATCGGTGGCCAGCAGGTCGGGTCATTGACGCTTGGCGTGCCCGGCGATGAGGCCGTGGTTGCGCGCGTGCTGTCTTTCCTTGTCCAACATCGGTTTTCCGCGGAGCGCCTCGGCTATGTCGCCTGAACTCATCAATCTCATCATCCAGGCGACCGGCGAAAGCCTGTTCATGGTCGCGGTCTCCGCCTCGCTCGGCACGTTCTTCGGCCTGTCGATCGGCGTGTTCCTCGCGACCAGCCGCAAGGGCGAATTGTTTGCCGCGCCGGCTGCGAATGCGATCCTTGGCGTCATCGTCAACGCGACGCGTTCCACGCCCTTCATCATCCTGGTCGTCGCGATCATCCCGTTCACGCGCCTTGTCGCAGGAACCTCGATCGGCTCGGGAGCGGCGATCGTGCCGCTCACCATCGCCTCGACGCCGTTCATCGCGCGCCTTGTCGAGGGCGCGATCCGCGAGGTCGATGCCGGTCTGATCGAAACCGCGTCGTCGTTCGGCGCCACCCCGCTGCAGGTCGTGCTCAAGGTCCTGATCCCCGAGGCGCTGCCGGGGCTCGTGCTGTCGCTGACGCTCGCGGTGGTCAGCCTGCTCGGCTATTCGGCGATGGTCGGCGCAGTCGGCGGCGGCGGGCTGGGCGATCTCGGCATCCGCTACGGCTATCAGCGCTTCATGCCGGGCATGATGCTGGCCGTGGTGGTGGTCCTGATCGCGCTGGTGCAGACAGTGCAGACCGCCGGCGACTATCTGGCGCGCCGGGTCAACCGCCGGCTGCGCCATCGTTGAGCCCTCGCGGGCGCCGTCAGGATCCTTTCGGCGCCCAGATCTTGACGTCGGTGGTATTGACCTTCTTCGGGATCAAGCCTTCGGCGACGAACGCATCGGCGATGCGCTGCTGCTCCGACAGGCCGGGGACGGTGACTGCGCCGACGTTATAGGAGCGGTGGCTGTTGGCTTCTTCCACTGCCGCGGCGTCGATGCCCCAGAGGCCGGCGAGAATGGTCGCGGCATCCTTGGGGTTGGCCTTCACCCACTTCCCGGTCTCGGCAAGCTTGTTGAAGATCACGTTGAGCGCGTCGCCGCGGCGATCGGCAAAGGCAGCCGAGGCGACATAGTAACGCTTATAGCTTGCGAGCCCGTTGCTGCCGTCGGAAAGGGTCCGCGCGCCGGACTGGCGGCTGGCGCTGGTGAGGAAGGGATCCCAGGCCACCCAGGCATCGACATTGTTGCTGACGAAGGCGGCGCGGCCGTCGGCCGGCGTCAGGTAGGCGGGCGTGATGTCCTTGAAGGTGAGGCCGGACTTGGCGAGCGCTGCAAGCAACAGGAAATGGCTGCCGGCGCCTTTTGTCACCGCGACCTTCTTGCCCTTGAGATCGGCCACAGATTTCACGGCCGAGTCCTTCGGCACCAAAATCGCCTGCGCCGACGGCGATGCGGCTTCCTCGGCGACATAGGCGAGCTTGGCGCCGGCGGCCTGCGCAAAGATCGGCACGGTGTCTGCGACGTCGGCGCCGAAATCGACGCTGCCGACATTGATGGCCTCGAGCAGTGGCAATCCGCTGGTGAATTCGTGCCACGACACGGTGATCCCAAGCGGCGCGAGCGCCTTCTCCAATTCACCATTGGTCTTGAGGATCGCGGTGAGCGTCGAGGATTTCTGGTAGCCGATCCGGATTTCCTCCGAGATCGCAGGCCGCGCCAGCGAGATCATCGCCAGCACGCCAAGCGCGCTCATGGCGAGCCGGCGCGTGATGGGTTTGATCCGGGAGGCGGCTGGAACTTGCGAACGCGGGCGAGGCGAGAACAACATATCTGTGGCTTCCAAAATAATGCAGATGAATTCCGGAACCTCATTTGCGATCAATCGCGTGCCGGTGGCAATTCCGGAGAAGTCGTCCGATGTGGGGCAAAATTCTCCGCGGACGACAATTAAGAGAATTACGTTTCGCGTGACATGCTGTCACCGTGCTGCATCATCCGTTCGTACGGAGGACCGATCGGCTGCGGAGAACAGAAGCATCGCGCTGCACCATGTAGAGCAAATGTTTTGTTCCCCACGCTGAATGATCGCAGCCGTTTCGTCGTTTTGTCGCGCAGGCGGTTGAAGCCACCAATGATCGGCGCTAGTGCCAGCCGAGTTACGTTTGTGTGATCTTTGGAGAGCTTTATGCGAATCTTTACCGCGATCGTTGCGGCAGCCGCATTGTTTGCCGGCGCCGCACGGGCCGAAACCATCCGGGTAGGCGTCACTGCCGGGCCCCACGCCGAAATCATCGAGGTGGTGAAGAAAGTGGCCGCCGAACGCGGCCTCGACATCAAGGTCGTCGAATTCACCGACTACGTCATTCCCAATCAGGCGCTGGCGCTGAAGGATCTGGAAGCGAACTCGTTCCAGCATGAGCCTTATCTGAAGAACCAGATCTCCAAGACCGGCTGGAAGATCGTGAAGGTCGCCAATACCATCGCTTCGCCGCAGGGCGTCTACTCGCTGAAATACAAGAAGCTGTCGGATCTGCCGGAGGGCGCGCGGGTGGCGATCGCCAACGATCCCTCGAACGGCGCGCGTGGACTGATGATCCTTGCCCTTCACGGCGTGATCAAGCTGAAGGACCCGAACAACGTCGCCTCGACGATTGCCGACATCACCGACAATCCGAAGAAATTGCGTTTCGTCGAGCTCGACGCGGCGCAGCTCCCGCGCTCGCTGCAGGACGTCGACCTCGTCTCGATCAACAACAATTACGCGGTGCAGGCCGGCCTCAATCCCGCGACCGATGCGATTGCGCATGAGTCGAAAGATGGCCCGTGGGTCAACATCATCGCTGTACGCGAGGAAGATAAGGACAAGCCCTGGGTCAAGCAACTCGTCGACGCCTATCACTCGCAACAGGTGAAGGAGTTCCTCGATAAGCGCTTCAAGGGCACCTATATCGCCACGTGGTGATAGACCTGACGTAGGGTGGGCAAAGCGAAGCGTGCCCACCATTGCGAGCGGAGTGCTTGATGGTGGGCACGGCGCAAAGAGCGCCTTTGCCCACCCTACGCGGCGTTTGTTCGCTTCGCGCTGCCGAACGGCTAATACACTATTCGGCGGCGTTGGATCGAACGGCATCGGTCGCCAGGCGGCGAAATCCCGCGCCCGGATGCGTCGCATGCAGGCGCGGTCCGCGTCCCGGAAACAGCTTCTCCCGTAAGGTGCCGTCGCGATAGGCGGTCTTGTAGACGCCGCGGGATTGCAGTTCGGGCACCACCAGATCGACGAACGCGTTCAGCGATTCCGGCACGACAAGACGGAACAGGTTGAATCCGTCCACGTCGGTCTCTTCCGCCCAGGCGATCAGTTCGTCGGCCACGTCCTGCGGCGAGCCGACCACGAAGGGTGAGCGTGCGCCGAGGTGGCTCAAGCTGGCAAGGTCGCCGATCTTCACCGGCCGCTCGCTGCGCAGCGTAAAATTCTCGACCATCGACTGGATCGCATTGCTCTCGACATATTGCACGGCCTCTTCGGGACGGTAGGTCGAGAAGTCGATGCCGGTCCATCCCGAGAGCAGCGCGAGTTGCCCGGCTTGGTCGACATGGCGGGCATAGTCCGCGAGTAGATCGTTGGCTTCGGCGCGAGTCGGCGCGACGATAACGGTGGCGCCGGCGAACAGCCTGATGTCATAGGGATCGCGCCCGAACTCCTTGGCGGCCTCCCTGATCTCGCGGACGGCGCGGGCGAGGATCGGCCTGGTCTGGCCGTTGAGGAAGATCGCTTCCGCATGCCTCGCGGCGAAGGCGCGGCCGCGCCGTGACGTTCCCGCCTGATACAACAATGGCGTGCGCTGCGGCGACGGTTCGGCGAGATGGATGCCGTCGACGCGATAATGCGAGCCTTCGTGCCTGACACGATGGACTTTCGCCGGATCGGTAAACACGCGCGTTTCGCGGTCGCGGCGGACCGCGTCATCCTCCCAACTGCCTTCCCAGAGCTTGTAGACGGCGGCGAGAAAATCCTCCGCCGCGTCGTAGCGTTCGTCATGGGCGCGGGCGGTGGGCAGGCCCATCCCGCGAGCGCCACTGTCGAGATAGCCGGTCACGATGTTCCAGCCGATCCGTCCTTTGGTGAGATGATCGAGTGTCGAGAAGCGGCGCGCGAATTGATAGGGATGCTCGAACGTCAGGTTCGACGTGATGCCGAAGCCGATATGCTCGGTGACCAGCGCCATTGCGGAGACCAGTAGCGTCGGCTCGGCGTTGGGCAACTGGACGGCGTGGCTGATCGCCGTATCCGGATTGCCGCCATAGACATCGTAGACGCCAAAGACATCGGCAAGGAAGATGCCGTCAAGCAGGCCGCGCTCCGCGGTCCTGGCATAGTCGGTCCAATAATGAAGCGTGTTGTAGTCGATCGACGCATCGCGCGGATGCGACCACAGGCCGGCCCAATTGTGGCTCGGCGCGGTCATGTTGAACGCGTTGAAGCGAAGTTCTCGCGGTCTCGTCATCAGCCGTTCTCCGGCAAAGGTTTTGTGTTTCGCGAAAACGTATCACGCAAGCCGGACGACGTTGTTTTCAATTTGCCGCACCGGATGAAAGATTACCGCCGCCCCAGGGCAAAGCGGCAGCACGCGCATCGCTATTTTCTCCGATCTCTCGACAGAGCAGAGATCGGCAAGCATCATTCGTCAACGGCGCTCGTGAGGCCGCCTCATACGATCCTTCGAGAAGGGATGGACCTGACAAGATGAAGACGTTCATGCGTATGGCGCAGGCCGCCGGCCTGTTGCTTGCCCTCACCACAGCCGCGGTTGCCGACGAGCCGCTGAAGATCGCGACCAGTGCCGGCCCGGTCGGGCAGTTGGCTGGCTATGCGGCCAAGCTCGCCAAGGAGAAGGGGCAGGACGTCAGGATTGTCGAGCTCAGCGACTGGGTGGCGCTGAACGAAGTGGTCAACAGCGGCGATGTCGATGCGAACCTGTTCCAGCACGGGACTTACCTGGCGCTGCAGAACAAGCAGCGCGGCTTCAATCTCGTTCAGGTCGACAAGGTGGGCGTGATCGCGCCGGTCGGATTGTTCTCGAAGACGATCAAGAGCCTCGACGAGATCAAGTCCGGCGACAGTGTGGCGATTCCGAACGAGCCCTTGAACGGGGCGCGCGGATTGATCCTGCTCGAACGCGCCGGCCTGATCAAGCTGACGCCGGGCAAGGGTTTTTCGGTGAGCAAGTTCGACATCATCGAAAATCCCAAGAATTTGAAGATCGTCGAACTCGATCCCGCGCAGACCTACCGTTCGCTTGACGACGTCACGCTGGCGCTCGTCAACGTCACCTATCTGATCCCGGCCGGCGGCGATCCGAAATCGGCGCTGATCATCGACCGAACCATCGATGACGGCCTGGTGCTGCGCTTCACCGCCCGTGCCGACAAAAAGGACGATCCGCGCCTGAAGGCGTTCATCCAGGTCTTCAATTCGCCGCAGGTGAAGCAGTTCATCGAGGAGAAGCTGCCGGCCTTCATCCCGGCGGGGTTCGACGGCTAGGCTCCAGGCAAAGTCAGGACGAGCTGCGGACGATCGGCGCAGCGTCGCGATCGGTCGGCGTCACCGGGTGCAGGATGCTGGTCCGATTGCGTCCCGCCTTCTTCGCCGCGTACAGGGCGGAATCGGCCGCCGACATCAGCCGATCCAAGACGATGTCTCGAGCGTCGGCGATCGATATCCCGGCGCTCGCGGTGGCCATGATTTGAATGTTGTCATGAAGGATCGGCGCATCGCTGAACGTGGCGCGAACTCGATCGACGACGAGCCTTGCATCGTTGATCGTGGTGTTCGGCAGCAGCAGCGCGAACTCTTCCCCGCCGATCCTGCCGAAGACGTCGCCCTGGCGGATCGCCCGCGCGGCACGCCTGGCGAACTCGGCGATGACCTCGTCTCCGGCAGGATGGCCATGCTTGTCGTTGATGGCCTTGAAGTAGTCGATGTCAAAGAGGGCAATCGCGATCTCGCACGACTTGCCGGATAGTTTGGCAAGCCGGGCTGCGCAGGTCTCGAAGAAGCCGCGTCGATTGAGGACGCCAGTCAACTGATCGTTCATCGCGAGATCGCGGAGCCGGCGCTCGGAACGCTCGCCGATCATCAGAATGCCGAGGACGACGATCGCCACCATCGCGACGGCGGATTGGAACGGCGCAAAGGTGAGCCACCCCCGGAGCGGGCCCGCGCCGATTTCGTCGCGCATGACGAAGATGGCAATGGCCTGGCTGTAACTGACGACCGTCTCAAACAGGCAGATCAGCGCGATGCAGAGCCGCGGCGAAAGTTCCCGGGACGATGAACGCCAGAGATCGAGGCCGATCAGCAGGGTCATCGTGCCGATCGCGAGATTGTAATCGATCTGGCGAAGCGCGTAGCTCGGATACGCGAACGGCAGGCCCACTGCCCAGATCAGCGGCGGCAGCAAGGCCAATACAGGTAGCGGTCGTTGGTCGAAAACACGCACACCGCACCAGAGCGCGCCCGCGCCAAACAGGGCGAAAAAGCCGGGAACGCCGAAGGCCGAGAGCTGGGGCAGCGTCTGGCGCTGTGCGGCAAGGATGACGCCAAGAAAGGACAGCAGGAACCCGAGGATCCACCAGGAATAGGACTTAGTGGAGCGATCCCGCACCCATGTGATCACAACGATCAAGCAGCCAATCGCGCATGCGGCCTCGGCCAACAGCCCGACGGTGAACATATCGAACAAGGACCACAACTCCGGACCTTTCCCCAGCACGACCAGCTATCCGCCCGACCTTAAAGTAACGAGAGCGAATTCACTACAATTCGATCGATTCGGTGGCGGTTGAGCAGAGCCGGAAACGGCGAGGGCTGCGGCGATGCCGCAGCCCTCAGGTCATTGAAGATCGTGGATTCGCTCAGAACCTGTAATTGACGCCGGCCTTGACCGTGTGAAGCTTGGTGCTGACGTCCATGCTGGCGCTCGAGAAGAAGCCGTTGGCGACGTCATCGACCGCGCTGTTGAACACGGTGTGGCTGCCAAGGTCGACGTAGAGATATTCGGTCTTGAAGGACCAGTTCGGCGCGAGGGCGTATTCGAGACCGGCGCCCGCGGTCCAGCCCCATTGCGTGTCGCTCGCCGAGATCACGGCCGGCAGCGGACCGACAAGTCCATTGGCGTTGAAGCTGGCGTGCGATTTGACCTTGCCGTAAGCCGCGCCGCCGGTCGCGTAGAGAAGGACCCTGTCCCAGGTGTAGCCGAGGCGACCGCGAACGGTGCCGAACCATTCGATCTCGGATCCGATGTCGAAGCTTGCGTTGCCGACAACGCCCGGAGCGGTGAAGAGCGCGGCGCCCGCGAGCTTGCCCTCGATACCCGACCATTCGAAATCGGCTTCGATGCCGGCGACCACATTGTTGGCGAACTGATAATTGTAGCCGATCTGGCCACCGCCGAAGAAACCGCTCGAGTTCAGGTTGAGATTGCCGGCGATGCTCGATTCGAGCGCAGGCGCTTCCGCCTGAAGCTGCCGCTGGAATGCCTGGAACGGATAGTTGAACTTGTCGCCGCCAAAGCCGACATTGGCGCCGATATAGAAGCCGGTCCAGGAGAACACTGGGACGGCCGCGATGGGCGGCGCCTTGACCGGATAGGACAGATCGGCGGCAAAGGTCGGGCCCGCCGCCAGGCCAAAACCAAAGACAGTGCCGAGTAGAAACGTCTTCATTACCACGCCCCTAAATTTCCCTGGAGAAAGGGTTTTCCAATGCATCGCCGTCATGGAACGGCGACATGTGAAGGCTGGGCGAGCGCGTCGCGACCTCGCAGGGGGGAGCTCGACGCAGTTCCTCGCAGCAGCCGTGTCGCAACATGGCAGGGGTTGCACCGATGGTCTTGTTCTCGCCCGCACCGGATTTTAGCCCGAGCGCGCTCCCGCTAAACCGTTCGTCCCTGTGGCCGTTGCGCAACAACCCGAAGCGGCATGCGCGCGATTCAGGGCGCGCTGCGGCAGAGTTACTCATGGCCCGCGTCGATTAGCCCCGGTAGCATGCGTGTGTAAGTGCAATTTCAAGAACAATGCATCAATCAAGCTTCCACTCCGACAATCTCGATCCGCCGCTCGAAGACGATCGAAGGTTTTCCCTCTGGTACGAGAAAGTGGAGGCGCTCACCTGTTGCGTCGACATCACGAGGTTCGAGGACCGACCGTTTTCCGGCTTTCTTCGCTGGTCCGGCTTTCAGGACATTCACGTCACACGATTCGGCGGCACCTTCGGCAGGGTCAGGCGATCGAGAAGCGCGATTTCTCGCGGCCCCGATGACGACTTCTGCCTCGTCTTCCACCGCGGTACGGGCACGCTGCGAGTAGATCAGTCACACCGCGAAGCGAATCTCCCTTCCGGCGGCGTATTTCTCGGGACAAATGGCGTGCCGACCGACATGGCGTCCGATACGCCCTTTGCCTGGACGACGTTGACGGTCAGCCGGGATCAGCTGACCGCGCTGGTCAGCCAGGCAGACGACCTGTTGGCGCGGCCGCTCGATCCGCAGCGGCCGGCCGTTGCGCACTTGCGGCGCTATATCGAAAGCGTCGTGAAGCTGTCGCGTGCGCCCCACGATCCGCAGCTCGACGGGCATATTCGCACCACCCTTCTCGACCTGACCGCGCTGGTGCTCGGCGCGCGCGGTGATGCCGCGCAGATCGCCACGACGCGTGGCCTGCGGGCATCGCGCATTCACGACATTATTGCCGAGATCGATCGAAGCTTCATGAGTGCCGGTTTCTCAGCAGCGAACGTTGCCCGCCATCTCGGTCTCTCGACCAGATATGTGCAGGATCTCTTGCACGAGACGGGCCAGAGCTTCACGGAGCGTCTGCTGGAGCGTCGCCTGCAGCAGGCGCGGCAGATGCTTACGAGCGAGCAGGGAGATCGTCTCAAGATCAGCGAGATCGCGCTCGCATGCGGCTTCGGCGAGGTCTCCTACTTCAACCAGCGGTTCCGCCGCCGTTTCGGAGTCACGCCGACAGAGTGCCGGCGCGATTCGTCTCGCTGAAGCTCTCACGCGATTCGTCGGGCCTCCAATTTGCGACCCGATGCATCAGAGTTCTCAGGGCAACGCGCCCGCAAGAGCGCGATATCGGCCGCCGAGAGTCCGAAGTTCAAGAGTTTCTCGTCACAGATATTGCCAAGCCATGCGCGTATACGTTGCTTCGCCGGATCACCCTGGGCTCGAACCAACCTTCTGACCAGGCCCGAGGTCGCAGCCGATGTCTGCAACAGAGTTTCGTGCTTCATGATGCTGTCCTATCGAAATGCAAACCGTGTCGGCGCGCGAATTCAACGGGCGCGCGGTGCGCGCCGTTGATCATCAGCGATCGAGGTCCTTGCGCGCTGTGTAACCGGCTAGGTTTCGCGCCTGCGGATGGATGCAATATCGTAGCGGGATAATCCGACGTCGCGCAGCATTCGGTCGTCGAGATCCCGCAGCTCTGCCATGGCCTGGCGTATCGCCAGTTCTTCCCTCATCTTCGACAGCAGGAACGTCACCATCGCGCTGATCGAGACATACCATCGCGGAGCGTTCGGCGCCTGTTGGATCTGTTTCGGATATGGGCGGGTGTAGAACAGTTGGTCGATGTGCGACATCGATATCTCCCTGCAAATATCAGTCGCCGAGACTCTGGCGCGGCCATGTTTCCGGAACATTCCGACGCGGGAAAATACGGCTACGGCCGTAACGCGGGGCCGCGGCGGCCTTCCTGGCGATAACGCATAACAGAGCTCACGCCACCTCGCCCTCGATGCAGCCAGCACCATTGGTAAAAAAAATACGCTGACATCGCGCCGATGTCAGCCGGCCATGCTATGAAGGGACCGGCGCAGTCGCCGTCTCTCTAAAACAACCCCAAGGACTTTCGTATGAAAGTGGTCAAGCTCTTCGGTCTAACACTAGGTGTGTCACTTGTGCTGTCCTCTGCAGCGCTGGCCCAGGACATCAGGGTGGCGGTTGCCTCTTCGATCACTGGCGGCGAAGCTGCGTTCGGCCGCCAGTTCCAGAACGGCGCCGAGCAGGCGGTGGCCGATATCAACGCCGCCGGCGGTCTCCTCAACAGGAAGCTAGTGCTTGATGTCAACGACGATGCCTGCGATCCGAAGCAGGCGCGCTCGATCGCCGAGAAGATCGCCAGCGCGAGAATTCCGTTCGTCGCCGGCCACTATTGTTCTTCGTCGTCGATCCCGGCCTCGGAAGCCTATGCGGACGGCAACGTGCTGCAGATTTCGCCGGGCTCGACCAATCCGCTGCTTACCGAGCGCAAGCTGTGGAACGTGCTGAGGGTCTGCGGCCGCGACGACCAGCAGGGCCTGGTTGCCGCCGGCTACATCGCCAAGAACTTCGCCGGCAAGAACATCGCGATCCTCAACGACAAGACCACCTACGGCAAGGGACTTGCCGACGAAACCAAGAAGGCGCTCAACAAGGCCGGCGTCACCGAGAAGATGTTCGAGTCCTTCAACAAGGGCGACAAGGATTTCAATTCCATCGTGTCTCGGCTCAAGCGCGAGAACATCGATCTGGTCTATGTCGGCGGCTATCATCAGGAAGCGGGCCTGATCCTGCGCCAGATGCGCGATCAAGGGCTCAAGACGGTGCTGATGGCGGGCGATGCGATCAACGACCGCGAGTTCGCCTCGATCACCGGGCCTATTGCGGAGGGCACATTGTTCACCTTCGGTCCCGATCCTCGCGAAAAGCCGACCGCAAAGGCCATCGTCGAGAAGTTCAAGGCCAAGAACATCGATCCCGAGGGTTACACGCTCTACACCTATGCGGCGTTCCAGGTGTGGTCGCAGGCGGTGGCGAAGGCCGGTACGACCGACCCGAAGAAGGTGGTCGATGCCATAAAGGCCGGCGAATGGGACACCGTGATCGGCAAGTTGGCCTTCGATGCAAAGGGTGACATCAAGGCCATCGATTATGTCGTCTATAAGTGGGACGGCAAAGGCGGCTACGCGCAGGTCGACAAGACGCTGTGAGGTAGCGTGAGGTCCAGGGCCAACGAGCGAGTTTCGCTCGTTGGCCTATGTTGGTGGTACAAGGCGCAGACCTCAGCCGCGCTGTCGTCCCTGCGAAAGCAAGGACCCATAACCACAGGGAGTGGTTGTGGCGCAAGCAAGTGGCTGCAGCCGAGCACACAACAGGGGCCTGTGGTCATGGGTCCCGGGTCAAGCCCGGGACGACGGCGGTATGTGTATCACGGCCTGTTGCCTGGCTCGTCCGACTGCCATTCCCAAGAATAGCAGCGCAACGAGAGCGCAGAATTCCATCACGCCGGCCATCGACAGTGCCGTCCGGCCGTCGAAGAGAACGGCCGTGAGCGCGCTGGTCAATGAGCCTGATATCATCACAAGACTGTTGGTTGCGGCGCTGACGGTGCCCGCCATGTCCGGCAGCGCTTGCAGCGCTCCCTGCATGAGGCCCGGCGCCGCGATCCCTCCGCTGAATGTGAGCGTGACGAATAGCAGGATGACGACGGTGGTCGGCGTCCAGCTCAGCAGCGTCATGGCCAGCAGGATCGACGATGTAAGAACCTGGATGGCAAATCCGATCGACAACGAATAATGCGATGGAACTCCGCGCGCGTTGAGCCGGCCGTCGACGAACGCTCCAGCCATTCCGGCGAATGCAGTCAGGCCGAATATGATTCCATATTGACTTGAGCTCATCCCGGCGACCTGGACAAGGAAAAGGGCCGATCCGGTCGCATAGGCGGCGAGAACCCCGAAGGACGCCGCGGCGGCAAGGAGATATGCGCGGCAGGTCGGATGCGACAGGACGCAGCGATAATCTCCGATAAGCGCCAGAAGGCTCAAGCGGGTCGCCGATCGCGGCTTCAGGTCATAGTCGGGGCCAAAGCGCTGGCCTACCAGCAAGACAATTCCGAGCGCTGCAAGGCTTGCATAGATCGCGCGCCAGCCCGCAAGGTCGAGCAAAGCCGCTCCGGCCATCGGCGCGGCGATCGGGGAGACGTAGATCGCCATCACGATATTCGACAGTTTTTGGCGGACGACAGTATCGTCGAACGCGTCACGGGCGATCGCGATGGCAAGGGTCATGGCCGCCGCGCCGATGCCTTGGATGACGCGGCATGCAATCAACACCGGCAGCGACGGTGCCAGCGCGCATCCGACCGATGCCATGATGAAGATGATGGTGCCAAGCGTGACCATCGGTTTGCGACCGTATCGATCCGACAGCGGCCCGAACAGCAGCGGCGCAAGGCCGAAGCTGATCATGTAACTGCTGATCGTCAGGCCGGCACTATGTACCGGAACTGCAAGAGACGTGGCTGTGTCCGCGAGGGCCGGCAGTGCCATGTCGGTGCCGAAGCCCGGAAGGGTGGCCATCAAACCGAGCAGGCACGTGAACGCGAGCGAGTCCGTCTTGCCTGGAAGCGCCGTCATTTGGATTGAGCTTGTCGAAGTTCTGTCAGTCAACTGAGCGCCGGATCGAAGGACCTCGCCCAACACTGTCAGCGCAATATTGCGCGTTGATTTCAGTCCGCACGCGCTCTGTTACTTCCGTAACGCGAAGCTGATTCGACCGATTGTTGCGGCTGTAGCGCATTCGTCCATTCCGGTGACTTTGCCGTAACAGCGACCGAACAATAATGAGACGCCGTGCTTGGCCCGTCGCAGCCGACGAGCCGTCAATGACCGCGGCTCAACTGCTCAGCTCAACGGAGACCGTGCATGAAGGCGCTTCTCGTCTCGTCCCCGATGATGGGACATCTCCATCCAGTATTGGGAGTCGGGCGGATACTGATCGCCGACGGCTGGAATGTCATGGGCCTGACATCGAGCTATCTGCGAGACCGTGTCGAAAAGATCGGCGCTCAATTCCGCAGTTTCGTGCCGGCGGCCGACGTCGATACGCGAGACGCCGCCAAACTGTTTCCGGAAATCATGACAGCGGCGCCGGGCGCACAGCAGTTGCGGCTGATCCTGGAGCAGGGTTTCGCCAATTTTATGCTGGCTCAGTATGAGAGCATCAAAATCGTCATGCAGGAGTTTCCTCCCGACATCATCATCGGCGATCATCTCATGCTGGGTGTGTTGCCGATGCTGCTTGGTCCTCGTGCGCAGCGGCCGTCCGTGGCCCTGCTTGGAACCACCTACCTCCTGTCACGTCGAGACGACGGCGCCCCGAACGATGCAGGCATTCGGCCCGCGCGCAACGACCAGCAACTAAGGGAGTATGCCTCGCTCTTTCAAACCTACGAACAATCCGTCTTTGGCCCGGCCGGACGATGCGTGAACGAGTACCTGGCCCAGATCGGGAGCAGGCCGCTGCGTTTGAATCTTTATGACGCGATGGTGGAGCTGCCCGATATCTATCTGCAGCTCACGGTGCCGCGGTTCGAACTGCCGCGCCGCCGGCTGCCAAGTTCGGTGCACTTCGTCGGCCCGCTGCCGATTACGCCGAACCAGGCGCCAGTGCCGTCGTGGGCCTACGAGTTGGACGGTTCACGCAAGGTCGTCCTTGTGACCCAGGGCACGTTGACCAACAACGATTTCAGCGAGCTGACCCTGCCGACGCTGGAGGCGCTGGCGAACGAGCGGGATGTTCTCGTCATGGTGACGACCGGCGGGCGTCCGATCGACGCGCTCGGTGGACCCCTGCCTGGAAATGTGCGGGTCGCGCAGTATCTCCCGTTTGAGTGGGCGTTGTCGAAAGCCGATGCATTCGTGACGAACGGCGGTTACGGCAGTGTCAATCAAGCCTTGAGTTACGGCGTTCCCATCGTCGCAGCGGGAACGGCAGCCGACCGCGGCGATGTCAGCATCCGCGTCGCCTGGTCCGGGGTCGGCGTCAATCTGGCGACCAACGCACCCACCGCAGAGCAATTGCGTCCCGCTGTACGCTCGGTGCTGGATGATCCGAGATATCGCCAGCGCGCAGCGTCGCTGGCGGAGGACATTCGCGAGATCGATACCCCTTCGGAGATCCGCTGGCTGCTTCGGCAGCAGATCTCGCTCCACTCTCAGGATGGCCTGCGCCCCAAGGCGGGCGCGGCTAAGGCTTGACCACGACCAGCACGACCACCGCCATCACGCAGACGAGGATCAAGGGCAGCGTTGTCCGGGGTTTTAGCGCCTTATTCCTGACAAGGCGCCGGAGCTGGCCTGACTGGATTCCATGTACGGCCGAGAGCACAACGACAAAGGCAAACTTGATTTGCAGCCAGGTGCTTGAGAACCACCCGGCCGTGACCGCCAACGTCAAGCCGAAAGCCCAGACCAGCAGCATGGCCGGCGTGGTCAGCCAGCGTTCCGATTTGGCCAGAAAACCCGCAACGGGCTCGACCGACCCCGGATTCGCGCGCTCCGCTGCCAGCACCATCGACGTGGTGACGGTACCGGCTACAAAAAAGAAAGCGCTGACGACATGCAACGCCTTCAGCCATGGGTAAAGCGTAGCAAGGCTCACTGGACCACACCGGTGCGCAAGGCCGCGGACTTTCGTGCAATGAGCCGCGCATTGGCAAAGCCCGCGAACGGGATGAACGCGACCGCGAACAGCCGCACCGCCTCCGATCGGCTCCAGCCGCCTTCCGCGATCGCCTGGATCGCAGCCCAGCAATAGCCGAGAAACGCAAGGCCGTGGACCGGCCCCATGACATGGACGGCGACGTTCCAGCCGGCGATATGCTTCAGTGGCACGGCGACTGCGACAAGCAGGACCAGCGTTGTCGCCTCGAGGACCGACAGCATTCCAAGCCACCGCAACTGCGTCGATTCGTAATCGTTGGACACGCCCACCTTCTCGCTTCGAGACCGCCGGCATGCATAGACAATGCCTCGCGCATTCGGTGAGTGACCGAAATGACAACCTGCGATCATTTCCTGCCAAAACGCGTTTCGGCTATGTTCGCCCTGGAAAATGCTCGCTCCGAGGTGGTCATGCATAAAGTTTCAGTTCTCGCGATGGACGGGTTCGTGCCGTTCGACCTGTCGGTCCCGTGCGAGGTGTTCGGCCGCGCGAGTGGAGCGGCGGGCGTCGCCAGCTATAGTGTCCGCGTGTGCAGCGAAGCGAGCGAAGTTCGGTCGAGGAATTTCACGTTACAAACGGAGTGGGGCCTTGAGGAGCTCGCGTCGGCCGATACGGTCCTGGTGCCGGGAGTGGAAGATCCGACCGCTCCGGTCTCCCCGGCCGTGCTTGGGGCGCTTCAATCTGCCTGGGAGCGCGGCGCCAGACTGGCGTCGATCTGTTCGGGAGCCTTCGTTCTGGCGGCAACTGGCCTCCTGGATGGACGCCGGGCCACGACGCATTGGATCTGCGCAGACGAGTTCGCACGGCGCTATCCGCGCATCCAGGTCGATCCAAACGTGCTGTTCGTCGACGAGGGGCGCCTGATCACCTCCGCCGGAGCCTCAGCGGGAGTGGACATGTGCCTGCATCTGCTACGACGCGATCACGGTCAAGCGGTCGCGGCCGACGCGGCGCGGCTCGCCGTTGCTCCCCTGGTCAGGGACGGCGGCCAGTCCCAGTTCATCAGGCACGAACCGCCAAAATCCGCCGCCAGCCTGGCCTCGCTGCTCGACTGGATGAGCGCCAATCTCGACCGCACGCTCACGGTTCGGTCGCTGGCCGACCGGGCGCGCATGAGTCCGAGGACACTGGCGCGACGCTTCCAGGAGCAGACCGGAACGACGCCGCTGCAATGGCTGCTCAAGATGCGCATTCGCCGGGCGCAGGAACTGCTCGAAACCAGCGTGGCTTCGGTCGATCAGATTGCAAGCTCGGTCGGATTCGAATCCGCGGTTACCTTCCGATCGCGCTTCCGGAAAGTCGCCGGCATCAGCCCGACCGCCTACCGTCATCGCTTCGGTGCCCGGGAGCATTAATTTATTGTCCGACATATGCGTTCCGGTGGATCTGGCTTCTCGGAAGCCGTTTCGAAAAATATCTATAAATCACAAAAGCTTATGAGAATAGCTTGGCGCGAAGTGTCGATTTCGCTATTGCCAGTTGCAAGTTCGGCTGTCCTGGCGCTAACTTTTGGTCCGACAATAATGGATCCCGGGCCGTCCAAGCGGCGGGAGGCGAGGGCTCCAACCTTGATATTCGGAACAGGGAGGTCGAGGCGCGCGTGATTGCTGATCCGTCGCTATCAGGAAATCCGGGACTGCTGTCGGCCGCGGAAACCGCGCCGGCCGATTGGGATCGCCTTGCGCGCTATCTGGAAGCCCACGGCATGAATGTCGATCTGGCGCAGCCGATCCGGCAGTTCGCCGGTGGCCTCGCCAATCGCAACTATCTCCTGATCGTCAACGGCGCACCGACTGTCCTGCGCCGTCCGCCCGACGGCGATCTGCCGCCGGGCGCCCACGACATGGCGCGCGAGCATCGCATCCTGTCGCGCCTTGCCGATGCGCTCCCGTTCATCGCGAGGGGGCTGCATTATTGCAGCGACCGCAGCGTCATCGGCGTTCCCTTCCAACTGATCGAGTATCGGGCAGGGCTCGTCATCCGCGGCGCAGATCTGTCGCCGCTGCAAGGACGCGACGATGCACCCGGGATTCTTTCGGAGATGATGGTTGCAACATTGGCCGCGTTGCACGGGGTCGATGCGCGCGCGGTCGGACTCGAGGATCTTGGCCGCCCCGAGGGGTTCATCGCCCGCGCGATTGCCGGCTGGTCGAAACGCGGCGCGCTGGTTGCCGAGGACGGCGCGTTGCGAGGTCTGCTGCAGGACATTTCGCAGTGGCTGTCCCGGCAGACATTCCGCGAGCGGGCGTCGACGCTGCTGCACTGCGATTTCAAGCTCGACAATCTGATCCTGAATCCGCAGACGCTTTCGCCGGTCGCGCTAGTCGATTGGGACATGGGCACGCGGGGCGATCCGCTGTTCGATCTGGCGACGCTCTTGAGCTACTGGGCGCAGCCGGATGATCCGCCGGCGTTGCAGCGCCTGCAACAGATGCCGACGACTCATGCTGGATTCTGGCGGCGTGCCGAGGTTGCGCGGCGCTATGCCGACCTGACCGGGCTGGATATCGATGACCTGCCGGCGATGCGCGTGCTCGCGCTGTTCAAGCTCGGGATCGTATTCTTGCAACTGCACCGGCAATGGGTCAACGGCGCGGTGAAGGACAGTCGCTATGCCGACTTCGCCCGTCTTGGCGAAGACATTCTCCTGGTCGCGCGCGACGCAGCGACCGGAACTGAGCGAGGAAACTGACGATGCATCAACTCGACATGAACTTTTCGCTGCCGCCGCGCGTGTCCGAATTGGCCGATCGCGTCAAAGCCTTCGTCAAGGACACGGTGGTCCCGTTCGAGAAGGACAAGCGCTGGACCTCCCATGGGCCGACCGACGAGCTACGGCGCGAGCTCAACGCGCTCGCGCGCAAGACCGGCGTACTCGCGCCACATGCGCCGGCGGAATATGGCGGCCAGCATCTGTCGCATATCGGCCGCGCCGCCGTGTTCACCGCCGCCGGCTATTCCATGCTCGGTCCCGTGGCGCTGCATTGCGCCGCGCCTGATGAGGGCAACATCCATCTCCTCGATGTCGTGGCGCGGCCGGACCAGCGCGAGCGCTATTTGAAGCCGCTCGCGACCGGAGATATCCGCTCCTGCTTCTGCATGACGGAGCCCGCTCCCGGCGCGGGCTCCGATCCCGGCCAGTTGCAGACCACGGCGCGGCGCGACGGCAATGACTGGGTCATCGACGGCGAGAAATGGCTGATCACCGGCGCCGAAGGCGCGGCCTTTGCGATCATCATGGCGAAGACGAGCGGCGCAGGAATGGAGGGGGCCGCGACCATGTTCCTCGCCGACATGTCCGACCCCGCGATCACGATCGAGCGCACGCTCGACACTATCGATTCCAGCTTTGTCGGCGGGCATGCGGTGGTCCGCTTCAATGGACTTCGCGTGCCGTCCGACGCCGTGCTCGGCGAGATCGGACAGGGCTTTCGCCACGCCCAGGTTCGCCTCGCGCCGGCGCGGCTCACGCACTGCATGCGCTGGCTCGGCGCAGCGATCCGCGCCCAGGAGATCGCGACCGAGTACGCGCGGCGTCGCAAGGCGTTCAGCAAGCCGCTCGGCGAGCACGAGGGCGTCTCCTTCATGCTGGCCGACAACGCGATGGATATCCACCAGGCGCAACTGACGATCTGGCATACGGCCTGGCTGCTCGACAAAGGCGAGCGGGCCTCGACCGAGAGCTCGATGGCCAAGGTGATCTGCTCGGAAGCGATCGCGCGCGTCGCGGACCGTTCGCTGCAGATCCTCGGCGGGCTCGGCACCACCCGCGACACGGTGGTCGAGCGGTTCTATCGCGACGTCCGCGCCTTCCGCATCTATGACGGCCCGTCCGAAGTGCACCGCTGGGCGATCGGACGGCGGATCGTGACTCACGGCGCGAGATAGGCGGCGGTAAGAGCGCGCCGCAGAAACAGAACAACAAGCGCAAAACGCGCGAGCAGGAGGAAACGATGCGAGATGTCTGGTCACCGCCCAAAGAGCCTGCGGTCGAAGGCTATGAAAGCCTGTGCGCCAATTTCCGCTGGCAGGTGCCGGAGACCTTCAACTTCGGCACTGACATCATCGACCGCCGCGCCCGCGAGCAGGATGGGCCGGCGCTGATCTGGGAGAATGCCGCGGGCGAGACGCGACGCTACAGCTATTCCGATCTGTCATTGCTATCGAACCGGCTCGCGAATGTGTTGCGGGCGAACGGCGTCGAAAAGGGTGACCGCGTCATCATCATGCTGCCGCGGCTACCCGAATGGTTCGTCGCGCTGATTGCGGCGATGAAGATCGGCGCGGTGCCGATCCCGTGCATCGAGATGCTGACGGCGCGCGATATCGAATATCGCGTCGCCAATGCCGAGGCCAAGGCGGCGATCTGCCGTCCCGAGCAGACCGGCAAATTCGCATCCGTGGAGGAGCTCATCCCGGTGCGGATCGCGCTCGGCCAGACGTCAGGCTGGCTCGATTGGAACAGCGAAATGGCGCGCGCCTCCGAGACGATCGAGCCGGCGATCGTCCGGGCCGAAGATCCCGCGATCATGTATTATACGTCAGGCTCGACCGGCCACCCGAAGGCCGTCGTCCATGCGGCGCGCGCGATCTATGCGTGGCGGGTCTCCGCGATCTACTGGCTCGATCTGCGTCCCGGCGAGGTGATCTGGTGCACGGCAGACACCGGCTGGAGCAAGGCGGGGACCAGCATCATCTTCGGGCCGCTGAGCTGCGGCGCCTGCTCGTTTTTCTTCGACGGCCCGTTCGTGCCGAAGGACCGGCTCGCACTGCTGCGCAAGCACCAGGTCACCGTCTACTGCGCGCCCGGCACGGAGTTGTCGCGGGTCGTCGGCGAAGTCCGCGCGCGCGATGATCTCGGCCGGCTGCGCCGCGTCGTCACTGCGGGCGAAGCCATGAACCCCGTCGTCGCCGAGCGCTGGGAAGCGGCGACCGGCATCCGCATCGATGAAGCCTATGGGCAGACCGAAGCCCTGATGGTCGCGCTGAACTATCCAACCGAGCCGGTCCGTTACGGCTCGATGGGGCGCCCATCGCCGGGCTCCGACCTTGATGTGATCGACGCCAAGGGCAACCGCTTGCCGCCGGGGCAGGAGGGCGACCTCGCACTGAAAGTGCCACACCCGCAATTGATGCTCGGCTACTGGAAGGATGCGGAGCGCACCGCGGCCTGCTTTATCGATGGTCCGGACGGGCGCTGGTTTCTGACCAGCGATCGCGCGGAGAAGGATGCCGATGGCTATCTCTGGTATCGCGGGCGCTCGGACGATGTCATCAATTCAGCCGGATACCGCATCGGCCCGATCGAGGTCGAGAACGCGCTGGCCGAGCATCCGGCGGTGCAGATGTGTGCGGTGGTCGGCAGCCCCGATGCCGAGCGTGGGGAGATCGTGAAGGCGTTCGTCGTGCTGCGGCAAGGCCATGCGCCGTCGCCGGAGCTGACGCGCGAATTGCAGGACCACGTCAAGTCGGTCACCGCGCCTTACAAATATCCGCGCGCGATCGCGTACATCGCCGAGCTTCCGATGACGATCACCGGCAAGATCCGTCGCCGCGAATTGCGCGACCGCGAGTTCGCGCGAGGCGTCGCCTGATGTCTGTAGCGGATCTCAGCAACAACGCCCAGGAGCGCAACGAGCCGGTCTACCGGCTGGTGGTGCGCAGCATCGAGGCCAAGATCATGTCGGGCGACTGGGCGGTCGGCGACCGGGTGCCGGCGGAGATCGCGCTGGCGGCAAGCTTTGGTGTGCACCGCTCGACGGTCCGGGAAGCGATCCGGGTGCTGGAGCAGAACGGCCTCGTCCGCCGTCACGACGGCGGCAAATTGCTCTATGTCACCGCGCCGCGCGAGGCCGACATTTCGGAGAAGGTGACGGCCGCGATCGTGCTGCAGGAGATCAGCTTCTTCGAACTCTGGGAAAGCATGCGCTGTTTCGAGCCGGTGCTGGCGGAATGCGCCGCGATGCGGATCGACGAGGACCTGCTGGCCGCGCTGCGCGCCAATGTCGAGAACACCAAGGCCGCGCTCGAGGACAAGCAGAGCCTCGTTGCGCTCGACATCGAGTTTCATCAGATCATCGCGCGAGCCTCGCGCAACCGCGCCCTGCAGCTCAGCCGCGAGCCGATGAGCCAGCTATTCTATCCGGCTTTCTTGCGGGTGTTCTCCCGCTTGAATGCGGGCGAGCGCCTGGTGTTCGCCCATGAGAAGATCCTGCAAGCGCTCTCGATGCGTAATCCCGCCGAGGCGCGGTCCTGGATGGACAAGCACATCGTCGATTTCCGGCGCGGCTATGAGCTCGCCAATTTCGATATCGAGGCGCCGGTAGGCTGGTCGCAACGGTCAGCGTAGATCCGCCGTCTCAAAAGCGGAAGCGCAGCCCGGCTGTGGGCGCGACGTTGCTGTGCTGGAAAAAGCCGGACGCCAGGCCGCCATTGACCTGCGTGAACATCACGCCGAAATAGGCATCCCATTTCGGCGCAAATCTCCAATCGACCGCGGCAGAGATTGCGTCGAACGTGCCGGCGCATTGCGCGTGCGTGCTGGAGGAGCAGAAGGAGGCGCCTCCGGCGGCAGTGCCGAAGAAGGAATTCTGGATGTAGTGATAATAGGCGGCGATCACATCCAGATCGTCGTTCACGGCGTATTTCATGCCGGCCCACATGACCTGAAAGGTCTTGTTGCCGAGCCCGTTCACGCCGAACGCCGCATTATTGATGTTCGTGCCGTTGAAGGCATCGCAGCCCCGGCAGAGGAAATTTCCGGCGATGTCGGTGAAGGCGAGCTGCGGATTGCTCGGCGGCTCGTATCGAATGTATTCGTAACCGGCGTACAGCTTCAGCGACTTGGTCGTGTATCTCGCCACGAACATCGCGGCGGTGTTGTCGGAGATCGTCGCCGTCAGCGTCTGCGGCAGGAACGGGGCGATCGGCGTCCCGAACGCGTTGTTGGCTCCCGGTGCAAGCGCGAGCGACACGGAATCCTTGACATGGCTGTAGATCGCATCGACCGAGAGCACGTCATTGCCGCGGATCGGAATGTCGCCGCCGAGCTGGAATTGATAGGCGCCATTGGACGCATTGTTCTCGTCATAGCCGCCGAACTGCCACAGCGCCGCCGCCCGGAAATGGTTGAAGTTGTACCGGTACTTCAATGACGTCGAGTGTCTGCAATTTTCGGTGTTGCCGCCGCCGCAGGTTATTCCCTGGAAGCCGATCGCCGAGAAACCGTAGGAGGCGCCGAACGGATCGTAATCGAACACGGCGTCCAGCGTCAGCGAGTTCTGTCGGAAGAGGGTCAGCGTGCCATAGGTGGGGGAGCTGACGCCGACGTAACCCTGGCCGTTGTACCACTGGCCCGCCCGGCTTGAATCCGAATAGGCGGTTTGCAGGTTTTGCGGGAGGCCGGCATTCGCGGCGATAGCTCCGGGTCCATTCGAGAATCGCAGCGAATAGGGGTCGAAGCCGGCATCGAGGTCAAAGACGAAAGAAAAGTCCTCGCCGATTGGCCTGGTTCCCTTGATGCCAATGGTCGAATTGCTCAAGGCATTGGGCGCGAGCGTCCATGTCGCCAAGCGGTTCTGTTTCTGGACCAGGTAGGACGCTGCAACTGCAGATCGCGGATCAAACGAGGCACCGTGGCTTTGCCAGCCGAAGCCGGTGTCGATGATGCCGAAGACCGTGATGCCTTCCCAGGTGAGCTGGCAGTTGGTCGTGACGAAGTCCGACGGGTCGGTGCAGGGGCGCGGCGTCGTGGACGCTGCCGGCGGCGCCTTGGTCGGCGCGACGTCGGCTGCCCTTGTCTCCGATCCGCCGACAATCGCAAGAAGGACTGCCGTGCAAATCCCGAGCTTTGCCATCGGAAAGCTCCCCGGCGACCGGCCCCACGGCGCCTAGCCAAGCTTGGCTTGCTGGCCCATCGTGCAGCAAGCAACATTCAACAGGTTGTGCAGCGCCTGGCCAAAAAAGTTCGTTCCAGTAGCGGCGGGGCCACACAGCGCTACCAGCGGAGGCCTGCGGACCTGATCCCTTCCTCCGCCATCACATTTTGGTGCGACACGGCGATCTGGCCATCGAGAGAGCATCGATTGAGCGCTGCCATACGTTCATACCGTTGGCTTTCCCGATGCGGATGCTATTGATCCGGGTCAAACGGGACAAAGGCGCGAACAGTGAATCTTGCAGGGATAACAATGGCCCGGCTCGCCGGGGTCGTCGCGTTGGGCAGCGCCATGTTCGGCGCGCTGACCGCCGCCGAGGCCCAGCAGGCCGCGGGACCTCCCGCGGTCGGTATCATCGAGGCGGTCAAGCGGCCCGTGACGCAATCCAACGAGTTTCTGGGGCGGATCGAGGCCACCAATCGGGTCAACGTGGTCGCCCGCGTCACCGCCTTCCTGGAAAAGCGGAACTTCGTCGAAGGCGCCGAGGTCAAGACCGGGGATATGCTCTATGAACTCGAGCGCGGCCCGTTCGAGGCGGACCTTGAGTCCAAGAAGGCGCAGGTCGCGCAATTGCAGGCCACCCTCGTCAACGCCAAGCTGACGACCGGCCGCGCCAAGGCCCTGCTCGGCGGCCCGGCCGGCCAGCAGTCCACCTATGATGCTGCGCTCGCCAACGAGCAGAGCCTGGAAGCGCAGGTGCAGGCTGCCCAGGCACAAGTCGACCTCTCAAAGATCAATCTGGACTACACCCAGATCCGCTCGCCGATCGACGGCAAGATCGGCCGCACGGCCGTGACCGAGGGCAACGTCGTCAGCCCGAGTTCAGGCGTGCTCACGACCATCGTGAGCCAGGACCCGATGTATGTGACCTTCCCGGTGTCGGTGCGCGAAGGCCTCGTGCTGCGAGACCGTTACGCGACGCTGGGCGGGTTCAAGGCGGTGGTGATCAGGATCCGTCTGCCCGACGGCAAGCTCTATGACCAGGTCGGCGAGCTCAACTTCGTCAACAACACGATCGCGCAGAACACCGATACCATCACGCTGCGCGGCATTATCCCCAATCCCATACTGCCTCGTCTGTCGTCGGCGGACAACGTCACGGTGCGCCAGCTCACCGACAACGAGTTCGTCACCGTCCTGCTCGAGGGCGCGCAGCCGGTCGACGTGGTGGCGATCCCGCGCTCGGCCGTGCTGTCGGACCAGCAGGGCGACTATGTCTTCGTGCTCGGGGCCGACAACAAGGCGGAGCAGCGGCGGATCGTCCTTGGACAGTCGACCGCGACCATCGCTTCGGTGACCTCTGGGCTTTCGGTCGGAGAGAAGGTGATCGCTGAAGGGATGCAGCGGGTGCGGCCCGGCCAGCCCGTGGCGCCGGCACCGGCAAGCGCGCTGATCCAGTCGAGCCTGAAGGAAACGGCGGAAAACACCGGCTCGCCCCGGAGCAGCGGCGCGATCGGTCCGAAGCCTGCGGGCACCAGCCCATGATTTCCGCCATCTTCGTCGATCGTCCGCGGCTTGCCATCGTCATCGCGCTGGTCATCACCATCGCGGGCGCGCTGGCGCTGTTGCAAATTCCGGTGGCGCAGTTTCCGGACATCGTGCCGCCACAGGTCACCGTCACCGCCAATTTCCCCGGCGCCTCCGCCGAAGTGGTGGAATCGAGCGTTGCGCAGCCGCTCGAAGCCCAGGTCGTCGGCGTCGACAAGATGCTCTACATGAAGTCGACCAGCGGCAATGACGGCAGCTACACGCTGACCGTCTCGTTCGCGCTCGGCACCAATCCTGATATCAACACCGTCAACGTCAACAACCGCGTCCAGAGCGCGCTCGCGCAACTGCCGACCGAGGTGCAGGCGCAAGGCCTGGTCGTGCAGAAGAAATCCTCGGCCGTGCTGCAGTTCATCGTGCTGTACAGCAAGAGCGGCCAGCAGGATCCGCTGTTCATCACCAACTACGCGATCATCAACGTGCTCGATGCGATCTCGCGCACGCCGGGCGTCGGCCAGGCCTCGCTGTTCGCGAAGCTGAACTACTCGATGCGGATCTGGTTCGATACGCAGCGGCTCACCAGCCTCAATCTGGCGCCCTCGGATGTGATCGCGGCGATCCGGGCGCAGAGCGTGCAGGCGCCGGTCGGCCGCATCGGCGCCCGTCCGATCGCCGAGGACCAGCAGTTCCAGTTCAACGTGCAGACGCAAGGGCGGCTCACGACGGCGGCCCAGTTCGGCAATATCGTGCTGCGCGCCAATCCGGACGGCTCGGTGCTCCGGGTCAGCGACGTCGCCCGGGTCGAGATCGGCGCCCAGAACATGGACAGCGAGTCCCGGATCGACGGCCAGCCCGGCGTACCGATCGGCATCTATCTTGCGCCGGGCGCCAATGCGGTGACCACCGCCGCCGCGGTGCAGTCGACGCTCACCAGATTGTCGGAACGGTTTCCCCCGGGTCTGACCTATCTGGTGCAGTACGACTCCACGACCTTCGTCTCCGATACCATCAAGGAAGTGCTGAAGACGCTCGGCGAAGCCTTCGTGCTGGTCGTGATCGTCGTGTTCCTGTTCCTCGGCAATTTGCGCGCCACGGTGATCCCGGCGGTCGCAGTGCCGGTCAGCCTGATCGGCACCTTCGCGGTTCTCCTCATCCTCGGCTATTCCGCCAACACCGTGTCGCTGCTTGCGATGGTGCTTGCCATCGGCATCGTGGTCGACGACGCCATCGTCGTGGTCGAGAACGTCGAACGCGTGATGGAGAGCGAGCCCGAGCTGTCGCCGGCGGAGGCCACCAAAAAGGCGATGGCGCAGATCACCGCGCCGATCATCGCGATTTCGCTGGTGCTGTTGTCGGTGTTCGTGCCGATCGCGTTCATCCCCGGCATCTCCGGAACCCTGTTTCGCCAGTTCGCGGTGACGATCAGCGCGGCGATGGTGATTTCGGCGCTGAACGCGCTGACGCTGTCGCCGGCACTCTGCGCCGTGTTCCTGCGGCATACCGGGCCGCGCCGCGGCATCATGGGGCGCGTGCTCGGCGGCATCGATTGGGTGCGCGACCGTTATGCCGGCATGGTGCGCCGGCTGCTGCGGGTGGCGATATTGTCGCTGGTCGCGGTGCTGGTGTTTGCCGGCGGCGTTCTCGGCGTGTCGCGAATAACTCCGACGGGCTTCCTGCCCGAGGAGGATCAGGGCGCCTTCTTCATCTCGGTGCAATTGCCTGACGGTGCGTCGGTGTCGCGCACCAGCGAGGTGACCAAGCAGGTCGAGGCGCTCTTGAAGAACATGCCGCAGGTCGAGCACGTGCTCTCGATCATCGGCTTCTCGCTGCTCGACGGCGCGAGCGAGCCGAACTCGGCCTTCATGGTGGCGCGCATGAAACCGTTCGCCGATCGGCAGGCCGCGGCGGATTCGGTGCAGGCGACGATCCGGCGGATGTTTGGTGAGGGCGCGCAGATCCGGCAGGCCAATATCCTGCCGTTCAACCTGCCGCCGATCATCGGGCTTTCGACCTCCGGCGGCTTCGAATATCAGCTCGATGCGCTTGAGGGGCAGGATCCGGCCGCGCTCGGCAGCACGATGACCGGCCTGATCAATGCGGCCAACCGCGATCCGCGGCTGGCGCGCGTGTTCTCGACCTTCACCGCGACCAATCCGTCGATCTATCTCGACATCGACCGCGCCAAGGCGCAGGCGCTCGGGCTGAACATGGCCGACGTGTTCACCGCGCTCCAGGCGACGCTGGGCGGCATCTACGTCAACAATTTCAACCTGTTCGGCCGCACCTGGCAGGTCAATGTGGAGGGCGAGGCCGCCAATCGCGGTGACATCTCCGACATCTGGCAGATCTATGTCCGCAACAGCGGCGGCGAGATGGTGCCGATGCGCTCCATCGCGAGCGTGAGGATCGTCACCGGACCGCAGGTCATCACCCGCTACAACAACTACCGCTCGGTCACCATCAACGGCAGTCCGGCGCCGGGCGTCTCGTCAGGCACCGCGATCGCCGCGATGGAGGAGATTTCGCGGGCGACGCTGCCGGCCGGCTATTCCTACGAATGGACCGGCACCGCCTATCAGGAGCAAGCGGCCTCGGGGCAGACCGGCATCATCCTCGCGCTTGCGGTGCTGTTCGCCTATCTGTTCCTGGTTGCGCTCTACGAGAGCTGGACCATTCCGATCCCGGTCCTGCTGGCGGTCACGGTCGGTGTGCTCGGCTCGTACATCGCGATCAAGGTCGCAGGCCTGAACCTCGACCTCTACGGCCAGATCGGCCTCGTGGTGCTGATCGCGCTCGCCGCCAAGAACGGCATCCTGATCGTCGAGTTTGCCAAGGAGCAGCGCGAGGGCGGATTGCCGATCGCGCAGGCCGCCGAGCTCGGCGCCCAGATGCGGTTCCGCGCGGTCATGATGACCTCGATCGCCTTCATCCTCGGCCTGGTGCCGCTGGTGGTCGCGACCGGTGCCGCCGAGATCAGCCGCAGGGCGGTCGGCACGGCGGTGTTCGGCGGCATGCTCGCCGCAAGCTCGATCGGCATTTTCCTGGTGCCGATGCTCTACGTCACCTTCCAGCGCTGGCGCGAAGAGGCGAAACGCCGTTTCGGCAAACCGGCCGAAACACCGCATGCGCCGCCCGCGGAGTAGAGTGGTGGGTGAATTGGCCGAATCCCGATATCCCGCCGTGCAAGTTCCGGAGCACCTCTGATGATCAACGCCCGTCGTTCGCTCACCCAGATCTTTCTGTTGCCGGCGATCATCGCGGTGATCGTCGCTTTCGGCCTTGTGTCCGCCTTGCTCGGCGATGGCATCTGGGACACGACCTCATGGATCGCGCTCGCAATCCCGCTCGCCGTCACCGCGTTCTTCGCCTGCAAGAGACGCCCCGCGGATTTGTAGGGCGGCGCGAAGCTCTGCCGGTGAAGCAGGCTCCGCGCCGGTGCAGTCATTCCACTGAAGCGTGCTACGCCGTGACGCTTTCCTGCGCGGGCGTCTTTGCGGGCTTGACGATCGTCGTCGGGGTTCTGAGCCATGCCTCTTCGGTAACGGCGATCATGGAAGGCTGATCGATGATACCGATCGAGTCCCATGTGAACATCGCATAGCCGAGCTTTGTACCGTCGACACCGGCCGGCACGGTGACCTGAAGCTGCTGTGCGAGCCAGTTGAGCGAGCCGTATCCGCAAAGGCTGACGCAATGGTCCTCGTTGGTGTCCTTGTTGAATCCAAGGGCAAACCATCCGGTCTTGCCGTTCGTTGAGTTCCATGCGGTCTGGATTTGGGTTGCGGCAACGCCAATCTTGACCGGACCTGTCGCAATTGCGCTGTTTAACGTGGAGGGATTCGTCCAGTCGACCGAATAGATCTGGCCGTCATCATAGATGTGCCGGTTCTGATGGAAGCCGTTTTCCTGCATCCAAAGCATCACCTGATGCAGATAGGCCCCCTCCAGCACCCCATGTTTCGTCGCCCATCGTATCACTTCGTTGTCCGAAATGAAGATTTCCGGATTGTGACACGCCTTCGCGAACGCTTCTTCGGCAGTGACGCAATCGCCGTGATCGAAATTGCCCCAAGAGGACAGCCTATGAGGGATCGTGATGAAATGGGGAGGTGCCGCTGCAAGGCCAACGACACTATGTGGAGTGGCGGCTGCCAAAACGCTCCTCGGCGTGGGAGTCGCTCCGCGTTTGGGATATCTACCTTGTCCGCTTCCTCCAAGCTGAATTGCCATGGTAGTCTCCGTTTGCTGAAATGAACTTCGATTATTTCCGCTTAGGCTCCATTGCTTCGTTCTTCGGTCCACGCTGAGCATCCTCGTGCCGCTGCTGGTCCGGCGAAGAGTCTGTCTCCTTGCCTTCCTGATCGTCGGCTGTGTCGGATGCGTCAGGGTTGTACTTTGGTGCTTTGTCGCGCACCTCTTTCGGCGTAGGGAAAGCACCCCGCTTCGGAGTGGGAGGTTTGCTGTTCATGTCTTACCCCTTTCCTGGGGAAGCCCTCCGGCGACCGTCGCATCCCATTCTATCAATGGTTGATGCGCTTAGATCAAAACATGATCGCGCTGGTTGCATTGTGAGCCCGTTCACAGCCACAACGTTTTTATTGGATGCGATGCTTTCCGCAGCTTTGTCGACGCGGGGGAATATCACCTAGGCAAGCTTTAGGCTCTCGGCGTCTGCTTGAAATCGCTGTTCCTGTGCTGTCAGCTGCGTCCGGCCATCGGCCTCGTCGAGCTTTGAGCTTTTCCGCTTCGGGGCGAATAGCGGTTGTCATCCACGTAGGAGTTCGAGAGCCTCTTCCACGCACATCTCCAAATTGCGATGTGCTGTGTCGATAACAAGACGATCCCGATTCCACTTGTCGTAGGAGCGGATGGTGACCGCATCCCAGTCGGGCAACGCCAGTCCCACAATGTCGCTTGATCTTGTTTCAATTCTCCGACGGTGCTCGAAGGAATCGCTACACACGACTTCGAGCCATTTAACTTCGGCTCCGGTACGTTGCGCTGCCGTCTCCCAACCGTCCCGTGCCTCCTGACAATCGTTTACACAGTCCGCGATTACGTCCAAGCCGAGAGCTAAATTGTCGGCGGCGATTGCTTGGGCTGCTCGGTAGCTTCAGTCAAAGAGATCGCTCGGCGCTGTACCCGATGCCCAGATCGCCTGATCCATTGAATCGATTCGTAGCCAAATGGCTCCGCAGCGCCGCGCCAGATACTGCGCAATGCTTGACTTGCCGACCCCGGGCAAGCCAGCCAGCGCGATAAGCCTCGCCATTGCACCCTCGACTTTTACCAATCAGTACACGCGGTCCCAAGATCGCTCAACTTCGACCCTTTCCATGTGGACCGCGAACGTGTCCAATGAGTCACGGGCGGAAGCGAGCCTTCGTTCCGAACTGTGCCAGGTGCCGGCTCCATTGGCCTGGCGCGAGCCCGGCGATGCCCATATGAAAGCGCGCCGGACGATTGACAGCGCACCTATGAGCCGCCGCCCGGGCCGTCAGCGCGCTGCGTGGTAGACGTCACGCA
The DNA here is from genome assembly GCF_059512425.1 of Bradyrhizobium sp. Leo78. Classification (NCBI taxonomy): domain Bacteria; kingdom Pseudomonadati; phylum Pseudomonadota; class Alphaproteobacteria; order Hyphomicrobiales; family Nitrobacteraceae; genus Bradyrhizobium; species Bradyrhizobium sp. Leo78. Next base: position 110,274 of record NZ_JCAMOT010000001.1, read on the forward strand.
GAATTTTCGTCTCAAGCTCCAGATCCTCGAGTCGATCTTTGACGACATCGCCGATGCTGATGATGCCGGCCAGCTTGCCAGCGCGCAGTACCGGCATGTGGCGCACGCGATGGTGCGTCATCAGTTTCATCACGCGATTGACACTCTCGTCTGGAGACACGGTGGTCACACCGCATTGCATGATTTCTTTGACCAGCATCGACCCGGCTGTCTGGCCATAGCGAGAAAATGCATGAACGATTTCACGTTCGGAAATCAGGCCGAGAACAGAGTCCTCACTTGTCACCACGAGAGCGCCAATATTCTTTGCGCGGAGCCAGTCTGCCGCCCTCTTGATGCTGGCGTCCGGAGCTATTGTCGTAACCTCGGTGCCCTTCCGCCTCAGAATGCTTTCGATGGTCATAGTTTCCTCCCATCGTGCGGCCTAGCCGCCTATTTCATCCCGCCCCCGCAACAGGGGCCACGTACCATGGCATCCATTCTCCTCGATTAGGGGCATCAGCCTATCATATTGGCAGCAAGCAGTCAGCGAGTATCGGGGCCGCGGTGTAACGACGGCAGAGGCCGTCGGTTGGAGGGATTGATCTCGAACAGGCGGGGCGGCCTCGGGCGCGCTCGCCGAAATTGGTCACTCTTCGCCGTTTGTCTTCGTATTGCGCTCAGCCGAGTTCTTGGGCGAGTCCGATCAGAAGCCCTTCAGGCCCACGGATGTAGCAGAGCCGATACGCGTCTTTATACTGGACTACGTCGCCTACGAGCTGCGCGCCGCGCGTGCGGAGCCTTTCAAGCGTCTCGTCGATGTCGTCCACGGCGAACATGACGCGGAGGTAGCCTAGGGCATTGACCGGGGCGTTCCGGTGATCTGCGACGACAGGCGGCGTGAGGAAGCGGGAGAGCTCGAGCCGGCTGTGGCCGTCCGGTGTGCGCATCATGGCAATCTCGACACGCTGATCGCCCAATCCGGTGACACGTCCGGCCCATTCTCCTTCGATCGTGGCACGCCCTTCGAGCTCGAGGCCGAGTTCGCGAAAGAAATCAATCGTCCCTCCGAGGTCTTCGACGACGATTCCTACGTTGTCCATCCGCTTGAGCGCCATGTGTCCAATCTCCAAGGTGTCGTTCCAAGGTGTCGCCGAGTCCAACAACGGACGCTTGAGGTGCCCCCAACACCGGCGGCCGTCTGGGTCCGATTCATGCTGTCCACATCAGAAGCTTGAATCATGGACCGCCTCAAACCGCCACCCCGTTTTTAACGCCGACAATTCGGCCGCGTGGCCGACATACCACTCTTCCAGCTGACGCCGGTCGGCCTCGAGATGGAGCTGGAGCGCAAGCGCGTTCTGCCGATAGGCGGAGGCCTGGTTCTCGTAATTGGCGTTTGAAGCGAGCCTCACAGCTTGCTGCGGAAGATCGAAAGTGTCGCCGTGCCAGTGCAGCACGGTCGGCCCTTTCCCGAGGCGGCGCAGGCAGGACGAGGCGCCTTCGCCCGTGAGGTCGATGGTTCCCCAGCCGATCTCCTTGGCATGGCCGGCGAATACGCGGCTGCCGAGCGCGCGTGCCATGAGCTGGGCACCGAGGTAGATCCCGAGCGTCGGCAGGTCCTGCTGCAGCCGGTGCTCGAGCAGTGCAATTTCGGCCAGCGAACGGCCGGCGCGGCCTCAGCGATCAGAGTGCATGCGTTCCAGGAAATCCTTCACGCCACTGACCTTGCCGGTTTCGGAGGCAACGTAGCCGGGAAGGGCGTCGATGGCCTTGTGGAAAGCGCCGCTCTTCATGATCTCGAGCAGGCGCCGCATCGGCTCTGACTCGAGGAACGCCTTCTTGCAGACGAAGAAATAATCTTCCGTCAGTAGCCGGATGAAATCGAGCCCGAATTGGCGGGCGGCCGCTTCGACGCCGAAGCTCGCATCCGCCATGCCGCTGGCGACATAGGCGGCAACGGCGGCATGGGTGAATTCCATCTGCTGTGCGCCATTGATCCTGCTCTCGGCAATCCGGTGCAGTGCCAGCAGCTGGTCGAAAAGCTGCCTTGTGCCCGAATCGTGATCGCGGTTGACGAAGCGCGCCTTGCGATCGACCAGATCCTTCAGTGAGCTGATCTTGAGCGGATTGCCGCGCTTGACCATCAGGCCCATTTCGCGCGTGACGAAACTGATCACGCGGTCCTCGCGCGGATCGAGCCAGTCGCGGCACGCCTTGATGCCCTGCGCGCGCAATTCGCTGCGTGGCAGGTGCACGCCGGAAAGGTCGCAGGCGCCCTGCGCCAGCGACACCAGCGAGTTCTGGTTGCTGACATAGCGGAGGTCGACGCCCATGCCGGGCTCGCGGTCGAGGAATTCACGCAGCTTTGACACCGCAAAACCGTGGCTCGCATGAACGCGGATCACCGAGGGACGCTGGTGCAGGAACGGCTTGATCTCCGTGACCAGCTCCTGCGCGAGGTTTTCGAGTTGCGGGCCAAGGCGAGCCTGCATGCGCTCGCCGGCCCAGACCAGTTTCTCGCCGAACGACGTCAGCTTCGAGCCCTTACCGCGCTGGGTCTCCACCAGCGGCACGCCGAAGAACTCCGACCATTGGTCGATCAGGTTCCAGACGTGGCGATAGGACAGGTGCGCGTCAGTGGCCGCGCTGGAGATTTTCCCGGTTTTGCGGATCTCGTTGAGGATGCCGAGGATCACCACAGCCGTCTGCGGGCTGCCTTCGCGGTGAAATCGCCAGATGGTTTCAATCTCGATGTGCAGCATCGTCGTAGCTTCTCATTATGAAACAAACTTCATATTTTCGCGAGCCATAGGCAGAACATATCATATTTACTGCAGGGCATATGCTCCTAGGTTTGGTATACCAACCAAGAGGAAATATGATGTCAATTGCATATGACTATGCGCGGGAGGCCCTCGGCCGTTCCGCCGCCCCGGAAGAGTTGCTGCTGATCGATGGCGCCCGCGTCCCGGCCATCTCCGGACGCACATTCAAGTCCCTCAGCCCCGCGACCGAGGAAGTGATCGCGACGATTGCGGAAGGCGGAGCGGCGGACGTCGATCGCGCTGTCGCTGCCGCGCGCCGCGCTTTTGAGGGACCATGGCGCACCATGCGCGCCGCCGAACGTGGGCACATCCTTCTGAAATGGGCAGAGCTCTTGAAGCAGCATGCCGACGAGATCGTCGAGCTCGAAAGCCTCGATGCCGGCAAGCCGATCGCGGCGGTGCTGCGGCAGGACTTTCCGGCGGCAATCGACACGCTGACGTATTACGCCGGCTGGGCCGACAAGATCGGCGGCGATGTGGTGAGCACCCGCGACGATGCGCTCACCTACACGGTCCGCGAGCCGGTCGGCGTGGTCGCCGCGATCGTGCCCTGGAATTTTCCGCTGATGATCGGCATGTGGAAGCTCGCGCCGGCACTGGCTTGCGGCTGCACCATCGTCATGAAGCCGGCCGAGCTGACCTCGCTGTCAGCGCTCCGGATCGGCGAGCTCGCACTTGAAGCCGGCCTGCCGCGCGGCGTGCTCAATATCGTCACCGGCCCCGGCCGCATTGCCGGCGAGGCGCTGGTCAATCACCCTGACGTCGACAAGGTCACGTTCACCGGCTCGCCCGGTGTGGGTCGCGGTATCATGCGCGGCGCAGCCGGCAATTTCAAACGCGTGTCGCTGGAGCTCGGTGGCAAGTCGGCCAACGTCATCTTCGAGGACGCGAACCTCGATGCCGCGGCGAAGGCTGCGGCCGCCGGCATCTTCTTCAACGCCGGGCAGGTCTGCTCGGCCGGCTCGCGTGTGCTGGTGCAGGAGAGCGTCTATGACGAGGTGGTCGAACGCTTGGCCGCACGCGCAAGCGCGCTCCGCATCGGCGATCCCCAGGACCGCGCCACGGCGCTCGGACCGGTGATTTCGGACAAGCAGATGAAGACCATTCTCGATTACGTCGACATCGGCAAGCAGGAAGGCGCGTTGCTTGTGACCGGTGGCGACCGCGTCGGCGATCGCGGCTATTTCATCAGCCCGGCTGTGTTCGCCAATGTGAAGCACGAGATGCGGATCTCGCAGGAGGAGATCTTTGGGCCCGTCGTCAGCGTGATCAAGTTCAAGGACGAGGCCGATGCGCTTCGGATCGCCAACGGCACCGCCTACAGCCTCGCCGCCGGTGTCTGGAGCAGCGACATCGGCCGCGTGCAGCGCTTTGCCAAGCGCGCGCGGGCCGGCACGGTGTGGATCAACACCTATGGCTACACCGATGTGCGGTTGCCCTGGGGCGGCGAGCGCGATTCAGGCCTCGGCCGCGAGCACGGCACGGCCGCGATCGACAATTTCACCGAGCCAAAGGCGGTCTGGATGAACCTCAACGTCTGACGGCGACATGCATGCGCGCGCCACAAACTCCGCTGTGGTCCCGGGCTTGACCCGGGACCCATGACCACAGGACTTGATGAGATGCGTGGCTGTAGCTGCTTACTCGCGCCACAACATCTTCCTGTGGTTATGGGTCCCGCTTTCGCAGGAACGACAGGGCGTATTGCCGCGACATCGCCTCACCAATCGTCTAGGGTTGGTCGTCCCCGATGAGCGAGGCGATCATGCGCACCAAAAAATTCGGCCACCATGGCCCCAATGTCTCCGTGATCGGGCAGGGCACCTGGTATCTCGACCGCGGCGACCGCAAGGCGGCGGTGGCGGCGCTGCGCCGTGGCATCGAGCTCGGCATGACCCATATCGACACTGCGGAGATGTACGGCGATGCCGAGCTCGTGATCGCGGATGCGATTCAAGGCCGGCGCGACGAATTGTTCCTGGTCTCGAAAGTCCTGCCCAGCAACGCCTCGCGCCGCGGCACCATCACTGCCTGCGAGCGCTCGCTGAAGCGGCTGAAGACCGACCACCTCGACTGCTATCTGTTGCACTGGCGCGGATCCTATCCGCTGGAGGACACCGTCGCGGCGTTCGAGGAACTGGTCGCCTCCGGGAAAATACGGTCCTGGGGCGTCAGCAATTTCGACGCCGATGATCTCGGCGAGATGCTGGAAGTTTCGGGTAAGGGCAGGATCGCCTGCAACCAGGTGCTCTATCATTTGCAGGAGCGCGCGATCGAGCATGCTGTGATCCCGTGGTGCGAGAAGCATGGCGTCGCCGTGGTCGCCTACTCGCCGTTCGGCCACAATGATTTTCCTTCGCCACGGAGCAAGGGCGGGGAGGTGCTGCAGGAGGTCGCGAAGGCGCGCAACGCCACGCCACGCCAGGTCGCGCTGGCTTTTCTCACCCGCGCGGCTTCCGTGTTCTCAATCCCGAAAACGTCGAGCGCGGAGCACGCCGCTGAGAATGCGGCGGCCGGCGATCTCGTGCTCAGCGCCAGCGAGATCGAAGCTTTGAACAAGGCTTTTCCGCGCGGTCCCAAGCCGCGAAGTTTGCCGATGCTCTAGCGATAGCGAACACGATTCTTAACAAAGAATTGCAACCTTCGTGGCGTGCGGCCGCGCACATTCGCGCATATCGGAGTCCTGTTTTCAGACCTTGTCGCGCGCCGCCATTTGGCGTTTTTTAGAGGCTCGCAGATTCGCTTATTTGTGCCTCCGAGATTGCCGTGACACCGCCCCCCGCCGCAGCCGCCAGGCTGGACAGCGCACCTTTGCCATTGCCTGCAAAGAAATGTTCGCCTGCGAAGAAATCCGTCTCCCGCAAAGCCCCCGCGCGCGCCGATCGGCCGTTCAAGGGCATCGCGCTGATTCTGCTGTCGACGATTTTTCTCGGCACGTCCGACGTCACCTCGAAATATCTGTCGGCGACGCTGCCATCGATCGAGATCACCTGGATGCGCTTCTTGGTGTTCGCGCTGATCATGTCGCCTGCGATGCTGCCGGGCTCGCCGCTCTTTGCGCTGCGAACCGGCCGGGTCGGCTTGCAGTTCCTCCGCGGCGCGACGCTGCTCGGCTCGTCGCTGTTCTTCATCTCCGGCTTGGCCTTCCTCCCGATCGCGGAAGCCTCCGCCACCGGCTTCGTGGCGCCACTGTACGTCACGGCGCTGTCTATCGTTTTCCTGGGCGAGAAGGTCGGCCTGCGGCGCTGGATCGCGACCGCGCTCGGCCTCATCGGCGTCCTCATCATCCTGCGGCCCGGCACCAGCGCGTTCCACGTCGCCGCCTTCTTCCCGCTGCTGTCGGCTTTCTGCTGGGCTTCGACCTTGATCATGACGCGCATGATCAGCGGCCGCGATGCCGCCATCACCACCATGACCTATTCCGCCATCGTGGGCTTCGCGATCATGAGCGTCATGGTGCCGTTCGCCTGGGTGACGCCGAGCTGGCACGACATTCTTCTCGGCATCCTGGTCGGCGTGGCCTCGACCGCGGGCCAGTGGATCGTGGTGCTGGCTTTCCGCTATGCCGATGCCTCGGTGCTGGCGCCGTTCTCCTACACGCAATTGCTGTGGGTCAGCCTGCTCGGCTTCTTCATCTTCGGCGAGGTGCCGAGCATCTGGACCGTGATCGGCGCCGCCTTCATCGTCGCGTCCGGCCTCTACACCGCCCACCGCGAGCGAATCCGTCGCTCGCAGCTCCTGACCGTGCCCGGCGAGCCTTCGCCGAACGCCTGACTGCGTGCGCGGAGTGAGACGTATCGCCGCGCAATCGTTGCGACCGCGCCACAGTGGCGCCGCGAAAACTGAGCGATCAGCGGCATTCGGCCGGATTCTTGCCACCGGTCGGCAAACCGCATGCTACCTGAGTTCCAGGGAAGCGCCGTGAGGCGCGGGGGAATGAGGGGGCTTTTGGCGTGTGGTATCGGTTGCCGGCTGGCCTCGGCGCGCGCGTCGTCGCTGTGGCAGCTATCCTTGCGGGCCTCGGTTTTCCTACCGTGGCCGCGAATGCACAATGCGTGCCCGATCCGGCGACCAGCGGCCAGACCGTCACCTGCAGCGGGTTTGTCCCGGATGGGTTCAAGGCCGGCGCCGGCGTCAACAATCTCACCGTCTCCGTGCAGTCGGGGGCAATCCTCAACGACAACGGCACGACGGCGATCAGTCTCAACGATTTCAACACCGTCATCAATAACGGCACGCTGAATCGGGATCCCTTGCGGAATGGCCTGAGCGCCGGCAACTCGAACACGGTCACCAACAACGGGATCATTTCCGCTGCTTCGAACGGAATCGCGATCTCGGTCGGCGACGGCAACGTCGTCACCAACAGCGGTGCGCTCTCTGCGGGAACATGGGGCACCGGCATCTTCGCGGGCCAGAACAACACGATCATAAACGCCGCGACAGGCTCCATCACGATCGGTGACGAGGGCGCCGCCATCTTCGTCGCGGGCAACAGCACGGTAACGAATGCCGGCGCCATCACAATGGGTGTTTCGCTCTCGCCCTTCGGAGCCATTAGCGCGATAAACGACAACAACACGCTCATCAACGCCACAGGCGCGAGCATTGCAGTCGGCGACGGTGCTGCCGGCATGTCCGTGCAGGGCAACAATGCCGTGATCAGCAACGCCGGCTCCATCACGCTGCGCCAAGCAGGCATCGGCCTTGCCGTGCAAGGCGATGACGCGAGGGTCACGAACAGCGGATCGATCACCGGCGCGGACGGCGCCGCCGGCATCTACGGTGTGGGAGATCGCGCACTGGTCACCAACAGCGGCACCGTGAGCGTGACCAGGGGAGGTGCCGGCATCGCGTTGCTCGGTTCGTCGAACAGGATCATCAACGAAGGCCAGATCATCGCTGGCGACTTTGCCGAAGGCATCACCGCATTCGGCGATTCGTTGATCCTCACGAACGCAGGCATGATCACTGTCGGTAACAGCTCCAGGGGTATCGATGTCTCGGGCTCCGCCAGTCACGTCATTAATACCGGCACCATCAATGTCGGCAACGGTGGCACCGGCATCCTGGCCGACGGCAGCGTCTTCAATTCGGGAACCATCAACGCGGCAAGCGGGAGCGCCGCGATCGAATTCTGCGGCTGCGGATCCAATGTGCTGACGCTCGGCCCGGGCAGCGTTATCCACGGCTTGGTGCTTGGCACCGGCGCGGATACTTTCCAGCTCGGCGGCGCCGGCGCGGGCACCTTCGACCTTAGCCTGATCGGTGCGGGCAATCAGTACGATGGCTTCTCGACCTTCAACAAGGTCGACAGCTCGAAATGGACCGTGACTGGCACCGGTGCCCAGGACTGGAACGTGCTGGGCGGCACGCTCGCGGTCGACGGCGTCATCAGCGGCAGCGTGGCGGTCAGCGCCGGCGGCGTGCTCTTGGGCATCGGCACGGTCGGCAACACCACGATCGCAAGCGGCGGCGCATTCATGCCGGGCAATGCGGTGCCGGGCGCTTCCACCACGGTCGCCGGCAATCTCGTGCTGCAGTCCGGCGCGCTCTATCTGGTGCAGCTCAGCTCCACCACGTCCTCCTTCACCCACGTGACCGGCACGGCAACGCTCGCCGGCGCCGTCGGCGCCAGCCTTTCGCCCGGCAGCTCGATCTCGAAGCGGCCGTATACGATCCTGACCGCGGATGGCGGCCTTGGCGGGACGACATTCAGTGGCCTCAGCGTGTCCGGTCTGCCCGGCGCACTCACGGCCGCGCTAAGCTATGACGCGACCAATGCCTACCTGACGTTCGGCCTCGACTTCGGCGCCAAATCCAATCTCAACATCAATCAGCACAACGTCGCTGGCGCGCTGACCAACTTCTTCAATGCCAATGGCAGCATTCCCTTGCCGTTCGCGTCGCTGACGCCGGCCGGCTTGACGCAAGCCTCCGGCGAGGTGGCGACGGGATCGCAGCAGGCGACCTTCAACGCGATGAACCTGTTCCTGGGATTGCTGACCGATCCGTTCATCGCCGGCCGCGACGGCGGCTCCGGTGACGGCGCGGGCGCAACGCCCTTTGCCGATGTGGACGGCGCCAACGCCTACGCCTCGACCCGCACGGCGCGCAGCAAGCGCGAACGCGATGCCTATGCTGCCGTCTATCGCAAAGCGCCTGCCGCGCCGCCGGGCTTCGATCCGCGCTGGCGCGTGTGGGCCGCAGGCTTTGGCGGTTCGCAGACCACGGACGGCAACGCCGTGCTCGGCTCGAACAACGCCAGCAGCAGCGTCTATGGCACTGCCGTCGGTTTCGACTATCGCGTCTCGCCGTCGCTGCTCGCAGGTTTTGCGCTTGCCGGTGGCGGCACCAATTTCAGCGTCAACGGCCTCGGCTGGGGCCGCTCCGACCTGTTCCAGGCCGGCGCATTCGCGCGCACTACCACAGGCCCGGCCTATCTCTCCGCCGCATTCGCCTATGGCTGGCAGGATGTCACCACGGACCGCTTCGTCACCGTCGCAGGTGTCGACCATCTCCGCGCGGAGTTCAACGCCAACACCTATTCCGGCCGGCTCGAGGGCGGCTATCGCTACGCCACGCCGTGGCTGGGCCTCACGCCCTACGCCGCGGCGCAGGTGACGACCTTCGAGCTGCCGAACTACGCCGAGGCCGTGGTCTCCGGCGCCAACGCCTTTGCACTGAACTACAGCGCCAAGAGCGTCACCGACACGCGTACCGAGCTCGGCCTGCGCGCGGACAAGTCGTTCGCCGTCGAGGACGGAATAGTGACGCTGCGCGGCCGCGCCGCGTGGGCGCATGACTTCAATCCGGACCGCGCCGCGAGCGCCGTGTTCCAAACGCTGCCGGGCGCAGCCTTCGTCGTCAACGGCGCGGCGCAGGCGCCCGATTCCGCGCTCACCACGGCGTCGCTGGAGATGAAGTGGCTGAACGGCTGGTCCGCGGCCGGCACCTTCGAAGGCGAATTCTCCGGCATCAGCCAATCCTATGCCGGCAAGGGCGTCGTGCGCTTTTCCTGGTAGCCGTCTACTTGCCTCGCCCCGCTTGCGGGGAGAGGCCGGATCGCATCGACAGATGCGGTCCGGGTGAGGGGCTGTCTCCGCGGATTGGTCTCTTACCGTCTGCGCGGAGGCACCCTCACCCCAACCCTCTCCCCGTAAGAACGGGGAGAGGGAGAAGAGTCGTAGGGTGGGCAAAGCGCAGCGTGCCCACCATCCACGATCGGTGCAAGAAAGGTGGGCACGCTGCGCTTTGCCCACCCTACGACGCCTTCCGTCAGAACGCCGCCGGGACGTACATCTCCGGCGGGACCGGACCGCGATGATAGTCAGGATTGCGGACGCGTGGCGGCAGCACGACCGGGATGTGCTGCACCGATTGATACGGAATCTGGCTGAGCAGATGCGAGATGCAGTTCAGCCGGGCGCGCTTCTTGTCGACGGCATCGACGATCCACCAGGGCGAGTCGGGCAGGTGGGTGTGCTCCAGCATCGTCTCCTTGGCCTTGGTGTACTGCTCCCACCGCGACCGTGCCTCGACGTCCATCGGGCTCAGCTTCCACTGCTTTAGCGGATCCTGGATCCGCATCGTGAAGCGGAATTGCTGCTCGTCATCGGTGATCGAGAACCAGTATTTGATCAGGATGGTGCCGGAGCGGATCAGCATGCGCTCGAACTCCGGCACCGACTTGAAGAATTCCTGGTATTGCTCGTCGGTGCAGAAGCCCATCACGCGCTCCACGCCGGCGCGGTTGTACCAGCTCCGGTCGAACAGCACGATCTCGCCGCCGGCCGGAAGATGCGCGACATAGCGCTGGAAGTACCATTGGGTCCGCTCCCGCTCGCTCGGCGCCGGCAGCGCCGCGACGCGGCAGATGCGCGGGTTGAGGCGCTGGGTGATGCGCTTGATCACGCCGCCCTTGCCGGCGGAGTCACGTCCTTCGAATAGGATCACGACCTTCTTCTTCTCGTGCTGCACCCAGTCCTGCAGCTTCACGAGCTCGCCCTGCAGCCGTAGCAATTCCCGGAAATAGAGCTTGCGATCGAGCACAGGCAGGCCGGCCCGCGCGACGTCGTCGAGATCGTCCAGCCGCGTATCGTCGAGTTCGAGCTCGAGTTCCTCGTCAAGATTGTCGGCGATTTCCTGGTTGATGCGCTCGCGCAGGGCGGCTTCGTCGATCGGAGTGGATGTGGTCATGGAGTGCTATCTCTCGGCTGCTCACAGTCGGGATGTGGAGTGCCGGAATTGACGCTGCTTCTGTGACATCGGGATGACGAGCATCTCTACACTGGCGTCGCAGGCGTGCTAAGAAGCGCCGCTAACAACGAAAAGGGATGGGAGATAGCCCGATGATCACGCTGACTGCCAAAGACATCCTGCCGGAGGACGGCACCAACGGCACGCTGGTCGGGCGCGTCTGGTTGCCGCGGCGCGACGGACCGGCCGTGGTCGCCGTGCGCAGCGACGGTGTGTTCGATGTGACCGCGCGCTTTCCGACTGTCAGCGCATTGTGCGAGGAGAGCGATCCGGCCGCTGCGCTGCGCGCCGTCAAGGGCGAGCCTGTCGGCGACCTCGACAGCATCGTGGCCAACACGCCGCCGGACCGCCGCGATCGGCAAAAGCCGTGGCTGCTCGCGCCGCTCGATCTGCAAGTGTTGAAGGCCGCGGGCGTCACCTTCGCCATTTCGATGCTGGAGCGCGTGATCGAGGAGCGGGCGCGCGGCAATCCCGCTTCCGCCGAGGCCATCCGCAAGGAGGTGGTGCGGCTGGTCGGCGACGATCTCTCCAAGCTCAAGCCCGGATCGGAGGAGGCGATGCGGCTGAAGCAGGTGCTGATCGAGCAGCAGGCCTGGAGCCAGTATCTGGAAGTCGGCATCGGCCCCGATGCGGAGGTGTTCACCAAGGCGCCGGTGTTGTCCTCGGTCGGCACCGGCATGGATGCCGGCCTGCATCCGAAATCGACCTGGAACAATCCGGAGCCGGAGGTTGTGCTTATCGTCTCGAGCCGCGGCAACATCGTCGGCGCCACGCTCGGCAACGACGTCAACCTGCGCGACTTTGAGGGCCGCTCGGCGCTGCTATTGTCCAAGGCCAAGGACAACAATGCCTCCTGCGCGGTCGGCCCGCTGCTCCGCCTGTTCGATGCCAGCTTTTCGCTCGGCCATGTCCGCAACATGGATGTCGGCCTGACCGTGAACGGAGCGGATGGTTTCGTCCTCGATGGCCACTCGTCGATCAGCAAGATCAGCCGCGATCCGACCGACCTCGTGGCGCAGACCATCGGACCGGTCCATCAATATCCCGACGGCTTTGCGCTGTTCCTCGGCACCATGTTCGCGCCCGTAAAGGACCGCGATACGCCGGGCCAGGGCTTTACCCACAAGCGCGACGACATCGTCACGATCGCGGCCCCCGAGCTCGGCAAGCTCGTCAACCGCATGCGCTCAAGCGACGAATGCGAACCCTGGACGTTTGGGATATCGGCCCTGATGAAGAGCCTCGCAGTCCGTGGTTCGTAGGGTGGGTTAGCGAAGCGTAACCCCACCGCTTCTCGAGCCTCAAATTCCGCCGTCATTCCGGGGCGTGCGAAGCACGAACCCGGAATCCATCGCGCAACAGACGCAAGCGGAGAAATGGATTCCGGGCTCATCGCTTCGCAATGCCCCGGAATGACGAAAGGCGCGACACTACCTCCTCACCGTCATGGCCGGGCTTGACCCGGCCATCCACGTTTCTCTTGGGCGTGTGGAAGAACGTGGATGCCCGGGACAAGCCCGGCCATGACGGCGTCATATCCTTCGCGCGATTTTCCCATCCTTCGAGACGCGGTCAAACGGCCGCTCCTCAGAATGAGGGTCTGACGGCGCACGCTGGACTCGTGGGATGGGAGAGCGAAGCGAAACCCATCGCGATGGAGCGCGCCGCGTGAATGATGGGTTTCGCTGCGCTCCACCCATCCTACGGGATCGTAGCACCGCCTCACACCGGCAGCGCGATCGAATACTTCACCTGGCTCAATGCAAAGCTCGACTCGATCGAGGCGATACCGTCGAGCCGCGTCAGCTTGTTCTTCAGGAACGCTTCATAGGAGGAGAGGTCGGCGGCGACGACGCGCAGGAGATAGTCACGGTTGCCCGTCATCAGATAGCATTCCAGAACCTCGTCCCATTTCGAGATCGCGCGCGCGAAGCGGTTGAGGTCTTCCTCCTTCTGCCGCGCCAGCTTGATCGAGATGAAGACGCTGACATGCAGCCCGAGCGCCTTCTGGTCGACGGTGGCGATATAGCGCGTGATCACGCCGCGCTCCTTCAGGAGCTTCACGCGGCGGTGACACGGCGAGACCGACAGCCCGACCTTGTCGGCGAGCTCTTGCATGGTCATGCGGCTGTCGGTCTGCAGCAGGCTGAGGATCTTGCGGTCGATGGCGTCTAGCGCTGGCATTGGAATGGACTCGCAGTTTGGAACCAGGACGTGGGAATTTATCCCAATCACGGACGGTTTGTCGCAAGGATTTGAGATTTTTGCCGATGGCTCCCCCGCTAAAATCGGCGCATATTTGAATCACGCCCGGAGCACGATCATGGGAATTGCGCCCGCTCGCCTGGAACTGTTGTCCGCGCTGGCGCGGAAGGTGCTCTGGCTGTCGTCATGGACGATCCATCACGCCAACCACATCCGCGCCAATGCGGATGGGCTGAAGGTCGGCGGCCACCAGGCATCATCAGCCTCGCTCGCCAACATCATGTCGGCGCTCTATTTCTCGGTGCTGCGCCCACAGGACCGCGTCGCGGTGAAGCCGCATGCGAGCCCTGTGTTCCATGCGATCCAGTATCTGTTCGGGCATCAGACCCGCGAGAAGCTGGAGAATTTTCGCGGCTACAAGGGCGCGCAGTCCTATCCATCGCGCACCAAGGACGTCGACGACGTCGATTTCTCCACCGGCTCGGTCGGGCTCGGCGTGGCGCAGACGCTGTTCGCCTCGCTGGTGCAGGACTACGTCAAATCGCACGGCTGGATGCAGGACCGTCCTGAAGGCCGCATGATCGCGCTGGTCGGCGACGCCGAGATGGACGAGGGCAACATCTTCGAGGCGCTGCTCGAAGGGTGGAAGCACGGGTTGCGCAACACCTGGTGGGTGGTCGACTATAACAGGCAGTCGCTCGATGCCGTCGTGCGCGAAGGATTGTGGGCCAAGTTCGAAACCATGTTCCGCAATTTCGGCTGGGACGTGGTCATCGTCAAATACGGCAAGCTGATGCTTGAGGCTTTCGCCGAGCCGGGCGGGGAGGCGTTGAAGCGCTGGATCGACAATTGCCCGAACCAGATGTATGCCGCGCTCTGCTTCCAGGGCGGCGCTGCCTTCCGCAAGCATCTGCAGGACGACATCGGCGACCAGGGACCGGTCTCGGCCCTGATCGACCGCCGCAGCGACGAGGAGCTGCTGGCGCTGATGTCCAATCTCGGCGGCCATGACATGGCGAGCATGATCGAGGCGTTCGAGGCGATCGATCACGATCGTCCGGTCTGCTTCATCGCCTACACCATCAAGGGCGTCGGCCTGCCGTTCCAGGGCCACAAGGACAACCATGCCGGCTTGATGACGGTCGCGCAGATGGAGAAATGGCGCGCGAGCCAGAACATCCGGCCGGGCCATGAGTGGGAGAAGTTCGAAGGCCTGTCGCAGGATCCGGCCGCGCTCGAAGCGTTCCTGGGCGAGGCGCCATTCAACCGCGAGGGACGGCGCCGGCTGGAGGCGCCTCAGATTGAGGTGCCGCCGCAGCTTGCCTACAAGCCGTCGGCGCAGATGTCGACGCAGCAGGGCTTTGGCCTGGTGCTGAACGAGATCGCCCGTGGCGATAGTGCGCTCGCCTCGCGCATCGTCACGGTGTCGCCCGATGTCACGGTGTCGACCAATCTCGGCGCCTGGGTCAACCGCCGCGGCCTGTTCGCAAAGGCGGAGAACCACGATCTGTTCCGGCAGGAGAAGATTCCCTCCGCCTACACCTGGGAATATTCGCCGAAGGGACAGCATTTCGAGCTCGGGATCGCCGAGATGAACCTGTTCATCCTGCTCTCGGCGCTCGGGTTGTCACACCAGATTAACGGCGAGCGGCTGCTGCCGGTCGGCACGCTCTACGATCCCTTCATCGAGCGCGGCCTCGATGCGCTGAACTATGCCTGCTACCAGGATGCGCGCTTCATGGTGGCGGCCACGCCATCGGGCGTGACGCTGGCGCCCGAAGGCGGCGCGCATCAGTCGATCAAGACGCCGCTGATCGGCATCGGCCAGGATGGGCTCACCGCGTTCGAGCCTGCGTTCGTCGACGAACTCGCGGTGATGATGGGATGGGGCTTCCAGCACATGCAGCGTGAGGGCGCCGAGGGCGGCTCGGTTTACTTGCGGCTGTCGACCCGCACCATCGAGCAGCCGCAGCGGATCATGACGGGCGAACTGCAGCGCGACATCACCGACGGCGCCTATTGGCTGCGGCGGCCGGGGCCGAACTGTGATATCGTGGTTGCCTATACCGGCACGGTTGCGCCGGAGGCGATCGAGGCGGTTGGTTTCATCGGCGAGAGCCATCGCGATGTCGGCCTGCTCGCCATCACCTCCGCCGACCGGCTTCATGCCGGATGGACCGCGGCACGGAATTTGCGCCGTGACCGGCGCGGCGTGCAGCATCTCAGCCATGTCGAAAAGCTGCTCTCGGTCCTGCACCGCGACTGCGGTCTCGTCACCGTGCTCGATGGCCATCCTGCTTCGCTCGGCTGGCTAGGCAGCGTGCGCGGCCATCGCGTCGAGGCATTGGGGGTGGAGCATTTCGGCCAAACCGGCACGATCGGCGACCTCTATCGCCACCACGGCATCGACGCCAACGCCATCATCGACGCCGCCGAAGCGGTAACCATCGGGGCCCCGGTGCGGCACCGCAAAATGGCGGTGTAAGGCAGGAGGACGGAGAGGGGAAGGAGCGACAGCGAGCCGTCTTGCCACCATCGCAAGGCTGATCTTATATCCGGTGTCCGCCGCATCGCGGCGCCACCGCATATGGCGGGTTCAACTGATCAAGCTTTCGTGCAAGGATGCCTGCCGAACGCTTCCGTTCTGTTCTCCATACGCCCCGCACAAGAGGTTTCCGATGGTCAACCGCCTGCAATTCTATATCGATGGCGCCTGGGTCGATCCCGTCGTCAAGAAGTCCACCCCCGTCATCAATCCGGCGACCGAAGAGGCGATGTATGAAGTGGCGCTCGGCTCCAAGGCCGACGTCGACAAGGCTGTGGCTGCCGCCAAGCGTGCCTTCGAGACCTATTCGCAGACCAGCCGCGAGGAGCGCGTCGCGCTTTTGACCAAGATCGTCGAGATCTACAAGCGCCGCATGAAGGAGATCGGCGCCGCCGTCTCCGACGAGATGGGCGCCCCGCTGCCGATGGCGGAGAAGCTGCAGGCCGGCGCTGGCCTCGGCCATCTCATGAACACTTTAGAAGTCCTCAAGAAGTACGAGTTCGAGGAGACCATGGGCACCGCCGTGATCGTGCGCGAGCCGGTTGGCGTCATCGGCATGATCACGCCCTGGAACTGGCCCTTGAACCAGATCGCCTGCAAGGTCGCGCCGGCGCTTGCGGCCGGTTGCACCATGATCCTGAAGCCGTCCGAGTTCACGCCGACCTCGGCGCTGATCTTCGCCGAGATCCTCGATGAAGCCGGCGTGCCGAAGGGCGTGTTCAACCTGCTCAACGGCCTCGGCCCCGAAGTCGGCGCCGCCATGAGCGAGCACCCGGATATCGACATGATCTCGTTCACCGGCTCGACCCGGGCCGGCGTCGATGTCGCCAAGCGCGCCGCGCCGACCGTCAAGCGCGTCAGCCAGGAACTCGGCGGCAAGTCGCCGAACGTCATCCTCGACGACGCCGACCTCGCCAAGGCGGTGACGGGCGGTGTGATGCACATGTTCAACAATTCCGGCCAGTCCTGCAACGCGCCGTCGCGGATGATCGTGCCGCTGTCGAAGATGAAGGAAGTGGCCGCGATCGCCAAGGGCGTCGCCGACAAGACCAAGGCCGGCGATCCCCGCGCCGATGGCACCACCATCGGCCCGGTCGTCAACCGCGGCCAGTGGGACAAGATCCAGGCGCTGATCAAGAAGGGCATCGACGAAGGCGCAACGCTCGTCGCCGGTGGTCCGGGCTTGCCGGAAGGCGTCAACAAGGGCTTCTACGTCCGCCCGACCATCTTCGCCGACGTCACCAACGAGATGACGATCGCCCGCGAGGAAATCTTCGGGCCGGTGCTGACCATCATCGGCGCCAAGGACGAGGAAGATGCCGTGCGCATCGCCAATGACACGCCCTATGGTCTCGCGGGCTACGTCTCCGCCGGCACGGTTGAGCGCGCGCGCAAGGTCGGTCGCCAGATCCGCGCCGGCAACGTCAACCTGCAGGGCGTGCCGAACGAGCGCACCGCGCCGTTCGGCGGCTACAAGCAGTCCGGCAACGGCCGCGAATGGGGCAGGTTCGGCCTGGAAGAATATCTCGAGGTGAAGGCCGTCGCCGGCTTCAACGCGGCGTAAACCCTTTCACGACACCATTGGGGCGCCGGGGCCTTCGCCCCGGCGCCGTGTTTCTACCCGCCGAGCGCGCCTTGCGTGTTCACATAAAGCGCATAGATCGACTGGCTGGCGGCCATGAACAGGCGGTTGCGCTTCAAGCCGCCGAAGCAGAGGTTGGCGCATCGTTCCGGCAAAGCGATCCGGCCGATCATGACGCCGTCGGGCGCGAACACGACGACGCCGTCCAGCTCGGGATCGCCCATGCCCCAGCCGCACCAGAGGTTGCCGTCGATGTCGCAGCGCATCCCGTCGGGCGTCCCCGGGCCGGCATCGACGAAGACCCGCTTGTTGGCAATCTTGTCGCCACCAGGCGCGACGTCATAGGCAAGAATCTTGCGGTTCGGCACGCCGCGGGATTCCACGATGTAGAGGATCTTTTCATCGGGCGAGAAGCACAGCCCGTTCGGCCCCAGGACGCCCTCGGCGACGATGGTCGCTTCGCCGGTCTCGCCGTCGATCCGGTAGACGTTGGCATCGATCTCGGGCTCGGCCTTGTAGCCTTCATAGTTGCCGAGCAGGC
This sequence comes from Bradyrhizobium sp. Leo78, assembly GCF_059512425.1. Taxonomy (NCBI): domain Bacteria; kingdom Pseudomonadati; phylum Pseudomonadota; class Alphaproteobacteria; order Hyphomicrobiales; family Nitrobacteraceae; genus Bradyrhizobium; species Bradyrhizobium sp. Leo78. The sequence continues at coordinate 128,213 of NZ_JCAMOT010000001.1, forward strand.
CGAAGATGGGATCGGTGAACCAGATCGATCCGTCGGACTTCACGACAACGTCATTGGGCGAGTTCAGCCGTTTGCCGCCAAAGGAGTCCATCAACACCGTGATCGAACCGTCATACTCGGTGCGCACGACGCGGCGGCCGCCGTGCTCGCAGGTGACGAGCCGACCCTGCCGGTCGCGGGTGTTGCCATTGGCGAAGTTGGAGGGCTTGCGGAAGATGCTGACCGCGCCGGTTTCCTCTTCCCACTTGATGATGCGCTGGTTGGGGATGTCACTGCACAGGAGATAACGCCCGTCACCGAACCAGACCGGGCCCTCGGCCCAGCGCAGGCCGGTGGTCAGCCGTTCCACCGCCGAGAGCTTGAGCCAGTATTTCTCGAAGCGCGGATCGAGCGCATGGATCGCGGGATCGGGATAGAACGTCGCCGGACGCCAGCCGGCGGGATGCGTATCGGACATTTGCTGTTCTCGTTGTGATGTTTCCTCGCGCCTCATTTTGCTATCATTGTCAGACACCGACCGCAAATCGGCGGAAACAACGAGCGAAGAAACGGGGGACGAAATGCCACGCATCCTGATGACCGGCGCGGCCGGCGGTATCGGCACCAGCCTGCGCAAGCTGCTGCCGCCGATCTATCCCGACCTCGTGCTCAGCGATCTCAAGACGCCGGCCGATCTGGGCGCAAACGAAACATTCAAGCCTGCCGATCTCGCCGACCTCGCGCAGGTCGAGGCGATCTGCGAGGGCGTCGACGGCATCCTGCATTTCGGCGGCTATTCGATCGAGGGCCCCTGGGATTCCATCCTGCAGTCCAACATCATCGGCTGCTACAATCTATTCGAGGCCGCCCGCAAGAAGGGTGTGAAGCGCGTGATCTTCGCCTCCTCGAACCACGCGGTCGGCTTCTATCCGCGCCATCATCGCATCGGCACCGATGTCACTGCGCGTCCCGACAGCCGTTACGGCGTCAGCAAGGTCTTTGGCGAGGCGGTCGGCGCGCTCTATGCCGACAAGCACGGTTTGAAGGTGACCTGCCTGCGGATCGGCAATTTCGGTGACAAACCGCTCGATCATCGCCGGCTCTCGATCTGGCTGAAGCCGGAGGATCTGGTGCAGCTCTGCCGCATCGGGCTCGAGCATCGCGACATCCATTTCGAGATCTTTTACGGCGCCTCCCGCAACGAACGCGCCTGGTGGGACAATCACCGTGCCTACGATCTCGGCTATCGCCCGACCGGCCGCGCGGAGGAGTTCCGCGAGCACGCAATGGCCGAGCAGGCCAAGCTGCCGCCCGATCCGGTCGGCGACTTCTACCAGGGCGGCGCGTTCTGCGGCATGGAGTTCGACGGTGACACGAGCCGGGTCATCGATTGGAAGTGACGCACTCAGGGATCCAAAGTTGACAATGACCGCCGCACGCCGTTAGTGCCCGTAACGAGACAAGAGGAAGAAGACAATGGCTGAAGGACTGCGCAAGGGGCTGACGAGCTATGGCGACGCCGGGTTCTCGCTGTTCCTGCGCAAGGCCTTCATCAAGGCGATGGGCTATTCGGACGACGCGCTCGATCGTCCGATTGTCGGCATCACCAATACCTATAGCGACTACAATCCCTGCCACGGCAACGTCCCGCAGATCCTCGAGGCGGTGAAGCGCGGCGTGATGCTGTCAGGCGCGATGCCATTCGTGTTTCCGACGATCTCGATCGCAGAAAGCTTTGCGCATCCGACCTCGATGTATCTGCGCAATCTGATGGCGATGGACACGGAGGAGATGATCCGCGCCCAGCCGATGGACGCGGTCGTCGTCATCGGCGGCTGCGACAAGACGCTGCCGGCGCAGATCATGGCCGCGGTCAGCGCCGATCTGCCGACGGTCGTCATCCCCGTCGGACCGATGGTGGTCGGTCATCACAAGGGCGAGGTGTTAGGGGCCTGCACCGATTGCCGGCGGTTGTGGGGGAAATACCGCGCCGGCGAGATCGACGATAACGAGATCGAGGCGGTCAACGGCCGGCTCGCGCCTTCGGTCGGCACCTGCATGGTGATGGGCACCGCCTCCACCATGGCCTGCGTCACCGAGGCGCTCGGACTGTCGCTGCCGATGAGTGCGACGATCCCGGCGCCGCACGCCGAGCGCTTCCGCTCCGCGGAAGCGAGCGGCAGGACCGCCGCCGCGATGGCAAAGGCCAAAGGGCCGAAGCCGAGCGAAATCCTGACGCCGGCCTCGTTCCGTAACGCGCAGGTCGTGATGCAGGCGATCGGCGGTTCGACCAACGGTCTCATCCACCTGACTGCCATCGCACATCGCTCGCCGCACAAGGTCGACCTCGAAGCTTTCGATAAGCTCGGCCGCGAGGTGCCTGTTTTGGTCGACCTGAAGCCGTCGGGCGAGCATTACATGGAGCATTTCCATCATGCAGGCGGCGTGCCGAAGCTGATGGCGCAGCTCGGCGATCTCATCGATCTCGATGCGAAGACCATTACCGGGCAGACGCTGCGCGAGGTCGTTGCGGCCGCCGAGGACGTGCCACGGCAGGATGCGATCCGCTCGCGCCAGAATCCGATCAAGACCGAGGGCGCGATGGCGATCCTGCACGGCAATCTGGCGCCGCGCGGCGCAGTCATCAAGCAGTCCGCCGCGAGCCCGAAGCTGTTGCAGCATACCGGGCGCGCCGTCGTGTTCGAATCCGTCGAAGACATGACGCTCCGCGTCGATGATCCCGAACTGGATGTCACCGCCGACGACGTGTTGGTGCTGCGCAATGCCGGCCCCAAGGGTGCGCCCGGCATGCCCGAGGCTGGGTATCTGCCGATCCCCAGGAAGCTTGCACGTGCCGGTGTGAAGGACATGGTGCGGATTTCGGATGCGCGCATGAGCGGCACGGCGTTCGGCACCATCGTGCTGCACATCACGCCTGAATCGGCCGTCGGCGGTCCGCTGGCGCTCGTGAAGAACGGCGACATGATCCAGCTCGATGTCGCAAAGCGCCGTATCGATCTCCTGGTCGACGAGGCCGAATTGCAGCAGCGCCGCGCCGCGCTGCCGCCGCGGGCTACGCCCGATTGGGCGAAGCGCGGCTATGCGCACCTCTTCAACGAGACCATCTTGCAGGCCGATGAAGGCTGCGATTTCGATTTCATGCGCGTCGGTGGGAAGGAGTAGGACTCCAACTTATTTCGACTTGCTGGTGAATTTCTTCACGGCGATGCGGAATTCATCCGTGTTCATGCAGTCGATGATGGCATCGCGCTCGGCGTCGAGCTGCGCCTGGATCGGCGTCGTCGGCGCGCGATGGATCAAGGCCTTTGTCGCCGCAAGTCCGGCCGGCGCGGTCTGCGCGAGCCTCAGCGCAAACTCGCGCGTCGCTGCCTTCAGCTCGATTGCCGGAACGACCTTCGCGACGAGGCCCCAATCGTAAGCCTGCGCCGCCGAAAAACCGTCCTCGGCCAGGAAGATCTGCAGCGCACGGCGAGGCCCAACGCTTGCGGCAAGTCCGACCGTGCCGCCGCCATCGGGCGAGACGCCGATTTTGGCATAGGCCGGCGTGAAGCGGGCGTCTTCGGCCGCGATGCAGAGATCGGCAACGAAGGCGAGCGAAAGCCCGGCGCCGGCCGCCGAACCATGCACGCTCGCCAGCACGAGTTTGGGCATCCGCCGCAGCGTCGCGATGAAGGCGTGATAGTGCTTGAGCAACTCGCCGACCACCGGCTTGACCTTGTCAGCTTCGACCGCAGCACCAATGGTCTGCAGATCGCCGCCGGCGCAGAAAGCGCGGCCCGCACCTTCGATCACCAGCACGCGGATGTTGTCGTTGCGCTCAACTTCAGCGCCAAACTGCTCGAGCTTCTTTGCGATCGACAGGTCGATCGCGTTGAAGGCCGCCGGCCGGTTGAGCGTGATCGTCGCAATTGCGCCGTCGATGGTGAGCAGTGCCGGATCGGTGGCAGTGGTGTCGGGTGTCGGCATGAGCGGCCTCCGGGATGGTTGGCCGACATTTAAGGCGCAGATCGGAGGGGTGACAATCCCACTCTCCATAAAATGCCGCCTTATTTGGTTTTGCCGCCGGAAAACACTCTTGCATCGCGGCAAAGCATGAGGCCAAATGGCGCCTGCCATCGTTCGGGACGCGGACACGAGCGCCGCACGGACGACGCGAACAAGCCAACATCTAAGTGAGGAAATGGCATGGGTCGCTTCAGCGCGCTCGTAACTGGATTGTTGCGATGACGACAAGATCGGTGATCATCGTCGGCGCGGGGCATGCCGGCTTCCAGCTAGCGGCTTCTCTGCGGCAGGACGGCTTTGCCGAGCGCATCGCGCTCATCAATGACGAAGGCCATCTGCCATACCAGCGTCCGCCTTTGTCGAAGGCTTACCTCAAGGGAACCGGCGGGCCGGAGACGCTGATGTTCCGTCCGGGAAAATTCTATCTCGACCAGGGCATCGAACTGATCACCGATCGGTCCGTGTCGATCGATCGTGCTGCGCGAAAGATCATGCTCCATTCCGGCGCGTCGCTCGACTACGGGCACCTGGTGCTTGCGACCGGTGCACGCAACCGGCTGCTCGATATCCCCAATGCCAATCTGGAAGCGGTGCGCTACCTGCGTACCCTGGACGAGAGCGAAGCGTTGCGACATCTGCTCAAGCCCGGCCTGCGCGTCGTCGTGATTGGCGCCGGCTTCATCGGACTGGAGTTCGCCGCAACCGCGCGCGCGAAGGGGCTTGAGGTCGATGTGGTCGAACTGGCGGGACGCGTCATGGCGCGCGCGGTGACGGCGGAAATCTCCGGCTACTTCCAGTCGCGGCATACGGCCGCCGGCATCCGCATCCATCTCGGCGTTCAGGTCACGAGCATCGAGGCCGATGGCGCCAGGGTGACCGGCGTCAGCCTCAGCGACGGCCGGCATATCCCGACCGATCTGGTCGTGGTCGGCGTCGGCGTATTGCCGAATGTCGAGATCGCGGCGGAAGCCGGCTTGCCGGTGGCGTCCGGCATCATCGTCGACGAGCACCTGCTCACCTCGGATCCGAATATCTCGGCCATCGGCGATTGCGCGCTCTACAGGAGCGAGCGGTTCGGCGGCTCGCTACGGCTGGAGTCGGTGCAGAACGCGACCGACCATGCCCGCTGCGTCGCCGCGCGGCTCACGGGCCATGCGAAAGCCTATGATGGGCTGCCGTGGTTCTGGAGCGACCAGGGGCCCGACAAATTGCAGATGGCAGGCCTGACCACCGGCTATGATCGCGTCGTGGTGCGCGGTGATCGCGAGCAGGGACAGTTCTCGGCATTTTGTTATCGCGATGGCCATCTCGTCGGCATCGAATCCGTCAACCGTGCCGGCGACCATATGTTCGGCCGAAGATTGCTCGGCGCTGGCGGCTCGATCACGCCGGAGCAGGCGGCCGATCCGTCGTTTGATCTCAAGAGCGCATTGATGTGAATTTGTCGGGTGGACAAAGCGCAGCGTGCCCACCTTCGAGAGCACAGCATGAAATGGTGGGCACGCTACGCTTTGCCCACCCTACGTGTTGAGTATATTCGCAACCTCCGCCGCAGTCGGCATCGATGGCGCGGCGCCCATTCGTTGCACGCAGATGGATGCGGCGGCGTTGGCGTAACCCAGCGCATCACGAAGATTGTTTCCGCCGGCGAGTTGCGAGGCCAGTGCGCCGACGAAGCAATCGCCGGCGCCCGTGGTGTCGATCGTCTTGACCTCGCGCCCGGCCACGATCAGCGGCTCATCTTTGACCAGCGCTAGCACGCCGCGTTTGCCGAGCGTGACGCAGATGATTCTGTCGCTTCCCGCCAATGAATGGGCGGCATCGATAAAGCGGGTGTAATCGTCGTTGTCGCGCAGCTCGCGTCCCGTCAGCAAGCCGAGTTCGGTTTCGTTGAGGACGAGAATATCGACGAGGTCGAGCAATTCGCCGTCGAATTTCCTGGCCGGTGCGGGATTGAGGACCGTGGTGGCGCCGGCGGCCCGGGCGCTCTTGAAGAAGGCGGTGATAGCCGCCTGCGGGATTTCGAACTGGCTCACCGCAATGTCGCCCTTTGCCAGCACGGGCATTGCGACGTCGTCGGCATCGACCAGCGCATTCGCGCCGGGCACCACGACGATGGTGTTATCCGCATCCGCGACGGTGATGATCGCGGTGCCCGTATGCGCCTCGGGCGTGTCCTTGACGAAGCTGAGGTCGACGCCTTGGGCTGCGAGGAACGTCCGCAACTGCTCTCCGAAAGCGTCCTTGCCCAGCCGGCCGATCAGCGTGGTTGGCGCGCCGAGCTTGGCGGCGGCGACGGCCTGGTTGGCGCCTTTGCCGCCGGGGAAATAGAGCACAGCGCTGCCCGCAACGGTTTCGCCGACGCGCGGGTGACGCTCGGCGGTTGCGACCACATCCATGTTGATGCTGCCGGCGACGAAAAGCCGCCGCATGCCAAGAGCGCTCCCTTACGCGTTGATCTGGAACTCCCGCTTCACCGCCTCGATGTCGGTAAGCGTCGGCAGGCCAGCCTCGTTGCCGAGCTTCTGGATCTTGTAGGTCGACGCCGCGCGCGCGAACTCGAAATGATCGCTCCAGGTTTTGCCGGGATGCGCGAGATAGGAATAGATATAGGCGCCATGGAACACATCGCCGGCGCCGTTGGTGTCGATCACGCGCTCGCGCGGGATCGGCAGCGCAGGCGTGGTGCGGACCACGCCGGCTTCGTCATACCAGAGCAGGCCCTTCTCGCCCTGCGTCACTCCGCCAACCCGGCAGCCGCGGCCCTTGAGATAATCGAGCATCTTTTCCGGCGTCAGGTCCATCTGCTCGCAGAGGCGCTCGGCGACGATCGCGACGTCGATATATTCCAATAGCTCATGGGTGTTGGTGCGCAGGCCGCCGCCGTCGAGCGAGGTCAGGATGTCATCCTCGCGGCAAAGCTTTGCATAATGAATGGCAGCGTCCGGCTGGTGGCCGTCGATATGCAGCGCGCGGCAGCCCTTCAGGTTCAACAGCGGGAAGGGATGAATATGCTCGTCGTCGCGGCAGCGGACGATGGCGCGCTTGCCATCCTTCGGCATGATGAAGGACAGCGAGGATGAGTTGACCTTGCGCGGATGGACGGAGATTCCGTACTTCGCGGCCATGTCCCAGAACATCCGCCCGAGCCAATCATTCGCCATCGTGGCGATCAGGTCCGGCACGATGCCGAGCTTGGCGCAGCAAAATGCCGCAGTGACGGCATTGCCGCCGAAGGAGACCGCATAGGCGTCGGCCACATGTTTCTCGTCGCCGGTCGGCAGATGGTCGGTGATGAAGGTGACGTCGATATAGGTCTGTCCGATGAAGAGGGCCTGCATTCGTTTTCCGTCGTGAGGTGATGGGTGGTCCCGGCGGCAGCTTCAGCTTAGCACCGGATATTATGTGCGTTCGCCGAAATTATTCGCAACCATGCCGTCTTTGCGGCTTGAGATGGCCAAGTGAGCGGACTACCACCGTTCCCGCGTTTGCCAGCATGCCGTCCGATAACGGACGGTGGCTGTCCTGAGTTCCTGGTTGCAATACAAAGGGGGTAGGGCGATGACCGTATATTCCGGGCCGGTGTTCGAGATGGCGGCGAACCAGTTCAACGTGATCGCCAACCATCTCGAAATCCCCATGGACGAGCGCGACCGGCTGCTGATGCCGAAACGCTCGGTTACGGTCTCGTGCCCGATCCACCGCGATGACGGCACGGTGGCGGTGTTCGAGGGCTATCGCGTCCAGCACCATCTCACCATGGGCCCGACCAAAGGCGGCACCCGCTTTGCGCCCTCGGTCGATATCGGCGAGGTCGCCGCACTCGCGATCTGGATGAGCTGGAAATGCGCTCTTGTCGGTCTTCCCTATGGCGGCGCCAAGGGCGGGGTCAATGTCGATGTGACGCAGATCTCCAAGCGTGAACTGGAGTCGCTGTCGCGGCGCTACATGCAGGAGATGATTCCCTTCGTCGGCCCGCACACCGATGTGATGGCACCGGACATGGGCACTAATGAACAGGTGATGGCCTGGTTCATGGATACCTACTCGATGTACCAGGGCCAGACTGTGACCGAGATCGTCACGGGAAAGCCGGTTTCTTCCGGCGGCACGCTCGGCCGGCGCGAGGCGACCGGCCGCGGCGTCGCCTATCTCGCCAGGCGAGTGCTGAAGGAGCTTGGGATCAATCTCTCCGGCGCCACCGCCGTAGTCCAGGGCTTCGGTAATGTCGGTTCCTATGCCGCGCTGGAGTTGCATCACTACGGCCTCAAGATAACAGCGGTCTCCGACCACACCGGCGCGCTCTATGACGAGAAGGGCCTCGACATCCCGGCGCTGATGCACCATGCGCAGCTCCATGGCAGCATCGCGGGCTTCTCCAACGAACTGCATTTCGATCCCGCCGAGGTCCTGACGCTGCCCTGCGACGTGCTGGTGCCGGCCGCGATGGAGCGCGTGATCGACGCTCGCGTCGCCGGCAAGCTCAGGTGCCGCGTGCTGGCGGAAGGCGCCAACGGTCCGACCACGCCGGAGGCCGATCTTGTCCTGGACAAGCGTCGAGATGAAATATTCCTCATTCCCGATATCCTCTGCAATTCCGGTGGCGTGGTGGTTAGCTACTTCGAATGGGTGCAGGATCTGCAGCAATTGTTTTGGGAAGAGGAGGAGGTGATGCGACGCGAATACCAGATCCTCGACCGCGCATTCGAGACGATGTTGAAGCGCGCGAAGACGGACAACATCCCGCATCGCACCGCGGCGATGGCGATCGGTGTGGAGAAAGTCCGTGCCGCCAAGAACACGCGGGGGCTGTTCCCATGATCACCGCGCTCGACCATATCGTCGTCCTCACCGGCGATATCGAGGCGGCGACGGCGGCTCATGAGACGCTGTTCGCACGCTCGCCGGCGTGGAAGAACGTCAGCGACGGCGCGGCGCGGGTGCTGTTCACGCTGGACAACACATCGGTGGAATTGATGGCGCCGAGCGGCGAGGGCGAGAATGCGGGCCGGATTCGCGCCGTGTTGGCATCGCAGGGCGAGGGGTTAGCGAGCCTGTGCTTCCGCACCAACGATATCGAAAAGATGCATCGCAGGCTGGAGCGGCTGACGCTGCGGCCGGAGCCGGTCTCGGAGGTGGAGAGCCAGGACGATATCTCCGGCGCGACGTTGTCCTGGAAGCGCACCCGCGCCGCCACCGATGCGACGCGCGGGGTGCGGATGTTCTTCCTCGAGCGGGAGCTGGAGCGCCCGCTCTCGGTCCGCACCCAGCCCGCGGGCATCACCGCGATGGATCACGTGGTGGTTGCGACCGCCGATCCCGAACGCGCCGCCGCGCTCTATGGCGCCCGCCTCGGCCTCGACATGGCGCTCGATCGTTCGCACGCAGATTGGGGCCGGCTGATGTTCTTCCGCTGCGGCGATTTGATCGTCGAGGTCGCGCACAAGCCCGGCAAGACGGAGGCCGATGCACCCGACCGCCTGCGCGGCATCTGCTGGCGCGTCACCGACATCGATGCCACCCATGCGCGGCTCGTTGCCGCCGGCGTCGACGTCTCCGAAATCCGCACCGGCCGCAAGCCGGGCACGCGCGTGATGACCGTGCGTACCGGTACCTGCAGCGTGCCGACGCTGCTCGTGCAGCCGTCGCCGCTTGCATCTGCGTAGCGATTCACTCACGCCTGCCGCCGTTGTCGTCCGGGGCAAAGCCCGGAACGATGCCGTCATTCCGGGGCGTCCGAAGGACGAACCCGGAATCCATGTCGCCGCCTGCGCTGTGGCCAGATGGATTCCGGGTTCGCGCGTACGCGCGCCCCGGAATGACGGCTGGCGGGCATGCGTGATTCATTCTCAAACGCCGTCGGGCGTGCTACATCCAACATTCCGACTGAATTGAGCGATCCGATTGGCCAAGGCAAAGCGAGTTCTGAAGTGGCAGCGTGACCCCGAGGGGATGCGGCTGCGCATCCTGGAGGCGGCGAAGGCCGAGTTCGCCACTCATGGGCTCGCCGGCGCGCGCGTCGACAGCATCGCCAAGAAGGCCGGCGCCAACAAGCGCATGCTCTATTACCACGTCGGCAACAAGGAGGACCTCTACCTAGAGGTGCTCGAAGGCGCCTATGAGAAGATCCGCGCCGAAGAACGCGGGCTTGATCTCGAACATCTCGAGCCGCCGGAGGCGATCGCGCGGCTGATCGATTTCACCTGGAACTATTTCATCCGCAATCCGGAATTCCTGGCGCTGCTGAATACCGAGAATCTTGCGAAAGCGCGGCATTTGAAGCGTTCGACCAAGGTCAAATCGATGCATTCGCCGTTCGTCGAGATGATCCGCACGGTGGTCACACGCGGCGTGAAGAGCGGCGATTTCCGCGCCGCGGTCGATCCGGTGCAACTCTATATCTCGATCGCCGCGCTTGCCTTCTTCTATCTTTCCAACAGCGCGACGCTGAGCGTGATCTTCGGCCGTGATCTCTTGTCGAAGGACGCCCGCGACGAACGGCTGGAGCACATGATTGCACTGGTGCTGGCGGCGCTGACGGGGAAGTCGATCGCAGCGTTCGGCAAGACCAAGGCGCCGAAGCTGCAGGTGACCGCGCAGCAGGCGGTTTAGCGAAACGCGCAATTGTTGCATCGCGTCGTCATGGCCGGGCTTGACCCGGCCATCCGCGTTTTTCCAAGTCCATAAGGCGTGGATGCCCGGGTCGAACCCGGGCATGACGACCAAATGCGCTCAAAATGCCGCGCGAAATCGGGCTGGACAGTATTTATCCAACGGGTTAATTTCCGGTGCTAGAAACGGTCAAGCAGGGAAGCGGAACGTGGCGGAGAGCAAGGAAGCGGGTGGCCTGTCGAGGCTGCTGAATGCGGCGTGGGTGCGCCCATTTCTGTTTCTGGTGTTCATTGTGGCGGCGTGGGACCTCGCCATCCGCCTGTTCCACATTCCCGCCTACCAGATCCCGTCGCCGGGCGACGTCGTCGCCGTGCTGCAGACGGACTGGCCGGAGCTGCTGCGGCAGTCGTGGCCGACGACCTATGCGACGGTCTGTGGTTTCCTGTTGTCGGCACTGTTCGGCATTCCCGTCGCGATGCTGATCGCGGGGTCGAGGACGGTGGAGAGTTATGTCTATCCGCTTCTGGTGTTCTCGCAGTCCGTGCCGAAGATCGCGATCGCGCCGCTGTTCGTGGTCTGGTTCGGGTTCGGCATCATCCCCAAAGTGATCTCGGCGTTCCTGCTCGGCTTCTTCCCGGTGGTGGTCTCGGCGGTGCAGGGATTCAAGTCTGTTGACCCTGATATGGTCGATCTCGCGCGTGCGATGCAGGGCAGCCGCTTCCAGGTGTTCCGTGCTGTCAACCTGCCGCATGCGATGCCCGCGATCTTCTCCGGCCTGAAAGTGTCGGTTACGCTGGCGGTGGTTGGTGCCGTCGTCGGCGAGTTTGTCGGCTCCAATTCCGGCATCGGCTATGTGATGCAGCGCTCGATCGGAACCTTTGACCTGCCCACGATGTTCGCCGCGCTGGTGATCCTGGCGCTGCTCGGCGTCATCCTGTTCTGGATCGTCGACCGCATCGAACGCCTGGTTATTCCCTGGCATGTCAGCCAGCGCGAGGACATTATTTTCGCTTCGTGAGTTATCCGGAAGGACAACAACAAAAGGTTTCGCCCGCAATGACGGGGAGAGGGAGGAGAACAAGATGCGATTGATAGCTGTGGTCTTGGCGACGCTGACCTGGACGGCGATGTCGGTGCTTCCGGCATCGGCCGCCGACAAGGTGGTGCTGATGCTCAACTGGTATGTCTATGGCGAGCACGCGCCGTTCTATTACGGCAAGGCCAAGGGCATCTATGCCGCCGAGGGCATCGATCTCGAGATCCAGGAAGGCCGCGGCTCGGCCGCGACCACGCAGGCGGTGGCCGCCAAGACCGCCAATTTCGGTTACGTCGACATTCCCACCATGATGCGCGCGGCGGTGAAGGGCGCGCCCGTCATCGCGACCGGCGTACTCCTGCAGACCAGCCCGATGTCGGCGATGGGCTTCGTCGACAAGAACATCAGGAAGCCAGAGGATATCAAGGGCAAGACGGTTGCGATCACGCCGGCGGATTCTATGACGCAGATTTGGCCGCTGTTCCTGAAGAAGACCGGCCTGAAGGAGAGCGACTTCCAGACGGTTGCCGGCGACGGCCAGACCAAGCTGAATGCGGTCATCAACGGTCAGGCCGATATGTTGCTCGGCTATGTCATGGACCAGTCGATGAAGATCAAGGACGCCACCGGCAAGGACGTCTATCCGATCAAGTTCGCCGATTACGGTATCCATCTGGTCTCCTCGGGCATCATCGCCAACAGCGACTATGTCAAGGCGAATGCCGATCTCGTTCGCCGCTTCATGTCGGCGACGACCAAGGCGGTGGAAGCCGCCGAGAAGGAGCCGAAGGCAGCGGCGCAGTCGATCCTCGATGCCAACCCCAAGGGCGGCAAGATCGACACGCTGACGCAGGGCTTTGAACTGACGATCCCGCTCTATCGCACCGATGAAACCAAGACCAAGCGGCCGTTCCAGGTCACCGACCAGAACATGAAAGACTCCGTCGACCTCATGGTCGAATATGGCGGGCTCGATGCCAAGGCCAAGGACAATCCGAAGGCCTTCTACACTAACGACTATCTGCCGAAGGGCGACTCGTGAAAGCACCTGCAATGAAGCCGGCGACACAGAGCCAGGTGGATCAACCAGCCGCGCATCTGCGGCTGGTGTCCGACCGTGCCGCCGCCGAGACGTCCGGCATCAAGCTGTCCGGAGTCTCCAAGACCTACCGCTCGCGCGACGGCGATGTGCCGTCGTTGCGGCCGCTCGATTTCCACATCAACCAGGGTGAATTCTTCGTCGTGGTCGGCCCGTCCGGCTGCGGCAAGTCAACCTTGCTGAAGATGATCTCCGGGCTGCTGCCGCCGACGACGGGCGAGATCCTGGTCGAGGGCGAGCCTGTGACGAAGCCGCACGGCAATGTCGGCATCGTCTTCCAGCATGCGCTGCTGCTGCCGTGGCGGAACATCCTCTCCAACGTGATGCTGCCGATCGACATGAAGAAGCTGCCGCGGGAAAAATACCTGCCGCGCGCGAAGGAGCTTCTGAAGCTGGTCGGCCTCGAAGGCTTCGAGAAGAAGCTGCCGTGGCAGCTCTCCGGCGGCATGCAGCAGCGTGCCTCGATCTGCCGCGCGCTGGTGCATGACCCGAAGATCATGCTGATGGACGAGCCGTTCGGCGCGCTGGACGCGATGACGCGCGAGCGCATGAATGTCGAGCTGATGCGGATCCAGCGCGAGACCGGCAAGACGGTGCTCTTGATCACGCACTCGATTCCCGAGGCGGTTTTCCTTGCCGACCGCGTGCTCGTGATGACCGAGCGTCCCGGCGCGATTGCGGCGATCTACGACGTGCCGCTGCCGCGGCCGCGCTCGCTGGATGCAATGTCCGATCCGGTCTTCACCGAGCTGGTGCAGCGCATCCGCAAGCACTTCTTCACCCAGGGATCGCTGGACTAGGACATGCAGGGATCGAGTCACCCTGGCGCGGCATCCTCCCACCTCTCCCCAGCGGGGAGAGGTCGGAACGCATCGATAGATGCGTTCCGGGTGAGGGGGAGTGCTCTATCGAGGGACTTGAGCCCCCTCACCCGAATTGCTTCGCAATTCGACCTCTCCCCGCTGGGGAGAGGTGGGGGCCCGCGGATCCGTTCGTCCAAAATGCATCAGACTGCCGAGGTTTGAAGCTGATGCCGCCCCGTCTCGTTGTCCGAGATATTGCCCTGTTCGAACGTCCGGTTAGCTTTGCCCGGCCGTTCCGCTTCGGCGCGGTCGTGGTCAATGCGACTCCCCAAGCCTTCGTGCGGGTGGAGATCGAGGTGGAGGGGAAGAGCCGGGCGCTAGGTGCGAGCGCCGAATTCCTTGTGCCGAAATGGTTCGACAAGCGGCCAGAGCTTACGCCGGACGAAACGGTGCAGGAGCTGCGGCAGTCGCTCTTGATCGCGCGCGAGTTCTATCTCGCCCATTCCGGTTTTGACACCGCGTTCGGCCTGCATGCGGCCTGCATCGGCGCGCAAGTCGCGGCGTGCGCACGCGAGGACATTCCACCGTTGGCGGCAGCCTATGGACCGGCGGAAATCGACAAGGCGATCCTGGATGCGCTGCTCCGCTCCGTCGGCGTCAATTTCTTCGACGGCATGGCGCAGAACGTTGCCGGCATCGATGCACGGCTATCGCCCGATCTGGCTGACGGTGAAATCGCGGCTTTCCTCGCCGGGCGCAAGCGGCTTGAGCGGGTCGCGATCCGGCACACCGTTGGTCTCGACGACAAGATCGAAGGCGAGGGCGGTGTTGCCGACGCAAGGGAAAACGCCGGCGCGCGCTATTTCAAGCTCAAGCTCAACGGCGATCCCGAACATGATGCGGCGCGGCTGATCCGGATCGGCAATGAGCTGGCGACGCTTCCTTACGACTACGAGGTTACGCTCGATGCCAACGAGCAATATGCCGACCTTGCGGCGCTCGCCACTCTGGTCGACCGCCTCGACCGCGATCACGCAATGCAGCCGATCGCTGCAAAGCTGCTCTATATCGAGCAGCCGATGCCGCGCGACATCACCAAGGCCTCGCCGCTCGGCGCGCTGGCTAAAGGTGGCTTCATCATTGACGAGGCCGATGATTCCTACGATGCGTTTCCGGCGGCGCGGGCGCTCGGCTATCGCGGCATCTCCTCGAAATCCTGCAAGGGCCTCTACAAGTCGATCGTCAACGCGACGCGCGCGGCGAAATGGAGCGCGGATGGCGATGCGTTTTTCGTCAGCGGCGAGGACCTGACCTGCCAGGCGGGGCTTGCCGTGCAGCAGGACCTCGCGCTCGGCGCGCTGATCGGCGTCACCCATGCCGAGCGCAACGGGCATCACTATGTCGACGGCTTTGCCGAGACGCCCACTGCCGAGGCAGAGGCATTCCTGTCGGCGCATCCCGATCTCTACGTCCGCGACCGCAAAGTGCGCCTCGCTATCCATGACGGCGATCTCATGACGGGATCGCTGACGACGCCGGGCTTTGCCACATCAGTGCATCCGGACTGGTCCACCCTGTCGCCGCTGGCGCCGCCAATAGCAAGAATTCTGCAGGAGCAAGCATTATGACCACCAAACGTCTCGGCCTGATCATGAACGGCGTCACAGGCCGGATGGGGCTCAACCAGCATCTGATCCGCTCGATCGTCGCGATCCGCAACCAAGGCGGAGTGCTGCTGTCGAATGGCGACCGCATCATGCCCGATCCGATCCTGGTCGGCCGCGACGCCGAAAAGGTCGGCGCGCTTGCCAAGCGCTTCGATATCGCGCGGGTCACCACCGACCTGGACAAGGCGCTGGCGGATCCCAACGACACGGTGTTCTTCGACGCTGCGACCACCCAGGCGCGGCCCTCGCTGCTGGCCAAGGCGATCAATGCCGGCAAGCATGTCTATTGCGAGAAGCCGATCGCGACCAATCTGGAAGAGGCGATCGCGGTGGTGAAGCTCGCCAACGCCAAGGGCCTCAAGCACGGCACGGTGCAGGACAAGCTGTTCCTGCCGGGCTTGAAGAAGCTCGCCTTCCTGCGCGACTCCGGCTTCTTCGGCCGCATGCTCTCGGTGCGCGGCGAGTTCGGCTACTGGGTGTTTGAGGGCGGCTGGCAGGAAGCGCAGCGGCCGTCGTGGAATTACCGCGCTGAGGACGGCGGCGGCATCATCCTCGACATGGTGTGCCACTGGCGCTACGTGCTCGACAACCTTTTCGGCGAGGTGCAGAGCATCTCCTGCCTCGGCACGACCGATATCCCCGAGCGCTATGACGAGAAGGGCAAGGCCTACAAGGCCACCGCCGACGATTCCGCCTATGCGACGTTCCAGCTCAAGGGCGGCGTGATCGCGCATATCAACATGAGCTGGGTGACGCGCGTCTATCGCGACGACCTCGTCACCTTCCAGGTCGACGGCACCCATGGCTCGGCTGTGGCGGGGCTCACCGACTGCGTGATCCAGGCGCGGCAGGCGACGCCGCGGCCGGTGTGGAATCCGGATGAGAAGCGGCTGCACGATTTTTATGCCGACTGGCAGAAGCTGCCTGAGAATGCCGTCTACGACAACGGCTTCAAGGAGCAGTGGGAGATGTTTATCCGCCACGTCTGCGAGGACGCGCCCTACAAATACACGCTGCTCGAAGGCGCCAAGGGCGTGCAGCTCGCCGAATGCGCGCTTCGGAGCTGGAAGGAGCGGCGCTGGATCGACGTCGAACCGATCAGGCTGTGAGGACAGGATCATGAACAGGCTCGTCCCGCCGATCTCTTCGCTCTCCCTGAAACTGCCGACCTCCGGCGGCGGCCTCGAGACCTATCGTCTCGCGGCGTCGCGGACCTTTCCCGCCAAGCTCGAGGGAACGCTGAACCGCGTCGCGTTCTCGGCGGCGCATGTCGTCGCCGACCCGCGCGCCGATGTCGATCCGTGGCTGACCGCCGCGGTCGACTGGGACAGGACGATCGCGTTCCGCGAACATGTCTGGGATCTGGGACTGGGCATCGCGGAGGCGATGGACACCGCGCAGCGCGGCATGGGACTGGACTGGAATACCTCGCTGGAGTTGATCCGGCGCTCGGTGAGCGCGGCGAAGGCCAAAGGCAATGCGCTGGTGTTTTCCGGCGCTGGCAGCGACCACCTCGCGGTGGAGGACGCCAGGACGCTGGACGATGTGATCCGCGCCTATGAGGAGCAGATCGCCGCGATCGAGAAGGTCGGTGGCCGCATCATCCTTATGTGCTCGCGGGCGTTGGCAAAGCTCGGGCGGAGTGCGGACGACTACGCCAAAGTCTACGGACGCGTGCTGTCGCAGGTCCGCGAGCCCGTGATCATCCACTGGCTCGGCGATATGTTCGATCCGGCGCTTGCGGGCTATTGGGGTACGAGCGATCTCGACAAGGCGATGGACACCGCGGTTGCCATCATCAACGCTCACGCAGGCAAGGTCGACGGCGTCAAGGTTTCGTTGCTCGACAAGCAGCGCGAGATCGACATGCGCCGGAGGCTCGATCCGCGCGTCAAGATGTATACCGGAGACGACTTCAACTATGCCGAACTGATCGCCGGCGACGAGCAAGGCTTCTCGCACGCGCTGCTCGGCATCTTCGATGCGATCGCTCCGGCTGCATCCTATGCGCTGTCGCGATTGGCCGCGGGCGATGAAGCCGGCTTCCACGACGTGCTGGGGCCGACGGTGCCGCTGTCGCGCCACATCTTCAAGGCGCCGACGCGCTTCTACAAGACCGGCATCGTGTTCATGGCCTATCTCAACGGTCACCAGGATCACTTCACCATGATCGGCGGGCAGGAGAGCACGCGCTCGACGCTGCATCTCGCCGAACTGTTCCGCCTCGCCGATGCTGCGGGTCTGCTCGCCAATCCGGAATTGGCGACGCGGCGGATGAAGACGGTGCTGGCAACGCGCGGCGTTGAGCCCTGATGCGCGATTTTTCTTCCGATCACCGCTGGCTGTCGCTGAACACGGCGACGGTCCGCAACCAGGGCAACCTGGTCGAGATCATCGAAGCCTGCGCGCGCCACGGCATCCGCGCCATCGATCCCTGGCGCGATCAGGTCGCGGCCGTCGGCCTCGATCGCGCTGTGCGCGCGGTGCGCGACGCGGGGCTCGAATTGTCGGGCTATTGCCGCGGCGGCATGTTCGTTGCCGACGCTGCGCATCGGCTTGACGCGCGCGACGACAACCGCCGCGCGGTCGATGAGGCCGCTGCGCTCGGCGCCTCCTGCATCGTCCTTGTGGTCGGCGGCCTGCCGCAATATTCGCGGCCGGGCAGCGCGGCCTCGAAGGACATAGCGGCAGCGCGCACGCAGGTGCATGACGGCATCGCCGAGATGCTGGAATATGCGAGAGGGGCAAAGCTGCCGCTTGCAATCGAGCCGCTGCACCCGGCCTATGCCGGCGACCGCGCCTGCGTGAACACGACCAGGCAGGCGCTTGATATCTGCGACACGCTGGACCCGCAGCGCAGCGGCATGCTCGGCGTCGCGCTCGATGTCTATCACATCTGGTGGGATCCGGAGTTGATGGGCCAGATCGCACGTGCGGGCAAGGACCGGTTGCTTGCGTTCCATGTCTGCGACTGGCTGGTGCCGACCAAGGACATCCTCAACGACCGCGGCATGATGGGCGACGGCGTGATCGACATCAAGTCGGTGCGCGTGGCGGTCGAAGCACAAGGGTATGCGGGCTATTCGGAGATCGAGATCTTTTCCAACGACTGGTGGAGCCGCCCGATGGATGAAGTCTTGCGGATCTGCATCGAGCGGCACCGGACCGCGGTTTAGGGTCGGTACTCAAGGCTCCCTGAAAGCGTGGTCATTGGCCTGCAGTCTGCTGCAGCGTGTTGAACCGCGCTTTCTGCTCGCTGCTCAGCGTGGCATAGAACTCGTCCAGTCTGGCTTGCACCCAATCGGCTGCCTCCAGCATGGCCTCTAGCCGCTTTTCCATCGCCTCAAGCCGTCCGACCGGCGTCAGTGGCACCTCGTCCGGGCAGGCAGCTTGCAGCCCTGCAACCGCTTTCTTCGTCGCGTTGCTCAAGCGGTCGAGCGCATCCTTTTGCTTGCCTGCGGGGCGTATCACCGCTTCGATCCGTTCGATCGGCAGCTGCGTCAGGCTGGACTTCGGATCGCCGCAGGCCTCGGACGCTTCCCGCGGCGGCTGCTGTTGCGAACGATCGCCGACATTGGGACCGAGCGCATTGAAGCGCGCCTTTTGCTCGTCGCTCAGCGAGTCATAGAACCTCTCCAGCGCCGGCCGCACGATCTTCACCGCCTCGAGCGTGGCGGTGATGCGGTTCGTCATCGCCCGCAAGCGGCCGGGCGGCGTCAGCGCATAGGATTCGCTGCAGGATTGCTTGAACACATCGGCAGCCTTTGCCGCCGCAATCTTCAATTCATCGAGCAAAGCACGCTGCTCCGGAGTCGGTTGGACGGCCCGCGTGATGTCGGCGATCGGCCAGGCGGTCACGCCCTTGTCCGGTGCTTCGCACACTTGCCGCAGAGTCTCTGGGCTCGCGCTTGGGCGTTGGCGGCCTCGGTAACCGGTGATCGCCTCGCCGGGCTCCGGGTATCGGGCGTAGGCGGAATACGGACTGTCCGCACCCCAGAATACGGTGTCGACGAAGTCGTCGTAAGCGTAAGCCCAATAGCCGGGCTCGTAGGCATAGGGCCAGAACGTGTAGTTGAAGATGTCGGAATAGGCATAGGGCCAGAACACCGGGCCGAGCCAGGCAACAAACACCGCTTGCTTGCCGTGCCCCCAGGCACGGTGGGGCGCCCAGGCCTGCTCCCGGGCCGCGAGCGCCGCTTGGGCTTGCAGGGCATCATTGCTCCGGAACTGTGCGGCAAATCGCCCGCGTGCTGCAGCCTCAAGGGCCGCAGCAGCGGCAGGTCGCTCGGCTGAAGGCTGCGGTGCCAACCGCTGCAGCCGCGCCTGATCACGTTGCTGCATAAGCTGCTCGCGCTGGATCTGGCGGTTCTGGGTCTGGAGCAACCGCTCTTGCGCGCGTTGCGCCCGCACGCCTTCCGGCTTTTGCGACTGCAATTGCTGCACGCGCTGCTGCAGGCGATCGATGCGGGTCTGGCGCTCGGCGCTCTGGCGCGAAAGCATCTCACGCTGCCGTTCCTGCACCATCTGCTGTTGCTTTTGGATTCGCTGCTCACGCGTTTCGATCTGCTCCTGTGGCGACGGCCGCGCGCCCACAGCGGGCGATGGGGCCGGGCGCGACGGTGCGGCGATGTCGGGCCCGTGACGCCCTGCCGTGGCCGGACGCTGCGGTGGCGCAGCCGGGCCAGGACGGATGTCGGGTCGGCGGATCTCAGGTCGTGGCCCGGCTACGCGTGGTGCGGCCGCGCGCGGAGGTGCGGCAATATGCGGCGCCGGACGCGGTGCCATGGTCGGCCGCTGTGGCGGGGGAGCGGCACGGATCGCCGGTGCGGCCGGCCGCGCCATTGCCGGAGGTCGCGCCATCGCCGGCGGCGGTGCGGGGCGGGCCATGGCGGGGGGTGGTCCTGCTGGTCGGACTGCTGGTGCAGCCCCGCCACCCCGGAAAGCCTTGGTCCCCTGGGCGAACGAGCCGCCGCTCCAAGCGATTGCGCAGACACCAACTAAGAACGCTGTAAGGCGAACGCCGTGCGGAAGCATGATGGCAGCTCCCTCCTACTGGCTCTGGTCGCCCGCAAACATCAACGCGCAAGCGCAGACATCGTTCGTTTCTCGCTTGTATGGCCTACATCGATTGCAATGCAGGGTGACGGGCGAGCACAAGCCGCGCACGGCGGCACCGCAAGGGGAGGGCTGGCTCACCCCCAGATGCTGCTCGGAGTGCACTATTCCGGCGAGGCCACGGGGCGGCGGTGGGACGGTGAAGAATGGGTCGCAGAAAAGCTGCAGCCCCAGCTGATCAGCCGCTAGGCATTGACCGTGCACGGCACGCTGAGGAAGCCGCGGAAACGGACGCGGCCGCCGCGGGTCGGCTCGCCGGCGAGCGCGTAATTCGGGAAGCGGGCGAGGAAGCGAGAGATCGCGATGGCGCCTTCGAGCCGCGCGAGCGCCATGCCGGCGCATTGGTGCGCGCCGGTGCCGAAGGCGAGATGGCGGTTCGGGGTGCGGGCGATGTCGAAACGCTCGGGGTCCGGGAACTGCGCGGGATCGCGGTTGGCGGCGCCGATGCAGAGCGTCACCGGCGTGCCCGCGGACATCTTGATGCCGCCGAGCTCGACCTCTTCCACGATCATGCGGTTGCCGAGCTGGTTCGAGCTCTCGTAGCGCAGCATCTCCTCGACCGCGGTCTTGATCAGGTCGGGCTGCGAGATCAGCCGCTGCTTTTCCTTGGGATAGCGCAGCAGCGTCACCAGGCCGTTGCCGATCAGATTGGTCGTGGTCTCATGGCCGGCGTTGAGCAGAAAGATGCAATTGTGCAGCAGTTCCTGCTCGGTCAGTCGCTCGCCATTGTCCTCACCATTACCTTCGCCTTGGATCAGTCGCGTCAGCACGTCGCGTTCGGGATTGCCCGGCTTGGCGCGCCGTCGCTCGACCAGCGTCTCCAGATAGGCGAGGAAGTCCTTCACGGCCTTGTTGCCGCGCGCAAATTGCTCTGATGAGATCACCGGCTCAAGCGCGCCCAGGATCGAGAGCGACCAGTCGCGCAAGGGGCCGCGCTCGTCGTGGGGCACGTCGAGCAGATTGCCGATCACCTCGACTGGGATCGCAGAGGCGAAATCCTCGATCAGCTCGACCTTGCCTTTGGCGGCGGTCGCATCGAGCAGGCCGTCGATCAGGCGGATCAGGTCGGGCTCCATTGCGGCGATCGCGCGCGGCGACAGCGCACCCATGATCAGGCGCCGCACGCGGGTGTGCGCCGGCGGGTCGTTGAAGACGAGGCTCGTGGTGTGATGCTCGTAGAGGAGGGAGTCGCCGTATTTCGGCGAAAACTCCTTCTTCTTGTCGGAGGAGAACGCTTTCGTGCTTTTATAGGCGGTGACGAGGTCGTCGTAGCGGGTCAGGAAATAGGAGCCGTTGGGCAGGCGCTTGACCGGCGCGTTATCCCGCAGTGCACGATAGGTCGGGTAGGGATCGGCATAGAATTCCGGCGTCAGCCGTTCGAGGTCGAAACTCTCCGCCAGCTCTCGTGCGTTTCCTGTCATGCTGCCATTCTCTTTTTGAGAACTGATATGCCGTTTTTGTTCTTCCGGAAAGTGCCGCCCGCTTTACAGTTCGCTTGCCTCGCTTCTTCCTTCGGAAACGCCCATGCATGCCCGCACTGAAACTGCCTCCGACAGCCAGCCGGCCTGGCCGGAAGAGATTTTCTCGACATTGCAGCGCTTCGATGTCCGCCAGGTGCCTTACGTGCCCGACGCCGGGCACGCGCAACTGATCGAGCGCGTGCTCGGCTCCTCCGCCATGCGCGGCATTCCGCTGACGACGGAGGAGGAGGGCGTGGCGCTGCTGCTCGGCGCCTGGTCTGGCGGCCAGCGCGGCGTGCTGCTGATGCAGTCGAGCGGTGTCGGCAACTGCATCAACATGCTGTCCCTGACGCAGATCTTCCGCTTCCCGTTCCTGACGCTGGTGACGATGCGGGGCGAATGGGGCGAGTTCAATCCGTGGCAGGTGCCGATGGGATCGAACACGCAGGCCGCCTTCGAGCTCTGCGGCGTCAAGGTATTGCGGGCGACGCATCCCGAGGAAGTGCGCGAGGTCGTCGAGGCCGGCGCGGCGCAGGCCTATAACGCTGCAACGCCGACCGCCGTGCTGCTGTCGCAGCGGCTGATCGGGGCAAAGGTATTCGTGAAATGAGCAAGGCCAATCTTCTGGACCGCCGCGCAGTCGTCGCCCACCTGCTGAAGGACCGTAACGGCGCGATCGCGGTCGGCGGCCTCGGCGCCTCGACCTATGACATCGCCGCCGCCGGCGATGATGCCCGCAATTTCTATCTCTGGGGCGCCATGGGCGGTGCGGTCATGATTGGACTCGGGCTCGCGCTGGCGCAACCCAAGCTGCCGGTGATCGTCATCACCGGCGATGGTGAGATGCTGATGGGGCTCGGGAGCCTCGCCACCGTCGGCGCGCAGAAGCCCGCCAACCTCTCCATCGTCGTGCTCGACAACGAAGCCTATGGCGAGACCGGAGGACAGGTCAGCCATACTGCCACTTCGGTCGACCTGGTCGGCGTCGCCAAGTCCTGCGGCATCGCCGACAGCCGCGCGATCACCACTATGGCCGAGGTCGAAGCGTTCGCGCTGTCGCTGAAGGAAGCGGACGGTCCGCGCTTCGCCAATGTGAAGATCGACGGCGCCAATCTGGAGCGGGTGTTGTCGAACCGCGACGGCACCTTCATCGTCAACCGCCTGCGCGGCTCGCTGGGCTACCAGCCGATTTAGGGAGTTTCGTAACCCGGATGGAGGGCAGCGCAACCCGGAATCCCTGAATCAACGTTGAGGGAGCGGCCCCGGGTTATGCTGGCGCTCCACCCGGGCCACGGCATTCGTTCAAATTGCTTGCGACTCGACCCTCTCCGTGGGAGGAGTACGGTTCCCGTAGCGGTCGGCGGGCGCGCCTGCCGATTTTTGTCAAGTGTGACATCGCGTTATCCTCCTGACGGTACAAGACCTTATCGGGAGGTGGGGGCGTAACCCAACCTTAAGTTCTATTTTTGCACTGCCGTAAATTCTTGACAATCTTTAAGGTGAGTGATTACTCACGCGCATGTCTACCCTGCGCATGACAAGTGACTTGCGGCGTCAGCTGATCCTCAGCGCCGCCAAGCGGTGCTTCGCCCGCCATGGCTTTGCCGGCACCACGACCAAGAGCGTGGCGGCCGCCGCTTCCATTTCGGAAGGGCTGTTGTTCAAGCACTTCCCGTCCAAGGCGGCGCTTTACGCCGAGATCCTCGCCGAAGAGTGCGAGGCCGATCCGGATCTCGCGCACCTGCTCGGGCAGGACCCCTCGACCGCAACCCTGGTCGAACTTGTGAAGGGCATGGTCGGGCATTTCCTGGAGGTATCACAGGGGCCGGACGAGCAAGAGGCGCAGCGGCTGCGGCTGATGACCTCCAGCCACCTCGACGACGGTGAGTTCGCGCGCCTGCTATACGGCAAGGTCGGCGAACTGATCGCGCCGGTCTTCACCGCATCGATGGAACGCGCCGTTGCCGCCGGCGACGCCACCCGCATCGGCAGCGTGCCGCTCAACCTGTTCTGGTTCGCGCACCACGTCGTGCTGATGTCGGCGCTAACGCGGTTGCCGACGACGCCGTGCCTCAGCTACGGCGACGCGCCCGACCTCGAGCGCCAGCTTTCCGAATTCATCCTGCGCGGCATCGGGCTCACCGAAGCCGCGATTTCCTTTTATTTGAACCGTCAGCCGTCACCGAGCCGGGGACAATCGGTAACAGCAGAAAGTGCATGACATGAACATCGTCACCGAAACCAACATCAAGGGCGAACCGATCGATAAAAAGCCGCACAAGCGGCCGGTCAGGATGGGGCGCTGGTTCATCATCGTTGGATTGCTGCTGGCGCTCGTCGTCGGCGGCTTGGTCTGGTTCAACTATTTCCGCGCCAAGATGATAGGCGAGTTCTTCGCCAACATGAAGCCGCCGCCGGTGACGGTGAATGCGGCCGAGGCGAAATCGGAAGTCGTGCCCAACCTTTTGACCGCGGTCGGCGAACTGGCGGCCGTGCACCAGGTCAACGTCACCTCCGACGTCTCGGGACGCATCACGGATATTCTGTTCACCGCAGGCGCCGAGGTAAAGGCGGGTGCGCCGCTGCTCCAGTTGTTCGACGGGCCGGAGCAGGGCGATCTCGCCAGCTTCAAGGCGCAGGCGACGGTGGCGCAGCTTTCGCTCGATCGCGCCAAGCAGCTTGCCGCGCGCAATTTTGGGCCGCAGGCTACGGTCGACCAGACCCAGGCTGCGTATGACCAGGCCCTGGCCGGTATTGCCAAGACCGAGGCGCTGATCTCGCAGAAGCTGGTCCGCGCCCCCTTCAATGGCGAGCTTGGCGTGCGCAGGGTCGAGGTCGGTCAATATCTGACCGCTGGCAACCAGATCGTGTCGCTGACCGATCTGTCGATGCTCTACGACAATTTCACCGTGACGGAAAAGGACAGCGGCCAGCTCAAAGTCGGCCAGACCGTCCGCATCAAGGTGGACGCCTATCCGGATCGCGTCTTCGAGGGCAAGCTGACCACGATCGAGCCGCAGGTCGCGACCGACACCCGCAACATCCGCGTGCAGGCCACCGTCGCGAACCCCGAAAAGATCCTCAAGCCCGGCATGTTCGCGACCACCACGGTGGTGCTGCCCGACAAGCCGCCGGTGATCACGGTTCCGGAAACCGCGGTCGACTACTCGCTCTATGGCGACTCGGTCTACCTGATCACCGAGAAGAAGGAGAACGACGGCAAGACCAGCCTGACGGCGGTGCGTACCTTCGTGCAGACCGGCAAACGATTTGGCGGCCGCACCGAGATCGTCCGCGGCCTGAAGGCCGGCGACCGTATCGTGGCGCTCGGTCAGATCAAGCTGCAGTCGGGCGCCGCGGTTGCGATCTCCACCGAGCCGACGCCGCCGATCCCGGCCGAACCGCCGCGCTACTGAGAAGCAGGACCCCGTAAATGTCCTTTACCGACATCTTCATCAAGCGGCCGGTCCTGTCGGTCGTCGTCAGCCTGCTGATCCTCCTGATCGGCTTGCGGGCGGCGACCGTGCTGCCGATCCGGCAATATCCGAAACTGTCGAACACGGTGGTCAACGTCACCACCAGCTATCCCGGTGCGTCGGCCGACCTGATCCAGGGCTTCATCACGACGCCGATCGAGCAGGCGGTCGCCTCGGCCGAAGGCGTCGACTACATCACCTCGTCCTCGGTGCTCGGCACCTCCACGATCCAGGTCTACATCAAGCTGAACTTCGACCCGAACCAGGCGCTCACCGAGGTGCTGGCCAAGGTCAACTCGGTCAAATACCTGATCCCGAAGGAATCGAACGACCCGGTCGTCACCAAGACCACCGGCCAGACCACGGCCGTGATGTATCTCGGCTTCTCCAGCGAGGAGCTCTCGGGATCGGCGATCTCGGATTACCTCACGCGCGTGGTCCAGCCGTTGCTGTCGACGGTTGACGGCGTGGCTTCCGCCGACATCCTCGGCGGCCAGACTTTTGCGATGCGATTGTGGCTCGACCCGATCAAGATGGCGGGGCGCGGCGTGTCGCCCACGGATGTTGCGCAGGCGATTGCGTCCAACAACTTCCAGGCCGCCGCCGGCCAGTCCAAGGGCTACTACATCGTCTCCAACGTTTCGACCAACACCGATCTGCGCAACATCGACGAGTTCAAGCGCATGATCGTGAAGTCGAGGGAGGGCGGCTTCGTCCGGATGGAGGATATCGCGCAAGTCGAACTTGCCGCCCAAAGCACGGACGCGAGCGTCGCGTTCAATGGCGAGCATGCGATCTTCATCGGTATCAACGCGACCCCGCAAGGTAACCCGCTGACCCTTGTGAAGGGCGTCCGCGCCCTGTTCCCGGAACTCGAGCGCAACCTGCCGCCGTCGCTGAAGATGAAGGTGGCCTACGATTCCACCAAGTTCATTCAATCGTCGATCGACGAGGTGGAGAAGACGCTCGGCGAAGCCGTCGTGATCGTCATCGTGGTGATCTTCCTGTTCCTGGCCTCGATCCGCTCGGTCATCATCCCCGTGGTGACGATCCCGCTATCGCTGGTCGGCGTCTGCAGCCTGATGCTGGTCATGGGTTTCAGCATCAACCTCCTGACCCTGCTCGCGATGGTGCTCGCGATCGGTCTCGTGGTCGACGACGCCATCGTGGTGGTGGAGAACATCCACCGCCATCTCGAGGAGGGCAAGACGCCGGTACAGGCGTCACTCATCGGCGCGCGCGAGATCGTCGGTCCGGTCATCTCCATGACCATCACGCTCGCCGCGGTGTACGCGCCGATCGGCTTCCTCGGCGGCCTCACCGGTGCGCTGTTCCGCGAATTCGCCTTCACGCTCGCGGGCTCAGTGATCGTGTCGGGCGTGATCGCGCTGACGCTGTCGCCCATGATGTGCTCGGTGCTGCTGAAGAACACCGAGGAAGGGCGTTTCGCGCGAGCGGTCAACCGCGTGTTCGGTTCGTTGACGCGCTGGTACGGTCGCAAGCTCGACCGCTCGCTCGATTACCGACCGATCACCGGCCTGTTTGCGCTGACCATGCTCGGCCTCGTCGGCTTCCTCTACATGCACACGATGAAGGAGCTCGCGCCGGAAGAGGACCAGGGCATCGTGTTCGCGCTGACCAAGGCGCCGAAATACGCCAACATCGACTACGTCGACTTCTACGGCGAGAAGATGGACAAGGTGTTCCAGAAGTTTCCGGAGACGGATCTGCGCTTCATCCTGAATGGCACGCCGAGCGCGCAAAGCGGCATCGCCGGCATGCTGCTCACCCCGTGGGATGAGCGCAAGCGTTCGGCCATTGCGTTGAAGCCGCTGGTGCAGGCGGAGCTGTCCAAGATCGAAGGCGTCAATGCGTTTGCCTTCAACCTGCCGCCGCTGCCGGGTGGTCCGGGCGGCCTGCCGGTGCAGATGGTGATCAATTCGACCGTCAGCTTCCAGGCCATCTATGAGCAGATGGAGAAGTTGAAGGCAGCCGCCCGCAAGAGCGGTATGTTCATCGTCTCCGACAGCGATCTCGATTTCAACCAGCCGGTGGTGCGCGTCCGCGTCGACCGCTCCAAGGCAAGCGACCTCGGCATCAACATGCAGCAGGTCGGCGCGACACTGGCCACGCTGCTCGGCGGCAACTACGTCAACCGCTTCAATCTGGAGGGACGCTCCTACCAGGTGATCCCGCAGGTGCCGCGTGCCGTCCGCCTGTCGCCGGAGGCGCTTGGCGGCTACTACGTGCCGACCAACACCGGGCAGTTGGTGCCGATCTCGACCGTCGTCTCGATCGAGACGGGCACCGATCCGAACGCGCTGACGCACTATAATCAGCTCAACTCGGCGACCTTCTCGGCGGTGCCGATGCCGGGCGTGACGGTGGGCCAGGCGGTCGACTTCCTCGAAGGCGAGGCCAAGAAACTGCCGGCCGGCTTCGGCCATGACTATCTGGCGGACTCGCGGCAATATGTGCAGGAGGGCAACCAGCTCGTCATCACCTTCGCGTTCGCCGTGATCATCATCTTCCTGGTGCTGGCGGCGCAGTTCGAGAGCTTGCGCGACCCACTGGTCATCATGGTCTCGGTGCCTATGGCGATCGTCGGCGCCCTGATCCCGCTGTTCTTCGGCGTCGCGACGATGAACATCTATACCCAGGTCGGGTTGCTGACGCTGGTCGGCCTCATCACCAAGCACGGCATCCTGATGGTGGAGTTCGCCAATGAGCTGCAGCTCAACGAGGGGCTCGACCGCCGCTCGGCGATCGAGATGGCGGCCCGCATCCGGCTGCGTCCGATCCTGATGACGACGGCGGCGATGGTCACCGGCCTGCTCCCGCTGTTGACCGCGTCGGGTGCCGGTGCGGCCAGCCGGTTCTCGATCGGTCTCGTCGTGGTCGCGGGCATGCTGATCGGTACGCTGTTCACGCTGTTCGTGCTGCCCGCGGTCTATGTCACGATCGCCACCGATCACCGGGCGAAAGCGACTTCAGAGCGCAACAAGCAGATCGCCGACTACGAGCTCGGCGGTGACGGAGCGCTCAAGCCTACCT
Organism: Bradyrhizobium sp. Leo78; assembly: GCF_059512425.1. NCBI lineage: Bacteria > Pseudomonadati > Pseudomonadota > Alphaproteobacteria > Hyphomicrobiales > Nitrobacteraceae > Bradyrhizobium > Bradyrhizobium sp. Leo78. The sequence continues at coordinate 156,540 of NZ_JCAMOT010000001.1, forward strand.
GAGACTTCTTGGCCCCAAAGTCTCAGCGAAAGGGCGGCGACGGTTCTACCGTTGCTGCCCTTTTGGTTTTTGTGGAAGCATGTCTGCTGTCGTCCCGGGCTTGACCCGGACCCATAACCACAGGGAGGTGTTGTACGCGAGCAAGCGGTTATAGCTTGGCCCATCGCATGGGCCTGTGGTTATGGGTCCCGGATCGGCGTTCGCTTCGCTCACTTGTCCGGGACGACGGCGAGCTTCCTTGCTAGAAAGTCGCAAGCTCTTCAGCATGCGGCGCATAAACAACTGAGCTTTAGGGGAAACAGACATGGTGAGCGATTTCGCGCCCGGCAATTATCGCTTCATTCCGGCCGTATTCCAGTATTCGAGCGGCGCGGCCGCCAATCCCGGATTCGAGGTCGAACGCGTGCGCTTTGACAGGCTGGTGCCGCTTGCCGAAGGCTTTGCGCGGATCGCAAGTCATATGCAGGCGGCGGGTCGGCCGCTGACCTCGTTCTGCGCCTGCGAATTGCGTTCGCCGGCGGCGGTCTCGGAGCAGGGCTTTCGCGCCTTCAACGAGCATTATGTGAAGACGCTCGCGGAATGGGGGCTGTTCGATGGCAACACCAATCCGGTGGCGCGCAGCAATGTCTGTCCCGAAATCGATCCTCCCGCCGAGCCGTCATTCTACGCATTCTCGTTCACACGCCCGAGCACGGGGACCTCGCCGTCCTTCGTCATCGCCGGCGGCGCCGAGGCGCGCGGCGGTACCGGCAGCTATCCCGAGCGCATCGTGCGCTATCGCGACATGAGCGCCGAAGCCTGGAAGGAGAAGGTGCGCTTCACCGTCGGCGAAATGGAGCGGCGGCTCGCCGAATTCGGCTTCACCTGGCAGGACACCACCGGCGTTCAGGTCTACACCGTGCACGATTTCCATCCGCATCTCGCCGATGAACTGGTGCGCCGCGGCGCCACCCGCTCCGGCCTGACCTGGCACTTCGCCCGGCCGCCGGTGGTCGATCTCGAATACGAGATGGATTGCCGCCGCGTGCTGCGAGAGCTGGTGATTTAAGGCGCGTCTCTCTCCTCGTCATTGCGAGCGGAGCGAAGCAATCCATCTCGCCGCTTGTGGAGGCATGGATTGCTTCGTCGCTTTGCTCCTCGCAATGACGCGCAGAGAGGCGTGAGCGCCCGCTACCTTCCGGCGGCGTAGCCCTGCATGCCGCGCGGGTTGGCTGCAGCGCGGCGCTTGCGGCCCAACCGTGATGCCGCGGTCAGCCGTCCTTCCGACCAGTCGGGACCGACTTCGACGATGTGGCCGCGACGCTGCAACTCGTCGATGCTCGCCTTGGGCACGCGGCCCTCGACCACAAGCACCCCGGGGCGCGCGGTGCGTGGCCAAAACGAGATCGGGAAATGCTCGGAGTGCCAGGCTGGCGCGTCGATCGCCTCCTGCAGATTGAGCTTGGCATGGACGTGGCGCAGGAAGAATTGCGTGATCCACTGGTCCTGCTGGTCGCCGCCCGGCGAGCCCCAGGCCAGATACGGCTCGCCGTCGCGCAGCGCCATGGTGGGCGAGAGCGTGGTGCGCGGGCGCTTGCCCGGCGCCAGCGCGGCCGGATGGTTCTCCTCCAGCCAGAACATCTGCGCGCGGCTGCCGAGGCAGAAGCCGAGCTCGGGGATGACAGGTGAGGATTGCAGCCAGCCGCCGGAGGGCGTCGCCGAGATCATGTTGCCGGCCTTGTCGATGATGTCGAAATGCACAGTGTCGCCGCGCACCTCGCCGAAGCGGCCGACGGTGGGCTCGCCCGCGCCCATCGCGCCGACCGCCTCGCGATGGCCCTCGGCGCGGCGCAGCTTGACCATCGCGCCAAAGCCTTCGACCGAGCCGGGGATGAAGTCGAGCGAAGCCTTGTCCTTCGAGATCAGCTTGCGGCGCTCGTCGTTATAGGCATCCGACAGCAGCGTCTCGATCGGGATATCCGTGAAGTTCGGATCGCCGTAGAACGTCTCGCGATCGGCGTAAGCGAGCTTGGCGCATTCGATCTGCAGATGGATGAAATCGGCGCTGGTGGGATCGAGGCCGTCGAGGTCAAAGCCTTTCAGCAATGCGAGCTGCTGCAGCATCACTGGGCCCTGGCTCCAGACACCGGCCTTGCAGACGGTGTAGCGGCCGTAATCGTAGGTCAGTGGCGCTTCGATCGTCGGCTGCCAGCACGCCATGTCGTCAGCCGACAGCACGCCGCGATGCGGCGAGCCGGAGACGTCCATCACGTCCTGGGTGCGACAGAACTTGTCGATCGCTTCGGCGACAAAACCCTTCGACCACGCCCGGCGCGCGCGCTCGATCTGCGCGACGCGGTCGCTGCCAGCGCTTTCCGCCTCTTGCAGGATGCGGGCGTAGGTTTCGGACAGGCGCTTGTTGGTGAAGATCGTGCCGGGCTTGGGCACCTCATTGTTGGGCAGATAGAGCTCGGCCGACGTCGTCCAGTATTTCCGGAACAACTGCTCGACGGTCTTGATAGTGGCGGAGGCGCGTTCGACCAGCGGAAAGCCTTCGCTGGCATAGGCGATCGCGGGCTCCAGCACGTCGCGCACCCGCAGCGTGCCGTAATCGCGCAGCAGCAGCATCCAGGACTCGAATGTGCCGGGCACGCAGGCGGCGAGGAGGCCGGTGCCGGGGACCATCTCCAGCCCCTCGCTGCGATAATGCGCGATCGTCGCCTTCGCCGGCGCGGGGCCCTGGCCGCAAATCACCTCGGTCTTGCCGCGCCTGACATCGTGCACAATGACAGGCACGTCGCCGCCGGGGCCGTTCAGGTGCGGCTCGACCACCTGTAGCGTGAACGCAGTGGCGACGCCGGCATCGAAGGCGTTGCCGCCTTTTTCCAGCGTGGCCATCCCGACCGCGGTCGCGATCCAGTGCGTGGAGGTGACGACGCCGAACGTGCCTTCGATCTCGGGACGCGTCGTGAACGGATCGGGGTTGATATTGCTCATCGTTGGCCACCAGTTGTTCTTTGCGGGCGCACTTGATCACAGGCGCGGGCCGCTGCCAACGGCGCGGCCGGCATGGCTACCTCGCATCGTTGTGTTCACACGGGTGCGGCAGCTTCGACGGGGGCGTTCACGGCGTGACAGGCCACGCCGTCGATCAATTCCGGCGCCTTTTGGCGGCACAGGTCAAATCCCAGCGGGCAGCGCGGGTTGAAGGCGCATCCCGGCGGCGGATCGATCGGGTTCGGGATTTCGCCTTTGACGGGAATGCGCTGGCGGCCGCCCATTGCGAGATCAGGAACCGCGCCGAGCAGCATCTTGGTGTAGGGCATGCGCGGATTGTTGAACAGCGTGCGGCCCTCCGCGACCTCCACGATGCGGCCGAGATACATCACGCCGATCCGGCTCGCCATATGGCGCACGACGGCCAGATTGTGGCTGATGAAGAGGTAGGTGAGGCCGAACTTGTCCTGCAGGTCGCGCATCAAATTGAGGATCTGCGCCTGCACCGAAACATCCAGCGCGGAGGTCGGCTCGTCGCAGACGATGAACTCGGCTTCCGATGCGAGCGCGCGGGCGATCGCGATGCGCTGGCGCTGGCCGCCGGAGAATTCGTGCGGATATTTCAGGCCGTCATCGGCGTGCAGCCCGACCAGCGACAGCAACTCGCCGACGCGGGCGCGGATATCGCGTTCACCCTGGATCAGGTCGAAGGCGCGGATCGGCTCGGAGACGATGGCATCGACCCGGAAGCGCGGATTGAGGCTCGCATAGGGATCCTGGAAGATCATCTGGATCCGGCGCCGCAAGCGCTGCCGCGCCTGCGCTTGCCTCGGATCGGTCATCGAGACGCCGTCGATCACGACCTCGCCCGAGCTCGGCGGCAACAGCCCGACCACCATGCGCGCCACCGTGGTCTTGCCGGAGCCGGATTCGCCGACAAGCGCAAAGGTTTCGCCTTTGCGGATATCGAAGGTGACGCCGTCGACCGCCCTGAGGAATTCGAGATGGCCGCCTTCGAGCACGCGATTGAGCCACGGCTTTGAGACGTCGAACACGCGCCGGAGCTTCTTGACCTCGATGAACGATGTCATGCCGCACTCTCCTTCGCGGCGTGGTCGTAGAGATGGCAGGCGACGGCCTGCGCGCCCTGGCGGATCGGTTCGGGACGCTCGACCCGGCAGCGGTCGAAGGCAAAAGCGCAGCGCGGGTTGAACGGGCAGCCCGGCGGAATCGCCGACAATCGCGGCATCGAGCCAGGAATCTGCACCAATCGCTTGTCCTCGCCGGCAAGCGTCGGGATCGCGCCCATCAGGCCCTTGGCGTAGGGATGCAGCGGATTGCGGACGACGTCCTGCACCGGGCCGATCTCGGCGATGCGGCCGGAATACATCACCGCGACGCGGTCGCAGGTCTCGGCGATCACGCCCATGTCGTGGGTCACAAGCATCACCGCGGTGCCATGATCGCGGCCGAGCCGCTTGATCAATGCGATGATCTGCGCCTGTACGGAAACGTCGAGCGCGGTGGTCGGCTCGTCGGCGATGATCAGTTCCGGCTCGGCGCAGATCGCGAGCGCGATTACGACGCGCTGGCGCATGCCGCCGGAGAATTCATGCGGATAGCCGTCGACGCGCTTTTCCGGCGCGGGGATGCCGACCTCGGCGAGCAGGTCGACGGCGCGCTTGCGCGCGGCGCTCTCGGAGAGGTTGGTGTGGGTGCGGATGGTCTCGACGATCTGATCGCCGATCCGGTAGAGCGGGTTAAGGCTCGTCAGCGGATCCTGGAAGATCATGCCGATGCGTTTGCCGCGCACGCGCCGGATTTCCTCCGGCGGCAAATGATCGATGCGCATGCCCGAGAGCAGGATCTCGCCGCCGGAGATGCGGCCGGGCGGATCGATCAGGCCAATGACAGCAAGGCCCGTGACCGACTTGCCGGCGCCGGATTCGCCGACCACGCCCAGCACCTCGCCCTTGGCGATCTCGAAGGAGACGCCGTCGATCGCGCGCAACGTCGCGCGGCGGGTGACGAACTCCACCTTCAGGTCACGCACGGAGAGGACAGGCACGGTCATCGGAGCTTCGGATTGAGCGCGTCGCGCAGCCAATCGCCGAGCAGGTTGATCGAGAGGATCAAGCCGGCCAGCGCAATGCCGGGAAAGGCGACGATCCACCATTCGCCGGCGAAGAGATAATTGTTGCCGATCCGGATCAACGTTCCGAGCGAGGGCATGGTGTCGGGCATGCCTGAGCCCAGGAACGACAGCGTCGCCTCGGTGATAACAGCGAGCGCCAGGTTGATGGTGGCGATGACGAGGATCGGGCCCATCGTGTTGGGCAGCACATGGCGCAGCATGATCTTGGGCGCGGGCAGACCGATCAGTTGCGCGGCGGCGACATAATCCTTGTTCTTCTCCACCATGACCGAGCCGCGCACGGTGCGGGCATATTGCACCCAGAAACTCAGCCCGATCGCGACCACGAGGACGGCGAGCATGCTCATCGGATCGAGCCGGTTGCCGAACACGGATTTGGCAACGCCATTGACGATCAGCGCGATCAGGATCGCCGGGAAGGTGAGCTGCACGTCGGCGATCCGCATGATCACGGCATCGACAGGGCCGCCGAGATAGCCCGCGATCAGCCCGAGCGTGATCCCGATCGCGCCGGCGAAGACGACGCCGAGCACGCCGACGATAAGCGAAATCCTCAAGCCATAGAGAATGGCGGAGAACACGTCGCGGCCCTGTTCGTCGGTGCCGAGCAGGAACGGGCTCTGGCCGTCCGCGGTCCAGAGCGGCGAAATGCGTGAGTTCATCAATTGGAGCTGCGCCGGATCGAACGGGTTCTGCACGGCGAGTACGGAAGCAAGGATCGCGAGCAGGAAGAACAGCAGGGTGACGGCGGCCGCGAGCATCGTCAGCTTCGAGCGGCGGAAGGAATAGAACAGGTCGCTGTCGACGGCGCGACGGAACCAGCTTGCACCAGCGTGCGCGGCTTCGGTCTGGTGTTGGACGACTGCGTCGGACATGCTGTGGCCCTCAAGCCGGACGGCTGACGGTGGCGCGCAGGCGCGGGTCGACGATGGTGTAGAGGATGTCGACCACGAGGTTGATCGTGACGAAGATCAGCGAGACCATCAGAAGATACGCCGCCATGATCGGGATATCGACGTTTTGCACCGCCTGCACGAACATCAATCCCATGCCCGGCCACTGGAACACGGATTCGGTGATGATCGAGAATGCAATAACCGAGCCAAATTGCAGGCCGGCCACGGTGATGACGGGAACCAGCGTGTTCTTCAGCGCGTGACCGAAATGAATGGCGCGCGTGGTCAGTCCACGGGCGCGGGCAAAGCGGATATAGTCGGCGCGCAGCACTTCCAGCATCTCCGCGCGCACCAGCCGCATGATCAGCGTCATCTGGAACAGGCCGAGCGTGATCGAGGGCATGATCAGCGCCTTGAGGCCAGAGACCGTGAGCAGGCCAGTGGTCCACCAGCCGATCCGCACTACTTCGCCGCGGCCGAATGAAGGCAGCCAGCCCAAGGTCACCGCGAACAAATAGATCAGGAGGATGCCGATCAGGAAGGTCGGCAGCGAGATGCCGATCAGCGACACCGCCTGGCATAGCTTGGCAAGCAAGGTGTCGCGCCTCAGCGCGGCATAGACGCCCATGAGGATGCCGAACACCATCGCGAAGATGGTGGCGCAGACCGCGAGTTCCAGCGTCGCCGGCATCCGTTCGGCGAGCAGTGTCGAGACCGGCTGCCGGAACTGATAGGAGACGCCGAACTTGAACTGCGCCGCGTTGATAAAATAGCGCGCGAACTGGACCAGCACGGGATCGTCGAGCCCGAGCGACTTGCGCACCGCCTCGCGCTCGGCCGCGGGCGTGTCGATCGAGACGATCTGGCTGACGGGGTCGCCGGCGAAACGGAACATCGCGAAGGCGATGATCCCGACGGCGATCATCACCCCGATGGCTTGAACGGCGCGGCGAAGCGTGAAAGCGAGCATCTGTTCCTTTCACCCGAAGCGTTGGCGAGTTCCCGTCACTAAGCAAAAGGTCCCGGAAGCGGGGGGCTGCCGGGACCTTGGAGTGACGAAGCTTTATTCCGATTTGACCATCCAGTAGGGCAGCACCTGGTTGTCCGGGCGCTGCACCACTTTCAATTTTTTCGAGACACCCCAGGCCAGCGCCTGCTGATGCAGCGGGATATAGGCCCAGTCCTTCATCGCGATCTCGAAGCCGGCCTTGATCAACTGGTCGCGCCTGGCGGTGTCGGTCTCCTGCAGCACCTTGTCGGCGATGGCGTCGAATTCCTTGTTGCAGTAGCCGCCGAGATTGGTCTCGCCGCGCGCCGATTTCGGATCGTCGCGGCAGCCCATGATGTCATACATCACGTTATGCGAGTCGAGCGTGCCGGGCGTCCATCCCAGCATATAGAACGAGGTCTGGTAGCCGCCGGGCTTCAGGATTTTTGCGAAATACTGCGCTTTCGGCTGCGCCAGCAGATTCACCTTCACGCCGATGCGGGCGAGCATGCCGACCACGGCCTGGCAGATCGCGGCGTCGTTGACATAACGGTCGTTCGGGCAATCCATGGTGACTTCGAAGCCGTCGGGATAGCCGGCTTCGGTCAAGAGCTTCTTGGCGCCGTCGGGATCGAATTTCGGACGGGTGAAATCCTTCGACAGCGCGAACAGTTGCGGCGCGACCATCAGCGCCGACGGCGTCGACAGCCCGCGCATCACGCGGTTTTTGATCAGTTCGATGTCGATCGCCTTGTAGAAGGCTTCGCGGACACGGTCATCCTTGAACGGGTTCTTGCCCTTGATGTTGGAGTAGAGCAACTCGTCGCGGCTCTGGTCCATGCCGAGGAAGATGGTGCGGAGCTCCGGCCCCTTCAGCACCTGCGCGTTCGGACTGGAATCGACGCGCGAGATGTCCTGGATCGGAACCGGCTCGATGATGTCGACCTCACCCGAGAGCAGCGCGGCGACGCGGGTCGCATCGGAGGCGATCGGGGTGAAGACAATTTCCTTCAAATTGTGTTCGGGCTTCTGCCACCAGTTCGGATTGACCTTGAACACCGTCTTCACGCCGGGCTGATGGCTTTCGATCATGAAAGGCCCGGTGCCGTTGGCGTTGAGCGAGGCAAAGCTCGGCGTGGTCGCGGATGCCGGCGTGGGCTGCGTGGCATTGTTCGCCTCAGCCCACTTCTTGTCCATGATGTACCAGGTATCCCATTGCGAATTCAGGATGGGATTGGGCGAGGTCAGGATGAAATCGACGGTGTAGTCGTCGACCTTGACGACCTTGGCATCGGCAGGAATGCGGGTCTGCAGGTTGGAGCCCTTGGCGCGGACGCGGTCGGCCGAGAACACCACGTCGTCGGCGGTGAAGGGATCGCCGTTTTGGAATTTGACGTTCTTGCGCAGATGGAAGCGCCAGCGGGTCGGCTCCGGCGTCTCCCAGCTTTCCGCGAGCGCCGGAATGATCCTCAGATCCTTGTCGCGCGCGGTGAGTCCTTCATAGACCTGTCCGAGATGGGCATGCGTGGTCGTCTCGTTCAGCGTATGCGGATCCAGCGATTTCAGATCGCCCTGATTGGCGTAGCGCAGCGTCTGGGCTGAAACAGATGTCGTCGTCGCGACGATGGCAAGACTTATTGCCGCAAGCAGATACTGGCGTACCGACATTTGAACCTGTTCCCCGTCTTGGCCCCGCGATGCGCTGTTTGGATATTGCATGCCAATGTTGCCAAAGTTTACCGGGTGCGCAAGCGCGATTTCCCGTAAGACGTGAGATCAGTTTGCGCAGTGGTGCCGCAATCATTAGCTTGACGCTCGCTGGTCGGGCGTGCGCGTAACATTGAACTTTCGGAGTACTGATGGCGGAACTGAGGGCCGACGTCGTTGTCCTGGGGGCTGGCATGGTCGGTGTTGGTGCCGCCTTGCATCTGCAAAAACGAGGCCGCGATGTCGTCCTCGTCGACCGGCATGATGTTGCCGGCGAGGAGACGAGTTACGGCAATGCCGGCATCATCGAATGCGCCTCGGTTTTTCCCTACATGTTCCCGCGGGATTTCGGGGAGCTGCTCCGCTATGCGCTGAACCGCGCGCCGCAGGTGCGCTACCGCTTCGCCGACCTGCCGATCTTCCTGCCATGGCTCGCGCGCTATTACTTCGCCTCCTCGGCTGAGGGTGCATTGCACAGCGCGCTCGCCGAGATGCCGTTGATCCGACAGAGCCTGATCGAGCACGAGGCGTTGATTGCAGAAGCCGGCGTTCCGGAATTGCTGCGCAAGACCGGCTGGATCAAACTCTATCGCAGCGAAACGACCTTCGCCAAGGCCGTGCGCGATACTGAGCGTGCGAAGCAATATGGCGTCACCAACGAAGTCCTCGATGCCAACGGCATCGCCGCGCGTGAGCCGAACCTGTCGGGTGACTTCGCCGGCGCGGTATATTCGCCGGCGCCGGGCTCGATCGTCGATCCCGGCGGGCTGGCAAAGGCCTATGCCGCGTTGTTCGGCCGCAGGGGCGGGCGCTTCTTTGTCGGCGATGCCCGCACGCTCGAACAGTCCGGCGGACGATGGCGCGTGGCCATCAGCGAGGGCAGTGTGACCGCCCGCGAGGTGGTGGTCGCGATGGGCCCGTGGTCCGACCAGGTATTCGGCCCGCTCGGCTATGCGATCCCGCTTCAGGTCAAGCGCGGTTATCATTTGCACCTGAAGCCGGGCGGTAACGCCGTGCTCAATCATCCCGTGCTCGATTCCGATCTCGGCTATTGTCTGGCGCCGATGAACCGCGGCATCCGGCTCACCACCGGTGTCGAGTTCGCCCATCGCGACGCACCGGCGTCCCCGGTGCAGGTCGAGCGGGCGGTACCGCGGGCGCGCAACCTGTTTCCGCTCGGCGATCCCGTCGAGGCAAAGCCCTGGAAGGGCGCGCGGCCCTGCCTCCCGGACATGCTGCCGGTGATCGGCAAGGCGCCGCGCCACCCCGGGCTCTGGTTCGATTTCGGTCATCAGCACCACGGATTGACGCTAGGGCCCGTGAGCGGCCGGCTGCTTGCGGAGATGATGACCGGCGAGACGCCGTTTGCGGATGCGAAGCCGTTCGCGGTCGAGCGCTTTGGTTGACCCTGGCAGGCGACGCCGGCCGCCTGCCGTCATCGTCCCGCTTGCGTGACCAGCCCTCTCGCGGCGATACTGCACCACGGCACGATCCTTTCGAAGAATCGATTCCGGGTCATGTTCTTGCGTCAACTGCATTGAGGAGCGGTCATGAAGGTCAATGTCGAAATAGATTGCACGCCGCTCGAAGCCCGGCAGTTCTTCGGCCTGCCGGATGTCGCGCCGATGCAGACGGCGGTCATGGAAAAGCTGCAGCAGCAGATGACCTCGAACATCGAGAAAGTATCGCCGGAAGCTTTGATGCAGAGTTGGCTCGATCCCAAGCTGGCCGAGCGTTTCCAGGACATGTTCGTGGCGATGGCGGGCCTCGGCAGCACCTCGAAGAAGGACAGGAAATAGATGACGGCCGTGGATGGCAGTCGTGAGGAGAGCGAACGCCGGCTGCGTCCACCGAACATCTGTCTGATGCTGGCCGAGGGCAGGGGCCTGTTCGAGTTCAATTCGAGCCTCCTGCTGCTGCCGCTTTTGATGCGTGCGCCGAGAGGGGACGGCCATCCGGTGCTGACGCTGCCGGGATTCCTGGCAAGCGACCTGTCAATGGCGCCGATGCGGCGGTACCTGAAGGCGCTCGGCTATGACACCTATGCCTGGAGCTTTGGCCGCAATGTCCGCGGCCTCAGCCGGATGCGCGCCTCGCTGTGCGACCTGTTGCGGCGGATCACTGACTCCACCCGACGCAAGGTGAGCGTTATCGGCTGGAGCCTTGGCGGCGTCTATGCGCGCGATCTGGCGCTGAACGCGCCGGAGATGGTGCGCTCCGTCATCACGCTCGGCTCCCCCTTTGCCGGCGATATCCGCGCCACCAACGCGACGCGGCTCTACGAGGCGCTGACAGGCGAGAGCGTCGATGACATTCCCGAGGTCCGGCAGGCGATCGCCGGCGACATGCCGGTGCCGACGACCTCCATCTACTCGCGCGCCGACGGCATCGTGAACTGGCGCACCAGCGTGCTGCGTCCGTCGGCAACAGCCGAAAATATCGAGGTGCTGCTCGCAAGCCATATCGGGCTCGGCGTCAATCCCGCGGCGCTCTGGGCGGTAGCCAACCGGCTGGCGCAGGCGGAGGGCGAGTTCAGGCATTTTGATCGGTCCGGCCCCTTTGCCATTGCCTATCCACCCCCGGAACAGGCACAATCCTGATCGACGCCGCAGCAAGCGGCCGTCCGAATGAGAGCGCCACCAAGGCGCCGCACGACAATCACCGGGAGGGAGCCATGGCCGACGCCAAGAAACTGTCGTCGCTGGACGCGTCGTTTCTCTATCTGGAAACGCCGGAAATGCCGATGCACGTCGGGAGCATGGCGATCTTCCGACTGCCCGACGACTACAAGGGCGACTTCTTCGAAGACTTCAAGGCGATGATCGCCTCGCGACTGCACATCGCGCCGATCCTGAAATCGCGCCTGGAGAAGGCACCGCTCGACATCGACCATCCTTCCTGGGTGGAGGACGACCAGTTCGACATCGACCGCCACATCTTCCGCGGCAGCCTGCCGGCGCCGCATGACCGCGCCACGCTGGAGCGCCTCGTCGGCTGGATCCATGCCAAGCTGCTTAATCGCGCCCGGCCGCTGTGGGAGTTCTACGTCTTCGAGGGTATGCAGAACAACGAGATCGGCCTCTACTCCAAGATGCACCATGCTTGCATCGACGGCGGCGCGGGCGCTGCGCTCACCAGCATGATCTACGACGTCTCGCCGATCCCGAGGAAGGTCGAGCCGCCGGCCGCGCGGAAGGTCGCGCAGGAACCACGCGACATTGCGGCCAACCTGATCGATTCCTATCAGCTGCTCTGGACCCAGCCGTTCGATGCAGCAGCGGCGCCAAGGACGATCGAGCTGCCGCGCTCGGGCAAGAGCGATCTCGGCTCGATCCTGTTCGACAACGCCATGTTCCAGATCGAGAACGCAATCAAGTTCGCAAGCGCCGTGCCGGCGATGCTGAAAAGCGTGTCGGAAGTCGTGACCAAGGTCTCCGATCCAAAATCGCGCGAAAGCCTCGCCAGCATGGTGTCGCCGCCGACCATCCTGAACAAGGCGATCTCCTCGGAGCGCAGCTTTGCCGGTACTTCGGTTTCGCTGTCGCGCGCCAAGGCGATGGCAAAGGCGGCCGGCGGCAAGCTCAATGACGTCGTGCTGGCGCTCGCCTCCGGCGTAGTGCGCCGCCATTTGATCAGCCAGGGCGCGCTGCCGAACAAGTCGCTGACCGCGGCGGTGCCGATCTCGCTGCGCGAGGAGGGCAATACCGAATCGAACAACCAAGTGTTCGGCATGATCTGCTCGATCGCGACCAATGTCGAGGATCCCAGGGCGCGGCTGGAGGCGATCATCGCGCAATCCACCAAGGCGAAGGAGATGTCGCATCCGCTGCGGGCGTTCATGCCGCAGGTCTCCAATGTCTCGATGCTGGGCGCGCCGATCCTGGTGCAGATCCTGGCGCTGCTCTACAGCCGCTCGGACCTGTCGAACGTGCTGCCGCCGGCAGCCAACATCACCGTCTCCAATGTGCCGGGGCCAAGACAGACGCTTTACGCGGCGGGCGCGGAGCTGCTGCACATCTTCCCGGTGTCGATCGCAACCCATGGCCTCGCGCTCAACATCACCGTGCAGAGCTATCGCGACCAGCTCGATTTTGGTTTCGTCGCCGGAGCCAATATCATTCCGCATGTGCAGATTTTGTGCGACATGCTGCCGGCCGAATTCGAGGCGCTGGAGGCGGCGTTCGTGCCGCCACCAGCCGAGACCAAGAGCGCCGCTGAATAAGGATTGTCTCGATGTTGGAAATGCCCCCGCTGCAATTCGCCCAGACCAACGGCATTCGCATGGGCTTCTATGAAGCCGGACCCAACACGGACAAGCCGCCGATGGTGCTCTGCCACGGCTGGCCGGAGCTCGCCTTCTCCTGGCGCCACCAGATCAAGGCGCTGAGCGAAGCCGGCATCCGCGTGATCGCGCCGGACCAGCGCGGCTATGGCGTCACCGACCGGCCGGAGCCGGTCGAGGCTTATGATATCGAGCAACTGACCGCCGATCTCGTCGGCCTGCTCGATCATCTCGGCATAGACAAGGCCATCTTCGTCGGCCATGACTGGGGCGGCTTCGTGGTCTGGCAGATGCCGCTTCGGCATCCGGGCCGCGTCGCCGGTGTGGTCGGCATTAATACCCCGCACACCAACCGCGCCTGGGCCGATCCGATCGAGCTTTTACGCAAGCGCTTCGGCGAGCACATGTATATCGTCCAGTTCCAGGACCCCGCGCACGAGCCGGACAAGATATTTGGCAGCCGGGTCGAGCAGACCTTTGATGCCTTCATGCGCAAGCCGGCACGGCGGCCCGACGCTCCGGCGGAGGAGGTGGTGGCCGGCGTCGGCGCCTCGCCGCGGCTCAATCTGGCGTTCCCGCAGATGATCGCAAACTACGATGCCGCGCACGATCCGCGCACACCGATCCTGTCGCCGGAAGAGAAGCAGGTGTTCGTCGACGCCTTCACCAGGACCGGCTTCACCGGCGGCATTAACTGGTACCGCAACATGTCGCGCAACTGGCAGCGCTCCGAAGGGCTCGATCACACCGTGCGCGTGCCGTCGCTGATGATCATGGCCGAGAACGACGCGGTGCTGCCGCCGTCGTCGGCCGATGGCATGGACAAGCTCATCCCGGATCTCGAGAAATACCTGGTCAAAGACAGCGGCCATTGGACGCAGCAGGAGAAGCCGGAAGAGGTCAGCACCAAGCTGATCGAATGGCGTAGAAGGCGGTTTGGGTAGAGCAGGCGCTTCCAGCATCCTCGATGGTCATTCCGGGCCGCGCGTAGCGCGAGCCCGGAATCCATCGGGCCGCACGCGAGGAGGCGCAATGGATTCCGGGCCTGCGCCAAGAGGCGCATCCCGGAATGACGCGATGAGAGATCGAGAATAACGCAGGAGACATTCTCAACAATGCCATCCGGCAACCGACTGGCTCCGATCCCGCATCCGCCGACCATGCCCGTGGTCGGCAACATGCTGTCGCTGGATTCGACCGCTCCGGTGCAGCATCTGGTGCGGCTCGCCAAAGAGCTCGGGCCGATCTACTGGCTCGACATGATGGGCGCCCCGCTCGTGATCGTCTCCGGCCATGACCTTGTCGACGAGCTCTCGGATGAAAAGCGCTTTGACAAAGCGGTGCGCGGCTCGCTGCGGCGTGTGCGCGCGGTCGGCGGCGACGGCCTGTTCACTGCCGACACCAAGGAGCCGAACTGGGGCAAGGCGCACAACATCCTGCTGCAGCCGTTCGGCAATCGCGCCATGCAGTCCTACCATCCGAGCATGGTCGATATCGCCGAGCAGCTCGTGAAGAAATGGGAGCGGCTCAACGCCGACGAGGAGATCGATGTCGTCCACGACATGACGGCGCTGACGCTCGACACGATCGGGCTCTGCGGCTTCGACTATCGCTTCAATTCGTTCTATCGCCGCGATTATCACCCCTTCGTGGAGTCGCTGGTGCGCTCCCTCGAGACCATCATGATGACCCGCGGCCTGCCGCTGGAGCGCCTGTGGATGCGCCAGCGACGCAAGACGCTCACTGAGGACGTCGCGTTCATGAACAAGATGGTCGACGAGATCATCGCCGAGCGCAGGCGGAGCCAGTCCGATGTCGGCGAGGGCCAGAAGGACATGCTGGCGGCGATGGTGACCGGCATCGACCGCGTCACCGGCGAGCAGCTCGACGACGTCAACATCCGCTACCAGATCAACACATTCCTGATCGCGGGCCATGAGACCACGAGCGGTCTGTTGTCGAGCACGATCTATGCGCTGTTGAAACATCCCGAGGTGCTGAAGAAGGCGTATGAAGAGGTCGACCGCGTGCTCGGCCCCGATACCAACGCCAGGCCAACCTATCAGCAGGTCACCCAGCTCACCTACATCACGCAAGTCCTGAAGGAGGCGCTGCGGCTGTGGCCGCCGGCGCCGGCCTATGGCATCGCACCGCTGCAGGACGAGACCATCGGCGGCAAGTACAAGCTGAAGAAGAACACGTTCATCACTGTTCTCGTGATGGCACTGCATCGCGACCCCAACGTGTGGGGACCGAATCCTGATGTCTTCGATCCCGAGAATTTCAGCCGCGAGGCCGAGGCCAAGCGCCCGATCAATGCCTGGAAGCCGTTCGGCAACGGACAGCGCGCCTGCATCGGCCGCGGCTTTGCGATGCATGAGGCAGCGCTCGCACTCGGCATGATCCTGCAGCGCTTCAAACTGATCGATGTGCATCGCTACCAGATGCATCTGAAGGAAACGCTGACGATCAAGCCCGAGGGCTTCAAGATCAAGGTGCGCCCGCGCGAGGACAGGGAGCGCGGCGTCTTCGCTGGCGCGGCCGCGGCGGCGTCGGCCGCGCCGAGGGCGCCTCGGCCGAAACCGCGCCTGGGACACAACACGCCGATGCTGGTGCTCTACGGCTCCAATCTCGGCTCGGCCGAAGAACTGGCGACGCGGATGGCCGATCTCGCCGAGGTCAATGGCTTCAACACAAAGCTCGGTCCGCTCGACGACTATGTCGGGAAATTGCCGAAGGAAGGTGGCGTTCTGATCATCTGCGCCTCCTACAATGGCGCGCCGCCCGACAACGCGACGGAGTTCGTCAAATGGCTCGGCAGCGATCTGCCGAAGGACGCGTTTGCCGGCGTGCGCTACGCAGTGTTCGGCTGCGGCAACAGCGATTGGGCGGCGACGTACCAGTCGGTGCCGCGCTTCATCGACGAGCAGCTCACCGCCCGCGGCGCCCGCGCCGTCTATCCGCGCGGCGAGGGCGATGCTAGGGCCGATCTCGACGGCCAGTTCCAGAAGTGGTTTCCGGCTGCCGCGCAGGTCGCGAGCAAGGAATTCGGCATCGACTGGAACTTCACCCGCACGCCAGAGGACGAGCCGCTCTATGCGGTCGAGCCGGTAGCGCCGGCCTCGGTCAACGCCATCGTCGCGCAGGGCGGCGCGGTGGCGATGAAGGTGCTGGAGAATGCGGAACTGCAGAACAAGTCCGGCGCCAATCCGTCCGAGCGTTCGACTCGGCACATCGAGGTTCAACTACCGCCCGGCATCACCTACCGCGTCGGCGATCATTTGAGCGTGGTGCCGCGCAACGGTCCGACGCTGGTGGACCAGGTCGCGCGCCGCTTCGGCTTCCTGCCGGCGGACCAGATCAGGCTGCAGGTGACGGAAGGCCGTCGCGCGCAGCTGCCGGTCGGCGATGCGATCTCTATCGGGCGGTTGCTCACCGAGTTCGTGGAGCTGCAGCAGGTCGCAACCCGCAAGCAGATCCAGGTGATGGCCGAGCATACGCGCTGCCCGATGACGAAGCCGAGGCTGCTCGCCTACGTCGGCGACGACGATGCGTCCGGTGAACGTTATCGCAGCGAGGTGATGGACAAGCGCAAATCGGTGTTTGATCTCCTGGAGGAGCATCCGGCCTGCGAATTGCCGCTCCACATCTATCTGGAAATGCTATCGCTGCTGGCGCCGCGCTATTATTCGATCTCGTCCTCGCCCTCGGGCGATCCCGCGCGCTGCAGCGTCACCGTCGGCGTCGTGGAGGCGCCGGCGAATTCGGGCCGCGGCATCTATAAGGGTATCTGCTCAAACTATCTTTCCGGCCGCCGCGTCGGCGACACCATCCATGCCACCGTGCGCGAGACCAAGGCCAGCTTCCGCCTGCCCGACGATGCGTCGGTGCCGCTGATCATGATCGGCCCCGGCACGGGCCTGGCGCCGTTCCGCGGCTTCCTCCAGGAGCGCGCGCATCGCAAGTCGCAGGGCGCCAATCTGGGGCCGGCAATGCTGTTCTTCGGCTGCCGCCATCCGGATCAGGATTTCATCTATGCCGACGAGTTGAAGGCGTTCGCCGCCGATGGCGTCACCGAGCTGCACATCGCGTTCTCGCGGCTCAATGGCTCGAAGACCTACGTGCAGGACCTGATTGCCGCCCAGAAGAACCGCGTCTGGGACCTGATCGGGAAGGGCGCGATCATCTATGTCTGCGGCGACGGCAGCAAGATGGAGCCGGATGTCAAGGCGACCCTGATGTCGATCCGTCGCGAGCACAATGGGGACGATGCCGGCGCAGCGACGCGCTGGATCGAGGACCTCGGCGCGAAGAACCGTTACGTGCTCGACGTCTGGGCGGGCGGATAGCCACAAATTGTAGGATGGGTAGAGCGAAGCGAAACCCATCGCGTCTATGCGCTTGGTGGCAATGATGGGTTTCGCTGCGCTCTACCCATCCTACGATCCGTCACGCCGCCTTCGCCGCAGCTCCATGCGCGTGCTCAGCGATGGCGTCGATGATCTCTGGCCACATCGGGATCGGCAATGCGTGGCCCATGCCCTCGATCATCAGGAGTTTCGCGCCCGGGATCGAGGCCGCGGTGTCCTTGCCGCCGGCCGGGTGCACCAGCGGATCGACGGTGCCGTGGATGACGAGTGTCGGCGCTTTCACCACGCCGAGGCGTTGCTTGCGGCTGCCGGAGGCGAGGATGGCGCGGAGCTGGCGGCCGACGCCGGCGGGATTGAGGCCGCGTTCATAGGTGCGCAGCGCCCGCGAACGATCGAGCGCCTCATCCTCGGGGAAGGAACCGACGCGCAGGACCTTCCAGGTCTTGGCGAAGCGCTCGATATATTCGTCCTTCGTCCTTGGCGGCGGCGCCATAAGTATCGCCCCGGCCTCGCGGGTCGGCGGCGGGATCTTCGGATTGCCTGTCGTCGACATGATCGAGGTGAGCGAGCGCACGACTTGCGGAAACGAGATCGCGACTTCCTGCGCGATCATGCCGCCCATGGAGGCGCCGACCAGATGCGCAGACTTCAGCCCGAGCCCGTCCATCAGGCCGACCGTGTCCTTGGCCATATCGATCAGTCTGTAGGGTGCGGCGACGGGGATCCCGAACAGACGCAGTCTCAGCATTTCGAACGCCGTCAGCCGCTTGCCGCCTGTGAGCTTGCCGGACTGGCCGATGTCCCGGTTGTCGAAGCGGATCACGCGAAAGCCGCGCGCGGCGAGCTGTTCGCAGAACTCGTCGTCCCAATGGATCATCTGGGCGCCGAGCCCCATGATCAGCAGCATCGGTTCGGCGCTTTCGTCGCCAAAGATCTCGTAGCAGATGTCGATGCCATTGGCGCGGATCATCTGCGGCGGCCGGTGGACGAGGGTGGTCACGGGGCCTCCTCGGCTGGGTTCTTGATGGACGACTGTATGCCACGCTTTGCCGCAGCGCAGAAGCTTTCTGACGCGGCGTTCAATGTCAGCTTGGGTTGACCGGCTGCCTGCAACGGTGTCGTATGGAGCGCAAAGAGAAGCGTGGCAAGCGCTCGCAAGCACGTGGGAGAGCGCCAATGGCCGACAAGGGCAACGATCCTGCTGTCGTCTGGCAGACGATGATCGGCGAGCTGGAAAAGGGATTCAATTCCTTCGCCAACAAGACAATGGGAACGCCGGAATTCAGCCGGATGATGAACCAGGCCGGCGGCGTCGCGGCCGGCGCGCAGAAGCAGTTCGCGGAGCTCATGGAGAAGTATCTGGTGGGCATGAACCTGCCGAGCCGGGCGCAACTCGTCGGCATGGCCGAGCGCCTGCAATCGATCGAAGGCCAGCTCAACGAGATCAAGGCACTGCTGAGCGAGATGAACCACAGCGCGGGCAATGTGGAAAGTGCGACAGCCGGCAAGCCGCGACCGCCGCGCACCAAACGCCCGCCTGCGGAGAAAGCGCAAAAATGAACGCGCCCTCGATGAACGCGTCCTTGGGGATCGACGCAGCGTCGATCGCGGAGCGCATTCAATCCGAGGTGCAGCGCGCGATCCAGCGCAGCATCAAGGGCGTCGAATATCTCTCGACCTCGGGTCCCGCGCTCGGCTCCACGCCAAAGGATGTGCTGGCCAGCCGTGGAACCATGCAGCTCTACCACTATCGACCGCTGGCGGATGAAATCTATCGCGTGCCGGTCCTGATCGTGATGGCCACCACCAATCGCGGCTATATCCTCGACATGGTGCCCGGCCAGAGTTTCATCGAATTCCTGCTCAGGCGCGGCTACGACGTCTACATGCTCGACTGGACCGCGCCGAAACCGGAAGAGAAGAATCTCAGGATGGAGGATTACGTCCTCGACTTCATTCCGGACTGTGTTCGCCGCGTGCAGCAGGATTGCGGCGAGACCGATGTCTCCGTCATCGGCTATTGCTTCGGCGGCGTGCTGTCGCTGCTCTATGGCTCGATCTTCCACGACGGGCCGATGAAGAATTTGATCTGCTTCACCACGCCGATCGACTTCCGCGAGATGACGCTGTTCTCGAATTTCGCCGACCGGCGCTATTTCGACGTCGACCGCCTGATCGATAGCGTCGGCAACATGCCGCCCGAACTGATCCTGTCATCGTTCGAGATGCTGCGGCCGGCTTCGCGCGCGGCAAGCCAGGTGCAGCTCTGGGACAACATCTGGAACGACGAGTTCGTGAAGTCGTACCGGATGTTCGACCGCTGGGCGACCGACACGCTGCCGCTCGCCGGCGACTATTTCCGGACCATCACCAAGGACCTGATGTGGGACAACAAGCTCTATAACGACGCCATGTCGGTCGGCGGGCGTCCGGCGAAGCTTGCGAACGTCAAGGTGCCGATTCTGCACGCTGTCGCCGAGCACGATCACATCGTGCCCTATGAGGCGGCGCGACACTTGATCGCGAAAGTCGGCTCGACCGACAAGGAGGAGGTGGTCCTCAAAGGTGGCCATGTCAGCCTGGTCGCCGGCGCCAATGCGATCAAGCGGCTGTGGCCGAAACTGGATTCCTGGCTGGGGCAGCGATCGACATGAGTGAGACACGTCCCTATCCACGGCGCGTCAAGACCGAGGCCGGCGAGATCGAATTCCGTCTGATGTCGCGCGCCGACGAAGCCGCGGTGCTAGCTTTCGCGCAAAAGCTGCCGACGCATGATCTGCTGTTCCTGCCGCGCAACATCAGCGAGCCGAAGGTGCTATCGGCGTGGCTCAACGAGATCGACCGCGGCGAC
Source organism: Bradyrhizobium sp. Leo78 (assembly GCF_059512425.1). Taxonomy (NCBI): domain Bacteria; kingdom Pseudomonadati; phylum Pseudomonadota; class Alphaproteobacteria; order Hyphomicrobiales; family Nitrobacteraceae; genus Bradyrhizobium; species Bradyrhizobium sp. Leo78. The sequence goes on from NZ_JCAMOT010000001.1 coordinate 176,765, forward strand.
ATCATGAGCCTGCTGGCGCTGAGGGATGGCGTCGTGATCGGTTGCGGCACGCTGGTGCGCGACCGTCACTCCTGGTCGCCCCATGTCGGCGAGATCCGGATGGTGGTGTCCTTGGACGTCCGCGGGCAGGGGGTGGGGCGGGCGCTCGCGCAGGAGACGTTTGCCATTGCGCTCAGCGCTGGCCTCGAGAAGCTGTCGGTGCAGATGACGGTCGACCAGCGCAGCGCGATTGCCCTCTGTGAGGGCCTCGGCTTCCGGGCCGAGGCGCTGCTGCGCGACCATGTCCGGGATGTCGCCGGCGCGACCCACGACATCGTGGTGCTCGGGCACAATGTGGCGCAGGTCCGGGCTCAGATGGAGGCCTACGGCCTGCCGGGGGCGGTCGAGCCGCAGGCTTGACCAGCCTGCAGCCTGCCTGACGGGCAATTCGCCCGATATTACGACTGTTCACAGATTTGTGATATTGCACCGCAACATATATATTGCGATGCACCATTAACCATGGCATAAGGACGACGCCCTGGGCCAGATTTGGACGGGGTGAGCCCATAGCTCTAACCGAGGATGGAGAGACCCTATGACCACCGAGACCAATTCCGTTTTTGATAGCGTCAAGCAGGCCTTTGCGCCTGTGACCGAAGCTTTTACCAAGCTGCAGAACCTGGAAGTGCCGGAAGCCGCCCGTGAGTTCGTGAAGAAGCAGGCCGAGACCGCCAAGGTTCGTGCCGCAGACTTGCACGCCGGCTCGGAAAAGGTGACCGCCGTGATCGAATCCGCCGTTGCCGGTTCGGTTTCCGAGGCCGCCAAGATCAGCCGCAATATCCAGGAGGCGATCTATCAGGACGCGGAAGCGTTCTTCAATGGTATCGACAAGCTGGCTTCCGCCAAGTCGCTGAACGAAGCGGTGCAGATCCAGTCGGACCTGGTGCGTGCGCGCGGCGAAGTGTTCGTTTCGCGGGCCAAGTCCGCGACCGAATATGTCGGCAAGCTCGTCACCGAAGGTGCGAAGTCCGCGCAGGACAATTTCGCCAAGGTCTACAACAAGACGGCCTGATCGCGTCAGGCCTGCCAACTCTGGTTTTCCGAAGGGCCCGCCAGTTGCGGGCCTTCTTTTTTGTTGCTCCGTCATGCCCGGGCTTGTCCCGGGCATCCACGCGCTTTCTTGCCGCATGCACCGAAACGTGGATGGCCGGGACAAGCCCGGCCATGACGGCGGCGGGTGTGGCGCGATATGATCGCAGCCAACCAACTGTCGTTGAGCTGTCATGACCCTTCCCGCCACCTTCACCATCGCCACTCCCGCCGACGCGATCCGCGCGGCGGAGTTGCGGCGCGTGAAGTGGCTGGCGACCGGGGTGTTAGTTGCGACGTTCGTGCTGTTCCTCGTCGCGAAAGCGCTGTTGCCGGTGCATCCCGTGTTCGGCTTCATCGCAGCCTTTGCGGAAGCGGCGACGATCGGCGGGCTCGCCGACTGGTATGCGGTGGTCGCCTTGTTCAAGCGTCCCTTGGGATTGCCGATCCCGCACACCGCGATCATCCAGAGCAATCAGGGCCGCATCGCCGAGAAGCTCGGCGAATTCATCGAGAAGAATTTCCTCGAAGCAGGGCCGGTGGAGGCCAAGCTGCGCGAGATCGATTTCGGCGCTTTCATCGCCGACTGGCTGCGGGACCGCAAGCGCTCGACCGATCTCGCTCGCTTTCTGCTGCGTCTGTTGCCGGAGGCGTTCTCGGCGACGGAGAATTCGGGATTGATGAAGTTCGTCAGCCGCCGCGTCACCGCGCAACTGCTGGCGATCGATCTGGCGCCGCTTGCCGCCGGCACGCTGCGCGGCTTCGTACAGGAGGGAAAGCACGAGGGCCTGCTCGACGACATCCTGCGCGTCCTGCATCAGACGCTGACGACGAAGGAGACCATGGCTGTCATCCGCGACAAGGTCCGCGCGGAAATGCCGACGCTCCTGAGGCTCTATCGCGCCGACAAATTCGTCGTGAACCGGATCATCGCCTCCGCGACGAAATTCTTCGAGGAAGTCCGTGACGATCCGAAGCATCCGTTCCGCGGCGAGTTCGACCGCATGCTGCTGTCGTTCGTCGAGCGGCTCGGCAGCGATCGTGCCTTTGCCGATCGCATCAACCGATTGAAGCGCGATCTGCTGGCGCGGCCGGAACTTGAAGGCCTCGCGCGCAACATCTGGTCGAACCTGAAGGACTTCATCGAACGCAGCGCCTCTGGAGAGACGCAGGTCCTGCAGCAGTATCTGGCCAGGATGTTCGTGGAGGCGGGTGAAGCGCTGGCCGGCGACACTGAGCTGCGCGCCGAGATCAACGAGGGGTTGGTCGCGATCCTGCGGACAGTGGTCGCCGATCAGAAGAGCGGCGTTTCGACCTTCATCGCCGATCAGATGAAGGCCTGGGACATGCAGCAATTGATCTCGCTGCTCGAGATCAACGTCGGCAGGGACCTGCAATATATTCGCTTCAATGGTTCGCTGATCGGCGGCCTTGCCGGATTGATCTTGTACACCATCGAATATTTGCTGCGGCTGGTGTGACCGATCGGGTACGCGAGCGTTTTTGTTGTCATCTGTGTGATCTGGTTAGCTTGAAAGTAGAAAGCCGTTTCCCTAGCTTTAATTGCGTATTGATCCGTTGGCCGGCTGCCGCAATGCGAAGGCCGGCGGGAAGGAGATGCCGTGCCCCTTGCCGCAGAGACGCTTCGCCCGCCGTCCAGGACGTTGATGCTGTTGGAGGGGCGCGCCATCCACGAACTCGGCGCCTTCCTCGGCGCTTTGCCGCTGTTGAGCCTCGCGCCGCGCGGCGATGGTCATCCGGTGCTGGTGCTGCCCGGCCTCGTCGCATCGGATCTCTCGACGCGGCCGCTGCGCGAGTTCCTGAGCAGCAAGGGCTACGCGGTCAGCGGCTGGCGCCAGGGCCGCAATCTCGGCCTGCGCGCGGGCGTGCAGCAGGCGATGGTCGATCTCGTGCAGGAGATGAACGACAGCCATGGCCGCAAGGTCTCGCTCGTCGGCTGGAGCCTCGGCGGCCTCTATGCTCGCCAACTCGCCAAGATGATGCCTGAGCGCGTGCGCCAGGTGATCACGCTCGGCAGCCCCTTTGCGGCCGGGCCAAAATCGACCAACGCCTGGCAGGTCTATGAGATCGCGAGCGGCCGCCGCGCCGAGGAAGAGGACCGGCGCTTCGGTGGATCGCTGGCCAGCGCGCCTCCGGTGCCGACCACGGCGATCTTCAGCCGCACCGATGGCATCTGCGCCTGGCAAGGCTGCCGCGAGCAGGCCTCGGCGATGTCGGAAAGCATCGAGGTCGAAAGCAGCCATTGCGGCATGGGCCACCATCCCGCCGCCGTCTACGCGGTCGCCGACCGGCTGGCGCAGCGCGAAGGGGAGTGGGCGCCGTTCGATCGTGGCGGCTGGCGCGCCATGGTTTATCCGGATCCCGACCGGTAGTGCGTCGGGGCCTCATGGTTCGAGACGCGGCCAAGAGGCCGCTCCTCACCATGAGGGTCTAACAGCGCGCGCCCCCTGCCAGACCTCATCCTGAGGAGCGGCCTCTTGGCCGCGTCTCGAAGGATGCGGCCCGGCTGCCTACCACAAGCAACATTGTCGCCCCAACGCGAAACGCGGTATGCGTGGGCGCATGCCGCAGCCGCTTGACCGCATCATCGACCAGTTGAAGCGCGAGCCCTCGCGCACCGGCTCCATCGTCATCACCGTGTTCGGCGACGCTATCGTCCCGCGCGGCGGCTGCGTGTGGCTCGGCACGCTGCTGGATTTCTTCGCCTTCCTCGACATCGACGGCGGCGTGGTGCGCACCGCGATGTCGCGGCTCGCCGCCGACGGCTGGCTCGAGCGCAACAAGGTCGGCCGCAACAGCTTCTACCGACTGAATGAGAGGGGCCGGCAAACCTTCGACACCGCGACCAGGCACATCTACGATCGGCCGCCGTCGGACTGGACCGGGCGTTTCGAACTGCTACTGATCGGCAATGGCGAGGATCGCGATGCCGCGCGCGAGGCGCTGAAGAACGCCGGCTTCGGCAGTCCGCTGCCGGGCGTGTGGGTCGCGCCGTCGGGCGTGCCGATCCCCGAAGAGGCCGCTAGCGCCATCCGTCTGGACGTTTCGGCCGAAGATGAAAACGGGCGGCGGCTGCTCAGCGAGAGCTGGCCGCTCGATCGCACCGCGGATGCCTATCAGAAATTCATCAGGACGTTCGAGCCGTTGCGCGGCTGGCTCGCGCGCGGAGAGGAACTCACCGACGCCGACGCGTTCACGGCCCGCATCCTCCTGATCCATTACTACCGCCGCGTGGTGCTGCGCGATCCGCTGCTGCCGACCGCGCTATTGCCGAAGGACTGGCCGGGGAGTGCAGCGCGAAAGCTCTGCGGCGAAATCTATCGCGGCGTGCTGGCCTTATCCGAACAATGGCTTGACCGGCATGCGACCACTGAGGATGGGCCGCTGCCGAAGCCCGGCGTGGAACTTTCATGGCGGTTTGAGGATGCGTAAATATATTACAAGAATGCTTGCAAGAACTGGAATTTTGATATAGATCAAAGATAATAAAATTCGGGAGGTCGGGCATGTACACGCAGGCGCTGAATACGTCTGACGCAGATGACCGCAATGTCGAGGACGCAGCGCGCGCCACCGCGTTTCAGGCGCGCATCGATGCCGACGAGCGCATCGAGCCGAACGACTGGATGCCCGCGGCCTATCGCAAGACGCTGACGCGGCAGATTTCCCAGCACGCTCATTCCGAAATCGTCGGCATGCTGCCCGAGGGCAACTGGATCACGCGCGCGCCGACGCTGCGCCGCAAGGCCGCGCTATTGGCAAAAGTGCAGGACGAATGCGGCCACGGGCTTTATCTCTACGCCGCGGCCGAGACGCTCGGCACCTCGCGCGAAGAGCTCGTCGACGCGATGCTGACGGGCAAGGCGAAGTATTCCTCGATCTTCAACTATCCGACGATGACCTGGGCCGACATCGGCACCATCGGCTGGCTGGTCGATGGCGCCGCCATCATGAACCAGATCCCGCTGTGCCGCTGCTCCTATGGCCCTTATGCGCGGGCGATGATCCGCGTCTGCAAGGAAGAGTCGTTCCATCAGCGCCAGGGTTTCGAGATCATGCTGACGCTGTGCCGCGGCACCGATGAGCAGAAGGCAATGGCGCAGGATGCGCTGAACCGCTGGTGGTGGCCGGTGCTGATGATGTTCGGTCCGCCCGACAAGGTGAGCCAGCACAGCGACACCTCGACGAAATGGAAGATCAAGCGCTTCTCCAATGACGAGCTACGGCAGAAATTCGTCGATGCGACCGTGCCGCAGGCGCAGTTCCTGGGCCTCACCATTCCCGATTTCGAGATGAAGCAGGACGAAGCCGGCCACTGGGTGCCTGGCCCGATCGACTGGGAGGAATTCAAGCAGGTGCTCGCGGGCAACGGCCCTTGCAACCGCGATCGTCTGGCGGCGCGCCGCAAGGCGCATGAGGCAGGGGCGTGGGTGCGCGAAGCGGCGGCTGCGTACGCCGAGAAGCGCAGGCGCCGGCAGTTCGCGCAGGCAGCCGAATAGGGAGGCCGAGATGGCCACGCCGAATAGTCCGCTCTGGGAAGTCTTCATCCGCAGTCGCAACGGGCTTGCGCACAAGCATGTCGGCTCGCTGCATGCCGCCGACGCTACGCTGGCGCTGCAGGCCGCGCGCGACATCTACACCCGCCGCGGCGAGGGCCTTTCGATCTGGGTGGTGCCGTCGAGCGCGATCACCGCCTCCGACCCGGCCGAGAAGGGCATGATGTTCGAACCGGCGGAGTCGAAGATTTACAGGCACCCGACGTTTTACGACGTGCCCGAGGAAGTCGGGCATATGTAGCCGTCATTGCGAGCGAAGCGAAGCAATCCATAGTGCCACTTGCGGAGACGTGGATTGCTTCGTCGCTTCGCTCCTCGCAATGACGACTGAACAAGCAGGTGGATCGCTATGGCCGTCGCCAACATCCAAATCTCCGAAACGCCGCTCGTGCTCTACACATTGCGGCGCGCCGACGATGCGCTGATCCTGGGCCACCGTCTGTCGGAATGGTGCGGACACGCGCCAACGCTCGAAGAGGACATGGCGCTCGCCAATATGGGGCTCGATCTCCTCGGACAGGCGCGCGAGCTTTACAGCTACGCCGCCAAGGTCGAGGGCAAGGACAACGACGAGGACAAGTTCGCTTATCTGCGCGACGTCAGGCAGTACCGCAATCTCCTCCTGGTCGAGCAGCCGAACGGCGATTTCGCGCGCACCATGGTGCGGCAGTTCTTCCATGCCGCCTTCGCCGATCTCTATTGGCGTGCGATGATGCAGTCGAAGGATGCGACGCTCGCGGCAATCGGGGCGAAATCCGAGAAGGAGAGCGCCTATCATCTCAGGCATTCGTCGGAATGGATCATCCGGCTCGGCGACGGCACCGAGGAAAGCCATCGCCGCGCACAGACGGCGATTGAGGATCTCTGGTCCTTCACCGGCGAGATGTTCGCCGTCGACGACTCTGAGCGCGGTCTGATCGACGCCGGTATCGCAGTCGACCCGGCGCTGCTGCATCCGCAATGGCTGAAGACGATAACCGCTGTGGTGGACGAGGCGACGCTTCGCTTGCCGGCGAGCAACTGGATACAGCAGGGCGGCCGCAGCGGCCGGCACAGTGAGCATCTCGGCCATCTCCTCAGCGAATTGCAGTCGCTGCAGCGAACCTTTCCGGGGGCGACATGGTGAGCGCTGTCATCAGCAATGCCGATCTGCGCCGGCGCGCCTGGGACGCGGCTGCACAGGTGGTCGATCCCGAGATTCCCGTGCTGACCATCGCCGATCTCGGCGTGCTGCGCGATGTCGCGGTTCAGGACGGGCAGGTCGAGGTCGCGATCACGCCGACCTATTCCGGCTGCCCCGCCATGAACGTGATTGCGCTGGAGATCGAGCTGGCGCTCGAGCGCGAGGGCATTCGCGGCCCGAAGATCCGCACTGTGCTATCCCCGGCCTGGACCACCGACTGGATGAGCGAGGATGGCCGCCGCAAGCTGAAGGAGTACGGTATCGCACCGCCGCTGCCCGGCAGCTCACGCCGCGCGCTGTTCGGCCGGCAACGGGTGGCGTGTCCGCAATGCGGGTCCGAAGACACCGAATTGCTGTCCGAATTCGGCTCGACCTCCTGCAAGGCGCTGTGGCGCTGCAGGAGTTGCCGCGAACCATTCGATTATTTCAAGTGTCATTGACCCATGATGCCGTCATTGCGAGCGAAGCGAAGCAATCCATCTCTCCACACGTGGCGCCATGGATTGCTTCGTCGCTTCGCTCCTCGCAATGACGGAAAGAGATGAACCATGTCGCTCGCACCCCGATTCCATCGCCTTGCCGTTAACGACCTGCGCCGCGAGACCGCGGACGCGATATCGATGACGTTTGCGATTCCGAAGGAACTCGCAAGCGATTACAGCTTTGCGCCTGGTCAATATCTGACCTTGCGCACCATGCTGGACGGCGAGGAAGTACGCCGATCCTATTCGATCTGTTCCGGCCCTGATGATGGCGAATTGCGCATTGCCGTGAAGAAGGTCGATGGCGGTGCGTTCTCGAACTGGGCGGCGGAAGACCTTAAAGCTGGCGACGAACTCGATGTGATGACGCCGACCGGCCGCTTCGGCGTCGCGCCGGCGCCGGAGGAGGCCCGGATTTACGTCGGCTTTGCCGCGGGAAGCGGCATCACGCCGATCCTGTCGATCGTCAAGGGCGTGCTGGCGCGCGAGCCGCAAAGCCGCTTCTTCCTGTTCTACGGCAACCGCTCGACCTCAGGCATGCTGTTCCTCGAAGAGCTGGAGGAATTGAAGGATCGCTTCCTGCAGCGGTTCTCGCTGTTCCACGTCATCTCGGGCGAGGGGCAGGACATTCCGATCCTGCACGGCCGGCTCGACGGCGAGAAGGTGAGGGTGCTGTTGCGCTCACTGGTGCCGGCGGCAAGTGTCGATCACGTCTTCATCTGCGGCCCGATCGGGATGAGCGAGGAGATTGAGGCGACCTGCCGCGACCTTGGCCTCGGCGATGACAAGATCCACGTCGAGCGCTTCGTCTCCGAGTTCGGCGGCAAACCGCGGCCGAAAAAGATCGTGGAGCCGGGCGCACCGCCGAAGGCGCTGGCCTCGCTGATCATCGACGGCAAGCGGCGCGAGGTGCCGGTTGCGGACGGTGAAGCCATCCTCGACGCGGCGCTGCGTGCGGGCATCGATCTGCCCTTCGCCTGCAAGGGCGGCATGTGCTCAACCTGCCGCGCCAAACTGGTCGAAGGCAAGGCGGAGATGGAGCTGAATTATTCGCTGGAGCCGTGGGAATTGCGGGCTGGGTTCATCCTGACCTGCCAGGCGCGGCCGTGCTCGGACAAGGTCGTGGTCGATTACGACCACGTATAGAGCTTCAGGTCGCGTTGACAGGCAGGGCAGCGCGTCTCACAAATCATGCCAAGAGGCCCATGTAACGGGCCCGGCGACAGGGAGTTGAACGTGAACGTCAAGGCCACGCTTTCGCCTGAGGACCTCGCCCGCGCCTGCGCCGAGGCGATGTGGAAGGAGGACGACGCCAGCAAGGGCCTCGGCATGGAGATCGTCGAGATCAAGCCGGGGCAGGCGACGCTTGCGATGACGATCGCGCCGCACATGGTCAACGGCCAACGCATCGCCCATGGCGGCTTCATCTTCACGCTGGCCGATTCCGCGTTCGCCTTTGCCTGCAACAGCCACAATGAACGCGTCGTCGCCGCGCAAGGCAGCATCACCTTCATCCGGCCCGGCAGGCTCGGCGACCGCCTGATCGCCACCGCACGCGAGATCTCGCGCAACGGACGGTCCGGAATATATGACGTCCGCGTCACGGCAGGCGATGATGTGATCGCCGAATTTCGTGGCCATTCTCGCGTGATCGGCGGCTCATGGCTGCCGACAGCGGACAACGAGACCAAGCAAAAATAGACGATCGAAGGAAACGCGCCATGGCCGTGCCAAAGCTCAAGTCGACGGGAAGTGGTTACAGCGCTGAGATGGACGAAACTGAGGGCGCCTCGCGCGACGCGATCATGGCACTGCAGACCAAGCGGCTGGCATGGTCGCTGCAGCACGCCTATGACAACGTTGCGCATTACAAGCGCGTCTTCGATGCGGCCGGCGTGCATCCGTCCGATTTCAGGGAGCTTTCCGACCTCGCGAAATTCCCGTTCACGGCCAAGACCGACCTGCGCGACAATTATCCGTTCGGCATGTTCGCGGTGCCGCGCGAAAGACTGGTGCGCGTCCATGCCTCCTCCGGCACGACAGGCAAGCCGATTGTGGTCGGCTACACGCAGGCCGATATCGACATCTGGTCGGACGTGATGGCGCGCTCGATCCGCGCCGCCGGCGGCCGCCGCGGCATGATCATCCACAATGCCTACGGCTATGGCCTGTTCACCGGTGGCCTCGGCGTGCACTACGGCGCCGAGCAGCTCGGCTGCACCGTGGTGCCGGTCTCCGGCGGCATGACCGAACGTCAGGTGCAGCTCATCAACGACTTCCGGCCCGACATCATCACGGTAACGCCGAGCTATATGCTGGCGATCCTGGACGAGTTCAGGCGACAGGGACTTGATCCGCGAAACTCCTCGCTGAAGTTCGGCATCTTCGGCGCCGAACCCTGGACCAACGCGATGCGCGCCGAGATCGAGCACGCCTTCGACATGGACGCGACCGATATCTATGGCCTGTCGGAGGTGATCGGCCCCGGCGTTGCGCAGGAATGCGTGGAGAGCAAGGACGGGCTGCACATCTGGGAAGATCATTTCTATCCTGAAGTGATCGATCCCGAGACCGGACAAGTGCTACCCGACGGCGAGAAGGGCGAACTGGTCTTCACCTCGCTGACCAAGGAAGCCTTTCCCGTGATCCGCTACCGCACCCGCGACCTCACGCGCTTGCTGCCGGGCACCGCGCGGCCGGGCATGCGGCGGATGGAGAAGGTGACCGGCCGCTCCGACGACATGATCATCCTGCGTGGCGTCAACGTGTTTCCGACCCAGATCGAGGAGGCGCTGCTCGCGACCGATTGGTGCGGCGGCCATTTCATCATCGAGCTGTCGCGCGAAGGCCGCATGGACGAGATGACGGTGCTCGCCGAAGCCCGCCCCGAAAGCTGGGACGGCAGCGGCCTTGCCGTGCATGCCGAGAAGGTCTCGATTTTCATCAAGAATACGATCGGCATCACTGCGCGCGTTCAAGCCGTCGCCCCCGAAACCCTGGAGCGTTCGCTCGGCAAGGCCAAACGGGTTTACGACAAGCGACCGAGGGGGTAACTCTCACCCGCACAGCAACTGGCAGCTCAGGATGATCGGGTAGGTTCCCGTCATTGCGAGCGGAGCGAAGCAATCCATCGCGCCGCTTGTGGAGACGTAGATTGCTTCGCTCCGCTCGCAATGACGGGCTGGTACCACCCAACCCCCGTAACGGACCAACGCCTCAATGCCGACATCAAGCAACCAATCAATCCAAGCCCGCTGCGTTCGCCTGCTGGCCAAAGCCGACAACCCTGCCGCGCTTGCGCCGACCGTGGAAACACACGCGCTCTCACGCGCCGCGAACGAGGTGCTGATCGAGATCAAGGCTGCCGCCGTCAATCCATCCGATGTGAAGGCCGCGACCGGGCTGATGCCTTACGCGGTGTTTCCACGCACGCCGGGCCGCGACTATGCCGGCGTCGTCATCAACGGGCCCGAGGGGTGGATCGGGCGCGAGGTGTTCGGCTCGTCCGGCGATCTCGGCATTCGCCGCGATGGCACGCATGCGACGCATCTCGTGGTCGAGGCAGACGCAGTGGTGGAAAAACCTAAGGGCATTTCATGGGAGGAGGCCGCCGGCATCGGCGTGCCCTTTGTGACCGCGATCGAAGGCTTTCGCCGCGCCGGGCTGCCGAAGCCAGGCGAGACCGTGCTGGTGATGGGCGTCAATGGCAAGGTCGGGCAGGCAGCGGTGCAGATCGCGACCTGGCAAGGTGCGAGTGTCATCGGCGTGGCCCGCAAGAGCGAGCCCTACGAAGGCCACAGCAACGCGAAGGTCGAGATGATCGATGCCTCAAGCACCGATGTGGCGGCGCGCGTGCGCGAACTCACCGGCGGCAAGGGCGCCGACATCGTCTTCAACACGGTTGGCGATCCCTATTTTCAGGCCGCGCACAAATCTCTGGCGCTGCGTGGGCGGCAGATCCTGATCGCGGCGGTTGACCGCATCGTACAGTTCAACATCCTCGAATTCTATCGCGGTCAGCACACCTATGTCGGCATTGATACGCTGGGCCTGTCGTCGATTGCGACCGGCGCTGTGCTGCGTGAACTCGGCCCCGGATTTGCGAGCGGGCACCTGAGGCCGTTTCCGATCAAAGCGAGCGCGATCTATCCGCTGGAGCAGGCGCGATCAGCGTTTTTTGCCGTCGCCGGCTCCTCGCGAGACCGCGTGATCCTGCGGCCGTGATGGATTGACGCCGTCATTGCGAGGAGCGGAAGCGACGAAGCAATCCATGCCTCAGCAAATGGCGAGATGGATTGCTTCGCTTCGCTCGCAATGACGCCAATGTCCGGCGGCTAGCGGGTGCAAGACTTTCTCAATCCGCCGCCTTCGTCACGATCCGCACCTCCGACGTCAGCGTCCGGTGCACCGGGCACTTGTCGGCGATCTCCATCAGCCGCTTGCGCTGGTCGTCGTCGAGCGAGGGGCCATCGATCTCGATGACACGGTCGATCTGGTCGAGCATGCCGTCGCGCGTCTCGCACTCCGCGCAATCCTTGGCGTAGATCTTGCTGTGCGTCAGCGTCACCGTGACGCGATCGAGCGGCAGCGCCTTGCGGTCGGCGTACATGCGCATCGTCATCGAGGTGCAGGCGCCAAGCCCCGCGAGCACGAGATCGTAAGGGCCGGGCCCTGAGTCCTTGCCGCCGACGGCGGCCGGTTCGTCCGCCAGCAATCGGTGCGGGCCGACGGCGACGATCTGCTGGAACTTGCTGTCGCGCGTCTCGCGCACCACGACGTGGCGCGGCGCCTCGGTGAGATCTACCGGAGGCCCGAGCACCGCCGGCCCGACATAGCGCTCCGACCAGGCCGCGATAACGTCGGCGGCATAGCTGGTGTCTCGCTTGTCTGCGAGGAGATGATCGGCGTCGGCGAGCGAGACGAAGCTCTTGGGGTGCTTTGCCGCGATGAACAGCTTGGTAGCGTTCTCGATGCCGACGGTGTCGTCGGTCGGCGCGTGCATGATCAAGAGCGCCTTGTGCAGCTTTGCGACTTGCGCCAGCAGATTCTGCTCGGCGATATCATCGAGGAATTCGCGCTTGATGCGGAACGACCGGCCGGCGAGCGAGACCTCGACTTCGCCTTGCTCGCGGATGTTCTCGACCTGGTCCTTGAGCAAGTGGGTGACGTGGGCGGGATCGGACGGCGCGGCGATGGTGACGATGGCCTTCGCTTCTGGTATCTGCGCGGCCGCGGCGAGGATCGCGGCACCGCCGAGGCTGTGGCCGATCAGGAGATCGGGCGCTTTGCGGGTTTCGCGCAGGTGATCGGCGGCGCGGACGAGATCGGCGACGTTGGAGGAGAACGTCGAATTGGCGAAATCGCCTTCGCTGGAGCCGAGCCCCGTGAAATCGAAGCGCAGCACCGCGATGCCTTTGGCGGCAAGCGCGACCGCGATGCGCTTGGCGGCCAGCACGTCCTTGCCGCAGGTGAAGCAATGCGCAAACAGCGCATAGGCGTGAATCTCGCCGTCAGGCGTGTCCAACGCGGCGGCGAGCTGGTGTCCTTCCGAGCTTGCGAACTGGAAGCGTTCAGTCGGCACGGCTACCCTCCATCACGGTTTCCCTTCACCTCTCCCATAGGGAGAGGTCGGCGTGCAGCGCCGGGTGAGGGGTTCAGGTCCCTCGATAGAGCGTAACCCCTCACCCGAATTTCTCGCTACGCTCTAAATTCGACCTCTCCCTACGGGAGAGGTGAAGAACGCCACCGACAACAGTCAATCACCCGAATAACGTTCTTCCTTCCAGGGATCGCCGCGGTTGTGATAGCCGCGGACTTCCCAATAGCCGGGCTTGTCCTGCGTCACGAATTCGATCGCCTGCAGCCATTTGGCGCTCTTCCAGAAATAGAGATGCGGCACCACGAGCCGCACGGGGCCGCCATGCTCTTCGGTCAGCGGTTTGCCTGACCAGCCATGCGCAAGCAGCGCGTCCTCGGCGGCAAAATCCTCAATCGCCAGATTGGTGGTGTAGCCGTCATAGGAATGCAGCACCACGAAGCGCGCATCCTCATGTGGCTGGCAGGCGGCCAAGAGATCGCGGGTCGCAAGACCCTGCCATTGATTGTCGTAGCGCGACCAGGTGGTGACGCAATGGATGTCGGAGACGAATTGCGATTGCGGCTGCGCGGTGAACTGCGCCCAATCCCAGAACACCGGATGTTCCACCGCGCCATAGACGTCGAGCCGCCAGCGCTCGCGGGGAATCTCGGGCGTCAATCCGAGATCGAGCGTCGGCCAGTCGCGGGTGAGATGCTGGCCCGGCGGCAGGCGTTGCTCGTCGGGACGCGTGATCCTGCCGGTGAGGAAGCGGCCTTCGCGCGCCCAGCGCTCCTTGCTGCGCGTCAGCTTGCTTTCCGGCGGCGGCTCCTGGTCGTCAGCCATTTGTCGTCACTCGTGGCGATGCATCGCTGATTCATGCTTGGTGTCGCGCATGGTTGCATAGATCAGGAGCGAGAGGAAGATCATGCCGCTGAGGTAATAGTAGAACCATTGTTCGTGCCCAAGGCTCTTGAAATAGAGCGCGATCGCCGGCGCCGTGCCGCCGAACAGAGACACTGTGATCGCATAGGGCAGGCCGACGCCGAGCGCGCGGACATTGGTCGGAAACAGTTCGGCCTTCACCACAGCGTTGATCGACGTGTAGCCGGCGGTGAAGATCCAGGCGCCGCAGATCAAGAGGAACGCGATGAAGGGCGATTTGGTATCTTTCAGCGTGGTCAGGATCGGAACGGTCGCGAGCGTGCCGGCGACACCGAAGAAGATCAGGAGCGGCTTGCGGCCGATCCGGTCGGACAGCGCGCCGTAGAGCGGTTGCAGAATGGTCGCAAAGATCAGCGAGCCGAAGATCACGAAAGTGGTCTGGTCCTCGGTGAGGCCGACCGACAATTTGACGAAGGTCTGCATGTAGGTGGTGAAGGTGTAGAACGCCGCGGTGCCGCCCGCGGTCAGCCCGACCACCAGCAGCAGTTCGCGCGGATAGTTCAGAAGCTTCGTGATCGAGCCGGTCGGCTTGCTGACCTTCTTTGCTTCCTCGAAGGCGTCGGTCTCCTGCAGGCTGCGCCGCATCACCGCTGCGATCACGGCAAGCGCCGCACCGATCGCGAAGGGAATCCGCCAGCCCCAGTCCTTAAGCTGTTCCGGCGTCAAGAACACCTTCTGCAGCAGGAGCAGCACGATGATCGCGGTGAGCTGGCCGCCGATCAAGGTGACGTATTGGAAGCTCGAATAGAAACCGCGATTTTTGGCGTCGGCGACTTCGCTGAGATAGGTGGCGCTCGCGCCATATTCGCCACCGAGGCTGAGACCCTCGATCACGCGCGCCAGCGCAAGGATCACGGGCGCGGCAAAGCCGATCGTGGCGTAGGTCGGCGTCACCGCGATGATCAGCGAGCCGAAACACATGCAGACCACAGAGATCGTGAGCGACAGCCGCCGTCCGTAACGGTCGGCGATGAAGCCGAACAGCCAGCCGCCGAGCGGCCGCATCAGAAAGGTCGCGGCAAATATCACGGCCGCATTGAGCTGCTGCACCACCGGATCGTTGCCGGGAAAGAACGCCGGCGCGAAATACAGCGCAAAGGCAGTATAAGCGTAGAAGTCGTACCACTCGACGAGATTGCCGACCGAGCCGATGAAGATCGCCTTGATGCGTCGTTCGACGTCACGAATGTCGATGGGCTCGTCGGCAATCCTGGCGGCCTGATCTGTCATATTGGAACTCCACGCACGGCAATTTGATCACCCGGCCCGACACACTTCACGAGGTCGGGAACTGGTTGCGGCCCCGGTAGCACGTCAAATGTCGCCAGCGCAATTGCCGATGGGCGTGTCTTTCTCCTCTCGATAGCCCTCATCCTGAGAGCCTGCGGAGCAGGCGTCTCGAAGGATGGGCCCCGGGTGAGATCGGGGCCTCATGGTTCGAGACGGCGCTGCGCGCCTCCTCACCATGAGGGGAGAGATCCTTATCTCGGCGCCCGCGGATCGATCGGAGTGGTGCAGTGCACGCCCAAAATATCCTCCAGCACCTTCGCGCCGGCCAATAGCTGAGCTTCGCCGCGTGGCGGTGCCACCATCTGCAATCCGACCGGCAGGCCGGAGGCGGTGAAGCCGCAGGGCAGGGACAGCGCCGGACAACACGCAAGTGTGATCGCATAGACGATGCCGAGCCACTGCACGTAATTGTCGAACTTCTTGCCGTCGCATTCAGCGACATAGCGGTTCTCGATCGGGAACGGCGCGACGATGGTCGCAGGCGTCAGCAACAGGTCGTAGCTGCCGAAGAATTCGAGGGTGCGCGCCGTCATGGCGACGCGCTGGGCCTCGGCGCGCTCGAGTTGCTCGACCGTCAACTTCAGGCCTTCCTCGATGTTCCAGATCACCTCCGGCTTGAGCATGTCGCGCTTGGTGCGAAGCAGCGCCGCCTTGGTTACAGCGAAGTCGAACGCGCGCAGCACGTGGAAGCATTCATGAGCTTCGCTGAGGTCGGGATACGCTTCCTCGACGATGGCGCCTGCTTCGGCAAAGCGTTCCGCCGCGCTGCGCGTGATCGCCTTTACTTCGGGATCAACCGGGGTGATGCCGAGGTCGGGCGAATAGGCGATGCGTTTCGGCCTCTTGCCGGAGCGCGTCGCTGACAGGAACGACGCCGTCGGCGCCGGCAGCGACAGCGGGTCGGCGGCATACTCGCCGCTCATCGCGTCGAGCAGCAGCGCGAGATCCTCGACGTTGCGCGCCATCGGGCCGTGAACGGTCAGGTTGCGATCGATCATGGCGCTCGGCGTGTGGGCGACGCGGCCGATGCTGGGCCGCATTCCGACGATGCCGCAGAAGCTGGCTGGATTGCGCAGCGATCCACCCATATCGGTGCCGTGGGCAAGCCATGCCATTCCGGTCGCCAGCGCGACCGCCGCTCCGCCGGAAGAGCCGGCTGCCGAGCGCGACGTATCCCAGGGGTTCAACGTCGCCCCGAACACTTCATTGAAGGTGTTGGCGCCGGCCCCGAATTCCGGCGTGTTCGACTTGGCGTAGACCACACCGCCATTCGCTTCCAGATTCGTGACGACGATATCGGACCTGGTGGCGACGGTATCCTTGAAGATCGGCGATCCCTGCGTGGTGCGCACATCAGCGACATTCGTGAGATCCTTGATCGGCACCGGCAGGCCGGCGAGCAGGCCACGCTCAGCGGCCGGCTTCTGCATCAACGCCTTGGCGTGCTGCCGGGCACGGTCGAAGCACAGGATCGGGAGCGCGTTGACCTTGTCGTCGACTTCGGTGATCCGTTTTTCCAGGACATCGAGCAGGTCGAGCGGGGTGACCTCGCCAGATCGCAATTTGTCGACGACTGTGCAGGCGCTCTCCCGCACCAGGCCTTGATCCGTCACTCGCATCTCCATTGATTGCAGTTCGTAATAGCGGAGGGAATAGTGCTCTAGACCAATTTCCGGAAAAGTGGAAACGTGCTGGGGGAATGGCTGGAACCGGAGATCTGCTGATGACGACACCCTTCTCTGCGCTCGATTGGCGCGACATGAGCCAGGAGGAGCGAGACCGCGGCCTTAACAACGGTGCCGCAGTTTTAGGCAGCGGTGATATCGTTGCGGGCTGCGGCGAGCGCTCCGCCGAGCTGCGCAAGCGCTATCCCAATCACATCGATCTCCGCTATGGCCCGCGTGAGCGCAACCGCATCGATTTCCTCAAAGCGGGCGAGCGCGCGCCGACGCTGCTGTTCATCCATGGCGGCTATTGGCAGATGCGGTCGAAGGAGTTCTTCACCGTGATGGCTGAAGGAGCGATGGCGCATGGCATCAATGTCGCGCTGATCGGCTATACGCTCGCACCGGAGGCGACGCTCGACGAGATCGTCGCCGAGATCCACGCCGGCATCGACTTCCTCGCGAAACAGTTGCCGGCGCTGGGCGCGGCCGAAACCGAGCTTGTGGTGTCCGGCTGGTCGGCCGGCGGTCATCTGACCGCGATGGCGCTGTCGCATCCGCATGTGCGGGGCGGGGTCGCGATCTCTGGCATCTATGATCTCGAGCCGATCCGGATGAGCTATCTCAACGTCAAGCTCGGGCTCGACGAGGCGGCTTCCCACCGCAATTCTCCGATGGAGCAGGCGGGCGGGCCGCCGAAGCCGCTGTCGCTGGTGGTCGGCAGCGGCGAACTGCCGCTCTTGCGCAAGCAGACCGCCGATTTTGCCGGGCACCGCGCCAATTATGGATTGCCGGTGACGTATGAGGAGATTCCCGGCGCTGACCATTTTTCAATCATGGACGAGATGATGTCGCCGAAGGGACGGATCACGACGCTGATTCGGCGGCTGTGCGAGGGCGAGTGAGGCCAACGTCATTGCGAGGAGCGTGAGCGACGAAGCAATCCATACTGTCTCCGCGGATGCGATGGATTGCTTCGCTTCGCTCGCAATGACGGTGGTAGCCATCACCACCCCGCGCTAATGCCGCCGTCGACCGTATAGATCACGCCTGAGGTATAACCCGCGCGGTCGGACGCCAGGAACGCCATGAGGTCGGCGATCTCGCGCGCGTGGGCCGGGCGGCCGAGCGGCAGGCTCTTCTGGAATTCCTTGTAGCGGTTCTCGTCGCCGAACTGATGTTTGGCGCGGGTCTTGAGCAGCGTGACATGCCGGTCGGTGCCGACGGGACCGGGGTTGATGCCGACGATGCGGATGTTGTCGGCAAGGCTCTTGCCGCCGAGCGCGCGGGTCAGCGCCATCAGCGCGGCGTTGCCGGCACTGCCCGCGATATAGTTGGCATCGAATTTCTCGCCGGCGGCGCCGATGTCGTTGATGATCACGCCGCCGCCACGCGCCTTCATCTGTGCGTAGATCGCGCGGGTGAGATTGATATAGCCGAACACCTTGAGTTCCCAGGCGTGTCGCCAGGTCGCCTCATCGATCTTGTCGATCGAGCCGCCGGGAATATCGCCGGCATTGTTGACGAGGATGTCGATGTCGGCTGCCTCTTTTGCCAATCGCGCCAGATCCTCCAGCTTGCGCAGGTCGACGATCGATGTCGCGGCATCGATCTGGTGGGCCGAGCGCAGGCGGTCGGCCAGCGCCTTCAACTGGTCGCCGCTGCGGGCGGCCAGCAGCAGATGGCAGCCTTCCTCGGCAAAGGCTTCGGCGGCGGCCGCGCCGATGCCCTTGGAGGCGCCGGTAATCAGAACGCGCTTGCCGCGCAGATGCAGGTCCATGGCAATACTCGCTGTTGCTGGAGGGGATCGGAGAAAAGTCGGCGGAATTGGTAGGTGGATCACGCCTTGACCGTCAACATTGCACTGCAGCGTTGCGCCGGGGCGAAGTTTGGTCCATTGCAGGGCGCGAGAATAGACGGCGCCTCAAGCCGGGCAAATCACAAGGGTGTTCTTCATGGCCAACGCAAAGAAACAGTATCGGATCGCGGTCATTCCCGGCGACGGCATCGGCAAGGAGGTGATGCCGGAGGGGCTGCGTGTGCTCGAGGCCGCCGCGAAGAAACATGGCGTCGCCGTGCAGTTCGACCATTTCGATTTCGCCTCCTATGACTATTACGAGAAGCACGGCCAGATGATGCCGGATGACTGGAAGGAGCAGATAGGCAAGCACGACGCGATCTATTTCGGCGCGGTCGGCTGGCCGGCCAAGATTCCGGATCACGTCTCGCTGTGGGGCTCGCTGATCAAGTTCCGCCGTGAGTTCGACCAGTATGTCAATTTGCGCCCGGTGCGGCTGATGCCCGGCGTGCCGTCGCCGCTCGCGAACCGCAAGCCCGGCGATATCGATTTCTGGGTGGTGCGCGAGAACACCGAAGGCGAATATTCGTCCGTTGGCGGGCGGATGTTCCCGGACACCGAGCGTGAGTTCGTGACGCAGCAGACGGTGATGACCCGCATCGGCGTCGACCGCATCCTGAAATTCGCCTTCGACCTCGCGCAGTCGCGGCCGAAGAAGCATCTGACCTCCGCGACGAAGTCGAACGGCATCTCGATCACCATGCCCTATTGGGACGAGCGCGTGGAGGCGATGGCGAAGAAGTATCCGTCGGTGAAGTGGGACAAGTACCACATCGACATCCTGACCGCGAACTTCGTGCTGCATCCGGACTGGTTCGACGTCGTGGTCGGCTCCAATCTGTTCGGGGATATCCTCTCCGATCTCGGCCCGGCCTGCACCGGCACCATCGGCATTGCGCCCTCGGGCAACATCAATCCGGAAGGCGATTTCCCGTCGGTGTTCGAGCCGGTGCACGGCTCGGCGCCCGATATCGCGGGCCAAGGGATCGCCAACCCCATCGGCATGATCTGGTCAGGCGCGATGATGCTGGAGCATCTCGGCGAGAAGCCGGCGGCGGACGCGGTGGTCGGCGCGATCGAACGCACGCTCGCCGAACGCACGCTCCGCACCCGCGACCTCGGCGGCAATGCGGATACCGAGGCTTGCGGCAAGGCAGTCGCGGAGATGGTGGATTAAGACGCCGTCCATCGTCATTGCGAGGAGCGAAGCGACGAAGCAATCCATGTGTCAGCAAGTGGCGGGATGGATTGTTTCGCTTCGCTCGCAATGACGGCGCTGGATGGTCCGTAGGGTGGGCAAAGCGCAGCGTGCCCACCGTCACCTGCACCGCTCGCAATGGTGGGCACGCTTCGCTTTGCCCACCCTACGACGTCACGATCCGTCGGCAATGCTCCCAGGCGGCATGCAGCAGGTTCTCGCTGGCTTCCGGCGTGCGGAAGGCGGAATGCGCCGAGAGCGTGACGTTTGGCAGTTTCGTCAGCGGATGATCCGCAGGCAGCGGCTCGACGGTGAAGACATCGAGCCCGGCGTGGCGGATGTGGCCTGAGTTCAGCGCATCGATCATCGCTGCTTCGTCGACGATGGCGGCCCGGGCGGTGTTGACGAAGATGACGCCCGGCTTCATCGCGGCGATGCGCTCGCGGGTGATGAAGCCTCTTGTGTCGTCGTTGAGCAGAAGATGCAGCGAGACGACATGGCTCTGCGCCAGCAGCGTGTCGAGATCGACGAAGTCAACGCCCGGATAGCTCTTCGGCGAGCGGTTCCAGGCGATCACGCGCATTCCCGAGCCCACCGCGATGCGCGCGACTTCAGCCGCGATCCCGCCGAATCCGATCAGGCCGAGCGTCTTGCCGGTGAGCTGCATGCCGTCTTCGCGCAGCCACTTGCCGGCGCGCATCTCGCGGTCCATCTGCGCCAGCACGCGGGCGGAGGCCCACATCAGCGCGATCGCGGACTCCGCCACGGCGGTGTCGCCATAGCCCTTGATCAGATGCACGGAGATGCCGAGTTCGGCGAGCTCCTCCGGATTCATGTAGCTGCGCGCGCCGGTGCCGAGGAACACGACGTGCTTCAGCCCGCCGCACTGCTTTGCGATGTCGGTCGGCAGCGCCGTGTGGTCGATGATGGCGATCTCGGCGCCATCGAGCACTTTTGGCAGTTGGTCGGACGTGACGTCCGGGTCGCGGTGGATGCGCACCTTGGGATCGCCGGGTTTCTCCAGGCGCTCGAAGATCACGGCAAGCGCTTCATTGGCGTCGACAAAAACCCCGCGCACGGCACATCTCCATCTTGCTTGGTGGACCGGTCAGGACGCGACGCCGGCGAGTGCGAGCACCGTATGCATCAGGACGTTGGCGCCGGCGGCGCAATCGGTCTGCGTTGCGTCCTCGAGCTCGTTGTGGCTGATGCCGTCCTTGCAGGGTACGAACACCATTGCCGCAGGGATCACCGTGTTGAGGTTGCAGGCGTCGTGGCCGGCGCCCGAGGTGATGCGTCGGTGCGAATAGCCGAGTTGCTTGGCGGCGTTCTCGACGGCATCGACCAGCTTGGGATCGAAATGCGTCGGCGGCTTGCGCCAGACCAGGTCGAGCGTAACCTCGACCTTGCGGCGGGCGGCGATCTCGGCGATCGCAGCGCACAGGTCCTTGTCCAGCGCGTCCATGATGGCGGCATCGGCGCTGCGGCAATCGACGGTGAAGGCGATCTCGCCCGGAATGACGTTGCGCGAGGGCTTCGCGATCACGGCCTCGCCGATTGTGCCGACCGCGTTCGGCCCGTGCTTTTTCGCGATGCTCTCCATCGCCAGCACGATCTCCGACAAGGTTGCCAGCGCATCGCGCCGCAGCGGCATCGGTGTCGAGCCGGCATGGCTCTCGAAGCCCGTGATCTTGCCGTCGTACCATAAGACGCCCTGGCCGGAATCGACCACGCCGATGGTCTTGTTCTCGGCTTCCAGGATCGGGCCCTGCTCGATATGCAATTCGACGAAGCCGGAGAATTTTTGCGTGCCGACCGCCGTCGTGCCGCGATAGCCGATGCCGTCGAGCGCTTCGGCAACCGTGACGCCCTCGGCATCCCTGCGCGACAGGATGTCATCAGTGGTGAAATCGCCGACATAGGCGGCGGAGGCCATCATCGCCGGCGCGAAGCGCGAGCCTTCTTCGTTGGTCCAGTTGCAGATGCAGATCGGCATCTCGGTCTCGATGCCGGCATCATTGAGTGTGCGCACGACTTCGAGCGCGGCGAGCGTGCCGAGCACGCCGTCATATTTGCCGCCGGTCGGCTGGGTGTCGAGATGCGAGCCGAGCCCGATCGGCGGTTTCGACATGTCGCGGCCCTTGCGCAGGCCGAACATCGAGCCGAGCGCGTCAACATGAACCTCCAGCCCTGCGTCCTCGCACGCCTTGCGGAACCAGTCGCGCACCTGCTTGTCCTCGGCGCTCAAGGTCAGCCGCCGCACACCGCCTTTCGGCGTCCCGCCGAATTTCGCAGTTTCATGAATCGTGCCCCAGAGGCGGGCGGAATCGATCTGCAGGTTGGATGCGGCTCGGCTCATGCGTTCGTTCCATTCGTTTTCTGTCATTCCGGGATGGTCCGAAGGACCAGACTCGGAATCTCGAGATTCCGGGTTCGCCCTGCGGGCGCCCCGGAATGACGGGTCGTTACATAGTGTTCGTTCAATGACGCGCTCGCAGCGGATCGTCAACCGACGGGCTCGTTTGCGCGATCTGGCGCGCGAGGTCGGCGACGCGCTCGATTGCGGCGATGTCGGGGGAGGTGAGCCAGTTTGCGTTGAAGGTGAGCGGCGCCATGTTGATGTCGGTATCGAGCAGTTGCAGCCGTCCGTCGGCGAGTTCGTTCTCGACGATGGCTGACGGGATCACGGCGATGCCGAGCCCTTCGATCGCCATGTGGATCACCGTTGCCAGCGAGGCGCTGGCGTGCAGCCGGATCGGCGGCAGGTCTGGCCGTTCGAACACCGCGCGCACGCTTTCGTAAGGCACTGTCTTGCGGGGAAAGGTGATGATCGGAAAGCGCGCCAGCTCATGCCG
This sequence comes from Bradyrhizobium sp. Leo78, assembly GCF_059512425.1. Taxonomy (NCBI): domain Bacteria; kingdom Pseudomonadati; phylum Pseudomonadota; class Alphaproteobacteria; order Hyphomicrobiales; family Nitrobacteraceae; genus Bradyrhizobium; species Bradyrhizobium sp. Leo78. The sequence goes on from NZ_JCAMOT010000001.1 coordinate 199,463, forward strand.
CGCCACCGGGCCATTGCCGAGGCCGAGCGCCGGGCTCGCCAGAAATCCGATCGGATAATCGCAAAGCACGCGGCTCTGCACGCCCGACGCCGACAGCGGCCCCACCACGAAGGCCAGCTCGATCTCTTGCGCGAGCAGCCGCGCGCTCAAATTAGGTGTGATGTCCACCTCGATTTCCAGCGACAGGTTCGGATAGACCTCGTTGACGCTCTTGACGAGGCGCGTCAGCCAGGTGTGCACGATGGTCTCGGCGACGCCGAGCCGGAGCACGCCGCGCATCGCGGAGCGGTCGCCGATCTCGGCCATCATCTCCGAGCGCAGCCCGATCAGCTTCTCCGCATAGACCATCATCTGCCGGCCGCTCGGCGTCGGCGAGGCCACCCGATGGTCGCGGTTGAGCAGTTTCACGCCCAACTCGCGTTCGAGCTGGGCGATGCGTTGGGAGATCGCCGGCTGGGTCGTGTTGAGCCGCTGCGCCGCGCCACGGAAGCTTCCAAGCTTGACCACCCAGAGGAACGTTTCGATCGACCTGAAATCAAGCATTGGAGGCTTTTTCCCGTTCGATAAATCAAACTTATCGAATTCGATTAGAAAGGAAGATTAGACTTTATAGCACGCTTGGTGTTGGCTGCGCTTGTCGAGATATTAGGCAGGTCGGTCAAATGACTGTTTTTGCGGCAGCGCAGCAAGCCCGTGACAACGATCCCGTGCTTCCGAGCCGAGAGGCCCGGCTAGCGTGCCGTGAGGGCATGGCTTCGAGCACCGCCGGGGTGGCGAACGGCTTTGTCCAGGGCAACCTTGCCATCCTGCCGGAAAAGCTCGCCGGGGCCTTCCACCGCTTCTGCCAGCTCAACCCGAAGCCGTGCCCGATCATCGGCATGTCTGATGTCGGTGACCCCCGAATTCCCGCGCTTGGCCTCGACCTCGACATCCGCACCGACGTGCCGCGCTATCGCATCTGGCGCGACGGCGAGGTGGTGGAGGAGCCGACCGATGTCATGCAGCATTGGCGCGACGATCTCGTCGCCTTTGTGCTCGGCTGCTCGTTCTCGTTCGAAGAAGCGCTGATGGACGAGGGCCTGCCGATCCGTCACATCGAGCGCCACGTGCGGGTGCCGATGTACCGCACCAATATCGCCTGCCGATCGTCGGGCCCGTTCGCGGGGCCGATGGTGGTGTCGATGCGTCCCTTCAAGCCGGCCGATGCAATCCGCGCGGTGCAGGTCACCTCGCGTTTTCCCTCGGTGCACGGCGCGCCGGTGCATCTCGGCCATCCGCATCTGATTGGCATCAGCGACATCGCCAAGCCCGACTATGGTGATCCGGTTCCGGTCGAAGCCGATGAGATTCCGGTATTCTGGGCGTGCGGCGTGACACCGCAGGCGGTGATCGCGAACGCCAAGCTACCATTCGCGATCACTCATGCGCCGGGGTTGATGTTGATCACTGATCTGAGGAACAAGCAGTTGGCTGTGCTCTAAAGGGCAGCGCTTGCCGTTTCTTGAGGCTTTACCGCAACCGCCTTCCGTTTCATTCGATAGCTACGCTTCAATTAAGGGGAATTTCCGCAAATGACGATCACTCGCCGCAATGTGTTGCTTGGAGCCACCGCTGCTGCCGCGCTCGCGCCGATCGTTGCGCGCGCGCAAACCAGCGAGGTGGTGATCGGCGTGATCTATCCGCTGTCCGGCGCAAGCGCCCAGATCGGCGTCGACGCGCAAAAGGCATTCGAGACCGCGGCCGATATCATCAACAAGAACTATGATTTCGAGCTGCCGCTCGCCAAGGGCGAGGGCCTGTCCGGCCTGGGAGGTGCCAAGGTCCGCCTCGTTTTCGCCGATCACCAGGCCGATCCGCAGAAGGGTCGCGCCGAAGCCGAGCGCCTGATCACACAGGAGAAGGTCTGCGCCATCGTCGGCACCTACCAGAGCGCGGTTGCCGTCACCGTCAGCCAGATCTGCGAGCGTTACCAGATCCCCTTTATCTCGGCCGACAATTCTTCGCCGAGCCTGCATCGCCGCGGCCTGAAATTCTATTTCCGCGCGGCGCCTCATGACGAGATGTTCTCGACCGCGATGTTCGACTTCTTCGATGCGATGAAGAAGAAGGGCACCAAGATCGACACGCTGTCGCTGTTCCACGAGGATACGATCTTCGGCACCGACTCCGGCAACGCGCAGACCAAGCTCGCACGTGAGCGCGGCTACAAGATCGTTGCCGACATCAAGTACCGCGCCAATTCGCCGTCACTGTCGGCCGAAGTGCAGCAGCTCAAGGCTGGTAATGCCGACGTGCTGATGCCCTCGAGCTACACCACCGACGGCATCCTGCTCGTGAAGACCATGGGCGAACTCGGCTACAAGCCGCCGGCGATCGTGGCGCAGGACGCCGGCTTCTCCGAAAAGGCGCTGTATGATGCGGTCGGCGACAAGCTCGAAGGCGTGATCTCGCGCGGTAGCTTCTCGCTCGATCTCGCCGCCAAGCGGCCGATGGTCGGCAAGATCAACGCGATGTATAAGGAGCGGTCGGGCAAGGACTTCAACGACTATTCGTCGCGCCAGTTCATGGGCCTGATCGTGATGGCCGATGCCATCAACCGCGCCAAGTCCACCGATGGCGAGAAGATCCGCGAGGCGCTGGTCGCGACCGACATGCCGGGCGAGGCGACCATCATGCCCTGGAAGCGCGTGAAGTTTGACGACATGGGCCAGAACAACGACGCCGATCCGGTGCTGCTGCAATATATCGGCGGCAAGTTCGTCACGATCTTCCCGCCGCAGGCGGCAGTGGCCGAAGCCGTCTGGCCGATGAAGTGAGCGGCGCGGGTAGGGGAAGAACCATCGTGACCCTGGACTCGATGATAACTGCGCGTTCCGTCATTGCGAGCGAAGCGAAGCAATCCATGTCGCCACGAGCTGAGAGAATGGATTGCTTCGTCGCTTCGCTCCTCGCAATGACGGATGGCGATGCTGGTGCGGAGCTGCAGCAGTGACAGCCGAGACCATTATCCAGAGTCTGGCGAGCGGCCTCCTGATGGGGCTGCTCTATGGACTGATCGCCGTCGGGCTGGCGCTGATCTTCGGCCTGATGGACGTCGTGAACTTCGCCCATGGCGAGTTCCTGATGATCGCGATGTACGCGACATTCTTCCTGTTCGCGTTCTTCGCCATCGACCCGCTGTTGTCGGCGCCGCTGGTGGCGGCGGCTCTGTTCGTGTTCGGGGCGATCGTCTATCTCTTGATCGTGCGCTTTGCCGTGCGCGCCAAGGCCAATGCCGGCATGGTGCAGATCTTCTCCACCTTCGGCCTTGCCATCGTGATGCGCGGACTGGCGCAGTTCTTCTTCACGCCGGACTATCGCAGCGTCACCAATTCCTGGCTCGGCGGGAAAACCATCTCGGTTGGCGGCATATTCCTGCCGGAGCCGCAACTCGTCGGCGCGCTGCTGTCGATCGCGGCCTTCGCGGGACTCTACTTCTTCATCCACCGCACCGATTTCGGCCGCGCGCTGGAGGCAACGCGTGAGGATGCCGGTGCGGTGGCGCTGGTCGGCATCGACAAGAACCGGGTATTCGCGCTCGGCTGGGGGCTCGGCGCGGCGCTGGTTGGTCTTGCCGGCGCGATCATGGCGATCTTCTTCTATGTCTATCCCGATGTCGGCGCCTCCTTCGCGCTGATCGCCTACGTCACCGTGGCGCTCGGCGGCTTCGGCAGCGTGTTCGGTGCGTTCGCCGGCGGCATCATCGTCGGCCTGGTCGAGGCGACCACCGCGCTGATCCTGCCGCCCTCGCTGAAATCGGTCGGCATCTACGCGGTCTATCTGCTCGTCGTTTTCGTCCGCCCGCGCGGCCTGTTCGGGTCGATGTGATGGACAAGGATTTTACCAGGCGGCGCCGCCGCGAATTGATCGTCGCCTTTTGCCTTGCGGCCGTGGCCGCGCTGGTGCCGCTGTTCGTGAAGGACGTCTACGTCCAGAACGTCATGGTGCTGACGCTGATGTATGCGGCGCTCTCGCAGAGCTGGAACATCCTGTCTGGCTATTGCGGGCAGATTTCGCTCGGCCACGCGCTTTATTTCGGGCTCGGCGCCTACACCACAGCACTGCTGTTCACCAAGTTCGGCGTGCTGCCCTGGTTCGGCATGCTGGTCGGCGGCGTGATCTCGGCGCTGATCGCGATGGCGCTCGGCTATCCCTGCTTCCGCCTGCGCGGGCACTATTTCGTCATCGCCACCATCGTGATTGCCGAGATCGGGTTGCTCTTGATCCAGAACTGGGAGTGGGCGGGAGCGGCGCTCGGCATCGATATCCCGGTGCGTGGCGATAGCTGGCTGAAATTCCAGTTCACGCGCAGCAAGCTGCCTTATTTCTATTTCGCGCTGGCGCTCGCCTGCGTCGCCTGGTTCGTCACCTGGTGGCTGGAGGACTCCAAATGGGGCTATTGGTGGCGCGCGGTGAAGGATAATCCGGATGCCGCCGAAAGCCTTGGCGTCGTCGTGTTCAATTCCAAGATGGGGGCGGCGGCGGTCTCTGCGTTCCTGGTCGCGGTCGGCGGCAGCTTCTACGCGCAGTTCGTCTCCTATATCGATCCTGAGAGCGTGATGGGCTTCCAGTTCTCGCTTCTGATGGCGCTGCCCGCGGTGCTCGGCGGCATCGGCACGCTGTGGGGGCCGGTGCTTGGCGCCGTGATCCTGATCCCGCTGACCGAACTGACCCGATCCTTCATCGGCGGTTCGGGACGCGGCGTGGACCTGATCGTCTACGGCACGCTGATCGTGCTGATCTCATTGGCGCTGCCGCGAGGGCTGGTGAGCCTGTTCGCACGGCCCAAGCTCTTTTGGCGCAAGGCGGCCGTGCGATGACCGCGCTCCTGGAAACCCGTGGCGTCTGGCAGCGGTTCGGCGGCCTTGTCGCCAACAGCGACGTCTCGATCTCGGTCGGCCGCGGCGAGATCGTCGGGCTGATCGGCCCGAACGGCGCCGGCAAGTCGACCCTGTTCAACCTGATCGCCGGCGTGCTGCCGCCCACTCAAGGCTCGATCTGGTTCGATGGCGAGGATGTCACGAGATTGCCGGCGGCGGAACGCTGCCAGCGTGGCATCGGCCGCACCTTTCAGGTGGTGAAAAGCTTCGAGACCATGACTGTGATCGACAACGTCATCGTCGGCGCGCTGATCCGCAACACCGTGATGCGCGTCGCCCGCCGCAAGGCGCATGAGGTGCTGGAATTCTGCGGGCTCGGCGCGCGTGCCGACGTGCTGGCAAGCGATCTGGTGCCGTCCGAAAAGCGGCGTCTGGAAGTGGCGCGCGCGCTCGCGACCGAGCCGAAGCTGCTGCTGCTCGACGAAGTCTTGACCGGCCTGACGCCGGTGGAGGCCAAGACCGGCGTCGAGCTGGTGCGCAAGGTGCGCGACACCGGCGTCACCGTGCTGATGGTCGAGCATGTCATGGAGATCGTGATGCCGCTGGTCGACCGCGCCATCGTGCTCGACCTCGGCAAGGTGCTGGTCGAGGGCAAGCCAACCGAGGTCGTGCGCGACCCGAAGGTCATCACCGCCTATCTTGGGGATCGTCATGCTGTCGGTGCATGAAGTCACCACCGCCTATCAGGGGCTGGTTGCGATCTCCGCCGTCTCGATCGAGGTCGCCAAGGGCGAGATCGTCTGCGTCGCCGGCGCCAACGGGGCCGGCAAGTCGACGCTTCTGAAATCGATCGCCGGCGCTGAGCGCCCACGCTCCGGCACCGTCACCTTCGACGGGGCCCGGATCGACGGCAAGCCGCAGCATGTCATCACCGCCGGCGGCATCGCCTTCGTGCCGGAAAACCGCCGGCTGTTTCCGCGCCTGTCGGTGCGCGACAATCTCCGCCTCGGCAGCTATCTCTACCGCAGTGAAGCCAACCGCGACGAGCCGCTCGATCTCGTGTTCAAATTGTTCCCGCGGCTTTCGGAGCGGCTGGAGCAGCGCGCCGAGACGCTGTCCGGCGGTGAGCAGCAGATGCTCGCGATCGGCCGCGCGCTGATGACCCGCCCGCGGCTCTTGATGCTCGACGAGCCGTCGCAGGGCATCATGCCAAAGCTGGTCGACGAGATCTTCCAGGCGGTGAAGCGCATCCGCGACGCCGGCATGACCGTGTTGATCGTCGAGCAGCGCATGGCGGAATGTCTTGAGATCGCCGACCGCGCCTACATCCTGCAGACCGGCCGCGTGCTGATGCAGGGCCCGGCGGCTGAGATCAGCACCAACCCCGACGTGCGCAAGGCGTATCTGGGGCTTTGATCCGCGTCCCCGTCATTGCGAGCGCAGCGAAGCAATCCACCTCTCCACGCGCGCGGAGAAAAATGGATTGCTTCGCTTCGCTCGCAATGACGAAACGGTAGGTTCTTCGTCATGCCCGGGCTTGTCCCGGGCATCCACGATCTTTCTTTCTTCGGATGCAAATAACGTAGATGGCCGGGACAAGCCCGGCCATGAGGAATTCGGAGAGGCTAATGCCCATGCTCCGGCAGCTTCAGCCCGAACACCTTGGTCAAATCCGCCACCTGCTCCGGCGAGAGATAGCGTGGGTTCAGCCCGCGCAGCAGCAGATAGAGCTTGGCCGTCTCTTCCAGTTCCTCCGTCGCGAACACCGCGGCTTCCAGCGTGTCGCCTGAAACCACAGGCCCATGATTGGCGAGCAGCACCGACGAATATTTGCCCGCCAATCCCTTGATCGCGTCGGCCACCGCGGGATCGCCGGGTCGATAATAAGGCACCAGCGCGGTCTGGCCGCATTTCATCACATAATAGGCGGTGAGCGGCGGCAGCGCGGCGCGCGGGTCGATCTCGGGCAGCATCGAGAGAGCCACCGAATGGGTCGAATGCAGATGCACGACGGCACGCGCCGCGCCGCGGGTCTGGTAAAGCGCGGTGTGCAGCGGCACCTCCTTGGTCGGCGCATCGCCCGAGACCAGCCGCCCATCGGCATTGAGCCGCGACATCCTGGCAGGATCGAGGAAACCGAGCGAGGCATTGGTCGGCGTCACCAGCCAGCCGCCATCGTCCAGTCGCACGCTGATATTGCCTGACGAGCCCGGCGTCAGCCCGCGCTCGAACAGCGAGCGGCCGAAGCGGCAGATTTCCTCACGGAGCTTTGTTTCGCTCATGGCAGCCATACCCGTTTCCCGCCTTGTCTCACGCTTTGGCACGGCGGCCAAGCCGTGATACGCAGGGGCAAGACACCAAGAAGAATGTGAGGGACCGCCGCATGCCTGACCAGTCAAAAACCCGCGTTGCCGTGATCGGGCTCGGCTCGATGGGATCGGGCATGGCGACCTCGCTGTTGCGCGCGGGCTTCGACGTGACCGGCTGCGACGTCTCCGCCGACAGCGTCGCGCGGTTTGTCCGGGGCGGCGGCAAGGGTGCCAAGACGGCGAAGGAAGCCGCCGATGGCGCCGATATCGTGGTCAGCGTGGTCGTCAACGCCGCCCAGACCGAAACGATCCTGTTCGGCGAGAACGGCGTCGCCGAGACGCTGCCGAAAGGATCGGTGTTCGTGTCCTCCGCGACCATGGACCCTGATGTGGCGCGGCGATTGGCAGCCAAGCTCGAGGCGACGGACCGGCGTTATCTGGATGCCCCGATCTCCGGCGGTGCCCAGCGCGCAGCGCAGGGCGAACTCACCATCCTTGCTTCCGGCAGCGCGGCGGCGTTCGCAAAAGCCCGTCCCGCGCTCGATGCGATGGCGGCCAAGCTCTATGAACTCGGCGATGCGGCCGGGCAGGGCGCCGCGTTCAAGATGATCAACCAGCTCCTGGCCGGCGTGCATATCGCCGCCGCCTCGGAGGCGATGGCGTTCGCGGCCAAGCAAGGCCTCGATATCCGCAAGGTCTATGAGGTGATCACGGCCTCCGCCGGCAATTCCTGGATGTTCGAGAACCGCATGCCGCATGTGCTCGACGGCGACTACACGCCGCGCAGCGCGGTGGAGATTTTCGTCAAGGATCTGGGCATCATCCAGGACATGGCTCGATCAGCGAAATTCCCGGTGCCGGTCTCAGCCGCAGCGCTGCAGATGTTCCTGATGACGGCCGCCGCCGGCATGGGGCGTGATGACGACGCCTCGGTGGCGCGGATGTACGCCCGCGTCACCGGCACCAAGCTGCCCGGCGAACACAATTAATAAGGACACGCGATGCCCCGCTTTGCCGCCAATCTCACCATGATGTTCAACGAGGTCGCGTTCCTCGACCGTTTCGAGGCTGCGGCCAAAGCCGGCTTTACCGCGGTGGAGTTCCTGTTTCCCTATGACCATCCGGCGAAGGAGATCGGCGAGCGGCTGCGCAAGAACGGTCTGACGCAGGCGTTGTTCAACCTGCCGCCGGGCGATTGGGCGGCCGGAGAGAAAGGTTTCGCGGCGCTGCCGGCGCGGTTTGCCGATCTGCAGGCGAGCCTCGCCACGGCGCTCCCTTATGCGGAGGCGACCGGCGTCAAGCGCGTGCACCTGATGGCGGGCATTGCCGACCGAAGCGACAGCAAGGCGGTCGAGGCATTTTATAAGTCCGTTACATGGGCCGCCGAGTTCTTCGCGCCGCATGGCCTCGACGTCGTGATCGAGCCGATCAATCCACGCAACGTGCCCGGCTATTTCCTCAACGATTTCGGCTTTGCACGTGATCTGATCAACGAGTTGAAGATTCCGAACCTGAAGTTGCAGTTCGACATCTATCACTGCCAGATCATCCATGGCGATGTCACCATGCGGCTTCGTGAGATGATGCCGATCATCGGCCACACCCAGATCGCCAGCATCCCCTCGCGCAACGAGCCCGATGGCGAAGAGCTGAACTATCCGTTCCTGTTCGATGAGCTCGACCGGCTCGGCTATGCCGGCTTCGTCGGCTGCGAATATAATCCGCGCGGCAAGACCATCGATGGCCTCGGCTGGTTCAAGCCCTATGCCGGAGCAAAAGCATGACTTTGGCGCTGGGCTGTATCGCCGACGACTACACGGGCGCCTCAGATCTCGCCAACACGCTGACCCGTGCCGGCCTGCGCACGGTGCAGACGATTGGCGTGCCATCGGACGATCTCGCTTTGCCCGAGGTCGATGCTGTGGTGGTCTCGCTGAAGAGCCGCTCGATCGAGGCGAGCCAGGCGGTCACCCGCTCGCGCGCGGCGGAGAAGTGGCTGCGCGGCCGCGGCGCCTCGCATGTGCTGTTCAAGATCTGCTCGACCTTCGACTCTACCAACGCCGGCAATATCGGCCCGGTGATGGATGCGCTGCGCAAAGATTCCGGCGATAACATCGTGCTGGTCACGCCGGCATTCCCGGAAACCGGACGCACCGTATACCAGGGCAATTTGTTCGTCGGGTCGGTGCCGCTGAACGAAAGCCCGCTCAAGGATCATCCGCTCAACCCGATGCATGACTCGAACCTGGTGCGGGTGCTGGCATGCCAGAGCAGCACAAAGGTCGGACTGATCGATCTTGCTACCGTTGCGCGCGGTCCGGACGCCGTTCGCGCGCGCCTTGCAGATCTTGCCGCCGGCGGATTTGGTGCCGCCATCATCGATGCCGTGTTCGACCGCGACCTCGGCACCATCGGCACGGTAGCGCTGGACCATCGCGTTTCGGTCGGCGCTTCCGGGATCGGGCTCGGGCTTGCCCGGGCGCTGGTTGACTCCGGAAAAGTCAGGCCAGAAGCCGCAAGCGTGACGGCCGAGGCGCTGGTCGGAGGGCCAGCCGCCTGTCTCGCCGGAAGCTGTTCGCAAGCGACACTGCAGCAGATCGCCAATGCCGAGCGCAGCATGGCCGTGCTGCATCTCGACCCCGAGCGGATCGTGATCGGCAAGGATGAAGTCCATCGCGCGCTCGCCTGGGCCCGCGACCGGATCGGCGAAGGGCCGGTGCTGATCGCCAGCAGCGCCACGCCCGACGAAGTCGCAGCTCTGCAGTCCCGTTATGGCCGTGATGCAGCCGGGCATACCATCGAGCAGGCGATGGCCGACATCGCGGAAGGTCTCGTCGAACACGGCGTGCGTCGATTGGTGGTCGCCGGCGGTGAGACGTCAGGCGCCGTGGTGGATCGTTTGCGGATTCCAGGTTTTCTCGTCGGCGTGGAGATCGCCGCTGGTGTGCCGGTGCTGCGTGCGGTCGGCGCGAACAAAGGCGAGATGCTGCTTGCTCTGAAATCAGGCAATTTCGGCGGACCGCAATTTTTCTCGGACGCGCTTGCGTTGATGCGCTGATCTCATCGCTTCGTTCATTTGTTAGTGACGGTTTTCATTTACCGTAACTCTACGGAGGGACAAATTAACGCGACTTCAGAAGTTGCGCGGTTTGATCGCCAGTAAGGCATCCTTCGATTCGGCAGACCAAACCGAAGCACCTTGCATCACCTGACGTGCCCGACACGCGCAACACCAAGAGATTTTCAGATGTTCGCCAAATACTCGATCCGCGCCAAGATCATCACCGTGGTTGCGCTGCTGCTCGTCACGATGACGGGCATGGGGCTCCTCGCCGTCCGCAACATGCAGGCGATCAATGCCAATACGGTCGACATCACCACCAGCTGGCTGCCGAGCGTCCGGGTGCTCGGCGAGCTTCGCGCTGGTGTCATTACCTACCGCAACGTGATCCGTGAGCACATGCTCTCGGAAACGCTCGAGGAGAAGCTGGCCAACGAGAAGACTCTGGTTACCGTTGTCGATGGCAACATGAAGGCCCGCAAGAGCTATGAAACGATGATCACCTCCCCAGAGGAGCGGGCGCTCTATACTCAATGGTCGGACACCTGGGATCGATACAGGAAGGGCACCGAAGAGGTGATGGCGTTGTCGCGCAGGGATGTCGGCAAGATCCCGCATGACGCGCATGAGCTGAACAGCAAGACCGTGAACAAGATCGGGCTCGAGGCCGACGCGATTCTCCTCAAGGACATCGAGCTCAACAAGGCGGGTGCCGACAAGGCTGCGGAGGACGCCGCCGCCAACTACTCTTCCGCCTTCGCGATACTCGCTGTCATTCTCTTGGCCGCGGTGCTTGTTGGCGCCGTTATCAGTTTCCTGTTGATCCGTGACGTCTCGGCCGGGATCGCGTCCATCGTCAAGCCGATGCAGGCGCTCGGAAATGGAGACCTGACCGCCGAAGTCCCGCACCAGGGTGAGAAGACCGAAATCGGCACGATGGCCGATGCGCTTCAGGTGTTCAAGGAAGCGTTGATTGCCAAGAAGGCTGCCGACGAGGCTGCCGCCGCCGACGCCGAAGCAAAGATCGAGCGCGGCCGCCGGGTCGACGCCATCACCCGCAATTTCGAGACCATGATCGGCGAGATCGTCCAGACCGTCTCTTCCGCCTCGACCCAGCTCGAAGCCGCGGCCGGCACGCTCTCCTCGACTGCCACACGCTCGCAGGAATTGACCACCACGGTCGCCTCCGCCTCGGAAGAGGCGTCCACCAATGTGCAGTCGGTGGCGTCCGCGACCGAGGAGCTGTCATCCTCCGTCACCGAGATCAGCCGCCAGGTCCAGGAATCAGCACGGATGGCGGGCGACGCCGTCGGCCAGGCCCGCAGCACCAACGACCGTGTCAGCGAGCTCTCGAAGGCGGCGGCACGGATCGGCGACGTCGTCGAGCTCATCAACACGATCGCGGGCCAGACCAACCTGCTGGCGCTGAACGCGACCATCGAGGCGGCACGCGCCGGCGAGGCCGGCCGCGGCTTTGCGGTGGTCGCCTCCGAAGTGAAGGCGCTGGCCGAGCAGACCGCGAAAGCCACCGGCGAGATCGGCCAGCAGATCACCGGCATCCAGGCCGCCACCCAGGACTCGGTGAACGCGATCAAGGAAATCAGCAACACCATCGAACGGCTGTCGGAGATCTCCTCGACCATCGCCGCGGCGGTGGAGGAGCAGGGCGCGGCTACGCAGGAAATCTCCCGCAACGTCCAGCAGGCCGCCCAGGGCACCCACCAGGTCTCGGCCAACATCACCGACGTGCAGCGCGGCGCGACCGAGACCGGGTCGGCCTCATCGCAGGTGCTCTCGGCGGCAAAGGCATTGTCCGGCGACAGCAGCCGCCTCAAGGTCGAGGTCAGCAAGTTCCTGGAATCGGTACGGGCGGCTTAGTTACTTAATTAGTTGCGATAATTCCCGGCCGCGGTTCACCCCGCGGCCGGTCCCGGCAGCTATGTCGAGGATGTGAACGCGGATTGCGTCGCGCAAAGTTGGCTTTTGGCCCGTTTTTCGCTAGATCGACGCAAGTGAATTGGCCTGTAGGGGCGCCAATCCCCCGTACATTTTACGGGTTCCGGGGAATAACTCGTCAATGGTTGCACTGGTCCGTATCGCGCTGAGCCGGCCGTATACGTTTGTCGTGCTCGCGCTGCTGCTCCTCATTATCGGACCGCTCGCCGCGCTGCGCACGCCCACCGATATCTTTCCCGACATCCGCATCCCCGTGATCGGGGTGGTCTGGCAGTACACCGGACTGCCGCCGGACCAGATGTCCGGGCGCATCACCACGCCATTTCAGCGCGCGCTGACCACCACCGTCAACGATATCGAGCATATCGTCGCCAATTCCTACAACGGCTTCGGCATCATCAAGATCTTCTTCCAGCCGAACGTCGACATCCGCACCGCCAACGCCCAGGTCACGGCGATCTCGCAGACGCTTCTGAAGCAGATGCCGCCGGGCGCAACGCCGCCTTTGATCCTGAACTACAGCGCCTCCACGGTGCCGATCATCCAGGTCGCGTTGTCAGGTGAGGGGCTGACCGAGCAGAATCTTGCCGATATCGGCATCAATCAGCTCCGCACGCCCCTCGTCACCGTACCCGGCGCCGCCATACCCTATCCATTCGGCGGCAAGCAGCGTCAGGTGCAGATCGACCTCAACTCCACGGCGCTGCAGGCGCGCGGCCTGTCGGGGCAGGACGTGGCCAATGCGCTGGCTGCACAAAATCTGATCACGCCGGTCGGCACGCAGAAGATCGGCCAGTTCGAATACAACATTCAGCTCAACAACTCGCCGCTGAAGATGGAGGATCTCGGCAATCTGCCGATCAGGACCGTCAACGGCGCCATGGTCTATGTTCGGGATGTCGCCACCGTCCGCGACGGCAACCCGCCGCAGACCAACATCGTCCATGTCGACGGCAACCGCTCGGTGCTGATGATGGTGTTGAAGGCGGGCGCGATCTCGACGCTCGATATCATCGCCGGCATCAAGCAGAAGGTGATCGACGTCAAGGACCAGCTTCCGGACGCGCTGAAGATCGGCTTCATTGGCGACCAGTCGGTTTTCGTCCGCGGCGCCATCACCGGCGTCGCCTTCGAAGGCGTCATTGCCGCATTGCTCACCAGCGTGATGATCCTGCTGTTCCTCGGGAGCTGGCGGTCGACGATCATCATCGCGGTCTCGATCCCGCTGTCGGTTCTCGGCGCCATCATCATGCTGTCGGCGATCGGCGAGACGCTGAACATCATGACGCTCGGCGGATTGGCGCTCGCGGTCGGCATCCTCGTCGATGACGCCACCGTGACGATCGAGAACATCAATTACCATCTGGAGCAGGGCAAGCCGGTCGAACAGTCGATTCTCGACGGCGCCAACCAGATCGTCACGCCGGCATTCGTCTCGCTGCTCTGCATCTGCATCGTGTTCGTGCCGATGTTCTTCCTGACTGGCGTTGCGCGCTTCCTGTTCGTGCCGATGGCGGAAGCGGTGATGTTCGCGATGATCTGGTCGTTCATCCTGTCGCGCACGCTGGTGCCGACGATGGCGAAATACCTGCTGCAGCCGCATGTGCATCACGAGGGCGGGCTGCCGCCGACGCGCAATCCGTTCAAGCTGTTCCAGCGCGGCTTCGAGGCGCGGTTCGAGCGCATCCGCCGCGCCTATCGCGACATGCTGGCGATGGCGCTCGGACACCGTGCCATCTTCGTCAGCTGTTTCCTCGGCTTCGTCGCGGTGTCCATGCTGCTGGTGCCTTTCCTCGGCCGCAACTTCTTTCCGTCGGTCGACGCCGGCAACATTCTGATGCACGTCCGCACCCAGGTCGGCACCCGCGTCGAGGAGACTGCCAACCAGCTCGCCGAGGTGCAGAAGGCGATCCGCAAGATCATCCCGCCGGAGGAGATCGACACGCTGGCCGACAATATCGGCATGCCGATCTCCGGCATCAACATGACCTACAACAACACCGGCGTGATCGGCCCGCAGGATGGCGACATCCAGGTCAAGCTGAAGGAAGGCCACAGGCCGACCGAGGAATATGTCCAGGCGCTACGCGAGCAACTGCCGCGGATGTTCCCCGGCATCAGCTTCGCGTTCCTGCCCGCCGATATCGTCAGCCAGATCCTGAACTTCGGAGCGCCGGCGCCGATCGACCTGCAGATCCGCGGCGCCAATCTCGACGCCAATTTCGCCTATGCCAACAAGCTGCTGAGCCGGATCCGCCGCATTCCCGGCATTGCGGACGCGCGCATCCAGCAATCGCCGAACAGCCCCACCTTCAACATCGATGTCGACCGCACCCGCGCGCAATATGTCGGCCTGACCGAGCGCGACGTCACCAACAGCCTCGTCGTCAATCTCGCCGGCAGCTCGCAGGTCGCGCCGACCTATTATCTCAATCCGGATAACGGGGTGTCCTATTCGATCGTGATGCAGACGCCGCAATACCAGATCGACTCGCTGAGCGCCTTGCAGACGCTGCCGATCACAGCGACCGGCAATCCGCAGTCGCCGATCCTCGGCGGCATTGCCGACATCACGCGCTCGACCTCGAGCGCGGTCGTTTCCCAATACGACATCCAGTCCATGGTGCAGATCTACGCCACGACGCAGGGCCGCGACCTTGGCGCCGTTGCCACCGACGTGCGGGCGCTGATCGCGGAGACCGCAAAGGACGTGCCGAAGGGAAGCTCGGTGGTGCTGCTCGGCCAGGTGCAGACCATGAACAGTGCGTTCTCCGGCCTGTTGTTCGGCCTGCTCGGCGCCGTCGTGCTGATCTATCTCCTGATCGTCGTGAACTTCCAGTCCTGGTCCGATCCGTTCGTGATCATCACCGCACTGCCGGCAGCGCTCGCCGGCATCGTCTGGATGCTGTTCACCACCGAGACCACGCTGTCGGTGCCGGCGCTGACCGGCGCGATCATGTGCATGGGTGTTGCCACCGCCAACAGCGTGCTCGTCATCAGCTTCGCCCGCGAGCGCTACGAGCAGCTCGGCGATCCCATTGCCGCCGCGCTCGAGGCCGGTTTCGTCCGTTTCCGCCCGGTGCTGATGACGGCCCTTGCCATGATCATCGGCATGGCGCCGATGGCGCTCGGCTTGGGCGAGGGTGGCGAGCAGAACGCGCCGCTGGGCCGCGCCGTGATCGGCGGCCTGATCTTTGCAACGTTCGCCACACTCATGTTTGTTCCCGTCGTCTTTAGTATGGTACACAAGAAGCAAGGCGCCAGCGCCGCCGCCGCACCGGAGATGTCGCATGCCCACTGACCAACGTCCGCCGGTCTCGCGCTGGAAACTGGGCATTTTCGGGCTTGCGGCCGGTGTCGGCCTGGTCCTCGTCGTCATCACCGGCATCCGTGCCCGCGAGGAGCAGGGCACCAAGCTGAAGGAATGGACCGATAATCAGGCCATTCCGAGCGTCGCGGTAGCGCCGCCCAGCGCCAAGGTGCTCAACCCCACGATCGACCTGCCGGGCCGGCTGGAAGCCTATTACCGCGCCCCGATCTTCGCGCGCGTGTCCGGTTACCTGAAGAGCTGGAGCGTCGACATCGGCGCCCGCGTCAAGGCCGGGCAGGTGATCGCCGAAATCGAGGCGCCCGACCTCGACCAGCAATTGCTGCAGGCCAGGGCCGATCTTGCGAGCCAGCAGGCCAGCGCCAAACTGTCGGAAGCGACGCTGACCCGGCGGCGGTCGCTGCTTGCCTCGAACTTCGTCTCGATGCAGGAAATCGACGAGCGCACCGCCGATCTCTCCAACAAGAAGGCCGCCGTCAATTCCGGTCAGGCCAATGTCGAACGGCTGGAAGCGCTTGCCGGCTACAAGAAGATCACTGCGCCCTTTGACGGTGTCGTCACCGAGCGCAACACCGACGTCGGCGCGCTGATCAATGCCGGCGGCGGCGCGGGCCCGGCGATGTTCATCGTCTCCGACATCTCCAAGCTGCGCGTCTATGTGAACGTGCCGCAGAACTTCGTGCCGTCGATCAAGATGGGCGCCAAGGCTGTCATCACGCTGCCGGAATATCCGAACCGCACCTTTACGGCGACCGTGGAAACGTCCTCGCAGGCGGTCGATGTCAGCTCGGGAACGACGCGCATGCAACTCGCGCTGGACAATTCCGGCGGCGAATTGATGCCCGGCGGCTATGCCAATGTGAAGCTGACGTTGCAGCGCGACACCATTCCGCTGCACATCCCCGCCAGCGCGCTGATCTTCGACAGCAACGGCCTGCGCGTTGCGACCGTCGGCGCCGATGACAAGATCCTGTTCAAGAAGGTGACGATCGCCCGCGACCTCGGCAAGGAGATCGAGATCGCCTCCGGCCTCACCGGTGACGACCGCATCATCATTGCCCCGCCGGATGGCATCAACGACGGCGACCAGGTCCGCGTGGTCGGCGGCGGCGCGAAGAAGCCGACCACGGCCTCCGAAAAGCAGGACGTGAAGGGGTAGGGGGCGGCGCTCTCTCCTCCGTCATGGCCGGGCTCGTCCCGGCCATCCACGTTTTCGACTGCGGAAAGAAAGGCGTGGATGCCCGGGTCAAGCCCGGGCATGACGGTGCAGGTAGCTCACACCACCCGCCACTCCGGCACGCCGTCATCGGCCATCACGATGTCACCTGTGGTGCCGACTGGCGTGCGCTCCATGCCGAGCAGATGCGCTAACGTCGTCGCATCGCTCGCCGGCACGCGGCCGAGCGTGCGGCGGTCGTCTTCGGTGCGCAACATGACGACGCCGTGCTCGACCTCGCCATTGCCGCGATAGATCACGGTGAAGCTTTCGACCTTGCCCTTGCCGCTGGCCTCGGCGATGAACTCCGGCACCGTGCGGCGGTTGCGATCCGCTTCCGCCTGCACGCTGGTATCCTGCTTGAGCGTCGCCTTCGGTGCCTCGCGCGACAGCACCAGGCCATGATGCTTGGTGACAAAGCCGCCCTGGCCGTAGAGCAGGCCGAGCTCGGCACCATCGCGGAGCTTGCGCACCATCGCGCAGGCGGCGTGCGTCATGTAGGTGTTGAGCGGCGCGCCGAAGAAGGTGAGCCCGCCGGTGACGGTCGGCTGCACGTCAGGGCCGAGGCCGAGCGTGCGTCGCGCCATCTTGGGCACGCAGGGGAAGCAGCTATAGAGCTCGATCGCGTCGAACTTGCTGCCGTCGCCCTCGACCAGGTCCATCACCGCTTTCAGCACCGCATTCTGCGCGTGGCTTTCGAAGAACTGGTCGCGCACGAGATAGTCGCGCGGTTCTTCCGCCGACGCACCGCCGAGCGGATAGACCAGCCGGTCTTCCGCAACGCCGGCCGCGTGCGCCTTGGCGAGGCTGGTGAGCAGCAGCGCGCCGCCCATGTTCACGGTCGGATTGGCCACCATCAGCTTGGTGTAGGGCCACGCGATCAGCCGGTTCTCCGGCGTCGGCGTGGTGATCTCCTCCGGCGCGAAACGCTTCTTCAGCCACGAGTTGGGGTTCGAAGCCGCGACGCTGGAATAGGTCGACCACAACTCGCCGGACTCGGCGAGCGCCTCGCGCGGCGTCTGGCCCCAATGCGCTGACGTTGCGGACTCATAGAGCGGATAGACCGTGATCGGCCTGAACACGCCGAGCTTCACCGCCAGCGGCTTCTGGAATGCCGCGCCGCGCTTCGGCTCCTCGACATCATGGGCAAACGGCGTCCAGGGCAGGGCGATGCCGCCGCGATCCGCCTTGGTCGCGGTCGACTGCGCTTCTGCGCCGCAGACCGCCGTCACGCTGCATTCGCCGCGCGCGATTCGCTGCGCCGCTTCATGCAGATAGCGGATCGGGCTCTCGCCCCCGACCGGGCCGTAATAGAGATGCGCCGGCTTGATGCCGAGCCGTTCGGCAAGCTGTTTTTCCGGATCGCGATAGCGCCAGCTCAGGAAATTGACGACGTCGAGCGACTGGACGTCGCGGAGCAACTTGGCCCCGCTGTCGGCTTCCGCGCGCCTCAGCGCTTCTTCGAGAAGCGCGAGCGGCTCGAGGCCTGCAGCGATGTCCTTGGGACGATCGACGATCTCGCCGACGCCGACGATGACTGGGATGCGGTCTTCGGGGATGCTATTGGACATTTCTTCTCTTTAGCTCAGATGATCAGTTCGGCGTGCTTCGTCCTTGTACCCGTCATTGCGAGCGAAGCGAAGCAATCCATCTCTGAGCTTGCGGAGGCGTGGATTGCTTCGTCGCTTGCGCTCCTCGCAATGACGCCGCTATTCCGCCACCAGCGCATTCATGTGTTCGACCGCCTCGATGAAATCTTCCTTGAATTCCTGTACCACGGCGCCTGCCGATTTCACGCTGTCGATCAGGCCGACGCCCTGACCGACGAAATAGCTGACGAGGTCGCGCGCCTTCTCGTTGCCGGCCGCCGCGGAGCGGTCGATCGAGTTGAAGGCGTCGCGGCTGATGATGCTCTGCAGCGGCATCGGCAGCGCGCCGGGGCTGTCGGGTGAGCGGTCCCATGCGTCGGTCCACACCGAGCGGAGCTGCCGCGCCGGCTTGCCGGTGCGTCCCTTCGAACGCACTGCGTCGCGCGAGGAGGCCGCGATCATCTTCTCACGGAAGATTTCCGTGGTCTCGGATTCCACGGTCGCGAGCCACACCGAGCCGGTCCAGACGCCCGCTGCGCCCATCGCCATCGCAGCCGCCATCTGGCGTCCCGTCATGATACCGCCCGCCGCCAATACTGGCACGTCGCGGATCGGCTTGATCGCCTTGATGACCTCAGGCACCAACACCATGGTCGAGACTTCGCCGCAGTGGCCACCGGCCTCGGTGCCCTGCACGACGAGGATGTCGACACCGGCCGCGACCTGGCGCAGCGCGTGCTCCTTGGCGCCGACGAGGGCCGCGACCGGCACGCCGTGCTTGCGGCCCATGTCGATCATCTCCTTCGGCGGCACGCCCAGCGCGTTCGCGATCAGCTTGATCGGATGTTTGAAGGAGACGTCCAGCACTTCGAGCGCGCGCTGTGCGTCGAACGGCTGCGGCTGGTTGTCGGCGACATCAGTCGTCGTCAGCTCGACGCCGTATTTCTTCAGCAGGCTACGGGTGAAGTCGCGATGCTCGGGCGAGATCCGCTGCTCCAGGCTCTTCCAGGTGACGTTCTTCTCGCCCGCGGTCGAGATGTTCTCGGGGATCAGCACGTCGAGCCCATAGGGCTTGCCGTCGACGTGATCGTCGATCCATTTCAGTTCCTGCTCGATGCTTTCAGGGGAATGCACGGTCGCGCCCAGCACGCCAAATCCACCAGCGCGGCTGACCGCCGCAACCACATCGCGGCAATGGCTGAAGGCGAGCAGGGGAAATTCGATTCCCAGCATGTCGTAGATCGGCGATTTCATGGATGCGTTCTCTCTCCCGGTGGCAGCTTCATGCTGCCTTTCTGCTTTGATGGCGATCAGGCTAGCGCATGGCGGAGAGGAAAGCCAACCGGCTTTCGCCGACTTGCGTGCAGCCGCTACGCATTCCGTAGGACAAAATATGCAGCTCCTTCTGCTCGCGCTTTGTCTCTTGCGCTTTGGCGCGTCGCGGAGAATGCTGGTCGATAACGAAAAGAATCTTCAAGGGAGCCCGCGTCCATGTCCGCCTCGCCGTCCGCTTCCGCAACTCCTGCCGCGCATTACGACGTCGTCGTGGTCGGCGCCGGCTTCTCCGGCATGTACATGCTGCATCGGTTGCGCGGTCTCGGCTTTACCGCGCGAGTCTACGAGCAGGGCAGCGGCGTCGGCGGCACCTGGTACTGGAACCGTTATCCCGGCGCGCGCTGCGACGTCGAGAGCATGCAGTATTCCTATTCATTCAGCGAGGAACTGCAGCAGGAATGGGACTGGAGCGAGCGCTACGCGCCGCAGCCGGAGATTCTGCGCTACGCCAACCATGTCGCCGACCGCTTCAACCTGCGTTGTGACATCCAGTTCGACACCCGCATCGATGCGGCCGCATTCGACGAGACCAGCAAGCTCTGGTCGGTGACCACCTCCGACGGTAAAACCGTCACCGCCAAATTCGTGGTGCTTGCCACCGGCTGCCTGTCGAATGCGCGCAAGCCCGACATCAAGGGCCTCGATCGGTTCAAGGGCCAAGTCTATCACACCGGCCATTGGCCGCATGAGCCGGTGGATTTCACCGGCCTGCGCATCGGCGTGATCGGCACCGGCTCATCCGGGATTCAGTCGATACCTGTCATCGCCGAGCAGGCGAGCCATCTCACCGTGTTTCAGCGCACCGCGAATTTCTCGATTCCCGCGCGCAATGCCAAGCTGAGCGACGAGGAGCGCGCATGGTTTCGCACCAACTATCCGGAAATCCGGCGCGTGGAGCGGGAAGTGGCGCGCAACGGCATCTATACCGACTTGCCCGATCGCGGCGCGCTCGATGATGGCGACAACGAGCGCCGTGCCAAATACGAGGCGCGCTGGCAGCGTGGCGGACTCACGTTCATGTCGGCCTACAACAATCTGGCGCTGGACCAGGTCGCCAACGATACCGCAGCAAACTTCGTGCGCGAGAAGATCACAGAGATCGTCAAGGACCCCGAGACCGCGAAGCTGCTGCAGCCGAGCAGCCATCCGATCGGCTCCAAGCGCATCTGCGTCGATACCGACTATTTCGCGACCTTCAACCGGCCCAACGTGACGCTGGTCGACATCAAGAGCAGTCCGATCGAGGAGATCACGGAAAATGCCGTGCGCACCACGGCAAGCGAATATGAACTCGATGCGCTGGTGCTGGCGACCGGCTTCGACGCGATGACAGGGTCGGTAGCAAAGATCGACATTCGCGGCCGCGACGGGCTGACGCTGAACCGGAAATGGGCCGAGGGACCGCGCACCTATCTCGGCCTGATGATTTCAGGTTTTCCGAACCTCTTCATCATCACCGGGCCCGGCAGTCCTTCCGTGCTGTCGAACATGATCGTTTCGATTGAGCAGCACGTCGACTGGATCAGCGATTGCCTCGACTACATGCGAGAGCGTGAACTCGACACGATGGAGGCGACAAGGGAGGCCGAGGACGAATGGGTGGCGCATGTCAACGAGGTTGCCTACACCACGCTCTATCCGCAGGCCAATTCGTGGTACATGGGCGCCAACATTCCCGGCAAGCCGCGGATCTTCATGCCCTATATCGGCGGTGTCGGGCCTTATCGGCAGATCTGCAACGAGGTCGCGGCGAAGGGCTATAACGGCTTTGCGATGACGGGCGCAGCGCGCCAGCAGCGGGCGACCGCGTTCTGAGCTTTATCAACCGTCATGCCCGGGCTTGTCTCGAGTATCCAAGCACTTCCTTCGACGCAAGACGTGGATGGCCGGGACAAGCCCGGCCATGACGGAAGTGAAGAGGCACCGGCTATACGAAATCCCGCCCTTGCCAATCCTGTGCTCGACGCTAGTTAACACTGGCGCGGCTTCCGCGCTGGAGCTTGATCAATGACCGATGCACCTGCCTATGAGCCGCCGAAAGTCTGGACCTGGAACAAGGAAAATGGCGGCCGTTTCGCCAGCGTCAACCGCCCGATCGCCGGGCCCACGCATGAGAAGGAACTTCCCGTCGGGAAGCATCCGTTGCAACTTTATTCTCTGGCGACGCCAAACGGCCAGAAGGTCACGATCATGCTGGAAGAGCTGCTCGCGCTCGGCCATTCCGACGCCGAATATGACGCGTGGCTGATCAAGATCGATGGCAACCAGTTCGGCAGTGGTTTTGTTGCGGTCAATCCGAATTCCAAGATCCCGGCGCTGCTGGACCGTAGCGGGCCGGAACCGATCCGCGTGTTCGAGTCCGGCGCGATCCTGATGCACCTTGCCGAGAAGTTCGGTGCATTCCTGCCGACCGGCGGTCAGGCTCGCGCCGAGTGCCTGTCATGGCTGTTCTGGCAGATGGGCAGCGCGCCGTTTCTTGGCGGCGGCTTCGGCCACTTCTATGCCTACGCGCCGACCAAGATCGAATATGCCATCGACCGCTATGCGATGGAGGTGAAGCGTCAACTCGATGTGCTCGATCGTCGTCTGGCGGACAACGAATATCTGTCCGGCCGCGACTACACGATCGCCGACATCGCAGTCTGGCCGTGGTACGGCGGGCTCGTCAAGGGCCTGCTCTATGGCGCAGGCGAATTCCTGTCGGTGCATGAATACAAGAACGTGCTGCGCTGGACCGATCAGATCGCAAAGCGCCCGGCCGTGAAGCGAGGCCGCATCGTCAACCGCATCTCGGGCGATCCCGCGAGCCAATTGCACGAGCGCCACGATGCCAGCGACTTCGAGACCAAGACGCAGGACAAGATCGGGGAGGCGGCGAGCTAGCTTTTCGCGCCCTCGGCTGCCGGAAACACCACCCGGTCGTCGGTGCGGCAATAGCGGTCGGCGAACATGCGGCCGACGGGGTGGTAGCGGTCCATGTGCACACGCATGGCCTCGCGGTCCCACAGCTCGTCGCGGATGTAGAAGTGGATGCCTTCACCCATGATCAGCCGGCGGTCGCCGTTGACGTCGATGATCTTCCAGGTCTTGCATTCCATTGCCCACGGCGCATCCGCAAGGCGCGGCACTGCCACGCTGGTCGATGGCGCAAGCTTGAGCCCGAGATAGTCGGGCTCGCCCACATCTGGCGGAAAGTCGCCGCTGGTCTCATGCATCGCGTGCGCCAGCGGCTCGTCGGTCATATTGACCACGAATTCCCCGGTGCGCTCGATGTTGACAAGCGTATCCTTCACCCGCCCGTCGGGCCGCAGATTGACTGCGAACATGCAGAGCGGCGGGTCCTCGCAGAACACGTTGAAGAAGCTGTACGGCGCGGCATTGACGACGCCGGTTGGACCGACGCTGGTCACCCAGGCGATCGGTCGCGGCAGCACGAAGGATGCCAGCACCTTGTAGCGTTCGCGCGGCTTCAGATCGCTGGCAGCGTATTCCATGGTGGCTCCTGTAGAGTGGGCAAAGCGAAGCGTGCCCACCATTCTGGCTCAGCTCGTGAAGGTGGGCACGCTTCGCTTTGCCCACCCTACGGATCGCCGCGTCCGCTACGGCATGCTGAGTTCGTGCCGGCCGACCACCATCCAGTGCACTTCGTCCGGACCGTCGGCGAAGCGGAGATGGCGGACGTCCTGGTACATTTCGGCAAGCGGCGTCCATTGCGAGATGCCGGTGGCGCCGTGCATCTGGATTGCCTGGTCGATGATCTTGCAGGCGCGCTCGGGGATCATGGCCTTGACCATGGAGACCCAGACGCGCGCTTCCTTGTTGCCGAGCACGTCCATCGCCTTCGCCGCCTTCAGCACCATCAGCCGCATCGCCTCGATCTCGCAGCGCGCCTGCGCGATGATCTGCAGATTGCCGCCGAGATGCGCGATCTTCTTGCCGAAGGCTTCACGGGTGAGGCCGCGCTGCACCATCATGTCGAGCGCCTTCTCCGCCTTGCCGATGGTACGCATGCAATGGTGGATGCGGCCCGGCCCCAGGCGAACCTGCGAAATTTCGAAGCCGCGGCCCTCGCCCAGCAGGATGTTGTCCTTCGGCACCCGGACGTTGTTGAAGCGCAGATGCATGTGGCCGCGCGGTGCATGATCCTGCCCGAACACATGCATGGGGCCGAGGATCTCGACGCCGGGCGTGTCCTTTGGCACCAGGATCTGCGACTGCTGCTTGCTCGGCGGCGCATCCGGATTGGTCTTCACCATCACGATCATGATCTTGCAGCGGGGATCGCCGAGGCCGGAGATGTAATATTTCTCGCCGTTGATCACCCACTCGTCGCCGACGAGCTTTGCGGTGGTGGAGATGTTCTTGGCGTCCGACGACGCGACGTTGGGCTCGGTCATGGCGTAGGCCGAACGGATCTCGCCGTTCAGGAGCGGCTTCAGCCACTTCTCCTTCTGCGCCTTGGTACCGACACGCTCCAGCACTTCCATGTTGCCGGTGTCGGGCGCCGAGCAGTTCATGGTCTCGGAGGCCAGCGGGCTCTTGCCGAGCTCGGCTGCAATATAGGCGTAGTCGAGATTGTTCAGGCCTTCGCCAGTCTCGGCGTCGGGCAGGAAGAAATTCCAGAGGCCTTCCTCCTTGGCCTTCTTCTTGGCCTTATCGAGCACTTCGAGCTGGCCGTCGGTGAAGCTCCAGCGGTCGTTCTTGTTCTCGCCGTGGCGATAGAAGTCGACCGACATCGGCTCGACGGTTTCCCGGATGAACTTCTTCACATGCTCATAGAGCGGGCGGACCTGATCCGACATGCGGAGGTCGTTGAGCTCGTCGCCCGGATTGAGCGTGTAGTTGGTGGTCCGGGGTATGTAGGCGTGTTTCATTTTCTTCCTCCCATCGCCGAGATCGTTGCGGCCAACATAGACGCGGCGGCCTCAAAGCGCGAGCGCACATTTTTCATGGGTGCCTGCGCTGACGCAGCGCAGGACACGAGTGCCGCATGACGGAATTCGAACAGCGTTTAAAACGCCGTGTAGCCGCCGTCGATCACGAAACAATCCGTCGTGTGGTACGACGACGCCTTGCTCATCAGATAGACCGCGATGCCGCCGAAGTCGGAGGGTTCGCCGAAGCGGCGCACCGGGATGCGCGGCATCACATTGGCGACGAATTTGTCATTCGCCATGATGCCGGCCGTCATGTCGCTCTTGATCCAGCCGGGCAGGATTGCATTCGCGGTGACGCCATGGCGGGCCAGCTCGACGCCGAGCGCGCGGACGAGAGCATTGATCGCGGCCTTGGTGCCGGCATAGTGCTCGTTGCGTGCGGTGCCGAACAGCGACGCCAGGCTCGATGTGGCGACGAGGCGGCCGAAGGCATCGCCGGCCTCGGCGCGCTCGGTCATGTGGCGAGCGGCGGCCTGGAATACATGGAACACCCCGTCGAGATTGGTTGCGAACATGGTTCGCCATTCCTCCTCGGTGCGGTCGATGAAGGCGCGCCGTCCGCCGCCGCCGATCCCGGCATTGGCAAAGCAGCCGTCGACGCGGCCGAGGGTGTCGAGCGTCGCCTTCATCGCGTCCTGCACCGAGGCGGCATTGCTGACGTCACAGATGCGGGTGTCGACCTTGCCGGGACCCGCCGCCATCGTTGCCGCGGCGGCCTTGTTCTTCTCGGCGTTGCGGCCCCAGATCGAGACATTGCAGCCGGCGGCATTGAGCGCCTGCGCGATGCCAAGCCCGATCCCGCCATTGCCACCGGTGATGACCGCAACGCGGCCCGAGAGGTCGAAGATGCTCATGGTATTTTTTCCTTGGCGTATTTCCCTGGGGTGTTTCCATTTGCCCTGACGCACGTTAATCGTGCATCCGAAAGCGAGGCGTTCTTGCTCCACCATGGACAAGCCCGCCTCAAAAATCAAATATGGGCCTAGGGATTTGGCCACCGCGTTACTCATGGCGCGGGCGCAACTCGCGAGGAAACAATGCAATTCAAGCACGTCACGCTCGATTTCGATGGACCGGTCGCGGTCCTCAAGCTCGACCATCAGGAGGTCATGAACGCGGTGTCGATCGACATGCTCGGCGGCCTGGCCGAAGCGCTCGATGCGATCGAGGACAAGCGGGACGAGGTGCGCTGCGTTGTGATCACCGGTGCCGGCCGCGCTTTCTGCACCGGCGCCAATCTGCAGGGACGCAACAACCAGACGCCGGGCAGGCGAAACGCCGGCGCGGCGCTGGAGACCGCGTTCCATCCGTTCCTGCGGCGGCTGCGCAATCTGCATTGCCCGATCGTCACCGCGGTCAATGGTCCGGCGGCGGGCGCCGGCATGAGCTTCGCGTTGATGGGCGACATGATTCTGTGCGCGCGCTCGGCGTATTTCCTGCAGGCCTTCCGTCGCATCGGCCTGGTGCCGGATTGCGGCTCGACCTGGCTGCTGCCGCGACTGGTCGGCAAGGCGCGTGCGATCGAATTGTCGCTGATGGGCGAGCGGCTGCCGGCCGAGAAGGCGCTCGAATGGGGCCTCATCAACCGCCTCCATGACGACGGCGCGCTGATGGATGAAGCGATGAAGCTCGCGCATGAGCTCGCCAATGGGCCGACCGTGGCGCTGTCGCTGATCCGCAAGCTCTATTGGGATAGCCCGGAGAATTCGTTCGAGGATCAGCTCAATCTCGAATTCCAGTGCCAGCGACAAGCGGGCACCACCGAGGATTTCAAGGAAGGCGTCACCGCGTTTCTCGAGAAGCGTCCGGCGAAGTTCAAGGGCAAATGATCGAGGCCGAACTCGCGCGCTGCGTCGCGTCCTTCCATCCGGGCGCGACCGGCGTCACCGGCGCCGCAAAACTCTCCGGCGGCGCCAGCCAGGAAACCTGGACCTTCGACATCGTGCATCCGGGCGGCACTATCGGCGCGATCCTGCGCCGCGCGCCGCCGGGTTTTGGTGCGGCACCCTCGCGCGCGGCCGGGCTCGATGCGGAGGCGAGCTTGATGCAGCTTGCGCATGATGCCGGCCTACCGTCGCCGCGCGTGCTGCATGTGCTAAGGCCGGAGGAGGGGCTTGGTACCGGCTTCATCATGGCCCGCGTTGAGGGCGAGACCATCGCGCGCAAGATCCTGCGCGACGAGCAGTTTGCCAAAGCGCGGCCGCTGCTGGCGCGCCAGCTCGGCAAGGTTGCAGCGGGCATCCACGGCTTGCCGGCGACGAAACTGCCGAAGCTGAGGCAGATGACGGCGACCAAGGAGATCGGCGATCTCGAGCGGGAATATCGCGGCTTCGACTGGCCGCGCCCGGTGTTCGAATTGGCGCTGCGCTGGCTGCGCGACCATGATCCCGGTCCATCGGACGAGGTGACGCTGGTGCATGGCGATTTCCGCCACGGCAACCTCATCATCGGTCCCGACGGTGTGCGCGCGGTATTGGACTGGGAGCTCGCGCATTACGGCGATCCGATGGAGGATCTCGGCTGGATCTGCGTCAACTCCTGGCGCTTCGGCGAGATCGACAAGCCGGTCGGCGGCTTCGGCTCGCGCGAGGAGCTGTTCGCGGGTTACGAGGAGGCCGGCCGCAAGGTCGATCCTGTCAGGGTGATGTTCTGGGAAGTGATGGGTACGCTGCGTTGGGGTGTGATGTGCTGCGGCATGATGCAGCGCTTCCGCATTGGCCCCGACCATTCGATGGAGCGCGCGATGATCGGCCGTCGTGCGTCTGAGACCGAGATCGATTTGCTCAGGCTATTGGCACCGCGAGGGCGTTGAGATGCAGGACGAACCGACACCAACAGAACTGATCAAGGCCGTCGCAGACTTCCTACGCAACGAGATCGCGCCCGCGATCAAGGGCCACAACGCATTCAAGCTCCGCGTCGGCATCAACGCACTCGATCTGGTCACGCGCCAGCTTGCGTTGGCGCAAGTGGCCGATGCCGCGGAGGCGGCGCGGCTCAAGCAATTGCTCGGCACCGACGGCTCGCTGTTCGAGCTTAACCGCGTGCTCTCGGAGAAGATCGCGAGCGGCGTGGTTGATTTGCAGACGCCGGGACTGGCCGATCATCTCTGGCAGACCACGATGGACAAGCTCGCCGTCGATCAGCCGAACTATGCGGCGTATAAACGGGAGATGGGCGACACAACGAGATCGTAGTTGTGTCGTCATGCCCGGGTTTGTCCCGCGCATCCACGCGCGTCCTTCATCGAGGTGCCAAAGATCGTGGATGGCCGGGACAAGCCCGGCCATGACGGAGAGCGAAGGCAGCCTACTTCCCCACCCATTTCGGCGGCCGCTTCTCGGCAAACGCCTTCGGGCCCTCGATGTAGTCCTGCGAGGCCGCCATCGCCTTCACAGCGGGGTACTCGCGCTGCTCGTTGATCGCCTGCTCCAGCGACACGGCGAGCCCGCGCTCAATGGTCTGCTTGGAGGCGCGGATCGACATCGGCGAATTCTTGCAGATGGTCTCGGCCCAGCGCACGGCTGCAGCGAGCGCCTCGCCCTGCGGCACGACCTCGTTGACGAAGCCGAGCTCAAGGCCTTCCTTGGCGCTGACGTGACGGGCGGTGAGGATCATGCCCATCGCGCGCTTCAGCCCGATCTGCCGCGGCAATCGGTGCAGGCCACCGGCGAGCGCGGCGAGGCCAACGCGCGGTTCCGGCAGCGCGAAGGTCGCATTCTCAGCGGCGATGATCAGGTCGCAGGCGAGCGCGATCTCGAATCCTCCACCCATCGCGACGCCATTGACCGCGGCGATGATCGGCTTGTCGCAGTCGAAGCGCGAGGTCAGCCCGCCGAAGCCGCCCTTGTCCCAGCCGCGCTTGCCGCCAGCCGCCTGCCATTTCAAATCGTTGCCGGCGCAGAACGCCTTGTCGCCGGCACCGGTAACGATCGCGACCCACTGCTCGGGATCGGCGGAGAAATCATCGAACACCTTGTTGAGCTCGAAATGCGCATCGATATGCAGCGCGTTGTACACCTCAGGGCGCGACAGCGTCACGATGGTGATCGGTCCCTTGCGTTCCACCTTCGAGAATTTCAGATCCATGTTCGCTCCCGCTGATTTTCTGTGGCGAAGAATATTGGCCGCGATAGTAGCGCGGCTCAGGCGCTTGATGCCAGCCAATTACGCAAGGCGTCTGCGCATGCCGAGCGCGACGTGATTGCTTGACTTGAGTGCCGTCTTCTCACCTTAATCGAGCTGAGCAGAGGCGTGCAGCGCCTAAACGCAAAACGACAAGCAACGACATCTTGCGGGAGAGACTACCTTGGATTTCAACCTGCCGGCGGACCTCGTCGCCTATCTCGCCGAACTCGATACCTTCATCGCGCGCGAGATCAAGCCGCTGGAGGAGGCCGACGATAACATCCCCTTCTTCGACCACCGCCGCGAATGGGCGCGCACCGATTTCGAGAACGGGGGCCTGCCGCGGCACGAATGGGAAGCGCTGCTGCGCAAAGCCAAGGACCGCGCCGATGCCGCGGGCCATCTGCGCTTTGCGATCCCGAAACGCTATGGCGGCAAGGACGGCTCCAATCTCTGGATGGCGGTGATCCGCGAGCATTTCGCCTCCAAGGGGCTAGGCCTGCACAACGACCTGCAGAACGAGCATTCGATCGTCGGCAATTTTCCTGTCGTCACCATGCTCGACCGCTACGGCAGCGACGCACAGAAGGCGATGATCGACGGTTCGATCACAGGAAAATACCGCATCACCTTCGGCCTCACCGAGCCCGACCACGGCTCCGATGCGACCCATATGGAGACCAGGGCGGAGCCTGCGACCCGCGACAACGTCAAGGGTTGGCTGATCAACGGCGAGAAGATGTGGACCACGGGCATGCATGTCGCAACCCATTGCGCGCTGTTCGCGCGCACGTCGGGCAATGACGGCGATGCGCGCGGCATCACCTGCTTCCTCGTGCCGGCGAAATCGGAAGGCGTGAAGGTCGAGGAATATATGTGGACCTTCAACATGCCGACCGATCATCCCCGCGTCAGCTTCACGGATGTGTTCGTGCCAGAGGATGCGCTGTTCGGCGAGGTCGGCCGCGGGCTGTCGCTGGCGCAATGCTTCGTGCACGAGAACCGCATCCGCCAGGCTGCGAGCTCGCTCGGCGCGGCCGTCTACTGCATCAACGAAAGCGTCACCTATGCCCGCGAGCGAAAGCCGTTCGGCAAAGCGCTGGCCGAGAACCAGGCAATCCAGTGGCCGCTGGTGGAGCTTGCGACCCAGGCCGAGATGCTGCGTCTGTTGATCCGCAAGACCGCCTGGGAAATGGACCAGCTCACCCAGGCGCAGGTCGAGCACACGCTCTCCGACAAGGTCTCGATGTGCAACTACTGGGCAAACCGGCTGTGCTGCGAGGCCGCCGACCGTGCCATGCAGGTCCATGGCGGCATGGGCTATTCACGCCACAAACCGTTCGAGCACATCTACCGCCATCACCGCCGCTATCGCATCACCGAGGGCAGCGAGGAGATCCAGAAGCGCAAAGTGGCGGGCTTCCTGTTCGGCTATATGGGAGCAGGCAAGCGCTAGCCCCGCACTCCACTGTCGTCCCCGCGAAGGGCGGGGACCCATAACCACAGGACTGCGTTGTGGCGCGAGCAAGCAGTTACAGCGGAGCACACAACAATGCCCTGTGGTTATGGGTCCCGGGTCGCGCTTCGCTTGCCCGGGACGACGGCGGTTTGTCGCGCGATATCACCCTCGCGCTGCGCGATCCTTCTCATTCTGCGCCTTGATCGAGTCGCGCGCGTTGGTCCAGTCGTCGTCGCTCCATTCGCGGAGCTGATAGAAATTGCCGCCCATCGCGAGCGCCTGGGCGCCGTCCATTGCGATGGTCTCGCCGTTGATCCAATCGCAGCCGCCGGAGATCAGGAACACGGCGAGGTTCTGCAATTCCTCCATGGTGCCGACGCGGCCCATCGGGTTCATCGCCTTGGTCCGCGCGCCGGCTTCGTCGCCCGGCTTGATGCGCTTGCTCATGCCTTCGGTCGGGATTTCGCCGGGCGCGATGGTGTTGAGGCGGATGCCGTATTTGCCCCATTCGATCGCGAGCGACATGGTCATTGCGTGGATCGCGGACTTGCTCATCGCCGACGGCACCACATAGGGCGAGCCGTTGCGCACCCAGGTGACGGTGATCGACACCACGTTGCCGCGATGCTTGCCGGCGATCCAGCGCCGCCCGACCGCATGGGTGACGTAGAACGTGCCGTGCATGACGATATTGGCCACCGCATCGAATCCGCGCGGCGAGAGCTCTTCGGAACGCGAGATGAAATTGCCGGCGGCATTGTTGATGAGGTCGGTGAGGGGGCCGCTGGTCGTCCAGATCGCCTCGATCATCTCGTCGACGGCCAGTGCATTGCGGATATCGACGCCGTGGCTGACCACGCGCCCGCCGTGCTGGTCCATCAGTTCCGTTGCGGTCTCGTCGCAGACGATCTTGCGGCGGCCGCAGATATGCACTTCGGCCCCCAGTTGCAGGAACTTCGCGGCCATGGACTTGCCGAGGCCGGTACCGCCCCCGGTCACGAGGATACGCCGTCCGGCGAGAAGCTGATCTGTGAACATGGTTTCCACCCAAAGGGGATTGTCAGTTAATTGGTCGATTGACTAAAACCGGCAACGGCCCTTCTGTAAAGCGCCATCAAGAACAGCGGAGGACAATTCCATGGAGCAACGCGTCACGATCTCGGTTTCCGATGGGATCGCCGATGTCCGGCTGGTGCGCGCGGACAAGATGAATGCGCTGGATGCCCCGATGTTCGAGGCGCTGGTGGCCGCAACCGAGCGCCTTTCGACCGAAAAAGGCGTCCGGGTGGTAGTATTGTCCGGGGAGGGGCGGGCGTTCTGCGCCGGTCTCGACATGGGGCGTTTCGCCGCGATGAAGGAGAATGGCGGCAACGGGATTGCCGGCGGCGAGAAGCGGGACCTCACCATCCGCACCCACGGGCAGGCCAATTTCCCGCAACAGGCAGTCTGGGGCTGGCGGCAGCTCCCGGTGCCGGTCATCGCCGCGGTCCATGGCGTCGCCTTCGGCGGCGGCTTCCAGCTCGCGCTTGGCGCCGACATGCGCTTCCTCAGCGCTGACGCGCGGATGTCGATCATGGAGATCAAATGGGGCCTCGTCCCCGACATGGCGGGCACGCCGATCCTCGCCACGCTGGTGCGTGACGATATCCTGCGCGAGCTCACCTATACGGGGCGCATCTTCTCGGCCCAGGAGGCCCTGGGCTATGGCCTCGCCACCTGCGTGTGCGACGATCCGCGCGCCGCGGCCTTCGAGGTCGCGCGCGAGATTGCCGGCAAGAGCCCGGATGCGGTCCGTGCCGCCAAGCGCCTGCTGAACAAGCTGTCGGTCGATCCCGGCCCGGCGCTGCTCGCCGAGTCCGTCGAGCAGCAGAAGCTGTTGGCCAGCCCGAACCAGACGGAGGCCGTGCGCGCCAACATCGACAAGCGCCCGCCGCGCTTTGTGGACGTGTAGGGCCTCTCACGCCGTCATGGCCGGGCTTGTCCCGGCCATCCACGTTTTGGTCTCTCGGCGACGAAGCAAGAACGTGGATCACCGGGACAAGCCCGGTGATGACGAAAACAGCGAATGCCGGGCCAACAACGGACAAGAACAACAAGCAAATGAGCGAAACCTCCCAACTCTTCCTCGGCATCATCAGCGGCGATCGCCGTCGCACGCATGAGGAAGTCGCCCAGCGCACTGAGCGCATCGCCAGCGGCCTGCGGAAGCTTGGCGTCCGCGAGGGCGACAGCGTGTGCATGCTGATGCGCAACGACATCGCCTTCATCGAGGCCGCCTATGCCGCGATGCGGCTCGGGGCCTATGGCGTGCCGATCAACTGGCATTTCAAGCCGGAAGAGATCAACTACGTGCTGACGGATTCCGGCACGAGGGTCCTGATCGCGCATGCCGACATGCTGCATCCGCTGCGGGATGCGATCCCTGCCGGCATCACCGTGCTGAGCGTGCCGACACCGCCGGAGATCCTCGCCAACTACAAGATCAATCCCGATCATCTCGGCGTGCCGGATTTCGCTGTTGATTTCGAGCCGTGGCTCGCGAAACACCCACGTTATGACGGCCCGGTAGTGCCGCAGCCGCAGAACATGATCTACACCTCGGGCACAACAGGCCATCCCAAGGGCGTCCGCCGCTTTGCCCCGACGCCGGAGCAGGCGGCCAATGCGGAAGCGATGCGCGCCATGATCTATGGTCTCAGGCCCGGCGTCCGCGCGCTGCTTCCGGGCCCGCTCTATCATTCCGCGCCGAATTCCTTCGGCCTCCGCTCCGGCCGGCTCGGCGGCGCGCTGCTGATGATGCCGCGCTTCGATGCGGAAGATTTCCTCAGCTTAGTCGAGGAGCAGCGGGTCGACACCGTCTTCATGGTGCCGACCATGTTCATCCGCCTAATGAAGCTGCCGGAGAAGGTGCGCAGGAAATATGACGTGTCCTCGCTGCGCCATGTCATCCACGCTGCCGCGCCCTGTCCGGCCGATATCAAGCGCGCGATGATCGAGTGGTGGGGGCCGGTGATCTATGAGTTCTACGGCTCGACCGAGTCTGGGGCGGTGACGTTCGCGAATTCCGAGGATGCGCTGAAGAAGCCCGGCACTGTCGGCAAGATTTCGCCCGGCGCCGAGCTGCGCTTCATCGGCGAGGACGGCAAAGTGCTGCGATCAGGCGAGATCGGCGAAATCTATTCGCGGATATCAGGCAATCCGGATTTCACCTACCACAACAAGCCCGAAAAGCGCGCCGAGATCGACCGCGACGGATTCATCACGTCAGGGGATGTCGGCTATATCGACCAGGACGGTTACGTCTTCATCTGCGATCGCAAGCGCGACATGGTGATTTCGGGCGGGGTCAACATCTATCCGGCCGAGATCGAGGCGGTGCTGCATGCCGTTCCCGGCGTGCATGATTGTGCGGTGTTCGGCATCCCCGATGCCGAATTCGGCGAGGCGCTGATGGCGGTGGTCGAGCCGCAAGCAGGGGCCAAGCTGGACGTCGCCTCGGTCCGCGCCCAGCTCAAGAACTCGCTCGCCGACTACAAGGTGCCCAAGCACATCGAAATCGCAACCAACCTGCCGCGCGAGGATTCCGGCAAAATCTTCAAGCGCCGCCTCCGCGACCCCTATTGGGAGCAGGCGGGAAGGAGGATTTAGCCTCCCGTCGTCCCGGGCTTGATGACAGACCCTCATGGTGAGGAGGCCCGTAGCGCCGTCTCGAACCATGAGGCCCCGACAGCGCCCGCGGCCCATCCTTCGAGACGCCGCTGGCGCGGCCCCTCAGGATGAGGTTGGAAGCCGAGGTCGGCGGCGCAACATCCTGTGTGCGCCGCCTCCAACTTCATCTTGCGCTGCGGCAAAAAAGTTGCACACTCCGCGCCTGCCGGGCAGTTGCTGGAGCGATCAGCCAATGTCTCCCCAGACCACGTCTTCCGAAACCGATGTCCGCGCCAACCGCGCTGAGGACAGCCAGGCGCTTGAGGAAGACACGCGGCTGCGCAATGACATCCGCCTGCTCGGGCGCGTCCTTGGCGACACCGTGCGCGACCAGGAGGGCGCCGACGTCTTCGACCTGGTCGAACGCATCCGCCAGACCTCGATCCGGTTCCATCGGGATGAAGACCGGCTGGCGCGGCGGGAACTGGAAACCATCCTCGACAGCATGTCGATCTCGGAGACGGTGCGGATCGTCCGCGCCTTCAGCTATTTCTCCCACCTCGCCAACATCGCCGAGGACCAGAACAACATCCGCCAGATGCGGGGGCGGGGAGCCGGTGCGCCGCGTCCGAGCCTGCTGACGCAGGCGGTGAGCCATGCGCAGCAGGCTGGATTCAGCCCGGACGATCTGCGCCGCTTCTTCAAGGGCGCCCTGGTCAGCCCGGTGCTGACCGCGCATCCGACCGAGGTCCGGCGCAAGAGCACCATGGACCGCGAGATGGAGGTCGCACGTCTGCTCGACCGGCGCGAGCGGTTGCAGATGACGCCCGAAGAGAGCGAGGCCAGCGACGAGCAGCTTCGCCGCGCCGTGGTGACGCTATGGCAGACCAATCTGTTGCGCCGGACCAAACTTACTGTGCTGGACGAGGTCACCAACGGATTGTCGTTCTACGACTACACGTTCCTCCACGAGGTGCCGCGGCTGCATTGTGCGCTGGAAGACCGGCTCAACAAGGAAGGCGGCGAGCCCGGCGAACTCGCATCCTTCCTGAAGATGGGAAGCTGGATCGGCGGCGACCGCGACGGCAACCCGTTCGTCACCGCCGACGTCATGCGGGGCACGCTGCGGCTGCAGTCGAGCCGGATCTTGAGCTTCTATCTGGAAGAGCTGCACTTACTCGGCGCCGAATTGTCGCTAGCCAAGAACCTTGCCGATGTTTCTGACGAGCTGCGTGTGCTCGCCGAGCGCTCGCCCGATCCTTCGCCGCACCGGAGCGGCGAGCCCTATCGTTTGGCGGTGTCCGGCATCTATGCCCGGCTCACCGCGACCGCCGAGAAGCTGCAGGTCGAGATCACGCGGCGGCCGGTCGGCAAGGCCGAGCCGTATACCAATGTGAATGAGCTGAAGGCCGACCTCGATGTGCTCGACCGCTCGCTGATTGCCAACAATTCCGCCGTCATCGCGCGTGGACGCTTGCGGCTGCTGCGGCGCGGGGTGGATTGCTTCGGCTTCCATCTCGCCCGCCTCGACATCAGGCAAAACTCCGCGGTGCATGAGCGCACCGTCGCCGAACTGCTTGATACTGCGATCCCCGGCATGTCCTACATGGCGCTCAGCGAGGATGCCCGCATCAACCTGTTGCTCGGCGAACTTCGCAGCGCGCGTCCGTTGTCCTCGCCCTTCGTGAAATACAGCGAGGAGACGCAAGGCGAACTCGCCGTGTTCCGGGCAGCCGCCGAAGCGCATGCGACCTTCGGCGCGGAGGCGATTTCCCAATGCATCATCTCGATGTGCAAGGGCATGTCCGACATGCTCGAGGTCGCTGTGCTCTTGAAGGAGGTCGGGCTCATCAATCCCTCCGGCCGCAGCGCCATCAACATCGTGCCGCTGTTCGAGACCATCGAGGATCTTCAGGCCTCCAGCGGCATCATGGACCGCATGCTGGCGCTGCACGATTATCGCCGATTGGTGGACAGTCGCGGCGGCGTGCAGGAGGTGATGCTCGGCTATTCCGACAGCAACAAGGACGGCGGGTTCGTCACATCAGGCTGGGAGCTCTACAAGGCGGAGATCGGCCTCGTCGAGGTGTTCGAGCGCCATCACGTGCGCCTGCGTCTGTTCCATGGCCGCGGCGGCTCGGTCGGCCGCGGCGGCGGCCCGAGCTATGACGCCATCATCGCCCAGCCCGGCGGTGCCGTGAACGGCCAGATCCGGATCACCGAGCAGGGCGAGATCATCTCGAGCAAGTATTCCAACGCCGAAGTCGGCCGCAACAACCTGGAGATCCTTGCCGCCGCGACGCTCGAGACCAGCCTTTTGCAGCCCAGGCAAAGCGCGCCGCGCGCCGAATATCTGAAGGCGATGGAGCAGCTCTCGGCGCTCGCCTTCAAGGCCTATCGCGGTCTGGTCTACGAGACC
Organism: Bradyrhizobium sp. Leo78; assembly: GCF_059512425.1. Taxonomy (NCBI): domain Bacteria; kingdom Pseudomonadati; phylum Pseudomonadota; class Alphaproteobacteria; order Hyphomicrobiales; family Nitrobacteraceae; genus Bradyrhizobium; species Bradyrhizobium sp. Leo78. Next base: position 235,707 of record NZ_JCAMOT010000001.1, read on the forward strand.
GACGGCTTTGCTGATTATTTCTGGGGCTCGACCGTCATCAACGAAATCGCGACGCTCAACATCGGCAGCCGACCGGCGTCGCGCAAGAAGACCCGCGAGATCGAGGACCTTCGCGCCATTCCCTGGGTGTTCTCCTGGGCGCAGTGCCGGCTGATGCTGCCGGGCTGGTACGGCTTCGGCGGCGCGGTCGAGGCCTGGATCGCGGAGCATCCGGAGCAGGGCATGCCGTTCCTGCAGGAGCTCTATAAGGAATGGCCGTTCTTCCGCACGCTGCTCTCCAACATGGACATGGTGCTGGCAAAGAGCTCGATCGCGATCGCCTCGCGCTATGCCGAGCTGGTGCCGGATGCGGAGTTGCGCGAGAAGATTTTCGGCCGCATCCGCCGCGAATGGCACCTGTCGATCGAGACGCTGCTGGACATCATGGGCCATGAGCGGTTGTTGCAGGGCAACCCGCTGCTCGAACGCTCGATCCGCAACCGCTTCCCTTATCTCGATCCGCTGAACCACGTGCAGGTGGAACTGTTGAAAGAGCACCGCGCGCAGAACCCTGACGAGCAGGTGCTGCGCGGCATCCAGCTCACGATCAACGGGATCTCCGCAGGGTTGAGGAATAGCGGGTAGGGAAGGCGAACAGCGAATGGCGAGTAGAGACGCTACTCCCTACTCGCCATTTACTTTTCTTATGGCTTCATCGAGCCCTGTGCACTCGTGTAGACGGCATAGAGCGATGTCGAGCCGCAGATGTACAGTCGATTTCGCTGCTGACCGCCGAAGCAGAGGTTGGCGACGGTTTCCGGAATGTGAATCCTGCCGAGCAGATTACCGTCCGGACTGTAGCAACGCACGCCATCTTCATTCGGATCGCCCCAACCCACGGAGCACCAAACACGCCCGGCGGTGTCAGTTCGCACTCCGTCGGTAATGCTGGGCTTGGGCATTTCCGCGAAGACCTTGCCGTTCGATACCTTTCCGCCCGCAACATCGAGGTCGAACACTCGGATATGCGACGGGTTCTCCGGCCCGTCTGTAAAGCCGGTGTCGATGACGTAGAGCTTCTTCTCGTCAGGCGAAAGCGCAATGCCGTTGGGCTCAACGAAATCGTCGACAACAACCTTGATGTCCCCGGATTTCGGATCCACCCGGTAGACGTTGTGCTTTTCCTGCTCAGGATCGGCCTTGATGCCCTCATAATAACCGCCGATGCCGTAGACCGGATCGGTGAACCAGATCGCGCCATCGGAGGTGACAACCGCATCATTCGGCGAATTCAGTTTCTTGCCATTATATTTGTCGGCGACGATGGTGATCGAGCCGTCGAGCTCGGTACGGGTGACGCGTCGGCCGGAATGTTCGCAAGTGATCAGGCGTCCTTCGCGATCGATGGTGTTGCCGTTCGAGTTCATCGATGGCTGCCGGTATACGCTCAGGTGACCGTCATCCTCGGAGAAGCGCATGATACGGTTGTTGGGAATGTCACTGAACAGCACGTAGCGCCCGGCCGGGAAGTAGACCGGACCCTCAGCCCACCGCATGCCGGTTGCGACGCGCTCAACTGCCATGGTGCCCGCGAAGGCTGGGAAACCGGGAGGCCCGAAGGTTGGCGGTCCTCCCTTCCTGGCAGATTCCAGGTGGGAGTCCGGATACCGGCTGCCGGGCAGCGGTCCCAAGGGCAGCGGCGCGGTCGATCGCGTTGGCGTGCCCGTTTGGCCGAGTGGCGCGACGGTCGCTGCCGAAGCGCCTTGTACCCCGAAGCTGGTCGCCGCAAGCGCCGCAGCCGCGCCCTTCAGAACGGTGCGGCGGCCGAGGCCGGGCTGATTGATCTCGGCGGAAATGGTCAGTGATTTTGTCATAGTTGCCTCCCATTTTTTGTTGGGAGAAAACCATCCGCCCGCATTCGGGCGTAAACCGGGCGATCCTTGCCAGCTCACGATCAACGGGATATCCGCGGGATTGAGGAATAGCGGGTGGGGAAGGTGAATAGCGAATGCGGCGTTCTATCCGCCATTCGCCACTCCCTATTAGCCGACTGCGTCAGCAGTTATGCGCGCCCTGCGTCTCCACATAGACCGCATAGAGTGATTGGCTCGCGGTCATGAACAGGCGATTGCGCTTCTTGCCGCCGAAGCAGACATTGGCGCAGGTCTCAGGCAGCAGGATCTGGCCGATCCGCGTGCCGTCGGGGGCGAACACCTGCACGCCGTCATAGCCCGGGCCGACCCAGCCGGCGCCCACCCAGATGTTGCCCTCGGTGTCGACGCGCAGTCCGTCGGGGAAGCCTGACTTGCCGTCGAGCTTCATGTCGATCAACTGCTTCGGGTTGGACAGCTTGTCGCCATTGATGTCGTAGCTCCAGACCACGTTGTTGGCGTTCGGATAGTGCGTGATGCCGGTGTCGCAGACATAGAGCTTCTTGTAGTCGTGGCTGAAGGCGATGCCGTTCGGCTTGAACGGCTCGTCTGCAACCTTGGTGATCTGGCCGGACTGTCCGTCGACCCGGTACACCGCTTCCTTCTGGTAGGGCTGCACCGAGCCGGTGTTGGCCAGCTGTCCCTCATAGATCGAGATCGCGCCATAGCCGGGATCGGTGAACCAGATCGACTTGTCGTTGGGGTGGACGACCATGTCGTTCGGCCCGTTCAGCGGCTTGCCGTTGGCTTCCTGGGCCAGCGTGGTCACTGTGCCGTTATGCTCGAAACGCACGAGCCGGGTGCGTTCGGCGGAAATCTGCCGTCCCTCGAAATCGAAGGAATTGCCGTTGGCCTCATTCGACGGCTTGTGGAACTGCTCCGAGATATGGCCGTCATCGTCGAGATAGCGAAGCTGCCGGTTAGCGGGGATGTCGCTCCAGACCAGATATTGCCCCTGCGCATTCCAGGCCGGCCCCTCGGCCCACAGGCAGCCCGTGTAGAGACGCTTGATCGCGGTGTTGCCGACCTTGGCCTTGAAGCGCTTCGGATCGATCACGACGATATCGGGGTCGGGATAGCGCTGCGGCTCAGCATTGCGACCGAAGTCGCGGGCAAAGGCTTCCGGCGCGACCGCCGCAGTTGCAGCAATCGCGGTTGCACTGCGCAATAGCGTCCGGCGGTCGAACCCGATCGCGCCGCCGTCCTGCTGGTTGGGTGAATTGTTCGGATTGTTCATGACTTCCTCCCAGGCTTTTTTGTTGTTGGGAAGGAACTCATGCGCCCGCATTCCGGCATAAAACGGGCAGCCGTGGTGAAACAACTGGAGATGGTGTCATCCCGGCAGCGAGCCGGGACGACGCTGTCATGAAGTTGTCAGACCATCACTCGGACCTCATCCCGAGGAGCCGCGCAAGCGGCGTCTCGACGGATGGGCCACGGGGGGAGATTGGGGCCTCATGGTTCGAGACGGCGCTGCGCGCCTCCTCACCATGAGGGATCGACGGTCAGATCGGGTCCCAACCGAAGACGTCGGCAGAGCGGTCGAGATTGTAGAACGAGCCCTTGAGCGCCGGCATGCCGTGTTCGGCGATGGTCTGTGGCGTCCAGCCTTCGCCGCGGTGCACCGAGCGCAGCGGCCGCGACTGGCCCATCAGGAAGATCTCGTTCATGCGGACCGCAAAGATCTGCCCGGTGACCTCCTTGGCGGCGTCGCTGAGCAAATAGGCGCAGACCGGCGCGACCTTTTCCGGCCCCATCTGCTTCATCCTCTCCACGCGCGCCTTTTCGGCGTCGGTCTCGGTTGGAATGGTGCCGATCATGCGGGTCCAGGCGAACGGGGAGACGCAGTTGGAGCGCACGTTGAAGCGGCTCATGTCGAGCGCGATCGACTTCGACAGGCCTACAATGCCGAGCTTGGCGGCGGCGTAGTTGGCCTGGCCAAAATTGCCGATCAGGCCCGAGGTCGAGGTGAAGTGCACGAAGGAGCCGCTCTCCTGCTCGCGGAACAGCCGCGCGGCGGCGTGGCTGACGTAGAAGGAGCCCATCAGGTGCACCTTGATGACGGCCTCGAACGCCTCCACGCTCATGCGGTGGAAGATCGCGTCGCGCAGGATGCCGGCATTGTTGACGACGCCGTCGAGCCGGCCGAAATGATCGGTCGCGGTCTTCACGATCTTGCTGGCCGGGATCGCTTCCGCCACCGACTCGAAATTGGCGACCGCGGTGCCACCGCGCTTCTTGATTTCTTCGACCACTTCCTCGGCTGGGGCGGCGCTCGATCCCGCGCCGTCGGCCGTGCCGCCGGGATCGTTGACCACAACCTTGGCGCCTTCGGCGGCGCAGAGCAGCGCGATCTCGCGCCCGATGCCGCGGCCTGCGCCGGTGACGATGATGACTTTGTCCTGCAGTGATTTTGTCATGTGGGTTCTCCGCTATGCTTTCCGAATTACACCGTCATTCCGGGGCGCGCGAAGCGCGAACCCGGAATCCATTTTTGCCGCGCGATGGATTCCGGGCCTGCGCCTGACGGCGCATCCCGGAATGACGGGCGGTTACTTCTGGTTCGTGAAGATGATCGTGCCCGACGCTGCGAACATGCCGCCGACGCCATGGCACACCGAGATCTTCGCGCCGGGCACCTGCGCCGGCGCGATGCCGCGCATCTGGCGCACGCTCTCCTGCAGCGCGTACATGCCATACATGCCCGAATGCATGTAGGACAGGCCGCCGCCATTGGTGTTGAGCGGCAGCTTGCCGCCGGGGCGCGTATTGCCATCGGCGATGAACTTGCCGGTCTCCTCATAAGGCATGAAGCCGAGATCGCCGAGCCCGAACAGCGGCAGGTGCGCAAAGGCGTCGTAGATCATGAGGTGATCGACGTCCTTGTGCGCAATGCCGGCGTCCTTGAACGCCAGCGGGCCTGCGGTCTTGAAGGCACGCGAGGAGTTGAAGGTCTCCATCTGGCTGACCATCGGCGTTTCCACGCTCTCGCCGGTGCCGAGGATGTAGACCGGCTTCTGCGGAAAATCCTTGGCGCGATCGGCCGAGGTCAGGATCAGCGCGCCGCCGCCATCGGTGACGAGGCAGCACTGCAGCAGGCGGAAGGGATAGGCGATCATCCGCGAGTTCAGGACGTCGGCAACCGTGATCGGGTCCTTCATGGTCGCACGCGGATTTTTCGCGGCCCACTCACGCTGCACGACGGCGACCATGGCGAGCTGCTCATGGGTGATGCCGTAGGTCTTCATGAAGCGCAGCACCGGGATCGGGAACATGCTCGGCGGTCCGAATACGCCGAATGGCGCCTCGAACTGGCCGTTGAGGCTGTCCGGCGGCGTGAAGCGCGGCTGCTTGCCGATCATCGACTTGCCGCTTTCGGCATGCGTGATCAGCACGGTCTTGCAGAGGCCGGCCTCGATCGCCGCCGCGGCGTGACGGACATGCAGCATGAACGAGCAGCCGCCGACGGACGTGCCGTCGACCCAGGTCGGCTTGATGCCGAGATAGTGACAGACCTGCTGCGGCGTCTCGACCGCGGTGGCGAAACCGTCGATGTCGGAAAGCTTCAGCCCCGCATCGGCGATGGCGTTGAGCGCCGCATCCGCGTGGAGCTGGAGCTGCGACATGTTGGGGATGACGCCGAGCTCGGTGGTCTCGGCCGCGCCGACGACGGCAACCTGGTTCCTGCGCATCGCTTTAACCCTTCGCCGGACGGAACAAAGGAAGCGTGATCTTGTCGTCGAGCTTCTCGAATGCGACTTCCAACTTCATGTCGAGCTCGAGCGCTTCCGGCGTCTGCGGGCAGTCGATGATGTTGCTCATCATGCGCGGGCCCTCGTCGAGTTCGACCACCGCAATGGCGTAAGGCGGCGTGAAGCCGGGCGCAGCGGGACGGTGATTGATGACGTAGCTGTAGAGTGTGCCCTTGCCGCTCGCCTTGAACACGCTGACCTTGCGCGAGGCGCAGGACGGGCAGAACGGGCGCGGCGGGAAGTAGACATGCGAGCAGGCGTCGCAGCGCTGCAGGCGCAATTCCCCGACCTGCGTGCCATCCCAGAAATGCTGGGTTTCCGGCGTCGGTTTCGGTTTTGCGCGCGCAGCTTCGGCCATTCGGCATCCTCCCTGGATCAGGCCGTCAGGCCTCATTCAAAAACGTGATGCGACAATTGACTATCCGTCGTCAACGGTCCAGCGTTTCCAATCGCATGGCGGTATTCCGAAGACGACAGCGCGCTTGTATGCCAGCCTGTCTCGGGCAATAGTCCGCCACGCGGCAAATCTGCCGCGCTCAAACAACGCGCCTGAAGAGACCTGAAATCGAAAGCCATGCCTGACAATCCGACCCTTGCCTCACTCGCCGCAGACCTCGACAGCGGCCGCACCAGTGCCCGCCAACTGGTCGAGCAGTGCCTCGCCAAGATCGCCGATCCCGCAGGCGAGGGGCAACGCGTGTTCATTCACGTCGACAAGGACGCTGCGCTCGATGCCGCCGATGCGATGGACCGCCTGCGCAAGGCGCATGCGGCGCCGTCACCCTTTGCCGGCATTCCCGTTTCGATCAAGGACCTCTTCGACATCAAGGGGCAGGTGACCCGCGCCGGCTCCCGCGCGCTGGAGGATTCGGCGCCGGCGGAAGCCGATGCGCCCGTGGTGGCACGGCTGCGCGCGGCCGGCTTTGTCGTGATCGGCCGCACCAACATGACCGAGTTCGCCTATTCCGGTATCGGCATCAATCCGCACTACGGCACGCCGAAGAGCGCCTACAACCGCAGCGTCGGCCATGTGCCCGGCGGCTCGTCGTCCGGCGCGGCGGTATCGATCGCCGACGGCATGGCCTTTGGCGCACTCGGCACCGATACCGGCGGCTCCTGCCGGATCCCAGCGGCTTTCAACGGCATCGTTGGCTACAAGCCGACGCAGCGGCGCATTCCGCTTGATGGCGGTGTGCCGCTGTCGTTCTCGCTCGACAGCTACGGTCCGCTCGCCAATTCGGTTGCGTGCTGTGCGACGCTCGATGCTGTGCTCGCGGGCGAGCCGGTGACGCCGCTGCAGCCGCGGCCGGTGAAAGGCCTTCGCTTTGCGGTGCCGACCACGGTTGCGCTCGATGACCTCGATGATGCCGTGGCCAAAACGTTCGAGCGTGCGCTCGCGGCGCTGTCGAAGGCTGGTGCGCTGATTGAGAAGATCGAGGTGCCGGAGTTCCTCGATGTCGGCATCATGAACGGCAAGGGCGGGTTTGCGGCTTCCGAAAGCTATGCCTGGCACCGCTATCTGCTTGCCAGCAAGGGTGACATCTATGATCCCCGCGTCGCCACGCGCATCGCGCGCGGCGAGGGATATCTGGCCGCCGACTACATCGATCTCCTCAACGCGCGAAAGTCCTTCATCGCGCGCACCGAGAAGCGCATCGCGCCCTATGACGCGCTGCTGCTGCCGACCACGGCCAACACGCCGCCGAAGATCGCCGATCTTGAAGACGACAAGGCGTTCACCGCGGAAAATCTGCGCGCGCTGCGCAACTGCACGCTGATCAACGTGCTCGACGGCTGCGCCATCTCGCTGCCGGCCCATCGTGAAGATGATGTGCCGGTCGGTCTGATGGTCGCGGCGGCAGGCGGATCGGATCGCCGCATCTTCGAGATCGCGGCCGCAATGGAGACCATCATCCGTGTATGACCTTACTTTCACCATCGACGACAAGGGCGTGGCGACGCCGCTGACGCTCGCGATCGACCAGGCGGTGATCGCCGGCTGGACCGGCCGCGATCCGGTGGCGCGCGACAAGCATATCGCCGAGCTCGAGGCGCTCGGCATTGCGAGGCCGGCGACGACGCCGATCTACTATCGCTGCTCGGCGCGGCGGCTGACCACCGAGGACACCATCGAAGTCTGCGGCGAGGAGTCCAGCGGTGAGGTCGAGTTCGTATTGATCGGCTGGCAGGGCCGCATCTTCGTCGGCTGCGGCTCCGATCACACCGACCGCAAGGTCGAGAGCTACAGCGTCACGGTTTCGAAGCAGATGTGCGACAAGCCGATCGCCTCGGAGCTCTGGGAGCTCGAAGACGTCATCGACCACTGGGACCAGATGATCCTGCGCTCCCACGCCTGGATCGATGGCAAGCGCGTTCTGTATCAGGAAGGCACGCTCGACGGCATGCTGCCGGTGAAGGACCTGATCGCGCGCGGCTTCGACGGCAAGGGCCTGCCCGACGGCTGCGCCATGTTCGGCGGCACCTTCGCCGCCAAGGGCGGCATCCGCCCGGCAAGCCGGTTCGAGTTCGAGCTGGAGGATCCGGTGCTGAAGCGAACGATCCGCCATGCGTATGATGTGGTGACGCTACCGGTCTTGGGGTAGGTGGTCGCCCCATCGTCATTGCGAGCGCAGCGAAGCAATCCATAGCGCCGCGTGTAGAGGCGTGGATTGCTTCGCTACGCTCGCAATGACGCTCAATATCGGAAATCGGGTGGTTGATAGTCCGCGCATCTGCCACCACTTCGGGACCAACGCGAGTGTTGTGGCTTGACGGCTGACTTATTCGACAGCGTTGCCGAGCGTCCGGCGCGGGAGACCATCGCGGAAGGCGCGGTGATTCTGCGCGGATTTGCGCGCCCGCTGGAGCCTGAGCTGATCCCGGCGTTGCGCGAGCTCGTCGCGCAGGCGCCATTCCGCCGCATGTTCACGCCCGGCGGTTATCAGATGTCGGTGGCAATGACCAATTGCGGCAGCGTCGGCTGGGTCACCGATCGCAGCGGCTATCGCTATGACGGCGTCGATCCCGAATCCGGAAAGCGATGGCCAGCAATGCCGCCGGTGCTCGTGCGCCTGGCGCGCGAGGCAGCGGCCGAGGGCGGCTTTGACGATTTTGCGCCGGATGCCTGCCTGGTCAATCGTTACGAGCCGGGTGCAAGGTTGTCGCTGCACCAAGACAAGGACGAAACGGATTTTGCTGCGCCCATCGTTTCGGTGTCGCTCGGCCTGCCTGCGACGTTCCTGTTCGGCGGCCCGAAGCGTAGCGACAAGCCAGCTCGATATCGGCTAACGCATGGCGATGTCGTGGTGTGGGGCGGGCCGTCGCGATTGTTTTTCCATGGCGTCGCGCCGCTCGCCGACGGCGAGCATGCGGTGCTCGGCCGGCAGCGGATCAATCTGACCTTTAGAAAGACCCGGTAGCTCTCCTCCGTCATTCCGGGGCCCGCGCAGCGCGAACCCGGAATCCATTTCACCCCGTGACCCGGCGGCGCCATGGATTCCGGGCCAGCGCCTTCGGCGCATCCCGGAATGACAGCCTCAAGGTTTCGGCGGATGAATGAACGCCCACGGACTCACTTCTGAATCCGTCGGCACCTCGATCGCGATCACGTATGGCCCGCCATCGGCTAGCGCCTTTTCCAGCGCAGGACGGAAATGATCCGGCGAGGTGACGCGCGCGGCACCGGCGCCGAAGGATTCTGCGAGCTTGACGAAATCCGGATTGACGAGGTCCGACGCCACGACGCGGCCATCGAAGCGTTCGCGCTGGTCTCGCCGCACATTGCCGTAAGAGTTGTTGTTGAACACGAGCGTCACCACGCCGATGCTATGTTGCACGGCGGTGGAAAGCTCCTGCACGCCGAACATGAAGCCGCCGTCGCCCGTGATCGCCACCACCGGCTTGTCGGGATGGGCGACCTTGGCGCCGAGCGCGGTTGGAAAGCCGGAGCCGAGCGTGCCCTGGTAGCCCGATGTGATGAAGGTCCGCGGTTCATAGACCGGAAAGCCGTACCAGGAGGCGAAACCGACCTGCGACAGCTCATCGGTGACGATCGCATTCGAAGGCAGCACCTCGCGGAGAATCTTCAGGTAAGCCATCTGCGGCTGGATGCGCTGGATTTCACGCGCGGCCGCCGCGGTCGCTTCGCGGATCGCCGGACGCCGGCCGCCGCTCTTGCCGGTGCGCGCCTTGCGCACGGCCGCGAGCAGCTCGGCGGTGCCGGCTTTGGCATCGCTCACGATGGCAGCATCAGGCGTCAGCCGGCGCATCTCGACCGGATCGATGTCGATGCGGATCGATTTGATGCCATCAGGCTGGTACGGCCAGCGGAACCCCGAGGCCGGCAATTCCATGCGGGTGCCGATCCCGATCATCAGGTCGGTCGTCGGCCACAATTTGTAAGCGGCCGCCATGGTCAGCCCGAGCTCGTGCGCATTGGAGACGATGCCGCGGCCGCTGCGGAAGGCGACGACGGGCGCGTCGATCATTTCGGCAAGCTCAAGAATTTCTTCGCCGGCATCGATCGCGCCACTGCCGACAAAGATCATCGGCGTCTTGCTCGCCGCGATCAGCGTGGCCGCGGCCTTGATCCTGTCAGGGTCGGGCAGTGGCGCCGGAAATGGCTCGAACGGCTTTGATGGCGCGACCGCCGCACGCTGGGTGAAGACGTCCCAGGGCATCTCGAGCGATGTCGGTCCGCGCCGGCCCGATAGCATCTCCTGGAATGCGCGCGACACCATCGCCGGCGCCGCACCAGGATATTCGATGCGGTCAGCCCATTTCACGAAAGTGCGCAGCGTCGCGAGTTGATCCGGCATCTCATGCAGATGGCCGCGGCCTCTGCCGAGGAATGCAGTCGGCACCTGCCCGGTGAGGCAGAGCACCGGTTCGTTGCAACCGAAGGCGGTGAGCAGTGCCGCGCTGGCGTTGAGCACGCCGGGGCCGGGCACCACGCTGAACACGCCAGGACGGCCGCTCGCGCGCGCATAGCCGAACGCCATATAGCCGCAGGCCTGCTCGTGCCGTGCACCGATCACCTTGAGCTGCGCCTGATGGAAAGCGTCGAACAGGCCATAGATTTGCGCGCCGGGCAGGCCGAACACCGTGTCGACGCCGTGGGCGACGAGGCCGCCCACGATCGCTTCGCCGCCGCTGGTTGAGCTCATCTTGTTATCCATCCGCTTCTCAGACTTCGTCGACCACGCCGTTGCGCAACACACCGACGCCTTCGGCCCCGATCGCTCAATCCGCAATCGTGACGTCGGCAACGAACAGCGGCTCCCGCACCGCTTGTCCGGTGAATGGCGAGCCCTGCTCGAACCAGGAGCGCGGCGCGGGCGCGCCCCACAAGGTCTGGCGCCGCGGGTCCTTCAGCGACCAGCGCAGCGGCTCATGGTCGTGATCTCCAGTGAAATAGTCGCTGGTGTAGAGCTCGAGCCGGTGGCCGTCAGGATCCCTGACATAGAGGAAGAACGCGTTGGAGATGCCGTGGCGGCCGGGGCCGCGCTCCATGTTCTTCAGGAAGCCGCTTGACGCCATCACGTCGCAGAGATGCAGCACGTTCATTGCCGTCGGAACCCAATAGGCGAAATGGTGCAGGCGAGGGCCCTTGCCGTTGGTGAAGGCGAGGTCATGCACATTGCCCTTGCGATGCATCCATGCCGCGGCGATCCGTCCATTCGGGCCATCTTCCTCGCCATATTCGGTGAGACGAAAGCCGAGCCGCGCGTAGAAATCGATGGTGTCCTGCAGCTCCGCGGCGAAGACGTTGAAATGATCCAGCCGCTGCGGCTGGCAGCCCTTATAGAGGTCGTAGCGGCGGAGCAGGTGCGGGCGCTTCTCCATCGCCGCGTACAGCTCGAGCTGGAAGCCGAACGGATCGGAGAACTGCAGAGTGCGGCCCTGGAACGGCTGATCCGAGAAGCGATAGTCGATACCGTGCTCGGAGAAGAACGCCGCCGCCTTGTCGAGGTCGCCATCATTGCCGACCTTGAAGCCCAGCCGGCTGCAGGCTGCGACTTGCGCGTTGCGCAGCACCAGCGAGTGATGCTGGTGCTCCTCGGAGCCGCGCAGATACACTGCCTTGTCGTCCGCGTCCTCGACATGCAGCCCGACCGTGGCCTCGTAGAACGCGCGGCTGGCGGCGAGGTCGGTCACGTCGAGCACGACGTGGCTGCAGCGGATGATGTTGAACGGCGGATCGAAGACGTGCTGCGGAACGGGCATCGATGTTTTGCTCCTAGGCTCAAGGCAGTCTCGTCTTCACCTCTCCCATAGGGAGAGGTCGCGCCGCAGGCGCGGGTGAGGGGCTCAGGTCCCTCGATAGAGCGCAACGCCTCACCCGAATTGCTGCGCAATTCGACCTCTCCCTATGGGAGAGGTGGGGCACCGTCTTTGTCGATGCAGTGGCGCCCATCACACTCCCAGTCTCTGTATCTTATGCGTCCCGCGCGCCAGCGAGACGTGCTTGGTTTCCATGTAGAAGTCGAACGAATAATCGCCGCCGTCGCGGCCGATGCCTGACGATTTCATGCCGCCGAACGGCGTCGGCAGGTGGCGGACGTTTTCCGAGTTGAGCCAGATCATGCCCGCTTCGAGCGTATCAGCCACGCGCAGCGCGCGGCCCATGTCGCCGGTCCAGACATAGCCGGTGAGGCCATATTGCACGCCGTTGGCGATCTCGACCGCATCAAGCTCATCGCGGAACGGGATGACGGTGAGGAACGGTCCGAACACCTCTTCCTGCGCCACCCGCATCTTGGAATGCGCGGCCGTGACGAGCGTCGGCTGCACATAATGTCCGCCGCCCGGACCGTCATGCGGCTTGCCGCCGACTGCGATCGTCGCGCCTTCCTGTCGTGCCACGTCGAAGTAGGAGCAGACCTTTGCCAGGTGCCGCTCATGGATCAGCGGCCCGATCTCGGTTGCGGGGTCGAGGGGGTGGCCAACCTTCAGCGCCTTCACCCGCGCCGTGAGCGTTTCGACGAACCGTTCCGCAATGCTCTCTTGCACCAGGAGCCGGCTCGAGGAGGTGCAGCGCTCGCCGTTCAGCGAGTAGATCATGAACACGACGGCATCGAGCGCGCGCTCGAGATCGGCATCCTCGAACACGATCACGGGGTTCTTGCCGCCGAGTTCGAAATGCACACGCTTCAGCGTCGGCGCGCCCTGCGCCATGATTGCGGACCCGGTCGCGCTCTCGCCGACGAAGCCGATCGCCTTGATTGCGGGATGTTCGGTCAGCGCTTTACCAGCCTCCTCGCCGAAGCCATGCACGGTGTTGAGCACGCCGTCGGGCACGCCTGCTTCCTTCACCAGCTTTGCCAATAGATCAGCCGTCACAGGCGACCATTCGGCGGGCTTGTGCACCACCGTGCAGCCGGCGGCGAGCGCGGGCGCGATCTTCCAGGTCGAGAGCATGAACGGCGTGTTCCACGGCGTGATCACGCCGACCGGGCCGATCGGAACGCGCGTGGAGATGTTCCAGTGCTCTTCGCTCGGCATGTTGAGGCCGTCGCGCGCCTCGGCGCATTTGTCGGCGAAGAAACGGAAATTTTCGGCCGCGCGGATTGCGGCTTTCGCCATGAAGCGATGCGCCTGGCCCGTGTCGATGCATTCCAGCACCGCGATATCGTCGGCATGATCCTCGATCGCGTCGGCTACGCGATTGAGCAGTTTGCGCCGCATCGAGGCCGACATATCACGCCAGGACTTGAAGGCGAGGGCGGCGGCGGTCGCGGCGCGATCGACGTCCTCATTATTGCCGCGCGCGACACTTGCCAGCACGGCGCCGTCGATCGGCGACTTCGTCTCAAATGTCTGCCCGGAGGTCGATGGCACGACCTTGCCGTCGATCATGTGGCCAATTCCCTCCGCCTTCAGCTTTGCCAGCAATGGCGCAGCGCGGTCGCGGTTGGCCTGGAATAGTTCGGCCGATTTCGGCTTCGCTTTATCCACGGACAGTCTCCACCTTGAGCGCATCGTGGATGCTGTTGCGCTTCCAGCTCGTCTCCTTGTCGTTGATCTGCATGTCGAACGACAACGCGAATTTGCTGCTCGCGAATACCGGGTCGAGATAGGTCGACAGCGTCCTGAAGATATGGTCTCCCGCCTTCTTGCGGGTTGCGAGATCGCGCCCCTCTCCGAGCCGCAGCACCATGTCGAGGAAGCCGTAGTCGTTTCGGCCGTCGGCGATCGCGTAGTGCTCGCATCTGACGGCGCGAACACGGATGCCGCCGAGCGGGAAGATGCCGGTCTCGATCGCCGCCTTGCGCACGAGTTCGACCACTTCGCCCATGTCGAGACGGGAATCCAGGTTGGCCGAATATTCGATGGTGAAATGCGGCAAGGTGGATCGCTCCTGATGCGCCGGAATGATTAACATGTTAAATGTATCGGCGTAAATTGATTTGCGCTTTGTTGCGCCGCAAAAGATTGACGATGCCAGGTAAGAAATCATCCTTGAACGGTTCGCGGCCGCGCGCGACGCCGGAGACAAAGCGGCAGGGGCCGATGCGCGACTTCTCGCGCTCGCTGCCGATGTCGCTCTTGCGCGCGCGCGAGGCCGTGATGCGGCAGTTCCGTCCCTCTCTGCGTCATCATGCGCTGACCGAGCAGCAATGGCGCATCCTGCGCGCGCTCACATCGGTGGAGTCGATCGAGGTCACCGACCTCGCGCGGCTCGCTTTCCTGCTGGGGCCGAGCCTGTCGCGCATCCTGCGCGACCTCGAAGCGCGCGGCCTGATCGAGCGCCGTTCGGCGGAGGCGGACCTGCGTCGCGCCGTGGTGTCGATCTCGCCGAGGGGATTGAAGCTGATCGAAGCGGTCGCGCCGACATCGGAAGCGATCTACGCCGCCATTACAAAACGTTACGGCGCGCGCAAGCTTGCTGAGCTGCAGGCCATGCTCGGTGCGCTCGAGGAAAGTCTTGCGAGCTTGTCAGGCGCGGAAGAGGGCAGGGGCGAGGCGGACGAATAAATGCAAAATTTGCATGATGATGTGTGCTCGGACGCATAGCTCGCCTTTCCTGCACATCGTTTGAGCACAAAGGAATTGGCAGGCGCGCGGAATCTGCCGGAATAGTCATGATCTCGTCGGCATTCATCTTTCCTGTGCGCGCGGATAACGCTGCACCTCCATCGTTAGTCGAAAACACCGCAATATCAATTTACTCCGAGACGGAGAGTCCGTAAGTACGCATGCGGTTCGCGCCCCGCCCGGGATCGCCAACAGCAAGAAGGGCCGACGAAGAAGCCCGGCCTCAGGGAGAAACCAATGAAACTGACGAGACGCGATTTCGCGGCTGGTGTCGTCGCCGGCCTTGCCGCCCCCCACATCATCACGAGCGCGAGAGCGCAGGGCGCCACGATCAAGATCGGCATGTGCGCGCCCGTGACCGGTCCCGCCGCCGAATCCGGCCGCTACGCCATCCAGGGTGCGAAGCTCGCGCTCGAAGCGGTCAACAAGGCCGGCGGCATCCTCGGCAAGCAGGCCGAGCTGATCATCGAAGACGATCAGACCACCAATCCCGGTATCGTGCTGGCCTTCTCCAAGCTCGCTGCGCAGTCCGACATTGTCGGCTTCCTTGGTTCGATCCGGTCGACCCAGGTGCACGCCATGGCGCCCGACGTGCTCAAGCTTGGCAAGCCCGTGATGATCGGGGGTACCGATCCGAACCTCACGCACATGGGCAATCAGTGGCTGTTCCGTTTCCGTCCGAATGACAGCTATTCCGGGCGCGTCATCGCCGAGTATGGCGTCAACACGCTCGGCAAGAAGAAATGGGCCGTGCTGCATTCCACCGACGCTTTTGGCACTGCAGGTGGCAAAGCTCTGACCGCTGCGTTGGAAAAGCTCGGAGCCCCGCCCGTGCTCGACCAAGGCTATGCCAACCAGAGCCAGGACTTCACTCCGGTCGTGCTCGCGATCAAGCAGTCCGGCGCCGATATCCTCGGATCCTACTTCACCTTCGAAAACGACCTCGGCATCTTTGCGCGGCAGTTGCGCCAGCTCGGCGTCAACATTCCCTGGGTTGGCTCGCCCTCGATCGTCAATATCACCGCGCTGAAACTCGCCGGGCCTGCGCTGTACAACACCTATGGTGTCGCGGACTACGCGGAAGATTCCAGCGAAGCTTCTAAGGCGTTCGGCAAGCTCTATCGTGATGCGGTCAAGGTCGCACCGGATAACCAGAGCTCCTGGCCCTATGACGCGGTCACCGTGCTGGCGGCGGCGATCAACAAGGCCGGCTCGACCGAGCCTGCAAAAATCCGCGAGGCGATCCTGTCGATCAAGAAATTCCCCGGCGCCGAAGGCGAGTATAATTTCGACCAGAACGGCGACGGTTTGCACGGCTACAACATCGTGAAAAACGACAAGGGCAAAATCGTTTTCGACAAGCACATTGAATTCAACGATTGACCACGTTTTCGGCCTCTTCGTTCTCCACGGAGGGGCCGAAAACCTTTCGGCGAATTCTCTGGGTTCCTCCTAACCGAGCTTGTCATGGATCTCGTCCTTCAACTGCTGTTTACCGGCATCGGCATCGGCGCCGTCTACGCGCTGGTCGCGCTCGGTTTCGTGCTGATCTTCCGCGCCACCAATGTGGTGAATTTCGCGCAAGGCGAGTTCTCCATGGTCGCGGCCTATCTGATGGTGGTGTTCTCCGTCGATCTCGGCTGGCCCTACTGGCTGTCCTTCCTGATCGCGCTTGGCGGCATGGCGCTGCTTGGCGTGATCTTCAATCTCGGCGTTTATTATCCGCTGCGCCACCGCACCTTCCTGCCTGTCATCATCGCCACGATCGGCGCCTCGATCCTGCTGTCGAATTCGGTGCTGGCGATCTACGGCCCGCAGCCGCAGGTGCTGCAGGGCTGGTTCGATACGCCCGGCATCCAGCTTGGTCCTGTTTATCTCGATAGCCAGTATCTGTTGATCATCGCGGTGACGATCGCGCTCGTGTTCTTCAATTACTGGTTCTTCGAGAAGACGCTGCTCGGCAAGAAGCTGCAGGCGACCTCGCAGGACAAGGAAATGGCCTCGCTGCTCGGCATTTCCGTCTCCACCATGATCATGATCACCTTCATCTATTCCGCCGTGCTCGGCGGTCTGGCCGGCATTCTCGTTGCGCCGGTGCTGTTCGTCTCGATCCAGATGGGCTCGACGATCGCGCTGAAGGCATTCGCTGCTACGATTATTGGCGGCTTCGGCGATGTCGCCGGCGCCATTATCGGCGGGCTCGCGCTCGGCGTCATCGAGACCTTTGGCGCGGCGTACATCTCGGTTCCCTACAAGGATGGTTTTGCCTTCCTGGTCCTGGTCGCCTTCCTGATCTTCCGGCCGCAGGGCATCTTCGGCGAACGCGTGGCGGAGAAAGCATGAGCGCCCCCCGCGACAACGTGCCGATCCCGGCACCCGCCGTCCGCTCGAAACCGCTTGTGATCCGCCATTTGCCGTATTTCATCGGCGCGGCGATCCTGGTGGCGCTTGCCGCAGGATTGCGGTTCGACGGCTACATCCTCAACATCCTGCTGCAGGCGACGACGTTCTCAATCGCGGTGTTCGGCCTATCGGTCGTGCTCGGGCTGTGCGGCCAGATCAATCTGGCGCAGGCGGCGTTCTTCGGGCTCGGCGCCTACGCGGTCGGCATTGGAACGACCGACCTGCATCTCAGCTTCTGGCTCTGCCTCGTCGGCGGCTGCGTGATCGCGCTGCTTGCCGGCGCGTTCCTGGGCATGTCGACCTTGCGGCTCGGCGGGCATTACCTCGCGATGGTGACGATCTCGTTCCAGCAGATCGTCACGCTTGTGATGATCAACGCGATCTGGCTGACGCGCGGGCCTGACGGCGTCCCCAATATCCGTCGTCCCGAGCTGTTCCAGACGTCGCAGAGCTATCTCGCTTTCTGCGTCGCCATGCTCGCGATCGTCGGCTATCTGGTCTGGCATCTCTCCGATACCAAGCTCGGCCGCGCGATGCGGGCGGTGCGCGACAACGAACTTGCGGCCGGCGTCAACGGCATCGACGTGTTCCGCACCAAGATCTATGCCTTCGCGCTTTGTGCGCTGCTCGGCGGCCTGGCGGGCGGCCTGTTTGCCGGTGGCTTCGCCTACGTCAGCCCCGATCAATTCTCCTTTGCGGAATCGATCGTGTTCCTGACGATGTCGCTGCTCGGCGGCGTCGCTTCGCCGATCGGCTCGGCGATCGGCACGGGGCTCCTGATCCTGATCCCGGAATGGCTGCGCTTCCTCAAGAGCGTGCCCGGCCTTTATCTAGCCATCTACGGCCTGTTCGTGATCCTGATCATCCGCTTCATGCCTGACGGCATCTGGGGCTTCGTCGCCGATGCCTTCAATCGCTGGCGCGCGCACACCAAGGCGCCGCCTGTTGCGGCCGCGCTGCAGTTGAAGCCCGCGACCGTCGGCGGCGACTACGTGCTGGAGGTCACCGGACTGTCGAAACATTTCGGCGGCCTGAAAGCGGTCGACGGCGTCGACATCGCGGTGAGGCGCGGCGGGGTCCACGCGTTGATCGGGCCGAACGGTTCCGGCAAGACCACGACGCTCAACGTGCTGTCCGGCCTCTACGAGGCGACCTCGGGCAAGATCGTGCTCGACGGCACCGACATCACCCACATGCCGCCGCACCAGCGCACGGCTGCGGGCCTCGGGCGCACATTCCAGAACATCCGTCTGTTCCGTTCGATGACGGCGCTCGAGAATGTCGAGATCGGCGCCGAGCGGCCCGGCAACACCATGATCGGGAAGGGCGAGGACGCGCTGACCGAACGCGCGATGGAGGCACTGAATTTCGTCGGCCTCGGTAACCGCGCCAATGAGCTGATCTCGAGCTTCTCCTACGGCCACCAGCGCCTGATCGAGATTGCGCGTGCGCTCGCCGCCAATCCGACGCTCCTCTTGCTGGACGAGCCGGCCGCAGGGCTGAACTCGACCGAGAAGCTCGAATTGCATGAACTGCTCAAGCGCATCGCAGCGCAGGGCCTGACCATCCTGATCATCGATCATGACATGACGCTCGTCTCTGAGGCTGCCCAGCACATCACCGTGCTCAATTTCGGTCGCCGCATCGCGGACGGCGAATCCATGGCGGTGCTGCGCCATCCCGATGTCGTCTCCGCCTATCTCGGGAGCGAATGATGCCGCTGCTTGAAATCCGCAATCTCGTGGTCCGCTACGGCGAGATCGAAGCGCTGCGCGGCGTCACCATCGCCGTCGAGGCGGGGCAGGTGGTGACCTTGCTCGGCGCCAACGGCGCCGGCAAATCCACCACGCTCCGCGCGATCTCGGGGCTCGCAAAGCCCACATCCGGCGAAATCCTGTTCGACGGCGAGTCGATCGCGGGCCGTGGGCCGGAGGCGATCGTCCGGCTCGGCATCTCGCATGTGCCGGAGGGGAGGCGCGTGTTTCCGGGCCTCACGGTCAAGGAAAACATCATGCTCGGCGCGTCGAACCGGAAGGCTTCTTCGGCGCAGATCTCGCGCGAGGCGGATGCGATGTTTGACCTGTTCCCGGATATCCGCGCCTTCGCCGACGCGCTGGGCTGGACGCTGTCCGGCGGTCAATTGCAGATGGTTGCCGTCGCCCGCGGGTTGATGGCGAAGCCGCGGCTGCTGTTGCTGGACGAGCCATCGCTGGGACTTGCGCCCGTCATCGTGCAGGCGGTGTTCCGCATCATTTCGCAGATCAGGAAAGACACCACGGTCTTGCTTGTCGAGCAAAATGCGCGCATGGGACTTTCGGTCGCCGATCACGGCTTCGTCCTGGAAACGGGGCGGATTGTGCTTGGCGGCAAGCCCGACGAATTGTGGGGCAACGAGGCCATCGCTGCGGCCTATCTCGGCGGTCACGCCAAGGCCAGCGCATAAGAAGCATGATCCGGAGGATCCGGAGGAGCCGGTGTGCCGGAAGGATCATGCTCCAAACCAAGGAGCGAGTGACATATCCATGGTGACGATCAAGGTCGATAATCTCATCAATTTCGTTGCTGAAGTCTTTTCCCACGCCGAATCCTCGCCCGAAGAAGCCCGTCGCATTGCAACATATCTGACCACCGCCAATCTCACCGGGCACGACAGCCATGGCGTGATCCGCGTGCCCGTCTACATCCGCTGGAAGAAAATGGGCTCGGTGGTTCCGAACCAAACCGCCGAGGTCGTGGTCGATACGCCCTCGCTGGCCGTCGTCGACGGCAAGTTCGGTTACGGGCAGACCGTTACGCCGGTCGCCGTCAAGATCGGCATCGAAAAGTGCAAGAAGGCGGGGCTCGCTGCAGTTGCGCTGCGCAATGCCGGCCATATCGGCCGCGTCGGCGATTGGGCCGAGATGGCCGCCGCCGAAGGGCTGGTGTCGGTGCATTTCGTCAATGCCGCGGGCTCGCTGCTGGTCGCGCCGTTCGGCGGCGTCGAGAAGCGGCTGTCGACTGCGCCCTATTGCGTCGGCATCCCGCGCGAAGGCCAGGATCCGATCGTGCTCGATTTCGCAACCTCTGTTGTCGCCGAGGGCAAGGTCCTCGTTGCGAGCCGCGGCGGCAAGAAACTACCTGTTGGCGCGCTGGTCGATTCCGACGGAACCTTGAGCGAGGATCCTCATGTGCTGTACGGGCCATATACCCCGGACGGGCCGCGCGATCACACCAATGGGACGGGCGCGATCCGCGCGTTCGGCGAGCACAAGGGCTCGGGGCTCGCCTTCATCTGCGAACTGCTCGGCGGCGCCCTGACCGGAACGGGCGCGACCGCGCCGAACCGGCGTTTTGCCAACGGCATGCTGGCGTTCTACGTCGATCCCAAGGTGGTTGATCCCGCCAATTTCTTCGATGGCGAAATCTCGCGCTATGTCGATTTCATCCGCGAGACCAAGCCGATTGCCGGCACCGATAAAGTGCTGATCCCGGGCGATCCCGAAAGAAAGACCCGTGCCGAGCGCACCAGGAACGGCATCCCCTTGCCTGACGATACCTGGGCGGCGATAGTGAATACCGCGCGCGAAGTCGGCGTCAGCGAAGTCAGCATCCAGCGGGCAACAGGTTAACTTCGTCATTACAAATTGCCGTCATTGCGAGGAGCGATAGCGACGAAGCAATCCATGTTTCAGCTTGCGGTGAGATGGATTGCTTCGCGGAGCCTGTCATCCGGCGGCGCTTCGCGCCGACCGGGTGGCTCGCAATGACGGAAGGTCCGACAAAAAAGGAAGGAAGGCAAAGTGGCGAATAACAAGGTCAAGCAAATCTGGGCGTCGGGCAAAGCGGTTGTCAACGCATGGCTGGCGATCCCGTCGGGCTTTTCGGCCGAAGTGATCGCGCAGTGCGGTTTCGACAGCGTCACCGTCGACATGCAGCACGGTGTGCAGGATTATCTCTCGATGGTGCAATGCTTCCAGGCCATGAACGGCCATCCGGTGACGCCGATGGTGCGCGTGCCCTGGAACGAGCCCGGCATCATCGGCAAGGTGCTCGACGGCGGCGCGTATGGCGTGATCTGCCCGATGGTCAACACGCCCGAGGAAGCCAGGAACCTCGTCTCCTATGCGAAATATCCGCCGAAGGGCACGCGCTCGAACGGCCCGATCCGCTCCGGCATGTACGGCTCGGCCGGCACCTATCAGCAGACCGCGAACGACGAGATCGTGCTGCTGCCGATGATGGAAACCAGGACCGCGGTCGAGAACATGGAAGCGATCCTCGACGTCGAGGGCATCGACGGCGTCTATATCGGTCCCTCCGATCTCGGCTTCTCCTATGGCTTGGTGCCGAAGCTCGACCGCGACGAGCCGGAGATCCTCAAAATCTACGAGAAGATCATCAAGGAGTGCGGAAAGCGCGGCCTCAACCCCGGGATCCACTGCAGCGGCGCCGAAGGCGCGGTGCGTGCGATCAACATGGGCTTCAAGCTCGTCACGCTCTCGAACGAGAGCGGATTGATGATGACCTACGCCAAGATGCAGGTGAACCAGACGCGCAAGGAATCTGGCGGTAAAGCGTAACGGTCTCTCTATCTCCCTCTCCCCGCTCTTCGCGGGGAGAGGGTAGGGTGAGGGGCCTCTATCCGCGAGCACTGAACTAGCAGTTGAGCGCGTGGCTTGCCCCTCACCCGGATCGCATCTGCGATGCGATCCGACCTCTCCCCGTAAGAACGGGGAGAGGTGAATACGAAACTAAGGAGAATCCCATGGCCCCGGCACCCGTGATCCGCCTGCATCCCGATGACAGCGTGCTGATCGCGCGCGCGAGCCTGCCGCCGGGGCTTGAGGTCGCCAGCGGCGTCACCACCGTCGACCGCATTCCGGCCGGCCACAAGGTCGCGATCAAGCCGATCGCGCAAGGAGAGCCGATCAAGCGCTATGGCCAGATCATTGGCTTTGCCACCGCGCCGATCGCGCCGGGTCAGCACGTCCACACCCAGAATTGCGGCATGGGCGATTTCGCCAAGGACTATGCCTATGGCGTCGACGTGAAGCCGGTGCCCAATTTCGATCTGCCGGCGACCTTCGACGGCATCCGCCGTCCAGATGGCCGCGTGGCTACGCGCAACTATATCGGCATCCTCACCTCGGTGAATTGCAGCGCCCATGTCGCTAGCCTTGTCGCCGACGTCTTCAAGAAGAATCCGTTCACCGGCGACAACCCGCTGGCCGATTTCCCGAATGTCGACGGCGTCGTCGCGCTGACTCACAAGACCGGCTGCGGCATGACCCAGGACGAGCCGCTTGCGCTGCTTCGCCGCACGCTCGGCGGCTATGCGCGGCATGCGAATTTCTCCGCCGTGATCGTGCTCGGCCTCGGCTGCGAAGTGAACCAGATCGGCGGCCTGATGCAGGAGCAGAAGCTCGCCGGCCGTCTGCGCGCGATGGATATCCAGGAAGTCGGCGGCACCCGCAAGACCGTGGAAGCCGGCGTCGCCTTCGTGCGCGAAGCGCTCGCCGACGCCAACAAGGTGAAGCGCGAGAAGGTCGCCGCGAGCGAGCTCACGGTGGCGCTGCAATGCGGCGGCTCCGACGGCTATTCCGGCGTCTCCGCCAATCCCGCACTCGGCGCTGCCAGCGATCTCCTCGTGCGGCACGGCGGCACCGTGATCTTGTCCGAGACTCCGGAGACCTATGGCGCCGAACATCTTTTGACGCGCCGCGCCGTCAGCCGCGAGGTCGGCGAGAAGCTGGTCGGCCTGATGCGCTGGTGGGAAGAATATACGCAGCGCGAAGGCGCCGAGATGAACGCCAATCCAAGCCCCGGCAACAAGGCCGGCGGCCTCACCACGATCCTGGAGAAATCACTCGGCGCGATGGCCAAGGCCGGCAGCACCAATCTGGTCGACGTGCTGCATTACGCGGAGCCGGTGACCAAGCGCGGTTTCGTGTTCATGGACACGCCCGGCTACGACCCGGTCGCGGCGACCGGGCAGGTGGCGGGCGGCGCCAATCTCGTCTGCTTCACCACCGGCCGTGGCAGCGTGTTCGGCTGCAAGCCCGCGCCTTCGATCAAGCTCGCCACCAACACGCCCATGTACAAGCGCATGGAAGACGACATGGACGTCAATTGCGGCACCATCCTCGACGGCGAGGAGACCGTGCAGGAATGCGGCCAGCGCATTTTTGATCTCATGCTGAAGACGGCATCCGGCCAGCCCACCAAGAGCGAGAGTTTTGACTTTGGCGGCGCCGAGTTCGCGCCGTGGGTCTTGGGCGCGACGATGTAGCCTCCGTCGTCCCGGGCTTGACCCGGGACCCATACCGCGTGATCTCCGTTGTGGCGCGAGCAAGCGCTTACAGCTTCGTGCATCACTAAACCCTGTAGTTATGGGTCCCGGGTCAAGCCCGGGACGACTCGGGGTTAGAGCGCGCCGAGACGATAGGCACCCGTGCCCGTTGTTAGTGCTTGCTGTCGGCCGGAACCAGTGTTCTGCTCAAAAAAGCTGCTGGAGTCCGCCATCCGTGTCGATCTTCGTCGCACTGCATCACGTCACGCATTACAAGTACGACCGACCGATCGACCTCGGGCCTCAGACCATTCGCCTGCGTCCGGCGCCGCATACGCGCACGCCGATCCTGAGCTATTCGCTCAAGGTCACGCCAGCCAATCACTTCGTGAACTGGCAGCAGGACCCGCAGGGCAATTGGCTCGCGCGGCTGGTGTTTCCGGAGAAGGCCAGTGAGCTGAAGATCGAGGTTGATTTCACGGCGCAGATGACCGTGATCAATCCGTTTGACTTCTTCGTCGAGTCCTACGCCACCTCCTATCCGTTCCAATACACCAATGATCTCAAGAACGAGCTCGCGCCCTATCTTGCAACGATCGAGCCCGGGCCGCTGCTCGCAGCTTACCTGAAGGAGATTCCACGCAAGGCCGACAGCACCGTCAATTTCCTGGTCGACCTCAACGCGAAGCTGCGAGAGAAAATCAGCTATCTCATCCGCATGGAGCCGGGCGTGCAGACGCCGGAGGAGACGCTGGCCGCCGGCGCGGGCTCCTGCCGTGACTCGGCATGGCTGCTGATCCAGATTCTGCGCCATCTCGGTTTCGCCGCGCGCTTCGTCTCCGGCTATCTGATCCAGCTGCGTCCCGACATCGATCCGGTCGAGGGACCGCGCGAGGTCGAGAACGACTTCACCGATCTGCATGCCTGGGCCGAAGTCTATCTGCCCGGCGCTGGGTGGATCGGCTTCGACGTTACCTCGGGCATGCTGACGGGCGAGGGGCACATTCCCGTTGCGGCCACGCCGCACTACCGCTCGGCGGCGCCGATCTCCGGCACCGCCGGATTTGCCAATGTCGATTTCGCATTCGAGATGAGCGTCAAGCGCATCCGCGAAGCGCCACGGATCACACGTCCGTTCTCGGATGAATCCTGGGCGCGGCTCGATACGCTCGGCGAACAGGTCGATATCGACTTGAGGACGGAAGACGTGCGGCTCACCATGGGCGGTGAGCCGACCTTCGTCTCCGTCGATGATCTCGAAGCGCCGGAATGGAACATCGCCGCGGTCGGTCCGACCAAGCGTGCACTCGCCGATGATCTGATCCGCCGCCTGCGTGATCGTTTCGCGCCGGGCGGCTTACTGCACTACGGCCAGGGCAAATGGTATCCGGGCGAAAGCCTGCCGCGCTGGGCCTTCGGCCTCTACTGGCGCAAGGACGGCGTGCCGATCTGGAAGAATGCCGATCTGATCGCGAAGATCGAAAACCCGTACAAGGCCGAGATCAAAGACGCCGAGCGCTTCGCCGTGACCATGGCGCAGAAGCTCGCGCTGGCGGCCGACTACGTCATGCCGGCCTTCGAGGATCCTGCCTTTTGGCTTCAGCGCGAAGCCGCGCTTCCCGCCAATGTCAGCCCTGCGAACTCGAAACTGTCCGATCCGGAAGAGCGCTCGCGTCTGGCGCGGGTGTTTGATCAGGGATTGACGACGCCAAAAGGATATGTGCTCCCGATCCAGCGCTTCAGTCCGCTCGCCGGCATACGCGCCCGCTGGCGCAGCGAGCACTGGAAGCTCCGGCGCAGCCATCTGTTTCTGTCGCCAGGCGATTCCCCGCTCGGCCTGCGGCTGCCGATCTCTTCGCTCGAATACATCCCGCCGGAAGATTATCCCTACATCATCGAGATCGATCCGATGGCGCCGCGTGGCGGCCTCCCGGATTTCGACGAAGAATTGAAGCGCCTGCTCGAAGACCTCCCGGAGCCGCCGCCGGTGCGCACCGCGATGTCGATCGAAATACGCGACGGCACGCTGTGCGCCTTCATGCCGCCGGTCGAGAAGGTCGAGGACTATCTCGAACTGGTGACGGCGATCGAGGCGACCGCCGAAGAATTGCAGATGCACGTGCATATCGAAGGTTACGGGCCGCCGTTCGATCCCCGCATCGAGGTCATCAAGGTCACGCCCGATCCCGGCGTGATCGAGATCAACATCCAGCCGGCGCAGAACTGGCGCGAGGCGGTCGATATCACCTTCGGCCTCTACGAGGACTCCGCGAAAGTGCGGCTCGGTGCCAACCGTTTCCTGATCGATGGGCGCCACACCGGCACCGGTGGCGGCAACCACATTGTGGTCGGTGGCAGCAACCCGGAGGATTCGCCGTTCCTGCGCCGGCCAGATCTGCTCAAGAGCCTCGTGCTGTATTGGCAGCGGCATCCGTCGCTGTCCTATCTGTTCTCAGGCATGTTCATCGGCCCGACCAGCCAGGCGCCGCGCGTCGATGAAGCGCGCCATGACGGGCTCTATGAACTCGAGATCGCGCTCGCCCATGTGCCGCCGGCGGGCGTGGAAGCGCCGCTGTGGCTGGCGGACCGGCTGTTCCGGCACATCCTGGTCGACATCACCGGCAACACGCATCGCGCCGAGATCTGCATCGACAAGCTCTATTCGCCCGATGGCCCGACCGGCCGGCTCGGCCTGGTCGAATTCCGCGCCCTCGAAATGCCGCCTGATCCCAGGATGTCGCTGGCGCAGCAACTGTTGATCCGCGCGCTGATCGCAAAACTCTGGCGCGAGCCGCAGCAGGGCAAATTCGTGCGCTGGGGCACCACGCTGCATGACCGCTTCATGCTGCCGCATTTCCTCTGGGAAGATTTCTTGGACGTGCTCGCCGATCTCGGGCGCTCCGGCTACGAGTTCTCGCCGGAATGGTACGCCGCGCAACTTGAGTTCCGCTTTCCCGCGTTCGGCCGCGTCCATCATGGCGGCGTCGCGCTGGAACTGCGGCAGGCGCTCGAGCCTTGGCATGTGCTGGGCGAGGAGGGGTCCGCAGGCGGCACCGTCCGCTATGTCGATTCCTCGGTCGAGCGGCTCCAGGTGAAGGCATCAGGCTTTGTCGAGGGCCGTCACGTCGTCACCTGCAACGGCAGGCGGATGCCGATGACGGCGACCGGACGTTCGGGGGAGGCGGTCGCCGGCGTCCGCTTCAAGGCCTGGCAGCCGGCCTCCGGCCTGCATCCGACCGTCCCGGTGCATGCGCCGCTGACCTTTGACCTGATCGACACCTGGAACGGCCGCTCGCTCGGCGGCTGCGTCTACCATGTCGCCCATCCCGGCGGCCGCAATTACGAGACCAAGCCGGTCAATTCCTACGAGGCCGAGGCGCGGCGGCTGGCCCGCTTCCAGGACCACGGCCACACCCCCGGCAGGATCGAGCCGCCGCCGGAAGAACGCACAATTGAATTCCCGCTGACCCTCGACTTGCGGACGCCGCTCCTGCATTGATTGCACCATAGTGTTTTCGAGCGAAGTGGGTACCGGTTCGCGTGAAGAAAACGCGTCAAACGCAGAGCGTCGGGAATGACCGGATCGGTCGGCAACAATCAGGAGAACAAGGCCCGCCCGGCCCAGCGCCGCATGGCGCAGTGGTCGCGCGACTATGCGCGGCTGCCCGGCATTCCCGATGAATATATCGGCCCGGACGGCACCCCGCGCCCGGTTTGGACCCGTTTCTTCGACGCCTTTGCCGCGCTTTCGCCGGCCGAGATCGAGCGCCGCTTCGCCGCCGCCGACCGGCATTTGCGCGACGCCGGCGTCACCTATCGCGCACCCGGCGAAACGTCCGACCGGCTGTGGCCGCTGAGCCATTTGCCGCTGATCGTCGATGATGCCGATTGGCAGCAGCTGGTCTCCGGCATCACGCAGCGCGCGCAACTGCTCGAGATGATCCTGCGCGATATCTATGGCGATGGTCGCCTTGTCACCGATGGCGCGATCCCCGCCGCCGCGATTGCGGGCAGCAGCGAATATCTGCGCGCCGTCAGCGGCATCAAGCCGGCGGGCGGGCGCTACCTCCATCTTTATGCCGCCGATGTCGGTCGCGGCCCTGACGGCCGCTGGTGGGTGCTCGGCGACCGTACGCAGGCGCCGTCGGGCGCGGGTTACGCGCTGGAAAACCGCCTGGTGCTCTCTCGCGCTTTCTCCGGCCTTTACAAGTCGATGAATGTCGAGCGCGTCGCGCCGTTCTTCGAAGCGTTTCGCGATGGCCTGCGCGCCAGCGCCGACCGCGACGAGCCGCGCATCGGCCTGTTGACGCCGGGCTCGTTCAACGAGACCTATTTCGAGCATGCGACGCTGGCGCGCTATCTCGGTTTCCTGCTGGTCGAAGGCGACGATCTCGCCGTCAGCGGCGACCGCGTCCATATCCGCACCGTGGCGGGGCTGAAGCGGCTCGACGTGCTGTTGCGGCGGGTCGATTCCAACTGGCTCGATCCGCTCGAGCTCAACGCCTCCTCGCATCTCGGCGTGCCCGGCCTGATCGAGGTGCTGCGCAAAGGCGGCGTGGTCATCGCCAACATGCCCGGTTCGGGCGTGCTTGAAGCCCGGGCGCTGCTCGGTTTCCTGCCGAGCCTCTGCCGCCGCCTGCTCGGCGAAGAACTGGAAATGCCGCATATCGCGACCTGGTGGTGCGGCCAGAAGGCGGCGCGCGAACAGGTGCTGTCGCGGCTCGATGATTTCGCCATCGAAAGCGCCTATGGCCGGGGTGTGCCGGGTTTTGCCAGCCATGGCCCCGTGCTCGCGGGCGAACTGTCGCCGAGCGAACGCGAGCAGCTGCGGAATGCGATCGTCGAACGCGGCATCGACTATGTCGGCCAGGAACTGGTGCGGCTGTCGACCACGCCGGTGTGGGAGAACGGCCAGCTCACGCCGCGCCCCTTTGTGCTGCGCGTCTTCGCTGCGGCCACGCCGCACGGCTGGACGATCCTGCCCGGCGGCTTCTGCCGGATCGCCGAACAGCCTGACGCCCGCGCGGTGTCGATGGGCGACGGCGCGCGCGCCGCGGATGTCTGGGTGGTGTCGGAAAAAGCGGTTTCGACCGCGAGCCTGTTGCCCGCGAGCGATACCGTGCGCATCCGCCGCATCGCCGGCGTGTTGCCAAGCCGCGCCGCCGACAATCTGTTCTGGCTCGGCCGCTATCTCGAACGCGCCGAAGCGACGCTGCGCTTGATTCGCGCGCTCGGCTCGCCGATGCGCGATCCCGCGAGGTCGAATCCGAGCAGCACGTCCAACCTGCATTCGGTCGAGCGCATCCAGCGCATGCTGGTGGCCTGGGGCGCGAGCTCGCAGACGGCGCGCGCGAACTTGGCCAAGGTCGCCGCCGAGGCCTTGCAGAGCGAGGAGCGCTTTGGTTCGGCATTGTCGCTGGTCCGCTCGGCGCAGCGCACCGCCACCTCGCTGCGCGAGCGTCTGTCGCCGGACGCCTGGCAGGTCATCACCGAGATGGTGGACCGGCTCGGCGAGGAGGTCGAGGATGACGATGGCGTCATCAGCGCGGCCGAGTTGACGCTGCAGGAACTGGCGAGCTTTGCGGGACTTGCGCAGGAGAACATGAACCGCGCCGCCGGCTGGCGCTTCCTCGACATGGGCCGCCGTGCCGAGCGCGCCATCAACACCACCCGTTTCGCGCGGCAGTTCGCCTATGACGAGGCTGGTGACGAAGACCTCGACATCCTGCTGACGCTCGTCGATTGTCAGATCACCTATCGCTCGCGCTATTTGGTGACGCCGCTCCTCGCGCCGGTGCGCGATCTCGCGGTGCTCGACCCCTATAACCCGCGCTCGGTCGCGTTCCAGGTCGAAAGCCTCAACGAACACATCGCGGCACTGCCGAGCCTGCAGGAATACGGCATGATCGAGCGCCCGCAGCGGCTTGCGGTCGCGCTGCAGGCGATGCTGGCGACGGCGGAAGCGACGACCCTTGATGTCAAGACGCTGTTCTCGCTGGAGCAGGACCTGCTCAATCTCGCCGATGCCATCGGGCTGCATTATTTCCCGCACGGGCCCAATGCGAGCCGGCCGGAGAAGCTGACGGGCCTCGCGTGATCTACGATATCAGGCACGTCACGACCTACTCCTACGAAAGCCCGGTGAGCGTCGCGCGATGCTCGCTGCGGCTCGAGCCGCAAAGCGGCAGCGGGCAGCAACTGATTTCCCACAGCGTCGAGATCAGGCCGCGGCCCGCGGAGCGTACGGCGCGGCGCGACTTCTTCGGCACCTTGACCGAAAGCATCCTGATCGAGACCGCGCATCGCAATCTGCGCATCGACTCGCGCTCGCGCGTCTCGGTCTCGCGGCATGCGCCCGGCCGCACCGCGCCGAGCCCATCCTGGGAGAGCGTGCGCGACATCGCGTTCGAGGCGACGAGTCTCGGACCATCCTCGCCGGTCGGCTATGTCTTTGCGAGCGCGCTGGTGCCGGTGCTCGCCCCGCTCACGGCCTACGCGTCCGCAAGCTTTCCAAGAGGAGGCGGCATCGTTGCCGGTGCCGCCGACCTGATGCGCCGCATCCGCAGCGACTTCAGATATGATTCCAAGGCCACCGTGATCTCGACGCCGCTGACGGAAGTGTTCGAGAAACGCCACGGCGTCTGCCAGGACTTTGCCCATGTGATGATCGCGGGGCTCCGCGGCCTCGGCCTGCCGGCGGCCTATGTCAGCGGCTATTTGCGCACCATCCCGCCGCCGGGACAGCCGCGCCTGCAAGGGGCTGACGCGACCCACGCCTGGGTTTCGGTGTGGTGCGGCGCCGAGCTCGGCTGGATCGGCTTTGATCCGACCAACGATCTCCTGGTCGAGAACGATCACATCACCCTCGCGGTGGGCCGCGATTTCTCCGACGTCTCGCCGGTCGACGGCATCATCGTCGGCTCGCGCAAGCAGAAGCTGAACGTCTCCGTCGACGTGCTGCTGGTGGAGTGACGCCGTTACGCGCATCGCATCCTGCCGTAGCCCGGGTGAAGCGTCAGCGTAACCCGGGTTCTTTCTTCGATGTCGATACAGTTGTCCCGGCTTGCGCTGCGCTCCACCCGGGCTACGGATTAAAGCCGATGGTTCAACGAAATGCGGCGGCGGACGGCGGCAGTGCGCCGGCGCGCTTGCCGCGAAGTGTCTCGGACGGGTACTCGCCGAACAGGTTTCTGTAATATTGGGCGAACCGTCCGAGCTCGATGAAGCCCTGCTGCATCGCGACTTCGCCGACGGTGACCTCTCCGGGCGCGCTTTCCCGTAGCATGGAATGGATGGCGCAAAGGCGCTTGTGGCGCAGGAATGTCACGGGGCCGATGCCGAACACGTCGTGAAAGGCACGGTGAAGTCCGCGCCGCGACAGCCTGAATTCGGCGCAGATCTCGGAGATATGCACCGGCCTCGGGCCCACTCTATCGAGATAGTCCTCGACGCGGCGAACGAGATTCATCGCCGACGGCAGATAGCCGCCGTCATCAGGCGGCAGCGAATTGACGATCGTACCCGTCATGCAGTCGACGATGGCGCGCTTCCAGAATTCGGCCGCATCATCCGAAAGCACCGCCCCGTGCCGGGCGAGACTTGAAACGATCTGGGGCAGGCGGCGGGCCGCGACCATGCCGATCGCATCGCTCGTGCGATAGTAGCTCTTTTCCAGCCAATGGGCGGGATCGCTGAGCCGCGCGTCGCCGCCGAACACGGAGCCGAGATGAGCGAGATCGAGCCGGACCGCTGCATAAGTGGATGCGCCGTGGAAGATCCCATCATGCTCGACCAGCGGCGGGATCACCAGGACGTCGGACGGACGCATGTCGAACGACCAGTGCGTGACACGGTCTTCGGCATCAAGCAGCATTCCAACGATCAGCCGGTCATCGGTCGAGATGCGCTGCGTGCGCAGGCCGAGATTGAACGAGCCGATGCTCAGCGAGAAATCCCCGATGCCGACATGAGACAGGGTCCCGCGCATCCTGCCACGTCCGATCTGCATGACGTCGACATGGCTGCCCTTGACGCCCTGATGCATGCCCTCGAAGCCATCGAGGTTGGAGATGTTCACCGAAAGATGTTGCGCCATCTTCGCTTCCCCCACGCACGCTGGGGCAGTGCCGGTCCCGGCAACAAGCCGGAGGACGGTGAAGTTCCTGCCACACCAGGACACCGATTGTCCTGCCGATTCGGGTTTCGCGATGGCGGTTGTGCGGCGGTAATTTTTCTCTCGATTTTCGCGAACGCGTTTTAACAACCGCAGGAGATCGGCCGGGCTCGCGTGGCGGCTGTAAGCAAGCTTGCCGAAAATTGGCACAGTCTGCACATCACAGGCCTGCGGAGTTGGTCTATCCTTTGGTCCACAACCAGAGCAAGCACGTGATGAGGTCGTGTTGGACCGCGTCGCAGGCCACGGGAGCGGCTGCGCTCACGGCAGCTCTCGCACACGACAAGAAGAGGGGCTCACCTGTTGTTGCCGCTGGGCTGGCGGCGCTTGAACCGGAAGGGGCGCGCGACACCGCGCAAAGCTGGCGCCATGTTTCGGGCAGAGACCGAGTGCAGCAACTATCAGCCGGATGATATCAGGACCGAGGACATGGTCTGGATTCCCGGCGGCACGTTCCGGATGGGATCGGACCATCACTACCCCGAGGAAGCGCCATCGCATCGCGTGACGGTCGACGGTTTCTGGATCGACCGGACACCCGTCACCAATTGGCAGTTTCGCGAGTTCGTGCTCGCCACCGGCTACATCACTGCGGCGGAGATTCCGCCCGGTCCCGCCAACGATCCTGATGCACCGCCGGACATGCGCCAGGCAGGTTCGCTCGTCTTCACGGCGCCGCGGCGGGTGCGCGATCTGCGCGACACCAGCCAGTGGTGGACGTTCATGCCCGGGGCTAACTGGCGCCATCCATACGGCCCCAAGACCCACATCTACGTGCTCGGCAGTCATCCGGTCGTGCACATCACTTACGCCGACGCATTGGCTTACGCGAAATGGGTCGGAAAGGAATTGCCGACGGAAGCGGAGTGGGAATTTGCCGCGCGCGGCGGGCTCGAGGATGAGGAATACGCCTGGGGCAACGCCCTGATGCCCGGCGGCGTCCACATGGCCAATACCTGGCAAGGCAATTTCCCGGTGCAGAATCTCTGCGAGGACGGCTATGACCGTACTTCGCCGGTGACGGCGTTCCCGCCGAACGGCTATGGCGTCCACGACATGATCGGCAACGTCTGGGAGTGGACAACCGATTGGTGGTCGGCACACCATGAGGCCGACGCGCAGCACGGCGTCCCGCATAATCCCGTCGGTGGCCGCAAGGAGGCCAGCTACGATCCGGCGCGCGCGCGGGCCCGCATCCCACGCAAGGTGCTCAAGGGCGGTTCGCATCTTTCCGCGCCGAATTACAGCCGCCGCTATCGTCCCGCTGCGCGGCACGCGGAGGCGGTTGATGCCTCCACGAGCCATGTCGGCTTCCGATGTGTGTTGCGGTCACCCGTTTCCCCGTCTCGCCATCATTCATGATGCGCGGTCATCCTGTAGGTTGCACACTGCTGAGCGCGCCACCGAGCTAGGAAAGCGTCGTTGAATCGGTTCCGTTGATCGGAACAAGTCTGTGCTTCCAGCAATTGGCCCACTTGGCAGCAGGGGAGGCGTGGTGTCGAATACTGCAAATGCGAGGCCGGGGGGCGAACCAGCGGCCGTCATGTTGTTCCCGCAGCCGGCGCTGCAACTGGTCTATGACACGGCGCCGATCGGACTCGCATGCCTGTCTCCAGACTGCCGGTATCTGCAGATCAATCAACGTCTTACCGAGATATGCGGATTATCCGTCGAATATCATCTCGGACGCTCCGTCAGGGATTGCGTGCCCGCGCTGGCCGACTCGGTCGAGCAGATCGTGCGGTCGATCATGGAGACCGGCGAACCGGTGATCGGCGTCGAGGTCGCCGGTCAACGGGCCGATCAGGGCGATGAGCGTTTCTGGGTAACGTATTGGCACCCGTTGCGTGCGCCGAGCGGCCAGATCGTCGCCATCAACGTCGCGGCGGAGGAGATCACCGAGCGCAAGCGCGGCGAACAGGCGCTTCGGCAGGCCCGCGACGCGGCCGAGGCCGCGCTGCAAGATCTGCGAGAGGCCCAGGCTTCGCTGGTTGAAGCCGAGAAGCTTGCTGCGCTTGGCCGGATGGTCGCGGGCGTTGCCCATGAGGTCAACAATCCCGTCGGCATCAGCCTGACGGTTGCTTCGTCGCTTCAGCGCAGGACCGAGCGCTTTGCGGCCGAAGCCGCGCGCGGCGGGCTCCGCCGGTCGACGTTGACCGAGTTCGTCGACGCGATCAACGATGCATCGAACCAGCTGGTCACGAACCTCAATCGCGCGGCCGAACTGGTGAGCGCGTTCAAGCAGGTCGCAGCCGACGACGATCAATCCGAACGACGCGAGTTCGATGTTGGTGAATTGACAGGACGGATCCTGTCGAACCTGCGTCCCGAGTTTCAGGAGCGCGGCATCACATTGAATGCATGGTGCGAGCCAAATCTTCGGATCAACAGCTATCCCGGTCCTTACGGGCAGGTCCTGACGAATCTGGCGTTCAATGTCATCGCGCACGCGTTTCCGGACGGTCGCCGTGGTGCCATCGATCTGACCGTGCGCGCCGCGGGAGCCGATCATGTCGAGGTGGTGTTCGCCGACAACGGCTCAGGGATGAGCGCCGAGACCAGGCGCCGCGCGTTCGATCCCTTCTTCACGACCCGCCGCCACGAAGGCGCGACCGGCCTTGGCCTGCACATCGTCCACAACATCGTGACCGAGCGCCTGGGAGGACGGATCAGGCTGGATAGCAAGGTGGGCAGCGGCACACGCGTTCAACTGCTGTTGCCGAGGATCGCGGGCGAGCAAAGCGCGCACTAGCGAGCGGAGGGGTCACGCGCTCTTCCTCGCGCCTTCGACCGGATCGGCGCGCAAATTACGGAAGAATTTCTCGACCTCGCGCGACAGCGTCTCCGCCGTCGCGGTCAAATCACCGGAGGCGGCAAGCACGGATTCGGCCGCAACGGATGTCTTTCCCATCGCTTCGCTGAGCGAGCCGATATTGACCACCAGCGTATCATTGCCTTGCGCGGCCGCCTGCGCATTGATCGAGATCTCGCGCGTCGCGGCATCCTGCTCGCCGACGGCGCTTGCGATATTCGATGTCACGACGTTGATCTCGCGTACGGCATTGCCGATCTCGCGTACCGCCTCGACCGAATTGCGCGTCGAGGCCTGGATCATGCCGATATTCTCGCCGATGTCGACGGTGGCTTTCGCCGTCTGTTCCGCCAGCGCCTTGACCTCATGGGCAACGACGGCAAAGCCGCGGCCGGCGTCACCGGCGCGGGCGGCCTCGATGGTCGCATTGAGTGCGAGCAGGTTGGTCTGCTCGGCGATCGCCCGGATCAGCGTGAGCACGCCGTCGATGCGCTGGGTCGCGGCGGCAAGTCCTTCGATCTCGGCGACCGATTTGTCGGTGCGCTGGCCGGCCTGTTCGACCGCGCCGGCGGACTGGCGGACCTGGCGGCCGATCTCCTGCACCGAGGCCGAGAGTTCTTCGGCGGCGCTGGCGACGGCGGAGACATTGCCCGCGGCCTGCGTGGTGGCGCCGGCGGCCGTCACTGCGCGATCGCTGGCATCCGATGCGACGCTGGCAATGGCCTGCGCGGTATCGCGCATCGAGGCCGCATTGTCGTTGACTGCGCGCAGCACGGCGCCGATCGCCTCGCGGAACGCGTCCACCGAGGCTTCGATGTGCCTGGTGCGGTCATCGCGTGCCCTCGATTCCTGCAGCACCTGCGAATTGAGGTTGCGGTTGCGCTGCATCGCCTCCCGGAAGATCTCGATCGCGCGCGCCAGCGCGCCGATCTCGTCGCCACGCCCTGTGTGGGGAACGGCGACGTTCTCCTCGCCTGCCGCGACCTGCCTGATCGTGGTGGTGATCGCGGACAGCGGGCGCACGACCGAGCGCGAGATGATCAGCACGCCGAGCACCACCAGGACCAGCGCCAGGCCGCCGAGGCCGGTCAGCACGAGCGCCATGGTGCGATTGGCGTCGGTCTCCTGCGCCAGCTTCCTGCTCCGCTCGGCATAGACCTTCGAAAGCGCCTCCAGATCCTTGTTCAGCGCCGTACGCACGTCGCGGTTGGCGTCGTTGTCGCCCCATTCGCGGCCCGCGGCGGCGCCGATCTCGACGCCGCGGCGCACGAGCTCCTTGCGGAAGTCGACGAACTGCTCGATGCGCTTCTTGAATTTGGCGAACTGCTCGGCATCGTCGGCCTGGACGATCTGCTCCCAGCTCTTGACCACGGCGAGGATGCGCTCGTTGAACTTGAGCAGCCCATCGCCGTATTTCTTCACCGCGGCCGGATCCGTCGACATGTAGATGCCGCGGGATTCCATCACCACCGCATAGACGAGCGAATTGACCCGCTCGACATTCAGCGCCGCGCGGCTTGCCGTCTCCACGGCCTCCGTGAGCTCTGCGTTCCGGCGGCTGTTGTGGTCGGACAGGAAGGTGATGGCCGCGGTCAGCACCGCGAACAGTGCAAAGATCGCATACAGCTTGGCAGCAAGGGAAAGCCGGGACGCGATGGTCCGGACAGGGATGGGGCGGGGGGAGGTCGTGATTTCAGCCATTCGGGGCACTCCAGATGGGCCGGGGAGCACCAACGGCCGGTAAAATCATCCAGAATTTTGGTGGAAAATTTCTTAATGCGCGAAGTTCCCCCCATTGCAACCGGTGGCGAGGTAGGCCCAGGTGGGACCGGATAGCCGGTCGGCACCGGTTCTTGCATGGTGATAGACTGTTGATCCAATGAAGCGCGGCCAGCGCGCGGGAATCCCTCATGGTCTATCGCCACGTCATCGGTGCCACCTCTTACGTATTCGGCGATCTGCGCGACCTGCTCGCCAAGGCCACGCCGCCGCGCTCCGGCGACCGCCTTGCCGGGATCGCGGCCGGAAGTGCGCAGGAGACGATCGCGGCGCGGGTCGCGCTCGCCGACGTGCCGCTGAAGCAGTTCCTGAACGAGGCGGTCATCCCCTACGAGGACGACGAGGTCACCCGGCTGATCCTCGACACCCATGATGCCGCAGCCTTTGCCGTCATCTCGTCACTGACCGTCGGCGGCTTTCGCGACTGGCTGTTGTCGGATGCCGCGAGCACCGATGCGCTGCAGAGGCTGTCCCGCGGCATCACGCCGGAAATGGCGGCCGCAGTGTCGAAACTGATGCGCAACCAGGACCTGATCCTGGCTGCGAAGAAATGCGAGGTGACGACCCGCTTCCGCAACACCATCGGGTTGCGCGGCCAGATGAGCACGCGGCTGCAGCCCAACCATCCCTTTGACGACGTCAAGGGCATCACCGCCTCGATCCTCGACGGGCTCCTGCTCGGATCAGGCGACGCCTGCATCGGCATCAATCCGGCAAGCGACGATCCCAATGTCATCGGCGGCCTGCTCAGGCTGCTTGACGACATCATCACGCGCCTTTCGGTCCCGACCCAGGGCTGCGTGCTGACCCATGTGACGACGACGCTCGGGCTGATCGGGCAGGGCCTGCCGGTCGATCTGGTGTTCCAGTCGATCGCCGGGACGGAAGCCGCCAACCGCAGCTTCGGCGTCGATCTTGCGCTGCTCGGCGAAGCGCGCGAGGCGGGGCTGTCGCTCCACCGCGGCACGGTCGGTGACAACGTCATGTATTTCGAGACCGGGCAGGGCTCGGCGCTGTCGGCGGGCGCCCATCACGGCGTCGACCAGCAGACCTGCGAGGCTAGAGCCTATGCCGTCGCCCGTGCTTTCGATCCTTTGCTCGTGAACAGCGTGGTCGGCTTTATCGGCCCGGAATATCTCTATGACGGCAAGGAAATCATTCGCGCGGGCCTCGAGGATCATTTCTGCGGCAAGCTGCTCGGCCTGCCGCTCGGCGTCGACGTCTGCTACACCAACCACGCCGAGGCCGACCAGGACGACATGGACAATCTCCTGACGCTGCTGGCCGCGGCCGGTGTCACTTTCATCATGGGGGTACCTGGCGCCGACGATGTCATGCTGAACTACCAGTCGACGTCGTTCCACGACGCGCTCTATATCCGGGACGTCTTCGGTCTCAAGCGGGCGCCCGAATTCGACGACTGGCTGCTCCGCGCCGGGCTCGCGGGAAACGACTTCCGGCTTACCGATCGTGCAGGGCTGCTGCCCGAATTTGCCTCGCGCCTGATCGCCTGAAACTCGGCGTTCCCTCTCGCAGTGCTCTTTGGCAACGAACCGTTCCCTGCGCGTGTGCGCTGCCACAATCTTGAAGAATTTCTGGCCCAGCGTTCGATGCCGTGCTTACATTTGGTTTAGGCTCGTCTTAAGGAAGTTTTGATGAGAGCTGAGGGCATCGAGACGGCGCGACGCATCCTCTGCGTCTTCCCGCGCTACACATCGGCGTTCGGTACGTTCGAATACGCCTATCCCTTGACCGACGGCGTCAAGGCTTTCATGCCGCCGCAGGGGCTGTTGCTGATCGCCGCCTATCTGCCGGAAAACTGGCAGGTCCGCTTCATCGACGAGAACATCCGTCCCGCCAGCAAGGCAGATTTCGAGTGGGCGGAGGCGGTGTTCGTCAGCGGCATGCACATCCAGCGCCACCACATGAACGACATCTGCCGTCGGGCGCATGCCTTCGATCTTGCCGTCGCCCTTGGCGGCCCCTCAGTCAGCGCCTGCCCGGACTACTATCCGTCGTTCGACTATCTCCACGTCGGCGAGCTCGGCGACGCCACCAATGAATTGATCGCGCGGCTGGCGCGCGATCCGTCGCGCCCACCTGAGCAGGTGGTTCTGAAGACCATGGACCGTGTGCCGATGACGGAGTTCCCGATCCCGGCCTACGAGCTTGCGGAGACACGACGCTATTTCCTCGGCAGCATCCAGTTCTCCAGCGGCTGCCCCTATCAGTGCGAGTTCTGCGATATCCCCGGCCTCTACGGCCGCAACCCGCGCCTGAAGACGCCGCAACAGATCATCGCCGAGCTCGACCGATTGCGCGAATGCGGCATGACCGACACGGTCTATTTCGTCGACGATAATTTCATCGGCAACCGCAAGGCAACACTGGACTTGTTGCCGCATCTGATCGAGTGGCAGAAGAAGACCGGTTACGTCGTCCGGCTCGCCTGCGAGGCGACGCTGAACATCGCCAAGCGGCCCGAGATCCTCGAGAAGATGCGCGAAGCCTACTTCGTCACGATCTTCTGCGGCATCGAGACGCCCGATCCCGACGCGCTGAAGGCGATGCACAAGGACCACAACATGATGGTCCCGATCCTCGAAGGCGTTCAGACCATCAATTCCTACGGCATGGAGGTCGTCTCCGGCATCATCATGGGCCTGGACACCGACAAGCCCGAGACCGCGGACGCGCTGCTTGCTTTCGTCGATGAATCCCGGATTCCGCTATTGACTATCAACCTGCTGCAGGCGCTGCCGAAGACGCCGCTCTGGGATCGGCTCGAACGCGAGGGACGGCTGGTCGAGGACGACAGCCGCGACTCCAACGTCGAGTTCCTTTTGCCCTATGATGAGGTCATCAGCTCCTGGAAGCGGTGCATGGAGGTGGCCTACGAGCCCGAAAAGCTGTTCGCGCGCTACGAGCACCAATGCGACTACACCTACGCCCACCGCGTGAAGGTGCCTGTCAGCCCGGAAAGGAAGAGCTGGGCCAATATCAAGCGCGGGTTGATCATGCTGCGCAACATCTTCTGGCAGGTCGGCGTGCTCGGCGACTACAGGCGGACGTTCTGGAAGTTCGCGCTCGGGCGGCTTCGCCGCGGCGACATCGAAGGGTTGATCGCATCTTCGATGATCGCGCATCACCTGATCACGTTCGCGCGTGCGGCCTCGAGCGGCCAGCAGAACGCGTCGAACTATTCGATCCGGCTGCGCGAAGCTTCCGTGCCCGCCGAGTAGCCCGAAATGAAGCCACCGGCGCCGCCGCCCCTTTCGCTG
The DNA here is from genome assembly GCF_059512425.1 of Bradyrhizobium sp. Leo78. Classification (NCBI taxonomy): domain Bacteria; kingdom Pseudomonadati; phylum Pseudomonadota; class Alphaproteobacteria; order Hyphomicrobiales; family Nitrobacteraceae; genus Bradyrhizobium; species Bradyrhizobium sp. Leo78. The sequence goes on from NZ_JCAMOT010000001.1 coordinate 275,121, forward strand.
ACGCGCCTGCGGGAATTGACGCCGGCGCGCGTCGGGCTCGGCCGTTCCGGCTCCAGCCTGCCGACCGAGGCGCTGCTGAGCTTTACGCTCGACCATGCCCGTGCGCGCGATGCCGTTCATGCGGCTTTCGATCTCAATGGCCTCATTGCGGGATTGAACGAGCTCGGCCTGCAGCTGCTCCAGGTGTCGAGCCAGGCGCGCGATCGCCGCGACTATCTCCGGCGTCCCGATCTTGGACGCATGCTCGATCCCGAATCGCGGCGCGCCTTGGAGAGCCACGGCAGCACGTCCAGCCAACTCGCTCTTGTGGTCGGCGATGGCCTGTCGCCGACCGCGGTCAATGTCCATGCGGTCGAACTGGTACGCCATCTATTGCCGCAGCTTGCGGCCGGCCGGATTGATATCGGCGGGACCGTGATCGCGTCGGGCGCGCGGGTTGCGCTAGGCGACGAAATCGGCGCGCTTCTCAACGCGCGCATGGTCCTGGTGCTGATTGGCGAGCGGCCCGGCCTGTCCGCGCCCGACAGCCTCGGCGCTTACCTGACCTTCGCGCCGCGGATCGGCCGCACCGATGCGGAACGCAACTGCATCTCCAACATCCACCGCGCGGGCCTCACCTACGCGGAAGCGGCATACCGAATCGCGTGGCTGGTCCGCGAGGGACTGAGCCGCGAAGTCACCGGCGTTGCCTTGAAGGACGAGAGCGAAGGCATTCCGCCGCAGCTCGGCGCGTCCTGAGCTGGCGACGGGGAGGCGGGACCGGCCTTTCGAAAAGATCACGTTCGAACAAAGAGATGAGAGCGGGACTGCTTCAGTCCGATCCGTTCGTGCGCTGTGACAAATCAGATACTTAATGGCGATTTTTGTACCGCACACGCTGATTTGACCTCTCCCTTGTGCTTGCGAGGCGCCGGAGGGGCCTGTAAAACCGGCGACGGTCAATACTTCCGTGTTTTCAAGGGCTAGCCCCGATTGGAAGTAACCGCAGAGCGTTGTGCACGCCCGGAAAACCCAAGCTAGACAATTCGCGCCGATTTCAGAACTGGACAGGGCATGCTCGAAAAGAATTCCGAAAGTCAGGTCCACGTCGGAAAGGTCGAGGAGCCGCCGCAGGGGGCCAGTATCGCTTTCGGGCTGGAGCGCATCGGGCTGATCGCGGTCAAGGCGCCGGTCGTCTCGCTGATCGTCCTGGTCGCGCTGATGATCGCGGCCGTGTTCGGCGTCCAGCGAATCAAGATCGACGATTCGCTGTCGCAACTGTTCCGTTCCAACACCAAGGACTACAAGCAATATGAGGAGGTGACGAAGCGCTTCCCGGCGACCGAGTTCGACGTGCTGGTCGTGGTCGAGGGCAAGACGCTGCTGGCGCGCGACAACCTCGAGAAATTGCGCGACATGGTCACCGACCTGCAACTGGTCGACGGGGTGCGCGGCCTGATCTCGCTGTTCTCGGCGCGGCAGGCGCCGGAGCCCGGCAAACTGCCGGCGGCGCTATTCCCCAACGAACTGCCGGAAGGCGCCGCCTACGACAAGTTCGTCGAGACGGTGAAATCCAACGAGATCATTCGCGGCAAGCTGTTGTCGGAGGACGGTACGCTGGCCCTGGTCGTGCTGTCGCTCGATCCCGAAGTGGTCTCGAGCAACAAGCTGAGCACAGCAGTCGGCGAGATCCGCAAGGTGATGGCCGACGATCTCTCCGGCAGCGGCCTCAATGCCCAGCTCTCCGGCGTGCCGGTGATGCAGCTCGAGATCCGCAACGCGGTCGAGCGCGACGGGCTGACCTACAACGTCCTCGGCATCCTTGCCGGCTGCATCATCGCTATCGTCTTCTTCCGCAAGATCTCCTTCATGGTGGTGGCAGCATTCCCGCCGATGATCGCGATCCTGCTCGCGCTCGGCGCCCTCGGCTGGGCCAATTTCAATCTCAACATGTTCCTGAACGTGATGACGCCGCTCATCATGGTGATCAGCTTCTCCGACTCGATGCAGCTCACCTTCGCGGCGCGCGACCGGCTGATCGCAGGGCAGGACAAATTGAGCGCGTTCACCAATGCCGTGCGGGTGGTGGGGCCGGCCTGCGTGCTGACGCACGCGACCGCCGGCATTTCCTTTATCGCGCTGCAGTTCTCCGATTCCGACCTGATCCGCAAATTCGGCGAAGCGGGCTTGGCCGCCACCATCATCGCGCTGCTCGCGGTGTTGTCGCTGGTGCCGGTATTCGGCGTATTGTTCGTGCGCAACGAGCGCATCTTCGCGGTCAAGTTCCAGAGCGCCGATGCCGGCGTGCAGGCGCTGCGCAATTTCTGCTACTGGATCGCGGTCCGCATGGTCAGCCGGCCCGGGCTGTTCAGCCTGGTCGCGCTGATCTTCGTCGGCGGGCTCGGCATCATCTATGCCAATCTCGAGCCGCGCTATCGGCTGGCCGACCAGGTGCCGAACAAGCAGCAGGCGGTCGAGGCGAGCAATCGGCTTGACGCCAAGCTGACCGGCGCCAATCCGATCGACGTCCTGATCGAATTCCCGAAGGGCGCTTCGCTCTACGCGCCCGAGACCTTGAAGGTGATCGCTGAGGTTCACTCCACGGTCGAAGGTGCGGCCGGCGTCGGCAATGTCTGGTCGCTGGAAACGCTGCGCCGCTGGCTCGCCGAGAAGGCGGGCGCGACCGATGTCGCGACGCTGAAGGAGTATGTCAGCGTCATCCCCGAACATCTGGTGCGGCGCTTCATCTCCGCAAATCAGGATGCCGTGGTGGTGTCCGGTCGTGTGCCCGATCTCGATTCAAGCGAGATCCTGCCGGTGGTCGACAAGCTCGATCACGCGCTCGACAAGGTGCGCGCCGAACATCCCGGCTACGAGATCGCCGTCACCGGGCTGTCGGCGATCGCCGCGCGCAACAGCGCCAGCATGATCGAGAAGCTCAACCACGGGCTGACGATCGAGTTCGCCCTGGTCGCGATCTTCATCGGGCTCGCCTTCCGCTCCGTCGTCGTGATGTTCTCCTGCATCCTGCCGGGCATCTTCCCGGTGGTGCTGTCGGGCACGGTGTTGTGGCTGCTCGGCGAAGGCCTGCAGTTTGCGAGCGTGGTGGCGCTGACGGTATCGTTCGGCCTCGGCCTCTCCGCAACCATCCACTTCCTCAACCGCCTGAGGCTCGAGCACAAGCCCGGCATCACCGCAGCGCTCGCCGTCGAGCGCGCAACCGTGCTGGTCGGACCCGCGCTGATCCTGACCACGGTGGTGCTGGCCTGCGGCCTGGTGGTGACCGTGTTCTCCGACCTGCCGTCGCTGCGCCTGTTCGGCTGGCTCTCCGCCTTCTCGATGATCGCAGCCCTTGTCGCCGACCTATTCATCCTCCGGCCGACCGCGATGTTCCTGATCAACCTGTCGGAAAAATTGCGCGGCACCGCCACGCCACCGCCGCAGGCGAAGGCTGCGGAGTGATGCAGTAACTGTAGCCCGGGTGGAGCGCCAGCGTAACCCGGGGCCGCGCCGAACGCTGATGCTGATGTCCCGGGTTACGCGTTCGCTTCACCCGGGCTACGAACTGCACCCCGCGAGCGTGGAGGTGAAGGAAAGCAAATCGTCTACCCCAGAGCCCCATTCAGCGCCGCCTTGTCGTGCAGCGAGAAACTCGGCCCGGCATACATGAACGAGCATTGGTGGATCACGATCTGTCCACTGCTCACCGTGACATGCGAATAGTCCGGCGCCTCGTGCGAGCCGGGAATGTGGCCCTGGGTATCGAGGTCAAATGCGACCTGGTGCGCCAGCGCGCGCTGGATGTGGAAGGGGATGCCGTTCCAGAGTCCTGCGATCGGCCGGTGCAGATGGCCCATGAACAGGTAGTCCGGCCGGCGCGTGCGCGCGATCACCTCCCACTCGGCGTCCGGATTCGCAAGGCGAATGGTGTCCATGTAGCGCAGGCCGGTGTCGAACGGCGGGTGATGCTGGAACAGCAGCAGCGGGCGGTCGTTCGGCGCTGAGGTCAGCGCATGCTCGAGGAAGGCGAGGCGGCGCTCGCAGAGCAGGCCCTCATGGTTCGGAGCCGCCTCGTTCAACGTGTCGAGGGCGACGATGGTCGCGGCGTCGAACACCTGCATGGATTGCACAAAGCCGTCGCCGTCTCTGACAACGCCAGGAAAATAGCGGCCGAACCTATCGCGGCGGTCGTGATTGCCCATCATCAGGATGGTCGGCGCGTTCAGGCGCGCCAGCACGTTGGCAAGATGCTCGTAAGCCGCGTCCTCGCCCCAATGGGCGAGGTCGCCAGTGACGATGACGAAGGCAAGGTCGGGATGGTCACGGTTGATGCAGGTGATCGCGGCCGCGAGCCGCTCCGCCGGATCGAGACCGTAGATCCTGCGGCCGCTAGCGACGAAATGGGTATCGGTCAGGACGACAAACTTCATCGCACCGTGGTCTCCCGGTTCCAGGTCTGATAGTCGGGCGAACCCTCGATGCGGAGCGGACCGTCGTAGCCGAATTCCACCATGTGTACGGTGACGTAATCCTCGCCCAAGAACACAACGCCGTAGGCTTCAGGCAGATCCGACGCGCACAGGACCTCTGTTTCGGCGAACAGCGGATAGCTCGCATGGTTGGTGCCGCGCAGCGAGGAGACGGGAATGCCGGCGACCGATCCCGCGAGCGGCAGGTGGCAATGGCCGAAGAAGATATGCCGGATCTGCTCGCGATGCCGCGCCACCAATCGCCGGAAGGCGGCGTCATCGAGCAGACGGATCTGATCGAGCGGCGCAATATGCGTCGGCATCGGGTTGTGATGCATGAAGAGCAGGAACGGTCCGTCATGCTCAGCAAGCCGCGCCGCGAGCCAGCCGAGCCGTTCGTCGCAATAGTGGCCCGCATGCGTCTGCGGATGCGCGGTGTCGAGGAACAGGCAGCGTGCGGCGGGCAGGTCGTGGACGCCCTGCACGAAGCCGCCTTCTCCAGCGAGGTCGGGAAACACGCTGAGGAAGTTGGCGCGGTTGTCGTGGTTGCCGATGCACAGCCGCACCGGGATCGGGAACTGCTCAAGGCGTTGCTTCAGCCACCGATAGTCGTCGCGGTCGCCCCAGTCCGAAAGGTCGCCGGTGATCACCATCAGTTCGGCGTCATGGTGATCCCTGAGGATGTGGGTCAGCGCGCGTTCAAAGTTCTTCCGCGGATCGCGGCCACCGATGGTCGAGCCCGGCGCAGTCAGGTGGATATCGCTCATATGGATGAGTTTCATGGGGGCGCTCCGCAATGAGCTGCGGGGCGCATGATACGCCCCGCAGCGGGTTTCGAAAGGTCCTAAAGCGCGATGAGATGAGGATGAATCATCATCGCGCTTTAGGCTATTATTTGAGCATGATCTTTTCGGAAAACCGCTTCACACTTTTCCGGATCATGCTTTAGCGCGCCGCGCCTGATGTCTTCGGCAGCAGCTTCTGCACGTCGGCGGTCATCTCGGAGAGCACGGCATCAGCCTCCTTGGAGCGCGCGCCGCTGATGATCGAGTTCATGTGGTCCTTGATCACGTCGGTGATCTTGAGGCCGTTATCGCCGGGGAAGGCGTACCATTTGGTCAGCAGCGCCATCTGGCTCACTGCGGTGTAGTTGTTCGGGTTCTTCAAGTAGAAGTCTTTCAGGTAGACTTCGTTGGCGACCTTGTTGGCCGGCATGTAGCCGGTGGTCTCGGCCATGATTGCCGCGCCCTTCGGACCGGCCCAGAACTTCACGACTTCCCATGCCGCGTCGCGCTTGGCTTTGTCCTTGGACAGGATCATCACGACATTGCCGCCCGCCGGCAGGCGTCCGTTCGGCGACACGACGTCGGGGAAGGTGTGGGTCTTCAATTCGAACTTGCCGCCGATCATCTGCGTGACCTTGTTCAGATCGGAGGTCGAGGTGATGTGGAAACCGGTCTTGCCGGCAGCAAAGGCCGCGCGCATCGCGGGCTGGTCGAGGTTCGGCATGCCGCCTTCATTGACGAGGCGGGCGAGCATGCGGATCGCGAACTGTCCTTCGGGGCCGTTGAAGGCGACTTTGGTCTCGTCGGTATTCAGCATGGTGCCGCCGCGCGCGAACACCGGAGCCTGCCACAGCCAGTTGCCGGTGATGTCCCAGACATAGGTCACGCCGTTGATGTCAGGGCCGAGCGCCTTGATCTTCTTCGCTTGTGCGATCAGCTCGTCCCAGGTCTTCGGCAGGTTGTTGGGATCGCCGCCGGCCTGCTTCAACAGGTCGAGATTGACATAGACGATCGGCAGCGAGATCGCGAAGGGCAGGGCATAGATCTTCCCGCTGGCGGTGCCGATGTCGAACATCGCCTGGTGGAAGCCCTTGCGGTCGAAATCCTTCTCGGCGGCGATGTAGTCGTCGAGCTGGGCCGGGATGTTCTTGTCGACGAGCACGCGGATGCGGTTCAGGCCCTGGAAGGTGACGTCGGGCATCTGGTTCGTGACCGCTTCGCGCAGCACCTTCTGGGTAGCGTCCTCATAGGATTCGTAAGGCGCGCGCAGCGTGATCTTGATGTCCGGCCGCTCCTTGGCGAACTCTTCGGCGATGCGCTTGTGGGTCTCGGTGAAGAGTTCCGGATACGGATATTGCAGCACGATCTCGGTCTGCGTTTGTGCCAGCGACGCGCTGGCGGCAAGCGACAGCACGGCTCCGGCGATCCATGATTTCAGCATAGGACAGGCTCCTGTTTGAGGTGACGCGTTACTTGATACCGGTCAGCGTGATGCCTTCGATGAAGCGGCGCTGCGCGAGGAGGAAGGCGATCAGGAGCGGCGCGATGATCACCATCGCCGCCGCCATCAGCGGGCCGTAATTGGTGCCGGCCTCGTTGTTGCGGAAATGCGCCACCGCCAGCGGCGGGGTGCGCAGTTGCTCGCTGTTGAGCACGATCAGCGGCCAGAAATAATCGTTCCAGTGCGCGACCACGGAGAAGATGCCGAAGGCGGTGACCGCGGGGATCGCGGCAGGCAGCATCACACGCCAGACGATGCCGAACTCGGAGATGCCGTCCATGCGCGCCGCGTCCACGAGATCGTCGGGGACCGACTTGAAGAACTGGCGCATCAGGAAGATGCCGAACACAGAAATCGTGAACGGCAGCACGAGCGCCGCATAGCTGTCGAGCAGGCCGAGCTTATGCAGCAGCAGGAACACCGGGATCGCAGTGGCCTGCGGCGGAATCAGGATTCCGAACAGCACCAGCGCGAACAGCGTGTCGCGGCCGAGGAAACGCAGCTTCGCCAGCGCATAGGCGGCGGGCAGCGCGATCAGCACCTGCAGCACGAAGATCGAGATGGCGACGATCACGCCGTTGAGCAGGAAGCGCCAGAGATTGGCTTTGGCGAAGGCGATTTTCAGATTGTCCCATAGCGCGAAATGATGCGGGATCAGGTGCAGCTCGCTGGAGAAGACTTCCTCCGGCGGCTTCGAGGCCGTGGAAATCATCCAGATGAACGGGGCCAGCAGCACCATGGCGCCCGTAATCAGAAGCAAATGGCGGACGGCGGGCCAGAGCGGAATGGTGCGGATACTGTTCATGCGTATTGCACGCCGCGATCGGCGAGCCTCGCTTTGATCAAGGTGAGCAGGAGGACGAAGACCAGGAACACGACCGTGAGCGCGGCGCCGTAGCCTGAGCGGAAGAACTCGAATCCCTCGGTGTACATGGTGTGGATCAGCACCTCCGTGGATTTCGACGGCCCGCCTTTGGTGAGGATGTGCACGGTGTCGAACACCTGGAACGAGCGGATGCCGCTGATCACGATCACGAAAGTCGTCACCGGGCCAAGCATCGGCCAGGTCACCAGGCGAAACCGCGCCCAGGCGCTGGCGGCGCCATCGATCTCGGCGGCCTCGTAGAGCTGCTTCGGGATCGACACCAGGCCGGCAAGGAACAGCACCATATTGAAGCCGACCGCCTGCCAGATGCCGATCGCGCAAAGCGCATAGAGCGCGGTGCCGCGGTCCTGCAGCCAGCTAAAGGCCGGCAGCCCGGCGCCGCGCAACAGCCCGTTCACCAGGCCGAACTGCGGATGCAGCATGAACTCCCAGACCACAGCCATCGCGATCAGCGTCGCCATCACCGGCAGGAAATAGATGGTGCGGTAGAGGCTGCGCAGGCTGGTGCCGCTTTCGATCAGAAGCGCGATGCCGAGCCCGAGCGTCACGGCGCCCGGCACCACGATGACGACGTAGGTCAGCGTGTTGCGCAGCGAGACCCAGAATACCCTGTCGGTGAACATGTCCTGGTAGTTGGCAAGGCCGATCCAGGAGAAGGCGGGAGCGCCGAGCTGATAGTCGGTGAAGGAGAGCGCGATCACGCTCGCCAGCGGGCCGAGCAGCATGAGCAGCATCAGCGTGAAAGCCGGCGCGACCAGGCCGTAGGCCGTCGATGCGCGGTGGTCGCGTTTGCGCAGGGCTGCGCTCGCCGCCGGCGCGGCGAAGGCGGCAGTGTCGATCGTTGCGGCGTCAGACAATGGCCCGCTCCCGCACGCGCTCGGTGTGCTCGATCTCGACCTCGATCCGTTTGCCCTCGGCGTTGAAGGCGCGCACGGCATCCGTCGCGAAGCCGAATGAGACCGGGGTTGCGATCGGCGGTAATCGTCTCGGGTCGTCGATACGCGCCACGAGACGCGCGTCGCTGCCATTGATGCCGAGATGCACGAACGCTTCCGAGCCCATGTTCTCGGCGTGTACGACGTGGCCGGAGAACGGCCCGCCGCCGAGCTCGATCCGCTCGGGGCGCACGCCGATCCGGCAGGGGCCCGGCGCCGTAGAGCTCGTCAATCGCAATGCGATACCGAGCGCCTCGATGCGGCCGTCGTCGCGGATCCGTCCGGGCAGGATGTTGATCTTCGGGCTGCCGACGAATTCGGCGACGCGGATATCGCGCGGGTTGTCGTAGATGTCGGTGGGCGTGCCGACCTGCACCAGCTCACCGCCGATCATCACGGCGATCCGGCTCGACATCGTCATCGCCTCGGCCTGGTCATGGGTGACGTAGACGAAGGTGGTGTTCAGCCGGCGGTGCAGTTGCGCGAGCTCGGCGCGCATATGGACGCGCAGCTTGGCGTCGAGGTTGGACAGCGGCTCGTCGAACAGGAAGGCCACCGGCTGGCGCACGATGGCGCGTCCGACCGCGATGCGCTGCCGCTGCCCGCCCGACAATTGCGCCGGCTTGCGAGCGAGCAAATGCGCGATTTCGAGCTGTTCGGCGACCTTTGCCACATCCTCGCGGATGCCGCGTTCCTTGCGGCGCCGGCTCGGCAGCAGCGCGCCGAGGAGGGGCAGGCGTTCGATCGCCGAGAGGCGCCGCATGCGCAAGGGCACCGCGATGTTGTCGAACGCGCTCAAGTGCGGATAGAGCGCGTAGGACTGGAACACCATCGCGAGATTGCGCGCGCTCGGCCTGATCCCGTCGGCAGCGACGCCATCGATCCTGACCTCGCCCGCGCTCTGCGGCTCGAGACCTGCGATCACGCGCAGCAGCGTTGATTTGCCGCAGCCAGAGGGACCGACCAGCGAGATGAACTCGCCATCCTCGATCCTGAGGTCGACGCCCTTCAATATCTCCGTGCCATCAAAGGATTTTCTGATGGCTGAAAGTTCAATGCTCGCCATTTGATCTATTTCCCGGGGCCTTTGTCGCGTTGCGTCAGCGTTAAGGAACGCGTCTGACACTTGCGTGACGGGTTGGAATGCTTCCTCGGGCAGGGCACCGGCTTCTTGTGCGGTAAATCGCCGCCGGCACCGAGACATCGAGTTGCGCTTTGCGCGCGACCGATCGCTCTTCCCTCAGCGCTTCCAAAGCCGCCGTGATGCTAATCTCCGCGCCCTGCGCCGTCTTGATGCGTCCAGCTCGCGCTTCTCCCGGCGCAGCAGCATCGCTTCGAGTTCATGCGGACGTGGCAGGCTGCCGACGTGGGTGGTCAGAATCCGCGAAGCGCTGAGCTGCATATCGTTGTCCTCGGACGATGGTCATCACTGCGTCATCACGGTGAGAGTCTCGCGTGATGAGAAGCTTGGCCACGCGTAGCCAGCCAGATTAACGTGACCGTGACGTCATATTAGCCATGCTAATGAACGGAGCAGCGCAGGTTGTTGAACTGCGATTGCGAGGTCGGGCCCGATGCGGGCAAATCCGTATCAGATCGGCGCCTTCACCCATTCCGCGCGGGAGGGGAGTTTCACCCGTGCGGCCGAAAAACTCGGCGTCACTCAATCGTCAGTGACCCAGCATGTCGCAAACCTCGAGCGCACGATGGGGATCAAGCTCTTCGTCCGCCGCCGTGACGGATTGGAGCTGACGCGCGCCGGTCGCGAGTTGTTTTCGGTCTCGGACAGGCTGCGCACACTCGAGCAATTGATCGAGGAGAAGGTTGCCAATTACAGCGAGATGTCCGGCGGACATTTGAGCGTGGTCGCCAATGCGCCGCGCCCGGCGATGCCCGTGATCGCCCGCTATACGACGCTCTACCCGCGCGTCCAGATCGAGTTCACGCTGGTGAGTTGGACGCTGGCCATGGAGCGTTTGCATGAACGCGCCGTCGATGTTGCCATCGTCGCCGATCCGGTGATCGATGAGCAGCTCTACAGCCTGCCGCTGACGCGGGCGCGCTACCGGGCCTATATGTGTCGCGGCCATGCATTGGCGCGCCGCAGGAGGCTTTCGCTGCGCGACCTCGTGGACGAGGCGGTGATCGTGCCGGAGGATGGCTCGCTGACGCAGCGCCTGCTGCACCAGAGGTGTCGCGAACTCGGCATCACTCTGACGCGTCTCGTGAAGACCACGACATTTCCCGTCGTGAAAGAGGCTGTGCAACACGGCGTAGGTGTCGGCTTGTGGCCTGAGGACAGCCTGTCGGCATCAAGTGAGCTGGTTGGCATCGAGATCACCGACATGAGCGAGACCTTCACATATTATCTCCTTGCTCCCGTCGACAAGCGCGAACTGCGCTTCGTGCGCAGCTTCATTGACGTTGCTCGCGAGGTGCTGAATATCGATGGCGAGGTCGGCTAGGCTGAATGAAGCTCCCGCCTCACGAAACAGGAAGACATCAAAATGAATGAAGCGCCGCGTCCGCGCCCGAAGATTGCCGACACCGTCATCGAGCCGACGGTCAAGCTGCGCGAGAGCACGATCGGCAAGTGCTGCGAGATCCTCGGCGATACCTCCGTCGAATATTCGGAGCTCGGCGATTTCTCCTATCTCGGCCCCGGCTGCATGGTCGGGGATGCAGAGATCGGCCGGTTCTGCGCCATCGCCGCGCAGGTCCGGATCGGGGCACCGAACCATCCGATCGACCGTCCGTCGCTGCACCGTTTCACTTATTGTCCCGAATATTACTGTGAGACGGCCGAGCGTGATCGCGGCTTCTTCGCCGAGCGGAGGGACGATCGGGTGGTGATCGGCAACGATGTGTGGATCGGCCACGCCGCCATCGTCCTGCCCGGTGTCACGGTAGGGGACGGCGCGGTGCTGGCGGCGGGCGCCGTGGTGACGCGCGATGTGGCGCCTTACACCATCGTCGGCGGCGTGCCGGCCCGGCAGATCCGCGAGCGGTTCAATCGCAAGATCGCGGCGCAGCTCGCGCGGATCGCGTGGTGGGATTGGCCGTTCGAAACCATCATGGCGCGCCTGGGCGAATTCCAGTCGACCGACATCGAGGGCTTCTGCGCGCGTTGGGACGGTCCTGCGACAGTGTCGTAGCCCGGGTTGCGCTGTCGCTTCACCCGGGCCACAGAATTCGCGAGAGTGTCAGCCCTTCGTCAGGGTGATGTTGACGCCGCGGATCTCGCCCTTGGAGTCGATCTGCACGACCTGCCTGTTGCCGTGGGCGCGCAGGTTCAGCGTGGCGGCGAATCCGGACGCCTCGACGAACACCTCGATCTGGCCGCCGCCCGCGGTACCCTGCAGGTTGCCGAAGATGTTGCGGCTCCTCTCGCTCCAGTTGCCGGAGATGCGCTCACCCTGGCTCGTCACGTCGCTGGAGAGGTCGAACTTATAGCTGTCGCTGGCGCAATTCAGGCTCTGCTTCAGGCCAAGCCCCGTGGCGTTGACCTTGTAGCTGGCCTTGCAGCGGATCCGTTCCGTGGTGCCGTTGGAGAGCGCAACGGTGCCCGAACCGCTCCACGATCCGTCAAAGCCAGCGAATGGTCCCGACGATTGGGCGTTGCCCGCGCTGACCGACAACATGACCACCGCGCCAATGCCGGCCGCCGCGATCGCGCGCCCGAACAAGCCCAAACCAAACCGCTTCATTGTGAGTTTTCCCATCAAAAATCGACGACCTTCTTCAAGATACGCCTCGCCGCATCGAACACTTAGTGTTGATCGCGATCCCACAGGTTCAAACGACCCACCCTGCCTGTCATAGCCGGCGGAATCGCGGGAAACAGGCCATTTTTGCTCGACAGAATCAAGCCGCATCTCACGTCATGTCTGTTCATCTGATATCGGCATCTGCGCTGCAACAGTCTGTAGCGAACCGTGATCGAAAGGAATTTCTTGGTTTTTCAACTGATTAGATGGCCCTTTACAGCACCGCAAATTTGGCCGCATTTAGCGGCGCTTGTCCTTTCTTCGTCGCTTTGCTACGCGGCGGCGCAAATCCCAATAAATCCGCGCCGGGTCCTGCCGAAACGCAATTTCCGGAACAGGGTTTTTTGCTGTCGAAAATGAAGGAATACGATGCGTAAAGTTCTATTGGCCCTCGCGCTGTTGTCGATCCCGTTTTCATCTGACGCCTTCGCGCAGCAGCAATCGCGCAGCGGCACGCCTGAGGAACAGAAGGCCTGCACCCGCGACGTTCAGAAGCACTGCCGCGCGGTGATCGATCAGGGCGATTTCACCATCCTCGCCTGCCTGAAGGAGAACCGCACCAAGATCAGCGCGGCCTGCGACCAGGTATTGAAGAGCCACGGGCAGTAACGCCGTATTTTGCACGCGAAAAATTGCCGCAAGAGAGCCTATGCCCACTGTGTGATATTGGGCACAGGCGCCGCGCACATTGCCCATACAGCATTGGTTTTGGTCGCGTATTCCCCTATATGGGGCACGCAATCCACCGCATGCGCGCAACTTCTGGCGCATGTGCCTTAGCCAGGGCGAATGTGGCCGGTTCCTGATGACAAGCGCGAGCGAACTGCGATCCGGGAAGACCCACCGCGACGAGAATTTTCCGGTCGCGTCGTGGATCATTCATCCGCGTCACCGCGCCCTGATCCTTTCCTTCTATAATTTCGTCCGCACCGCCGACGACATCGCTGACCACGCAACGTTGCCGGCGGACGAAAAGCTCCATTATCTCGATCTGCTCGAGAAGGAGCTCCTGGGTGAGGGTGATACCCAAAAGGAAGCCGTCAACCTGCGCCGTGCACTCGCCGAGCGAGCGATGCCGCCGCGCCACGCGCTGGACGTGCTGGTCGCGTTCCGCATGGATGTGACAAAGCTGCGCTACGAGAACTGGGACGAGGTGATCCATTACTGCCGCTACTCGGCGATGCCGGTCGGCCGTTTCATGCTCGATGTCCACGGCGAGAGCACGTCCACCTGGGCGGCGTCGGACGCGCTATGCGCGGGCTTGCAGATCAACAACCACCTGCAGGATTGCGCCAAGGACTACAAGAATCTCAACCGTATCTACCTGCCGCGCGATGCGCTGGCCGCATCCGGCGCGACCGTCGAGATGCTCGGGGAGCCGAAGTCTCCACCGTCGCTGCTGCAATGCCTGCAGGCGCTCGCGGTGCGCACCGAGACGTTGCTTGCCGAAAGCAAGTCGCTCGCCGCCGAGGTGAAGGATCTGCGGTTGGGTCTGGAGATATCCGTGATCCAGGCATTCGCGGACAGGATCGTGAACATGCTGAAGGTGCGCGATCCCCTCAGCGAGCGCGTGCATCTCAGTCCGCTCGAAATGCTCGGCAACAGCCTCGGCGGCGTCGCCGGCGAATTGGCCCGTCGCGCCATCGGGCGCCGGCCGGTGTCAAAAACGGCGGCCGGCGCATGAGCGTTGAGACGGCGGCGGCCAACGCAGAAGACTATGGCACCACCGCGTCCGGCAGTTCGTTCTACGCCGCGATGCGGATCCTGCCGCGCGCGCAGCGCGATGCGATGTTCCTGATCTACAGCTTTTGCCGCCAGGTCGACGATATCGCCGATTCCCACGGTCCGCGCGACGAGCGGCTGGCCGCGTTGCAACAATGGCGTGACGATATCGATGCGCTGTACCAGGGCAATCCGCCGCCGCGGCTCAAGGACTATGTTGCCTCGGTCAAGTCCTTCGGCCTGAAGCGCGAGGACTTTCTTGCTATCGTCGACGGCATGGAGATGGATGTGCCGCAGGACATCCGCGCCCCCGACATGGCGACGCTCGATCTCTATTGCGACCGCGTGGCGAGCGCGGTCGGCCGGCTCTCGGTGCGGGTGTTCGGCCTGCCCGAGGAGGACGGCGTCCTGCTCGCGCATCATCTTGGCCGGGCGCTGCAGCTCACCAACATCCTGCGCGACGTCGACGAGGACGCCGGCCTCGGCCGGCTCTATCTGCCGCGCGAGATGCTGCTCCATGCCGGCATTACGTCTAACGAGCCCCAGCGGGTGATCGCCGAGCGCAACTTGCCGAAAGTGTGCCTGCCGCTTGCCGACCGGGCGAAGAAACATTTCGAGAAGGCGGATGACATCATGAAGCGTAATTCGCGGCGCGCGGTGCGCGCGCCACGGATCATGTCGAAATACTATCGCGCGATCCTCGATCTCCTGATCATCAGGGGTTTTGCAACGCCACGCGAGCCCGTTCGCGTCGGCAAGATGCAAAAGATCGGCATTCTTCTTCGTTACGCGTTCATCTGACATCTGATGCAAAAGACCGTTCATATCATCGGCGCCGGTATTTCCGGCCTCTCGGCAGCCGTTCGCCTTTCGAGCGCGAACTACACGGTGCACGTCCACGAGGCGACGCAGCAAACCGGCGGCCGTTGCCGCTCTTATTTCGACGCCGCGACCAATCTCACCATCGATAACGGCAATCACCTGTTGCTGTCCGGCAACCGCCATGCCCTGGCCTATGCAAAATCGATCGGCACGGAGGCCGGGCTGGTCGGGCCGGAACGCGCGAAATTTCCCTTTGTCGATCTTGCAACCGGCAAGCGCTGGGAACTCGATCTCGGCGCTTCCCGCCTGCCGCTCTGGGTGTTCGACGAAGCGCGCCGGGTTCCCGACACGAGCTTACGCGACTACCTCGCGCTGGCGCCGATCGCCTGGGCCGGCACCGACAAGCGGGTCGGCGATACCATCGCATGCAAAGGCACGCTGTACGATCGTCTGGTGCAGCCGCTGTTGCTCGCCGCGCTCAATGTCGACCCGCCCGAGGGCTCGGCGGGATTGGCCGGTGCGATCGTACGCGAGACGCTGCTTGCCGGCGGCGAGTCCTGCCGGCCGCTGATTGCGCGCGACGGTTTGAGCTCGGTCCTGATCGAACCCGCGGTGAAGCTGCTGCAGGAGAGGGGTTCGAGCGTGCGGCTCGGCCATGAGCTGCGACAGTTCGGCACGGTGTCCGATCATGTCAGCGAGCTGAAATTCGGCGACGATACGATCGATCTGGCGCCCACTGACGCGGTGGTGCTCGCAGTGCCGCCGCGCGCCGCGGCATCGCTGGTGCCGGGCCTGAAGACGCCGACGAAATTCCGCGCCATCGTGAACGCGCATTTCCGCTTCGATCCGCCGCCCAATGCTGCGCCGATCCTCGGCGTGATCGGCGGCCTCGTCGAATGGTTGTTCGCGTTCCCGCAGCGGCTCTCGGTCACGATCAGCAATGGCGATCGTCTCGTCGACATGCCGCGCGAGGAACTCGCCCAGGCGATCTGGCGCGATGTCTGCAAGGCCGCCGGCATTTCCGGCGAATTGCCTCCATTGCCCGCTTGGCAGATCGTGCGCGAGCGCCGTGCCACATTCGAGGCCACGCCGGAACAGCACGCTCTGCGCCCCGGCGCGGTCACGGCCTATAAAAACCTGTTTCTCGCCGGCGATTGGACTGATACGGGACTGCCGGCAACGATCGAGGGATCGGTGCGGTCGGGTGACCGCGCCGCCGATCTGGCCCTGGCGAGGCACTGACATACACCGGCGCACGTAGCAGCAGCACGTTCAAGAGAAGGAGAAATCGAACAAAATGGATGCCGTCAACGATACCGCCGCCGTCGATCCGATCGCACTGGAGAAGAGCATCTCCACGGCGACCGAGGCGCTGCTCGGCCATCGGCAATCCGACGGACATTGGGTGTTCGAACTCGAGGCCGACAGCACGATCCCGGCGGAATATGTGCTGCTGTGCCACTATCTGGGCGAGCCCGTCGACAGCGGGCTGGAGGCGAAGATCGGCAACTACCTTCGCCGTGTGCAGGGCGCCCATGGCGGTTGGCCATTGGTGCATGACGGTCCGTTCGATATGAGCGCGAGCGTGAAGGCCTATTTCGCGCTGAAGGTGATCGGCGATTCCGTCGACGCGCCGCATATGGTGAAAGCGCGCGAGGCGATCCGTTCGCGCGGCGGAGCCGCGGGCTCCAACGTCTTCACCCGCTTCCTGCTGGCGCTGTTTGGTATCGTGACCTGGCGCGCGACGCCGGTGCTGCCGGTCGAGATCATGCTGCTGCCGATGTGGTCGCCGTTCCACATCAACAAGATCTCTTACTGGGCGCGCACCACGATGGTGCCGCTGATGGTCCTGGCCGCGCTGAAGCCGCGGGCCAAGAACCCGAAGGGCGTCGGCCTCGACGAACTGTTTCTGCAGGATCCCAAGTCGGTCGGCATGCCGCCGAAGGCGCCGCATCAGAGCTGGGGCTGGTTCCTGCTGTTCCGCGGACTCGATAGCGTTCTGCGCGTAGTCGAGCCGCTATTTACCAAGAGCCTGCGCCAGCGTGCGATCGATGCCGCGCTCGCCTTCATCGAAGAGCGGTTGAACGGCGAGGACGGCATGGGCGCGATCTATCCGCCGATGGCCAACATCGTGATGATGTATGACGCGCTCGGCAAGGACGAGAACTATCCGCCGCGTGCCGCCACGCGGCGCGGCCTCGAGAAGCTCCTGGTGATCCGCGAGAATGAGGCCTATTGCCAGCCCTGCGTATCGCCGGTGTGGGACACTGCGCTGACCTGCCACGCGCTGGAGGAGGTCGGCGGCGAGGAGACCTTTGCCAAGGCCAAGCAGGGGCTCGATTGGCTGAAGCCGCGGCAGGTGCTCGATTTCAAGGGCGACTGGGCAGTGAAGGCGCCCGACGTCCGGCCGGGCGGCTGGGCGTTCCAGTACAACAACGACCACTATCCCGACCTCGATGACACCGCTGTGGTGGTCATGGCGATGGACCGCGCGCGCCGCTATACCGGCACCAAGGAGTACGATGCGGCGATTGCCCGCGCCCGCGAATGGATCGAGGGCTTGCAGAGCCGCGATGGCGGTTGGGCCGCCTTCGACGTCAACAACCTCGAATATTACCTCAACAACATCCCGTTCTCCGACCATGGCGCGCTGCTCGATCCGCCGACCGAGGACGTCACCGCGCGCTGCGTCTCGATGCTGGCGCAGCTCGGCGAGACCGAAAAGACCAGCAAGGCGGTTGCTGACGGCGTCGCCTACCTGCGCCGCACCCAGCTTGCCGAAGGTTCCTGGTTCGGCCGCTGGGGGCTGAACTACATCTACGGCACCTGGTCGGTGCTCTGCGCGCTCAACGCCGCTGGCGTCGACCATCAGGACCCGATGATTCGGAAGGCGGTCGACTGGCTGGTGTCGGTCCAGAATCAGGACGGCGGTTGGGGCGAGGACGCCGTCAGCTACCGGCTCGACTATCGCGGCTATGAGGCCGCGCCTTCGACCTCCTCGCAAACGGCATGGGCGTTGCTTGCGCTGATGGCGGCGGGAGAGGTCGAAAACCCCGCAGTTCGAGGGGGGGTGGAGTACCTAAAAAGCACACAGAGCGAAAAAGGACTCTGGGAGGAGCAGCGCTTCACGGCTACGGGCTTCCCGCGTGTGTTTTACTTGCGTTATCATGGCTACTCCAAGTTCTTCCCGCTCTGGGCGCTGGCGCGGTATCGGAATTTGCGAAGCACGAACAGCAGGGTGGTAGGGGTCGGAATGTGAGCTTGGGGGCGGGGGCCGCCGCGACTGTTGGGAAAATGCTGGATCCGCGGCCGGTCTTGATCGTAACGGGGTTAGTGCAGGAGGCCCGCATCGCGGCTGGGCCCGGCATGATCGTTATTTGCAGTTCCAGCGATCCGCAGCAGCTTCGTGCGCTATTGGCGACACTCGATTCGTCATCGTTCCGCGGCGTGATCTCGTTCGGCGTGGCCGGCGGGCTCGATCCGGCGTTGCGATCGGGTGACGTCGTGGTGGCGACGGAGGTGCTTTCCGGCGACACTCGATTCTTGGCCGATATGGCCTTGAACGACGAGATGGTTGCCAGCGCCACCTTGAAGCGCCGCAAGATCGTCAGGGGCGGGCTCGCGGGCGTCGAACAGGTGATTGCGGCCAGGGCCTGCAAGGCGGCGCTGCGCTCCGAAACCGGCGCTGCCGCCGTTGACATGGAAAGCCACATCGCTGCGGCCTACGCGGCCAGGGCGGGCGTTCCGTTCGCGGCGCTCCGGGTGATCAGCGATCCCGCCCACCGCGCGCTGCCGGAATTGGCGAAGACCGCGGTCAAGCCGAACGGCGACATCGACCTGCGCAAGGTCCTGCGCGGGGTGGCGCGCAACCCGCTGACGCTGCGCTCGCTGGTCTCGACCGGAATCGACTTCAACCGCGCGCTGCGCTCCTTGCGCGGCTGCCGTGGCTTCCTCCTGGGTGGCGAGACCCTCGTCCCCGTGGAGCCGATTCGCTCGGCGGCATAATCACTGAGAGCCGCAGACCGTAGCCCGGGTGAAGCGTCAGCGTAACCCGGGACCGGTGTAAACGCTGGCTCAGAAAATCCCGGGTTACGCTGCACTCCTCCCGGGCTACGAAGCTTGGCAACAACGGGGCTGTCATTCCGGGGCGATGCGAAGCATCGAGCCCGGAATCCATTTCTCCGCCATCACCTACCGCTTGATGGATTCCGGGCTCGTGCTGCGCACGCCCCGGAATGACGGCGGTGGGCGTGGTAAACGGGCTACGGACAAAACAAAAGGCCCGACCGTCATCGACGGTCGGGCCTTTTGCCTATTCGATTGTCGCTCGCGGCTTACGCGGCGGTTGAGGCTTTCTGCGCGGCCTTCTGCTGGGCGGCGGCCGCTTCGTCGCGGCGGATCTCGGAGAGCTTCTTCTGGACCTGCTCCGAGAAGATGTACTGCGCCGGGCGTTGCTTCGAGAGGTCGATCTCGGGGGCCATCGGACCCTTGGTGCGGATGCCGCGCATCGAGACCCACGCTGCCTTCAGCGGGTTGTTGAGCGCTGCGATCGCCGCGGTCGGCTCGTAGCCGCAATGCGCCATGCAGTCGGCGCACTTCTCATACTTGCCGGTGCCGTAGGAATCCCAGTCCGTGGTCTCCATCAGCTCCTTGAAGGTCTTGGCGTAGCCTTCGCCGAGCAGATAGCAGGGCTTCTGCCAGCCGAAGATGTTGCGCGCCGGCATGCCCCACGGCGTGCACTCGTATTCCTGGTTGCCGGCCAGGAAGTCGAGGAACAGGCCGGAATGCATGAAATTCCACTTCTTGCCCTTGCCGAGCGCAAAGACGTCGCGGAACAGCTTCTTGGTCTTGGTGCGGTTGAGGAAGTGCTCCTGGTCCGGCGCGCGCTCATAGGCGTAGCCCGGCGACATCGAGACGCCGACGCCAAGCTCGGTGGTGAAGTCGAGGAATTTGGCGATCTCTTCCGCCGGATGCCCGTCGAAGATGGTGGCATTGACGTTGACGGTGAAGCCGCGTGCCTTCGCCGCCTTGATCGCGGACACCGCGCGATCGAACACGCCCTTCTGCGACACCGCCTTGTCGTGGTGATCCTTCAGGCCATCCAGATGCACGGAGAAGAACAGGTACGGCGACGGCTCGAACAGGTCGAGCTTCTTTTCCAGAAGCAGCGCGTTGGTGCAGAGCGAGACGAACTTCTTACGCGCCACCAGGCCGCGGACGATCTCGCCGATCTCCTTGTGGATCAGCGGCTCGCCGCCGGGGATCGCGACCATCGGCGCGCCGCACTCGTCGGCCGCGTCCCAGCATTCCTGGGCGGTCATGCGACGGTTGAGGATCGCATCCGGATAATCGATCTTGCCGCAGCCGACGCAGGCGAGATTGCAGCGAAACAGCGGCTCCAGCATCAGCACGAGCGGATAGCGCTTGCGGCCCTGCAGCTTCTGCTTGAGCAGATAGCCGCCGATGCGGAGTTCCTTGAAGAAGGGTATTGCCATTCTTTCTCTCTCGACTCTCACGACCTAGTTTGGGTCAGCCCGCGGTCAGTTCGGCCGGCAGGCGGAATTCGATGTTCTCTTCCCGGCCCGACAGGACCGACACCTTGACCGGTCCGATGCGCCGCAACGCCTCGATCACGTCGTCGACCAGCACTTCGGGTGCCGAGGCACCTGCCGTGATGCCGACGGTCTTCGCATTGTTCAGCCATTCCGGGTTGAGTTCGGTGCCATCGGCAATGAGGTAACTGGCGACACCGGCCTCGGTGCCGATCTCGCGCAACCGATTGGAATTGGAACTGTTGGCGGCCCCAACCACCAGGATGACATCCACCAGCTTGCTCAGGTCCCTTACCGCGGATTGGCGGTTCTGTGTGGCATAACAGATATCGCGGATGTCAGGGCCTTGAATGTCTGTAAACCGGGCCTGGAGCGCCAGAATAATCTCACGTGTGTCATCTACGCTCAGTGTGGTCTGGGTGATGTAGGCGACTGGCGTATCAGGCGGCAGCGTCAGGGCCTTGACGTCCTGGACGCTCTGGACCAGCAGCACGGGGCCTGGAACCTGGCCCATGGTTCCCTCGACCTCGGGGTGGCCGGCATGCCCGATCAGGATCAATGCCCGGCCCTTCGACATATAGCGCTTGCCCTGGTTGTGAACCTTGGTGACCAGCGGGCAGGTGGCGTTGAGCACCGGCAGGCCGCGTGCGGCGGCCTCTTCCTCGACGCTGCGCGCCACGCCATGGGCGCTGAACACGGTCACCGCGTTCGCCGGAACCTCGGAAAGGTCCTCGACGAAGATCGCGCCCTTGTTCTTCAGGCTTTCGACGACGTATTTGTTATGGACGATCTCGTGCCGCACATAGACCGGCGGCCCGTATTTCTCGAGCGCCCGCTCGACGATCTCGATGGCGCGCACCACGCCGGCGCAAAACCCCCGCGGCTGCGCTAGAAAAACCTCCATGGGACGTCCGTTAAGCAAATTGCACCAATCCTGATCCGAAAACCCGCGCGGCCGGATACTGCAGCCGGCATGTCCTGCCTGCTGCAATATCCACACCACCGGTTCCTGCACTTAAGCCCACCCCCAAGCGCACGGAAGAAGAGCGCTTTGTGTCAAAAAATGAGCGTCTAGGAAAGCCGGATTACGGAACGGCTATCGCTCGGGTCACCATTTTAAGGTATCAAAATACCTAAAACTGCGGCATTAATGCCCACCCCATCTCACTTGTTCGTCACTTTATTGCCCGCTGGGGCGGGATATACCGCGCGCAACACTGTTCCGGCCGGTTTCGACGCTGCTTCGTGAACCAGCGGTCGGGCGGCCGAAACAACATTAGATCGGCCCTGGGAACTCCGCTACATAGCGGGCGTTTTCGGCGTGCTTCCTGAGATCAGAAAGAAATGAAGTGCTGACACGTATTGTTGTCTCGATTGTTAAGGCGTGCACGCGATTTGCCGTCCCTGTCGTCGTCGTCTCGCTGATTCTTGCGGTGACGGCGGGCTATTATGCGGCGCGCAACTTCACGATCAATACCGACATCAATACGCTGATCTCGCCCAACCTCGACTGGCGCCAGCGCGACATCAAGTTTGAGGAAGCTTTCGACCGCGAGCGCCTGATTCTTGCCGTCGTGGAGGCGCCGACGCCGGAACTCACGGGTCTGGCGGCCAAGGCGCTGGCCGATAAGCTTACCGGTGACACCAAGCATTTCGAATCGGTCACCCCGCTCGGCTCCGGCGAATTCTTCGAGAAGAACGGGCTTCTGTTTCTGCCGACCGAGGAAGTCGCCCAGGTCACCGGCGAACTCGAATCAGCCGCGCCCCTGATCGAGATCATGGCCGGCGATCCTTCGATCCGCGGCCTCACCGGTGCGCTGGAGACCGGCCTTGCCGGCGTCAAGCGCGGGCAGGCCAAGCTCGAGAATGCGGCGCGGCCCTTCAACCTGATCTCTCAGACGGTCGAGGATGTCCTCAGCAACAAGGGTAATCCGACCTTCTCCTGGCGCGAGCTCACCAGCGATAAGCCGCTGACCGATTCGGACAAGCGCGCCTTCATCGAGTTCAAGCCGGTGCTCGACTATCAGGCGCTGGAGCCCGGCAAGGCAGCGACCGATGCGATCCGGCAGGCGGCTGCGGACCTGAAATTCGCAAGCGAATATGGCGCGCGCGTCCGCCTCACCGGGCCGGTCCCGATCGCCAACGAGGAATATGCCACCGTGCAGGACGGCGCCGTCATCAACGGCATCGGCACCGTGCTGATCGTGCTGGTGATTCTGTGGCTCGCGCTGCATTCGGCCAAGATCATCTTCGCCGTGTTCCTGAACCTGTTCATCGGGCTTGCGATCACCACCGCCGTCGGGTTGATGATGGTCGGCTCGCTCAATTTGTTGTCGATCGCCTTTGCCGTGCTGTTCGTGGGCCTCGGGGTCGATTTCGGCATCCAGTTCAGCGTCCGCTACCGCTCCGAACGCTTCAAGAACGACAACCTGACGCTGGCGCTGGAGAACGCGGCGCGGCGCTCGGCGGTGCCGCTGTCGCTTGCGGCGATGGCCACCGCCGCCGGCTTCCTGTGCTTCCTGCCGACCGACTACAAGGGCATTTCCGAGCTCGGCAAGATCGCCGGCGCCGGCATGCTGATCGCGTTCCTCACCAGCATCACCACACTGCCGGCGCTCCTCGACCTGCTCAATCCGCCCGGCGAGAAGGAGCCGGTCGGTTACGCGTTTCTCGCGCCCGTTGACCACTTCCTGGAGAAGCATCGCGTCGCGATCATCATCTGCACGCTTGCGCTGGTGATCGCCGGCCTGCCGCTGCTCTACTACATGAAGTTCGACTTCAATCCGATCAACCTGCGCAACTCGCACGTCGAATCGATCGCGACCTTCCTCGATCTGAGGCGGGACCCGAACACCGGCGCCAACGCGATCAATGTGATGACGCATTCGGAAGCCGACGCCAGGAAGATCGAGGAAAGGCTGGAGAAGCTGCCGGAGGTGTTGAGCGTCCGGTCGCTCGACAGCTTCGTGCCGACCGATCAGCCGGCCAAGCTGAAGCTGATCGCGCAGGCGGCGAAGATGCTCAACCCGGCGCTCAATCCGGATTCGATCGATGCGCCGCCGACCGACCAGGAGAATGTCGAGTCCCTGAAGAGCTCGGCCGACAACCTCCGCAAGACAGCCGGCGACATCAAGAACGCCGGCGCCGTGGCTGCGCGCCGGCTTGCGGATGCGCTGACCAAGCTCGCCGATTCGAATCAGGCGACGCGCGATAAGGCGCAGAACGTGTTCGTTTCGCCGCTCAAGGTGGTGCTCGACCAGCTCAGGGACATGCTGCAGGCCCAGACCGTCACCCTGAAGTCGCTGCCGGAGGAACTGGTCCGCCAATGGAAGGCCAAGGACGGGCTGATACGGGTGGAGGCCCTGCCGAAGGGCGATCCGAACGACAACGATACGCTGCGCAAATTCGCCGCCGCCGTGCTCGCGGCCGAGCCGACCGCGATCGGCGGCCCGGTCTCGATCCTGAAGTCCGGCGATACTGTGGTGAAGGCGTTCATCCACGCCGGCATCTGGTCGCTGATCGTGATCAGCCTGCTGCTCTGGCTGACGCTGCGGCGCATCGCCGACGTGCTGATGACGATCGTGCCGCTGCTGGTCGCGGGCGCCGTGACGCTGGAAATCTGCGTGCTGATCGGGCTGCCGCTGAACTTCGCCAACATCGTCGCGCTGCCGCTGTTGCTCGGCGTCGGCGTCGCCTTCAAGATCTATTACGTCACCGCCTGGCGTCAGGGCAGAACGAATCTGCTGCAATCGAGCCTGACGCGGGCAATCTTTTTCAGCGCGCTGACGACGGCAACCGCGTTCGGCAGCCTGTGGCTTTCAAGTCATCCAGGAACCGCGAGCATGGGCAAATTGCTCGCGCTGTCGCTGGTCACGACTCTCGCCGCGGTGCTGCTCTTCCAGCCGGCACTAATGGGTAAACCGCGCGACGTCCGGAAGGAGGCAGATATCGCCGACGACGTCACCTGATGGGGCGGCTGGGACGGCTGCTGCCTGCTTCTGGCCGGCCGGTTGCTTGGAAGACGCGGCCGGCGCGGTGGCGGGAGCCGAGCTCACCGAGCCGGTGGTCTTGGGCGGCGTCGGAGCGGCTGCCTGCTGCGATGTAGACGGCGATGCACCTTTGGGCGCGGCGCCCTTGGCCATGCTGTTGGCAGGGGGCGTGCTGCCAGCGGCGCTGGAGGGAATCGGAGGCCCAACGCGGGTCCAGGTTTCGCCGCCGCAGAGAAAGCCCAGCACGCAGCCTTGAATCTCGAGCTTGTCAGAGCCAATTGGCTTGATCGTAGAGCTGTAGAGCTGACCGTCCTTGGCATTATAGACTTGGCCCTCCCACGCATCCGTGCCCGCCTTCTTCTTCATGTCGATCAGGATCGGCATGCCGAGCGTGGGCCGGCTTTGCTTCGCGGCGTCCGGATTATGCGTATCCTTGCCGCCGGGGGTCTTCTCCCAGGCGACTGCGCCCCAGAGGCTGCCGTTGCATTGTGCGACCCGGATATGGGCGACACCGTCAGCCACGCGCCAGTCGCCGGTCGGATCCGCGGCCAGCGCTGGGACCATTGTGCTCGCCAAAACGAATCCCGAGTATGCTATGGTGAGCGCGAGCTTGGGTGGGCAGTGCAACATGGTCTTACCTGTGCTTAAGTGTAGAAGAGCCAAAGCTTGGGGGCAAAACGCCGCATTCGGCGTTTTGAGTTGACGAAATGACCATCAACCGACGTATGTAGCCAATGCTAAGCTCAAATCTAGACGTTTCCGAGATGTTTGTGGAGCGCCAGGCGCAGCGCAGTTCCCTGCACGCGCGCTACTTGAACGAGCAGCTCGTGCGCGTGCTCAAAACCATCGGCTATGACGTCGGCTTTCAAAAAGGGCAAGGCCAATATCTCTTCGATCGTGAGGGGGCGCGTTATCTCGACCTACTCAGCGGATTTGGCGTTTTTGCGATCGGCCGCAACCACCCGGCGCTGCGCCAGGCCTTGAAGAGCGTGCTGGATGCCGATCTGCCCAATCTCGTGCAGCTTGACGTGTCCACGCTCGCCGGCATCCTCGCCGAGCGCCTGCTCGAATATGTGCCATATCTGGACAAGGTATTCTTTTCCAATTCGGGCGCCGAGACGGTAGAAGCCGCCATCAAGTTCGCGCGTGGCGCGACCGGGCGCCCCGGCATCGTGTCCTGCTCGCATTCGTTTCACGGATTGTCCTATGGCGCGCTGTCGCTGATGGACGACACCAATTTCCGTTCCGGCTTCGAGCCGCTATTGCCCGGCTGTACCCAGATTCCCTTCAACGATCTTGCCGCGCTCGAGCAGGCGCTGTCGTCGCGCCAGGTCGCGGCCTTCATCGTCGAGCCGATCCAGGGCAAGGGCGTCAACATGCCCTCGGACGAATTCCTGCCCGGTGCCGCGGCGCTGTGCCGGAAATACGGCACGCTGCTTGTTGCCGACGAGATTCAGACCGGGATCGGCCGCACCGGCAAATTCCTCGCCGTCGAGCACTGGAATGTCGAGCCTGACATGGTGCTCCTCGCGAAGGCGCTGTCCGGCGGTCATGTCCCGGTCGGCGCGCTGCTGACGCGCAAGAGCATCTTCGACAAGATCTTCAACCAGATGGATCGCGCCGTCGTGCACGGCTCGACATTCTCGAAGAACGATCTGGCGATGGCCGCCGGCATCGCGACGCTCGACGTCATCAAGGCCGAGAAGCTGGTCGAGCAGGCCGCCAAGCGCGGCGCCGAGCTCCGCCTCGCGCTGACGCGGATGGTGCCGGGCTATGAGCTGATGAAGGAAGTCCGCGGCAAGGGATTGATGATCGGCATCGAGTTCGGCCCGCCGAAGTCGCTGCGCCTGCGTGCATCCTGGAACGTGCTGGAGACCGCCAACAAGGGCCTGTTCTGCCAGCTCATCACCGTGCCGCTGTTCAAGGACCACAAGATCCTGACCCAGGTCGCCGGCCACGGCCTCCACACCATCAAGCTCCTGCCACCGCTCGTCCTCACCGAGGACGACTGCACCTGGATCGAAAAGGCCTTCGACACCGTCATCGCCGGCAGCCACAAGGTCCCCGGCGCGATCTGGTCGCTCGGCAAGACGCTGGTCGACAACGCGGTGCGCAAGTCGGCGTAGCCGTGTGGACTCGTAGGGCGGATTAGCGAAGCGCAATCGCCGCAGCTCTCACCAACCAACTCGTGTTGGTGGACTACGCCTTCGACTAATCGGCTCTATCAACGACCTGGGAGGAGATGAAATGCGCATCACAGGCGGTTGTCATTGCGGAGCCATCCGTTACGAGGCTGAAGGCGAAGCCCTTACGCACGCCCTCTGCCACTGCTCGGATTGCAGGCGTCACGCCGGCGCGCCGATGGTCGGCTGGACGATGTATCCCGCCAATGCCGTCAAGGTGACGCAAGGCCAGCCCAAGGTCTACGAATCATCCGAGCACGGCCGCCGGCATTTTTGCGCCAACTGCGGCACCGGTCTTTTCTACGTCAACGAGCAGATGCTGCCCGGGATCATCGATGTTCAGAGCGGAACCTATGATGATCCTGACGTCGTTCCGCCAGTGATCCATGTCCAGGTCGCCGAGCGGGTCCAATGGATGGTACGCGCGCACGAGCTGCCCGTATTCGACCGATACCCTCCGCAGCAATAGTCGCCCACAACCGTCCGGCTACGTGGCCGGAGTCCGCATCGCCGTCTCGAACTTCTCGCCGAACTCGGCAAGCTCGTCGGCGGCGAGGTCGCTGACGGCCCAGAAATTCAGGCCGTGATCGCTCCAGTGGCGGATGTTGAAGCCCTGCCGCTGGCTCATCCGGGCGGCGTGGCGCTCGGTGTCTGACGTCTGCGCGACGAACAGGTTGATGACGTGCTGGCGCCTTCGATAGACCACGGCGCCGATCGGGCGGGCGTCGACATAGTCGAGGCGTCCGCCGATCAGGGTAAAGCCCAGGGCGGTGAGGTCGATCACCGGCGGGGCGACGTCGAGCCTGCCGTTGAACCACGGCTTGACCGTGTGCTGGTCGGTGGAAAGCACGTCGGTGAGATGGCCGGCCTGCAGCGAGCGCAGATGCGCCGAGACCAGTTCCGACTGGACGCGCGCCTCGTCGTCGCTGCGCAGGATGACGGCGACGAGACCGGTGGCAGCCATCGCGGAGACCGCCGATCCCAGCGCGAAGCCGCGCAGCACCGCGCGGCGACTTGGGGCAACCTTCGGCTGCGGCAGCGCGGCCTCGATGCGCCGGCGCAGCTCGAGCGGCGCAGTGTAGCTTGCACCTTTTTCCGCGATCATGCGGCTGATCGCGCGATAGTCTTTCGCCAGCTCCGTGCAGCGCGGGCAGCCTGCGACGTGGTCCTCGACCTCGCGCGCATGTCCCGCGTCGAGCTCGCCGTCGATCAGCGCCTGAAGCAGCACCTCGGCTTCCTCGCAGGTCATTTTGCTTGCTCCTGTTCCGCAAGCCACGCCGAGCGCAGCATCGCGCGGGCGCGGGCAAGTCGCGACATCACGGTGCCGACGGGCACGGCCGCAACATCGGCGATCTGGCGGTAAGAAAGGTTCTGGATTTCCCGGAGCACGAAGGTCTCGCGAAACGGTTCGGCGAGCGCCGCGATCAATCGGCGAATTGCCGCGGAATCCTTCTCGCGCAGCATCTGCGCTTCCGGCGTCTCCGGCGCCTCATACCAGAGCGGAGTTGCCTCCGCGCTATCAGCGACATCCTCGATCGCGCCGGTCTTGATGCCCGCGCGCCGCGCATATTCGGCGCGGCAGACATTGCGCAGGATCGCGAACAGCCAAGGCTTCATTGCCGGCCCGCGATAGCTGTCGAAATGCTTGTAGGCGCGCAGGAAACATTCCTGCACCGCATCCTCGGCATCGCTGGCGTCCCGCAGGAGATAGCGTGCCAATGTATAGGCATCGTCGAGATAAGGCAGTGCGGCCTCGCGAAAGCGCCGCGCCTTCTCGGGATTGTCCTCCGACGCGTTCATCGCCTCATGCCCGGTTTGTGCGGCGAATGTCTTGGCCCGTGTCTTGGCCCGGCCGGTGTCGATCCGCCGGCCGGGCAGGGGTGCGCTGGCAGAGATCGTCAACTTACTCGACCCTGATCATGCCTGTCATGTGCGGGTGCAGGGAACAAAAATATTTGTACTCGCCGGCCTCCGTGAAGGTGAATGAAAAGCTGCCGTCGGTGTCCATGGGCTTCGACCTGAATTTTCCCGCGCATACCACCGTGTGCGGAATGTCGTCGCGATTCGTCCAGGTGACGGTCGTGCCGACCTTCACGTCGAGCTGCGCGGGCTGGAAAACGAAATTGTCGATATGCACTTCCATATCGGCGGCGCGCGCAGCGGTGGCGCGGAGCAGCATGGCCGCGGCGACGGCGATGCCGAAGTCACGGCGATTGATCGTGCTCATGAACCTGTTCCTCTTCAGCCCTGCAGCGGCGTGTCGATGATGGCGAGGCGCTCCTGCCCCTGCTTGAAGTTGACGCTGGCGATGCCGAGCACGCTGCGCAGCTTGGCATCCTCGACCTTCATCGGACCCGGCGAGGGCGCAGTGCCCGGGGCCGGCTGCGGGAAGGCGGTCGAGCGCGCGGTGTGGAAAGTGACGTTGCCTTCGACCTTCTGCATCACCTGGTGGATGTGCCCGTTCAGCACGGTCACCGAGCCGAAACCCTTCACATATTCCAGCGCGCGTGCGCCGTCCTCGGTGCCCCAGCCCCAGGTCGGATAGACGGTCCATAGCGGGATGTGGGCGAACAGCACGATCGGGGTCGATTTCGAGCGGCCCTTCAGATCGTCCTCGAGCCATTCGAGCTGCTCGGCGCCGAGATTGCCCAGGCCTCCGGCCTTGAGGTCGACGACGTTGACGAGGCCGACGAAGTGCACGCCGCCGGCGTCGAACGAATACCAGCCGGCGCCCCTGGTGCCGCGGCCGTAGCGCTCCTTGTAGAGCTTGACCTCCTCGTCGATCAGGTCGTGCTCGCCCGGCACGTAATGCACGTCGAGCTTGGCCTGCGAGATGACGCGCTCGGCATTGTCGAATTCGGCGGCCTTCGACAGATGTGTGATGTCGCCGGTGTGGATCATGAAGGAGGGCTTCGCCGGCATGGCGTTGATCTTGCCGATCGCTTCTTCCAGCGTGCCGAGCGCGTTCGGATTGGCGGCCTTGTCGAAGCCGACATGGCTGTCGCTGATCTGCAGGAAGGTCATGCCGGAAGCCTCGGCGGCTTGCGCAGAACCGACCATGCCGAGCGAGCGCGGCACGCCGCCCGCCACTGTCCAGAGCACGCCGGTGCCCGCCCAGGTCATGCACTCCAGCACCCTGCGGCGGCTCACGCCGCGCTCTTCGTCCCTGTGGTCGTGATCGAACTCGCTCATCGCAGTTCTCCATGCGCCCGTGATTGGGTCTGCGGAGATGTGATTGGGCGAGGGGAGGGGTTATTCCCGGCAGCGGCGGTCTATTGGCGCGAGGCGATGACGATTTCGTGAGCAGCAGCGCCGTGCAAGGTGTGTCCCGTCAGCCGGCTGCGACCCAGCCTCGGAACGTAAATCCGGCGTAGAACGTCGGAAAAGCCCGCTTCCGCGAGAAGCGCTTCGTCCTCTTCGGCGGACAGAATGGGCAGCCGCTGCGCCACGGAAGCGGCGGAGGCCGACACCTGCGCGGGATCGGCTCCGGTGCCGTTCGCGAACATGACGGAGCGCGTCAGCCAGCATTCGAGCGCGCCGCCCCGCGGCCGGCTGTGATGCGCCACGACGAGCGCCGCGCCCGGCTTGAGCCGTCGCCGCATCTCGCGCAGCGTGCGCAGGCGCTCCGGCTTCGAAAGGAAATGCAGTGTCAACAGGCAGGTCGCGCCATCGAAGGGCCCGGCAGGTGCGTCTTCGATCAAACCTTGCATCAACCGGACCCTCGCGGCGAGCGGCCCCAGCACGTCACGCGCGAGATCGAGCATCGCCGCCGAGGGATCTATCCCCGTGAAGCCCCAGCGCGGCCTTGCCTCGGCGAACGCTTTCAGCTCCAGACCGCCGCCGGCACCGAGGACGAGGATATCAGCCGCTTCCGGCGCGCGTTCGGCGAGCAGCAGCGACGCCATGCGCTGAAGATCGGCGAAGCCGGGCACCTTGCGCGGCGTATCCTCGGCGTAGCGGGCTACTGCTGCGGGATCGCTGAAGTGGCGCACGATCTCGGAAACCGGCGAGGCAGCGGCGGACGTGTCATTCTTCATGCGCGCTCTCCAGGGTGACGCGTTTCATGGCTCGATCGAAATCCCGGTCTGCGTCATCAGATGACGCGCAAGCGCGTGCTGATGGGGAGGAAAGTCGTGGGCCGGCACGCTGGGCCGCGACGAGAAGCGCGCGTACCAATCGGAGAGCCGGGAGCAATCGGACGGGATCGGCACGTCGTAGAAGCCGTCGACGTAACGAAGCGTCGCCATCGCCACGCAATCGGCAATGGTCACCGCATCGCCGGCCAGGAATTCGGCATCGCCGATCATCCGCTCGGCGAGCCGCAGTTTCTGGAAATAGCTGGGAGCGCAGATCTCGGCGACGTCGCGACTTTCGCGGTCGACGCCGCGATTTAGAAGGCTGCCGTGCCGGGCCCACAGGGCGAAGAACGAAAGCGCGTCGTCAAAGACTGTGACGAGCTCCCGCGTGTGCGCCCGGTCCGCCGGCGTCCTGCCGCGCATGTCTGGGCCCGGACGGGTGTCCTCGAGATATTCGAGGATCGCCAGCGACTGCCCGACCACCGTCCCGTCGTCGTCTACGACGATCGGCAACGAACTGGCGGGCGTGAGACCTTTGAGGAAGGCCGGCGGCCAGTTCGTCTTGTCGGTCGGCGGATCCAAACGGATCAGTTCGATATCCGTGAGGCCCTTTTCGGCGACGTAGATAGTCAACCGCTGCGGGTAGGGGCCGAATGCGAAGTTGTAGAGTTTCATGAGCCCGATCGTCGGTGGCGGCGCAGCGCGCCCGGCTACGCGATATAACGCCTTCTCGCATCTTTCGCAACTTCAATTGTTGCGTGATGCGTTCGGCCGGCCAGCATTCGACGCATGTACGTCGATCAGCTCCGCAAGCCGGTATCGAGGCGATAAAGCAGTGTGTGAAACCGCCCTTTGCTTGGGGCGCGTGTAGGAAATTGCTGGACGAGCTGCCTGATCTCGGGCGATGCACGCCCAATCGCCCACCGAATTTCAGCGTCGCTCGCACCGGGTTCGTCGCCGGCCGAAAGCGCCCTTGCATGCGCGGCGTAGGCGGCTGAGCTCAAGATGTGATTTGTCTGGTGCGATGTCGCGATTGGATGCGTGTAAGCCGTCGCGGCAGCGGTCGAAGCGGCACGAGCGGCTGCAGCTGCGGCAGGCTCTTGCACATCTTTTGCGGCCGACTGTGCGCCCCACGCGAACTTGCGAATATCTGCGGTCCGTACACCGCTGCGCGCGAAAGCTCGTGCGGCGTCGATGGCTTGGCGCGGACGAGCGTCATTTGGAGCGCGCGCCTCGAACACCGGGAGTGCTCGTTCCGCGCAGTCGGCGGCCCAATTCGCAACATGGCATAGCTTCTCGATCGTCAATTCCGGTAAGGTTGGTTTGTCCATTTATTTGAACTTCCTCCACAATGGATATTCGTAACGAACTAACGTGTTGCTCTGGGCTGTTTCAATATAGAGGACCGGCGACGCGGCTTTGGATTAGCCCGGTGCTGCAGTGAGCGGGCTTCATCGTTCCGATCGCGCGAATTCCCGCAGGGCCTGCAACAGCATTGGCGGCGCTTCCTGCGCCACGCAATGGCCGATGCCATCGAAATTCCACGCGCTGACATCGGGAATGAGCGAGACGGCTCGTGACGCCATCTCCTTGTAGATCGGCCAGGACTTTTCGGCTGTGGCCACGCGCACGGGACAAGCGATTTCACTGAGCCAGCCGAAAGGATTGCCGCGCGCATCTCCGGCGTAGACCTGCTCCATGGCCTCGAAGATCGGGCGCAGGATCGCCGACTCGATTTCGGGCGTGCAACGAAGCCGTACCCTTCCGTTCTCCAGGGGCGCAAAGCCATGCCTGATATAGGCCCAGAGCGAAGTCTCGGACCAATCCGCAAATGCCGGCGCGGCGCGATAACGTGTAAATACCGCGTCAAAACTGTCGAACTCGGCCTGGCGGCGCAGGGCGCCTTGCACGGAGGAGGTTGCTCGTTCGCTCAATTCCGTCACGCCGTCGCGCGCGGCGCGCGGATCCATAATGGTCGGCTCCATCACGAACAGGCGTGCGAAGCGTCCCGGCAGCAGCTTTGCGGCAAGCAGCAGGTCGGTTGCGCCTGCGCTGTGGCCGATGCCGTAGATGTCGTGCAGGCCGAGCTCTTCGATGACGCTGCACACGTCCTGCGCATAGTCCTGAAAGTGATAGCAGTTCGTCGCGGGCTTGTGGCTGTCGCCGTGGCCGCGGCGATCGAGCGCATATACCGTGTAGTCGGATGCAAGATCGCGCGCGACGTCATCCCAGACGTTGGCCACGAAGCCAGTGCCGTGCAGCAGAAGCGCGGGCGGCCAGTGCGAGCTGTCTTCGGCCCATTGCACCAGCGCAATGCGCCTATCTGCAGATCCGATCGAGATGCGGCGCTGACTGAGCATACATTCTACACCGCAGAAACAAGCGTGATCCGGCCTGCCTCGCCGCGCTTACGATGCGGCTTCAGCCTGATTTCCACGTCCTGGTCGAAAGCAGTGAGCATCCGCATCAGTTTTTCCACGGATGCGAGCTTGAGGTGACCCCGCAGGAGTTTCGAGAGGTCGGGCTGTTTCATTTCGACCAGCTTGGCGGCCTCGGTCTGAGTCAACTCCCGTTCGGCCATCAGCCGCTTGAGCTGCACGACCAGCGCGGCCTTCAATTGGTGCTCCTCGGCGTTGGGCAAGCCGAGATCAGCGAAAATGTTGCCGGAGCCCTTGGTATGGGCGGGCACTTTTTTCTTGGCGCTCATCGCTAGTCTCCCTTGGTTGCCTTGTGGATAGCCTCCGCATCGCGTAGACGCTGCCGGATCAAATCCATATGTCGTTGCGGTGTGGCGATCCCACTTGTGGATTTCTTTTGGAACGCATGCAGGACGTACAGGACGCCTTCGAACCGGACCGTGTAGACGGCTCGGTAAGTGTCGCCGTCAAAATTGTCTCGAATCTCTAGTACGCCGCCCAGGCCCTTCAAGGGCTTGGCGTTGCGTGGATGCTCGCCCAGTTGCGCTTCGAAAAGCGATTGACCGATCTCGCTTCGGACGGCTGAAGGAAAGGCCCGCAAGTCCTTCTGGCTCGAGCCCACGAAAATGGCAGGCTTAATCTCGCGCAACGCATCATTCACTTTTATATAGTAATATACCTATAGGATTTGGTCAATGGCTGCTGCCAAAGGCGAATTCGGCGCACAGAACGAGATGGGTTACCGCCCGTCCTCCAAAATCATCGCAGCGGCCTTCTCCGCGATCATCGCGGTCGGCGTGTTTGTGTTGCCCGAAGTGATCGTCGGCATCACGGACGCGTCGGCCACGCGCAAGCCCGCAAGCCCAAAGAAGCGCAGGCGTTCGTCGACCACGGCCATCGGGTCGTTGGCCGTGCCCATTTTCGCGGTGCCGACGGGGTGGAAGATCGTGGTGCCGATATCGCCGGCGGCCTTTGCGAGCGATGCATCGTCGTCGCCGACGGAGGGACCGGGCAGGAATTCCTCAGGCCGGTACTGCGCGAGCGCCTTCTGCTTCATCAGACGGCGCGTGGTGCGGATCGCGTCCGCTGCGACCTGGCGGTCCTCGTCGGTCGAAAGATAATTCGGCGCGATCGACGGCTTCTCGTCGGGCTGCGCCGAGCGGATGCGGACGGTGCCGCGCGAGGTCGGCTGCAGGTTGCAGGCGCTCACGGTGATCGCGGGGAAGCGGTGCAGGGGATCACCGAACTTGTCGAGCGACAGCGGCTGCACGTGGAACTGGATGTTGGCGCGCTCGCGGGTGGAATCGGAGCGGGTGAAGATGCCGAGTTGCGACGGCGCCATCGTTAGCGGCCCGCGCCGGCGCAGCGCGTAGTCGAGGCCCATCAGGCCGCGGCGGAACAGCGAATAATAGGTCTCATTCAGCGTGCGCACGCCAGTGACCTTGTAGATCGCTCGCTGCTGCAGATGGTCCTGCAGGTTGCGCCCGACGCCCTGCTTGTCGAGCACGACGTCGATGCCGAGTGGTGTGAGCCACTCGGCGGGCCCGATGCCGGAGCGCTGCAGCACCTGGACCGATCCGATCGCGCCGGCGGTGAGGATCACTTCGCCCTTGGTGCGGGCTTCGATGATTTCATTGTCGCGCATGAAGCGCACGCCGACCGCGCGGCCCTGTTCGACGATCAGGCGATCGACCAGCACGTTCTTTTCCAGCCGCAGGTTCGGCCGGTGCAATGCAGGCTTCAGGAAGCCGCGCGCGGAAGACCAGCGGCGACCGCGCTTCTGGTTGACGTGGAAATAGCTCACGCCTTCGTTGTCGCCGGTGTTGAAATCGGGAATGCGCCTGATGCCCATTTCTTCCGCGGCGTCGCCGACGGCGTCCAGCACTTTCCAGGACAGCCGCGGCGCCTCGATGCGCCAGCCGCCGCCCGTGCCGTGGTCCTCGCTCGGCCCCAGGAAATGATCCTCGATCGCGCGGAACACCGGCCGCACGTCGTCGTAGCCCCAGCCGGTGAGACCGAGCTGGCGCCAGTGATCGTAATCGGCGGCCTGTCCGCGCATCGAGATCATGGCGTTGATCGCCGAGCAGCCGCCGATCACTTTGCCGCGGGGATAGGCGAGCGCGCGGCCGTTGAGGCCGGGCTCCGCCTCGGTCTTGAACATCCAGTCGGAACGCGGATTGCCGATCGCGAAGAGATAGCCGACCGGGATGTGAAACCAGATCCAGTTGTCGTCGCCGCCGGCTTCCAGCACCAGCACGCGCTTTGCCGGATCGGCCGAAAGCCGGTTCGCCATGATGCAGCCGGCGGTGCCGGCGCCCACGACGATATAGTCGAAATCACCCTCGAGCTTTCCAGGCATTCTCTTGCTTTCCACCCGTCCGTGGGCCGCGTTGCCCGAAAATGTTCCAGGCATCTACGCATTCTCTGCTGTCCAAATAGTCAGACGTCGGCAGGCGGGACAAGCCCGGCCATGACGATTAGGCATGACCCGGGCGCTGTGCCTGTTGGGTGGACCGCCGCTTGCATGCTAAACATCACACACGTTTGAATCACAGAACTTGAGAAGTGCCATGCCCATCGTCAACCGCGTCGCCAACCTGCAGCCCGCCATCCAGGCCTGGCGGCGGGATATCCATGAACATCCCGAGCTGATGTACGATACCCACCGCACTGCAGCATTCGTGGCCGAGCGGCTGCGCGAATTCGGCTGCGACGAGGTCGCGACGGGGCTCGGCCGCACCGGCGTGGTCGGCGTCATCAAGGGCAAGAAACCCGCCGGCAATGGCGACATCAGGGTGATCGGGCTGCGCGCCGACATGGATGCGCTGCCGATCGAGGAGGAGACCAATCTGCCCTATGCATCCAGGACGCCAGGTAAGATGCACGCCTGCGGCCATGACGGGCACACCGCGATGCTGTTAGGGGCCGCCCGCTACCTCGCCGAGACCCGCAATTTCGCCGGCAACGCGGTTGTGATCTTCCAGCCGGCCGAGGAGGGCGGCGCGGGCGCTGCCGCGATGATCAAGGACGGGCTGATGGAGCGGTTCGGCATCGAGCAGGTCTATGGCATGCACAATGGCCCCGGCATCCCCGTCGGCTCGTTCGCCATCCGGACCGGCCCGATCATGGCGGCAACGGACGCGATCGACTTCAGGATCGAAGGCCATGGCGGCCATGCCGCGCGGCCGCACAAATGCATCGACAGCGTGCTGGTCGGCTCGCAATTGATCACGGCGCTGCAGTCGATCGTCTCGCGCACCGTCGATCCCTTGGATTCGGCCGTGATCTCGATCTGCGAATTCCACGCCGGCAATGCCCGGAACGTCATCCCGCAGACCGCGGAGCTGCGTGGCACGGTGCGCACGCTGACGCCGGAGGTGCGGGCGCTGGTCGAGAAGCGCATCCATGAGGTGGTCGCCGGCGTTGCGCAGATGACCGGCGCCAGGATCGACCTCACTTACGAGCGCGGCTATCCCGTCACCGTCAACCATCGCTCGCAGACCGAGTTCGCGACCAAGATCGCCAAGGAAATCGCCGGCGAGAACAACGTCCACGAAATGCCGCCGATGATGGGCGCGGAGGATTTCGCCTACATGCTGGAAGCGCGCCCCGGCGCCTTCATCTTCTGCGGCAATGGCGACAGCGCCGGCCTGCATCACCCCGCCTACAATTTCAACGACGAGGCGATCGTCTACGGCACGTCCTACTGGATCAAGCTGGTGGAGAACACGCTCGCGGCGTGACGCCCTTTCGTCGTCCTTCCCCGTCATTGCGAGCGCAGCGAAGCAATCCATGCCTCCGCTTGCGGAGAGATGGATTGCTTCGTCGCTGCGCTCCTCGCAATGACAGAGTGTGTGACGCGGTCTTCGCGACAAAACAAAAGGCCCGCGCATCGCGCGGGCCTTTGTTGTTGATGGCTCTGCCGCTCAGAACACGTTCGCGAACAGCACGTAGAGCGAAGCCGACAGCATGATCGCGGCGGGCAGCGTCAGCACCCAGGCCATCAGGAGGTTGCGGATGGTCGCCATCTGCAGCCCCGAGCCGTTGGCGGCCATGGTGCCGGCGACGCCGGACGACAGCACGTGCGTGGTGGACACCGGCAGGCCGAAGGTGTCCGCGGCTCCGATGGTGGCGGCGGCAACGAGCTCGGCGGAGGCGCCCTGCGCGTAGGTCAGGTGGGTCTTGCCGATCTTCTCGCCGACCGTGATCACGATCCGCTTCCAGCCGATCATCGTGCCGAGGCCGAGCGCGATCGCCACCGCGATCTTCACCCAGGTCGGGATGAACTTGGTCGCGCTGTCGAGCGAGCCCTTGTAGGCGTTCAGCGTCGCGATGTCTTCCTTGCTGAGGTCGCTCTCCTTGTCCTTCATCAGGAAGCGGATCGCTTCCGAAATCAGGTACATGTCGTTGCGGGTGTTGCCGACGGCTTCCGCGGGCACCTTGGTCAGCGAGCCGTACCTCGTCACCTGGTCGCTGACATCCTTCACCAGCACCGCGAGCGAGGGGAAGGTGCCCTCATTGAGGTGGTGCAGCGAGATGTACTGCGTCACGGCCGGACGGGGATCGCCGATGATGCTGTGACCGGCGCCCTTCGCCGCGATCACCTTGGAGGCAGCTTCCGAGTTCTTCTGGAACTGGGCGACCATGGATTCCGGCAGCGTGCGGTTCAGCGCATACGCCGTCGGCACGGTACCGATCAGGATCAGCATGATCAGGCCCATGCCCTTCTGCCCATCGTTGGAGCCGTGCGCGAAGCTGACGCCGGTGCAGGTCAGGATCAGCAGGCCGCGGATCCAGAGCGGCGGCGCCTTGTTGCCTTCGGGCGCGGCATAGAGCGCAGGGTTGCGCACAATCATCTTGAGCACGAGCAAGAGGATTGCGGCGCAGACGAAGCCGACCAGCGGCGACAGCAACAGCGCATAGCCGATCTCGGTGGCCTTGCTCCAGTCGACGCCGGAAGTGCCATCGCGGCCGCGCATCAGCGCGTTGGCAATGCCGACGCCGATGATCGAGCCGATCAGCGTGTGCGAAGACGAGGCTGGCAGGCCGAAATACCAGGTGCCGAGATTCCACAGGATCGCGGCGATCAACAGCGCGAACACCATGGCAAAGCCGGCGCTGGAGCCGACTTGCAGGATCAGCTCGACCGGCAACAGCGAGATGATGCCGAAGGCGACCGCGCCAGACGAGAGCAGCACGCCGAGGAAGTTGAAGAAGCCCGACCACATCACCGCGACTTCGGCCGGCAGCGAATGCGTGTAGATCACGGTCGCGACCGCGTTGGCGGTGTCGTGGAAGCCGTTGACGAATTCAAAGCCGAGCGCAATCAAGAGCGCAACGAACAGCAGGATGTAGGGCAAGAACGTGGTGACGCGGGTG
Source organism: Bradyrhizobium sp. Leo78 (assembly GCF_059512425.1). Taxonomy (NCBI): domain Bacteria; kingdom Pseudomonadati; phylum Pseudomonadota; class Alphaproteobacteria; order Hyphomicrobiales; family Nitrobacteraceae; genus Bradyrhizobium; species Bradyrhizobium sp. Leo78. Next base: position 313,583 of record NZ_JCAMOT010000001.1, read on the forward strand.
CCGGTGGCATCGACGTCGGAATAGATGCTGTAGGCGACGAACAGCAACCCCGCCGCGAGGATGCCGAAGAAGAGGATCATCGTCAGCGGATTGAAGCCTTTATCGAGATTTGGCCTTGAAGCCGGCTGAATCGGTCTTTCGTCGCGTACTGAAGTATTGAGTGCAAAATCGGTCATTCTGAGGCCCCGTCGAAATACGGAAGGAGGCCCTTAGTCTTGACCATTGACTTGAAGGTTAGATGACAGCCGTAGTTTGCTTGAATGAAACACGTGTCGCAACGGTGCTTGGGTGTTGCATCGATGATCGTCTGTCACGCGCGCTCGCGACACGAATGTTGACCATTCACATGACGAGCCATGCGCGCAGCGAAAGTGTGTGATGGATATGTGATGGAGAGGAGCGGTCGCGCGCTGCCTGACGCCGGGGCTGTGGCGCCGTGGCAGCGCGTCGACCGCATGGGAACGTCATTGGCGTGAACAAGACGCCCCAAACTCCCCCTGTAATAGGGGAGTATTGTCCATCAATGTAAGGTTGTAAATAGATATCAGTCTTATCAACGGCTTGATATTTGCAGTGCTATGCATGGGGCCATGCTTATGCCGCAGCCCGCGCGCGTTTCCTCAACAGTTCCGCGGCGATCTTCAGATCCTCGACAAAGCGTTGATATTCCCGCGCTTTCGCATCCTCATCGGGCAGCCGCAGCAGATAGGAGGGATGCACCGTCACCAGCGCCTTGACGTCGTCGTCAAGATCGATCAGGCGGCCGCGGTTCTTGTTGATCGGCGTGAGCTTGTTGAACACGCATTGCGCAGCGGTCGCGCCCATCGCCACTACCAGGTCCGGTTTGATCGATGCGAGTTCCCGCTCATACCATTGGCGGCAGGCCTTGATCTCCGGCGTATTCGGCTTCTGGTGCAGGCGGATCTTGCCGCGCGGCACAAATTTGAAATGTTTCACCGCATTGGTGACGTAGACCTTTTTGCGGTCGATACCGGCCTCGTCAAGCGCGCGGTTGAGCATCAGGCCGGCGGGACCGACGAACGGTTTTCCGGCGAGATCTTCCTTGTCGCCCGGCTGCTCGCCGACCAGCATCACCTGCGCGCTTTGCGGGCCTTCGCCGAACACGGTCTGGGTCGCATGCTCATAGAGATGGCAGGCGCGGCAATCGGCGGCTTCCTTCCGCAGCGCACTCAGTCGGTCGGCGTGGCGGATCATGGCGGGTTCCGGTGGCGTGGCGATTTCGCTTGTGGGCTTAATCGTCGAAGCCTCCGGCAGGTTCCTCGATTGCTTCGCTGCCAGCCGGGCTGGGTTGAAGATCGTAGCGTAATGACGCTGCCAGATTTCCTCCAGCCGATTGCCTGCAGGCATCCCGGCCTCGCCGATACCAGGGGTGATCGACACCGCATGTCCATCCCAATGCGCGCAGACATCAGGTGTGAGGATCGACCAGGGCATGTCGGCGAAGCGGCTCGCGAAGAATGGCGCCGCCAGTTCCACGACATGATGCTGCGGCTCGAACCAGGCGACGAAATGCGATTTGTGCTCGCGCCCGATCTCGCGGAAGCGGATCGACGTCCGCATCCGCTGTGCCTCGTGATGCACGGCCTTCGCCATCGCATGGATGCGCGCGACATCAGGGTCGTCGGCGACGTCGAGCAGGTCATGGTCGCGGCGCAGGCGCCACAACAGGCGATAGAGCAGGGCAAAGCGCTCGGCATCGCGATGCAGGATCGCGGTTTTCGCCAGCTCGACGAATTTGGCCGGCACGCTGAACGTGCCATGCGGCGGCTCGAGCGGTGCTTCGCGGTCCGGCGCATCGAACGGTTCGACTTCGTTGTTGCGCACCGTCCACGTCACATCGTCAGGCGGCACCTCGTTCAGCACCAGCGTCCGTGCTGCCTTTCGCCAGCCGTCGAAATCAGTCTCGCTGCCCAGGATGATGTGGTGCATGGCACTTACTCTCCCTCCTGTCTCTCCTCTCGTCATGCCCGGGCTTGACCCGGGCATCCACGCCTTCCTCACCAAGGAAAGAACGTGGATGGCCGGGACAAGCCCGGCCATGACGGCTCTCATGAATCCAATTGATTTCATTCATGAATTTATCCCGTTACCAATCTGATTGACTCCTCCCGCGCAGTTGGCTTTATATTAGAACATACCATGAACAATTGGGCCAGCTTCTAGTTTCTCCCGGAAGCCGGCAGCGGCCCCGATATCTTCCTTAAGGAGCGGCGCATGACGAGCGCACGCCTGAGCACGCTTGCGTCCCTGCGTGGGCGCATCGAGCGCATTGAGACATCCAATGAAGCGCATCCGCTGCCGCGGATCGCGCTCGGTCATGCCGGCGCTGATGCGATGCTCAAGGGCGGCCTCGCGAAAGCCGCGGTGCACGAGGTGTTTGCCGAGGGGCACCAGGGCGCTTCCGCCACCGGTTTCATCGCAGGTCTCGCCGGCCGTCTTGCCGCGCGAAAGCCGCTGGTCTGGGTGCGGCAGGATTTTTCCGAAACCGAATCCGGCGCGCTGTCGATGAACGGTCTGTCCGAGCTTGGCCTCGATCCGCGTCTCCTCGTCACCGTGCGCGCCGCCGACATCGACAATGCCTTGCGCACCACGGCCGATGCGCTCGCTTGCGACGCGCTAGGCGCCGTCATCATGGAAGTCTGGGGCGAGTCCAAGCAGCTCGATCTGGTCGCGAGCCGCAAGCTGACGCTATCAGCGCAATCATCAGGCGTCCCCGCGCTGCTGCTGCGCCTGGCGGCAACGCCGCTTCCGTCCACCGCGGAAACCAGATGGATCGTGCGCGCGGCGCATTCGCCGCCGGGCGCCAGTTGGAGCGCGTGGGGCGCGCCTCTGTTCGATGCGCAGCTCGTTCGCAACCGTCATGGCCCGGTCGGGCGATGGATCATGGAATGGAAATGTGATGAGTGCCTTTTCAGTGAACCGTCGGCGTATCCTCAGCCTGTGGCTGCCGCGCCTGCCCATCGATCGGATCAAGCGGCAACTGGCGCGAAGCAGCGCCTCGCCAGCTAACCACACGGGCACTGAGCTCCCTCTCCCGCTTGCGGGAGAGGGCCGGGGTGAGGGTGTCTCCGCGGGCGAGACTCTTCGTGGGGAGAGAGCCCTCACCCGGATCGCATCTAACGATGCGATCCGACCTCTCCCTATGGGAGAGGTGAAGAAAGAAATCCCCAGCGTTGTCGTCATCAAGGAGCACAACGCGCTGGTGGTCCACTCTCTCGACGACATCGCCGCGCGAAGCGGGCTGTCGACTGGCCTGCCACTCGCCAATGCCCGCGCGATCTGCCCGGAACTGACGGTCTATGATGCCGACGAGGTCGCGGATGCCAAAACGCTCAATGACATCGCCGACTGGTGCGACCGCTTCACACCTCTGGTGGCGCTCGATCCGCCCTACGGTCTCTTCCTCGATATCACCGGCTGCGCCCATCTGTTCGGCGGCGAACACGCGATGCTGCAGATCATCTGCGGCGCGCTCAGTCGGCGCGGCTTTGCCGTCAGCGGCGCGATCGCAGCCACCTCGGTTTGCGCCCGTACGCTGACGCGGCATTCGTCAGGCAGGATCATCGAGGATGGTGCGGAGGTCGAAGCTGTCAGCCCTCTGCCGATCTCGGCATTGGGCGCCGATGAGACGATCACCAAAGGCCTGCGCCGCGCCGGCTTGAAGACGATCGGCGATGTTGCTGCCCGCGCGCGCCATGAGATTGCGGCGCGTTTCGGTGCTGCCTTCACCACGTTGCTCGCGCACGCGCTGGGGCAGGGCGATGCGCCGATCAGCCCGCGCAAGCCATTGCCTGACTACATCGTCGAAAAGCGGTTTCCCGAGCCGGTCACGACCGAGCCCATGATCGCGCTGACGCTGCAGAACCTCGCCAAGATGCTGGTCCAGGCGATGGACAAGCAGGGCAAGGGCGCGCGGAAGCTGGAAGCAGGTTTCTTCCGCACCGACGGCGCGGTGCGCACGCTTGCCGTCGAGACCGGGCGTGCGGTCACGAAGCCCGAGGTGATCGACCGCCTGTTCCGCGAGCGGCTCGATGCACTGAGCGATCCCCTCGATCCCGGCTTCGGCTTCGACCTGATCCGCCTGTCGGCTGGTCGTACCGAGATCGTGGTGCAGCAGCAGCGCGATCTCGATGCCCATGTCCATGACAATGACGAGCTTGCCGCGCTGATCGACCGCATCGCCGCCCGCATCGGCGGCAAGCGCGTGGTCGTGTACCTGCCGGAGGACACCCATATCCCCGAGCGCGCGGCGCTTGCCGCCCCTGCGCAGCATCATCTGGCCGCGGCCTCGCAAGCCTCCTGGCCCGTGCGCGCCGAGGGCGAACCGCCGCTCCGTCCGCTGCGCCTGTTCGAAAGGCCAGAGCCGATCAAGGTGCCGTTCGCCACCGTGCCGGACGGACCGCCGCATCGCTTCACCTGGCGGCGCGCCACGCATCAGGTGGTGCGGGTCGAGGGTCCCGAGCGCATCGCCATGGAATGGTGGCAGCGGGACGGGAAGGTGCTGACGCGCGACTATTTCCGCGTCGAGGACGAGCAGGGTCTGCGCTTCTGGATCTTTCGCGACGGCCTTTACGACAGCGAACTGATCGACGAAGACGGCAAGCCCATTCCCGCCAACTGGTTCGTGCATGGGCTTTTCGCATGATGGAACCGGCGCCCGACTATGCCGAAATCGGCATCACAAGCAATTTCTCCTTCCTGCGCGGCGGATCGGATCCGCGCGCCTATGTGCATCAGGCGAGCATTCTCCGCATCCCCGTGATCGGTCTTGCCGACCACAACACGCTCGCCGGTGTCGTGCGCGCCTACAAGGAGCTCGAAAATTCGAAAGTGACCCATCCGCCAAAGCTGCTGATCGGTTCGCGCATCGTATTCATGGATGGCACGCCTGACATCCTGGTCTACCCGCGCGACCGCGCGGCTTACGGCCGGTTGTGCCAGCTTCTCACCCGCGGCAAGCGCGGCGATGACATCAAGCGGATCGAAAAGGGTGAGTGCCGTCTGAAGCTGAGCGATCTCCTGGAATTCGCCGAAGACCAGCTCCTGGTGCTGTCCTTGCCGCATCGTTTCGAGACGACAAAGTCGCTCGATCTGCTCGAACGCCTGAAAGCAAGCCGTGCTGATGGCGTATGGCTCGCCGCAAGCCTTCTCTATCGTGGCGACGACAAGCGGCGCCTGGCACGATTGCATCACCTTGCGACGACAGCAGACGTGCCGCTGCTCGCAACCAACGAAGTGCTCTATCACCATCCCGCGCGCCGCCCGCTGCAGGATGTGCTCACCTGTATCAGGGAGAAGATGACGATCGATGCGATCGGCAAAAGACTGGAAGCCAATGCCGAGCGGCATCTGAAACCTGCGCAGGAGATGGCGCGGCTGTTCCGCGATTTTCCCGACGCGATCGCCGAGACCATGCGCTTTGCCGACCGCATCACCTTTTCGCTCGATCAGCTCAAATATCAATATCCCGATGAGCCGGTGCCGCCGGGCAAGACCGCGCAGCAGCATCTCGAAGACCTGACCTGGGCCGGTGTCATTAATTATTTCGGCGGCAAGATCGACGACACGCTTCGCGCCACCTTGCACAAGGAGCTCGCGCTGATCGCCGAGCTGAAATACGCGCATTATTTCCTGACCGTGCACGACATTGTCCGTTACGCGCGCAGCCAGGGCATCCTGTGCCAGGGGCGGGGATCGGCGGCAAACTCGGCCGTGTGCTACGTGCTCGGCATCACCTCGGTCGATCCGACCAAGGTCGATCTCCTGTTCGAACGCTTCATCTCGAAAGAGCGGCTGGAGCCGCCCGACATCGACGTCGATTTCGAGCATTCGCGGCGCGAGGAGGTGATGCAATATGTCTATCGCCGCTATGGCCGTCACCGCGCCGCCATCATCGCAACCGTCATCCATTATCGTCCGCGCAGCGCGATCCGCGACGTCGGCAAGGCGCTTGGGCTGACGGAGGACGTCACCGCCGCGCTCGCCGATACTGTGTGGGGAAGCTGGGGCAAGGGCCTCAACGACATGCAGGTGCGGCAAGCGGGGCTCGATCCGAAGAATGCGATGATAGGGCTCGCGGTCGATCTCGCCACTGAGTTGATCGAATTCCCGCGCCATCTCTCGCAGCATGTCGGCGGCTATGTGCTGACGCAGGACCGGCTCGATACCTATGTGCCGATCGGCAATGCCGCGATGGACGACCGCACCTTCATCGAATGGGACAAGGACGACGTCGACGCGCTCAACATGATGAAGGTCGACGTGCTGGCGCTAGGCATGCTGACCTGCATCCGCAAGAGCTTTGACCTGATCGCCGATCACAAGGGCGAGCGCTGGGAGCTTGCGACCGTTCCGCAGGACGACAAGAGAGTCTACGACATGCTGTGCCGCGGTGAATCGCTCGGCGTGTTCCAGGTCGAGAGCCGCGCGCAGATGAACATGCTGCCGCGGCTGAAGCCGCGGGAGTTCTATGACCTCGTCATCGAGGTCGCGATCGTGCGTCCGGGGCCGATCCAGGGCGACATGGTGCATCCTTATTTGCGCCGGCGAAACAAGCAGGAGAAGGTGAGCTATCCATCACCGTCACCGGAGCACGGTCCTGCAGACGAATTGTACAGAGTGCTGCACAAGACCCTCGGCGTGCCGCTGTTCCAGGAGCAGGCGATGCGGATCGCCATCGAAGCCGCAAAATTCACCTCCGAAGAGGCCAATGGCCTGCGCCGCTCGATGGCGACCTTCCGCAATCTCGGCACCATCGGCAAGTACGAGGACAAGCTGATCGGCAACATGGTCGCGCGCGGCTACGATGGCGAATTCGCCAGAAGCTGCTTCGACCAGATCAAGGGTTTTGGCTCCTACGGCTTCCCGGAAAGCCATGCCGCGAGTTTTGCCCAACTCGTCTACATCTCCTCCTGGCTCAAGCATCATCACCCCGACGCCTTCTGCTGCGCACTGCTCAACTCGCAACCGATGGGCTTTTACGCCCCTGCGCAGATCGTCGGCGACGCCCGCAAGAACGGCGTCGAGGTTCGAGAGATCGACATATCCTACAGCTTCGCCCAGAATATGTTGGAGGAGGGCAGCGGTAAGCACTGTGCCGTGAGGCTAGGCTTCCGCCAGATCGACGGCTTCAACTGGAAAGACCCGGATGAGGAGAAGCTGAAGCAAATCCAGGCGTCATTCCGTGGTGAGCCTGCGATGTTGCCGCACGCTCCCACCTCTCCCCAGCGGGGAGAGGTCGACTTGCACATGACCATGTGCAAGTCGGGTGAGGGGGCTCAGGTCCCACGAGAGACCGCGCCCCTCACCCGCGCTGGAGCCTGTCATCGGGCGCGCCTTCGGCGCGACCCGTTGGGCGCGACCTCTCCCTATGGGAGAGGTGAAGAAATCGACTGGGCCGACCGCATTGTCGCTGCGCGGCAGCGGCGTCCCTTCACCTCGCTGGAGGATTTCGCCCGCGACACCGGCCTGCCCAAGCGCGCGCTGATCCTGCTGGCGGACGCCGATGCCTTTCGCTCGATCGGGCTCGATCGCCGCGCAGCGCTCTGGACAGTGCGGCGGCTGCCCGACGACGTGCCTTTGCCTCTGTTCGAAGCCGCTGTTGCCCGCGAGCAGCCGGACGAGAACGCAAAACCCTTGCCGCAGATGCCGCGGCAGGAGCAGGTGGTCGCCGACTACCAGACCATCCGCCTGTCGCTGAAAGGCCACCCGATGGAGTTCCTGCGCGCGATGTTTGCAAAAGAGCGCGTCGTGCCCTGCCAGGAGATCTGCCATCGGAACGATAGGCGCCGCGTCCGCTGCGCCGGCGTGGTACTGGTGCGGCAGCGCCCGGGCAGCGCCAATGGCGTGGTGTTCATGACGCTCGAGGACGAGACCGGGATCGCCAATATCGTGGTGTGGCCGAAGGTGATGGAGCAATACCGGAAAGAAGTGATGGGCGCGCGGCTGATCTTGGTCGAAGGCTATATCCAAAGTAGCCCGGAGGAGGTGACGCACCTGGTTGCGCAGCGCATGATCGACCGTTCCTACGACCTCATCAATCTCTCCAACGACGCCTTCAGCGCCAAGCCTGCCGTGCCCGCCGGCCCCGCTTTGGTCGAACCCCTCAACGACGACCGCCGCGACCACGGCGAAAACTCCCCGCAAAAAATCCGCCACCCCCGCAACGTCCGCATTCTGCCGCCGTCACGCGATTTCCATTGAGGGAGCGCGCCGCCTCTCTCCTCCGTCATTCCGGGGCGCGCGCAGCGCGAGCCCGGAATCCATTGCGCCGCACCCGCACGCGGAGAAATGGATTCCGGGCTCATCGCTTCGCGATGCCCCGGAATGACTCCTCATCCCGAGGAGCCGCGAAGCGGCGTCTCGAGGGATGGGCCACAAGCTCCCTCCGTCATTCCCGGGGCGCGAAGGCGCGAACTATGATGCGAAACTACAGAGAATCCATTTCGCAATGCACTCGGCGTTGGCGATCCCGTCCCGAAGGTCTAGCATATCGATAGTCACTGCCGTTTTGGCTGCCTGCACCATCGTTCATCTGCAACGGGCGGGAGCTGACAATGAAGACGATTTTGGTACCGACCCAAAATACCCCGGCCATGACATCCACACTCGAAACGGCGGTGCTGCTCGCGCGGCGCACTGGCGCCTATATCGAGGGGGTTCCACTGTGGTTTGGCACGCCTGAGTTTGTCGTGGCGGGGCTGGCCAGCAGCTATTCCATGGAAACCTATCGGGTGCGGCGCGAAGCGGAGGCGGCGGGCGAGCGCGAGCTGTTCGAGACCTTCATGCAGCAGCACGGTGTTGCTGCTGCGAAAATGACCGCGGACCGGCCTTGGTATAGCTGGTTCGCCGAGGTGCCGCCGGGCGAGGGCCTCGTCGGCAGCCATGGCCGCGTGTTCGATGTGATTGTGATGAGCAGGCCGGGTGCTGCTACGGACCCTCTCTATCGGCGGGCGGTCGAGTCGGGATTGTTCGAAAGCGGTCGGCCTGTTGTGCTGTCGCCGCCGACTGCTCCGAAACAGATCGCGACCAACATCATGATCCACTGGAATGGCAGCACCGAGCAGGCCCGCGCCAACGCGTTGGCGATGCCGCTATTGCACCTGGCCGGACGCGTGACGGTGTTGACTGTCATCGGCGGACAGGATGTGCCGGGTCCATCGGCCGATCAGGTGCGCAAGCAATTGCGGTACAATGGCATTGCCGCCGAGCCCATGAGCATCGAGCTGAACGGTCGCAGCACCGGCGAAGCGGTGCTCGCCGCGGCCAAGGCCGACGGCTGCGACCTGTTGGTCAAGGGAGCTTTTACAAGGACCAGGCTGCGGCAATTGATTTTCGGCGGCGCCACCAGCCACATCATGGAACACGCAGACTTGCCGTTATTGATGGCGCATTAGGAATCGCGCTTACCGGACTGCCCGAGGTGTCATTCCGGGCATCGCGAAGCGGCGTCACGAGGGATGGCCGAGAAACTCTCACTGTCCGTCATTCCGGGGCGCGCGCAGCGCGAGCTATGATGTGCAAGTGCACATCAGAGAATCCATTGGGCCGCAGGCGCAAGTGGAGAAATAGATTCCGGGCTCGATGCTTCGCATCGCCCCGGAATGACAATGGCCAATGTCCTGCCCGGCCTCACGAGGATGACCCGCGCGCTGGAATCGGTGGAACCACCTGCAGATTGGCAAGATCCTCGGGGCGCAGCCGAAAGGCGACGGGATATTTGTCCGGGTTCACGTTCTCCTCCGGCTCGGTCGATCTCCAGACATAGAGGCATGTCGGACAACCGAACACGGTCCAGACCCCGGCAACGGGAGATTTGCTGCGGACCTCGATCTTGCCTGATCGACATCGCGGACATGCGGCCGGAAGAGTGTCGGCGGTTGTCGCCGTCATGTCCGCATCTCCTTCGCCAGAGCCATGAGCTTGGTCCGCCACTGATCGGTGTGCTGCGGCTTGTCGAGTTCCTCGCCATAGTCGCCGCGAAGGTCAGGCGCGATCGGCGTGGTGGCGTCGATGATCATCTTGGTCACCACGCCGGCCGGACTGCAGGCCGGATCCAGAAGATTCTCCGCGAGATTCGGGATGGTCACGATGTCGCCCGCGGGGTTTACCTTCACCGATATCGCCCACATCACCTGCTTAAGATCGAACGGGTCGACTTGCTCGTCAACAACGATCACGACTTTTGCGTATCCGAGACCATGGGTCGTGGTCAGCACGCGCAAGCCCACATATTTGGCGAAGCCGCCATAGCGGATTTTTGTCGAGACGACGACCACCAGACCGTGGGTATAGAGTGCATTGACGGCAACGACTTCGGGAAACGTCGTCTTGAGTTGAAGGAAGATCGGCGCGCTCGTCGTCATGGCTTGCAGGAAGTCGAGCTCGGTCCAGGGCCGCCCCACATAGACCGCGTCGTAGACCGGGTCCTTGCGGTGCGACACGCGATCGATCTCGATCACCGGATATTTATGGCATCCCGAATAATAGCCGGGGAATTCACCAAACGGCCCCTCGGTCTCGCGCTGTCCGCAAAGCAGGCGGCCTTCCAGCACATATTCGGATCCCCACGGGACATCCAGGCCCTTTGCAGTCTTGACGACACGGTATGGCGCGCCCTGCATCACGGCCGCCATCTTGTATTCGAGCTGATCGTAAAGCAGCGGCGTCGCGCCCATCAGCGTGATGATAGGCTCGTTTCCCAGCGCGATCGCGACCGGCAAGTCTTGGCCGCGGGCTTCCGCATGAGCCATATGGATCGCGATATCGTGCTGCGGCACAGTCTGGATTCCAAGGCGATTCCACCCTTTGACCTGCAGGCGATAGATGCCGACGTTCTCGACATCGTCATTGTTCCAGTCGTCCAGGTCCCGGCTGATGGTGCAGGCTTTGTCGATGAAGTAGCCGCCATCGCCGCGGTTGAGACGAAACAGCGGCAGCAGTTCGTAGAGGTTCACGTCCTTGTCGACGACAACCTCCTGCCAGGGCGCGGTCTCGACGCGCTCCAATGTGCCAGGATATTGCTGGAAGCGCCGGACGAACTCAAAAAATTGATCGCGCATGCTGGCGTCTTTTTCCATGCCAAGCGCGAGAGCATGGTTGCTCCATGATCCATGTATGTTCATGGCGACCCGAGCGCTGGTGTAGCCGGCGATGTTGTCGAAATAGATCGCGGGGCTGTCCTCGCCGATCTCTGTAAGGGCGCAGGCCGCGGCGGCGATGTCGGGTTCAGGAAGAACCTGATCATGGATGCGCAGCAATTGCCGTTCTTGCTCGAGGACGGACAGGAATTCACGAAGGTCCTTGTAGGCACGCATTTCTGCCCCCGATTGCTCGGATTGGTTTCAGGCGGCGCGCAACGCGGCAATCTGCCGTTGCCAACGCGAGAGTACGGCTTGAGGATCGTGCAGTGCAAAGGTGACTCCGCCTGTTACATCCGCGTATGGCGCGACATGCTGGCGTACCGACTCGACCTCCGCCTCGAACAACGCCAGCGGCACATCGGAAGAAGAGTGGGCGAGGCGGCGACAGCGGAGCTTCATCTCGCAAATGCCGCCATCGAGTGAAAGCGCGATCGTGAGCCGTCCTTCGCGTTCAAGATTGGAGGCCATTGTCGATTGCGGAAAAACCGCAAAGCGGACGCGACCAGAAGGCACGATCACCATATCGCCTGCACTGAGCAGGGCAGCGTGAGGCCATCCGTCCGAACCAACCGTCGAGAGACGCAGCGCCTGGGTTTTGGTCGCCAGGTCGGTGCCATCAAGATAACGGACCACCCCGTCCGGGATCTTGCTGCTGGTTGCGGGCGCCGCGTAGAAGTGCTCGGCTTCCTTCATTTCACATCTCCCTCGGAGGTGATCCGCATTCTCGCGGAAATCGAAGGCGGCAGTTCATTGAAGTGAGGCAGGATCGGTGCGCCGCGGTCATCGCGGTCTCGCGGAAGAGACAAGCGTGACTAGCCCTGCAAAAGAAGTACTACCAAAGGCTGTTCCCTGCAACGGCGGCCCCGCCCTCATCCCGAGGAGCCGTGTTAGCGGCGTCTCGAGGGAGGAGCTCCAGGCGAGAGCGGGGCCTCATGGTTCGAGACGCGCTGCGCGCTCCTCACCATGAGGGTCCAAAGTCGCGTGCACGGCGAAGCAAATTATGCAAGCGATTCCAAGGTGATTTGCCTCGTCCAGCCCAGCCGCGAAAAACATTCCGCTTTCGCCGTCGGGCAAATCAGTGATTTAACTCCGCGCGTCTCACGGCGGATGAGGGGCGGTTCGCGATCGTCACGAACGTTGCGGTGAGATGCGGTGGACGTGAAGCGTGTGACTGACGAGCACGCGCGTCGCGGACGGCGAAGTCGTGTGGTCCTGGCGCCCCGACGCTGGCGCTAAGTTTTTTGCGCGAAGAAATCCGCGCGAGAGGCGATGGTGGCAAGAAAGCCCGGTCACCAAGGAGAGCACGAAGGAAACCGTAACACCATCGCGCAGGGAAAGCCGGAATGCTTCGGTTGAACCTGTGGTCCTACCCCCGTGCTTTTTGTTGCACGGGACCCATGGGTGCAACCGGCACCCGGCTTTCCCTGCGCCCTCTGTTCGATGAGAGGGCGGAACGAGACGCAGACCTCGGACGCAATGCGCCGCGAGAATGCGGAGTCACATCCTCTCCGCTGTTTGAATCAGGCGTAGGATGGGTAGAGCGAAGCGAAACCCATCACTCAAGTCGCTTGTTGCAAAGCTGATGGGTTTCGCTTCGCTCTACCCATCCTACGAGACTGCTGTTTGACAATTGAATCAGAACCTCCCCCGTCGTCCTGGCGAAGGCCAGGACCCATAACCACAGGCGCTTGTCGCGTGCTCCGCTGCAACCGCTTGCTCGCGCTACAACAGCTCCCTGTGGTTATGGGTCCCGTCTTTCGACGGGACGACAGCGGAGTGAGACGTGAGAGCGCCGAGCAACTCGGCGAGCGGGCGAGTGACAAACGGCGGAACAACGTTCTCCATCAATTCCCCGTCACGTTGAACCTCACCGGCGCTTGCGTGACCAATTACGCGGGATGCTGCGGACGACGGGGCTGACAAGACATCATGAAAATCGCGTTGCTGGCGCTCTTGGGTCTGGCATTCGGGGCGCTCAGCGGCGCCGCGCTCGGCATCAGTGCCGGGCTTGCCTGGATCGGAATCTTCAAAACCTCGAATTTTGAAGGCGATGGCGGCGCGCTGGTGTTCTTCACCTTCATGCCGCTGGGCGCTGTGATCGGCGGCATTGGCGGCGCGCTGCTGTTCGCCGTGCTCGCGATCCGCGACGCCGAGGTCGCAATCGAGCACGAGCATGTAGCCCGTCGCGACCGCTGACGGGGCCGCGGTCGGCGGATTCAGGCAAAATCCCGCAAAAAAGTCTGCATTTGTGCAATGCAAAAATAACAATTGCGTTCTGGCACGGTCGCTCTATTTGAGACGGTGAAATTTGAGGTGCAGCAATCTGGCGCGGCGTCGGTGCGGACGCCCTTTTGCCGTTGCTGATTTGCAATCCAGATTCAGGAAGACGATGAATGACAGAGCATAGTCTCTGGCGTTTTTCGCGCGCGTTTCACCGCGCGATCAACGAACGCCAATTCGCGGATATTGCCGCCCTGCTCGACGAGGACGTCGAATGGGCGATCTATGGACCGATCGATCTATTTTCTTTCTTCGGTGCGCGCCACGGCAAGCCCGCCGCGCTCGAGGTGATCAGGCAGATCGGCGAGAACTTCCGCGTCCGCCGCTTCGAGCGCGAGTCCATCATGCTTGGAGTCGATTCCGCGGCATCGATGATGCGCTATTCGCTGACTGCGCAGGATTCGAACAAGCCGATCGCGGTGCGGATCGCGCATTTCGCGCAATTCCGTGGCGGCCTGCTGACCCGCTTGCGCGTGCTGGTCGACAGCTTCGACCTGGTCGAGCAGACCGTCGGCTATCCGATCCACCTGCCGCGGATCGCAGCGGCGCAATAGTCACCTCCAGTTTCGTCGTACCCGGGCGCTCTCGGGTATCCAAATGCCTTCCTTCGCCAGCCCCGGGAAGGCGTGGATGGCCGGGACATCAGCTGACACCTTCACGCTCTTGTGCCCGGCCACGACGATCCGATCCGTGCTACATGCTGTCACGCTGGACAACGATGTCGCCGTCATAATTTTGCGCTAGCATAACGTATCGCTCTGGCTGGAATGCGGGCTGCGGGAATGACTTCCAAACAACGATCTGGCTGGGCGTGGTTGCCGATGCTGGCTGCAGGCCTTGGCATCGCGATGGTGCTGCCGGCGATGGCGCAGACGTCGCCGCAAATTTCTCCTTGGAGCGGTATCCACGATGAGACGCCGGCCGCCGAGGAGGCTGCGTCCGAGCCCGAGGCAAATGACGCCGACGCGCTGAAGGACGTCGACGTGGACAAGCTCGACTGGAGCCTGCTCAGCGCCGATGCCTCGCCTTCCGACACCGTGTTGACGCCAAAGAAGGCCACCGCGCCGAAGAAGGCGAATGGCAGTGATGCCGCATGGTCGTCGAACAACAACGCGAACGGCACGTCCGCGGTCTCGGTCAAGCAATCGATCTCGCCGTTCTGGGACACGCGGATCGGCGCCGACATGACGGTCGCGCGCCAGGGCACGCTGACCAATTCCGAGTTGCTGTCGGAACGGCTCGCCAATGGCGGCAGCCTGCCGCAATCCTCCGGCACCGCCTGGGCCGCGATCACCGCGCCGGGCGTTGCCTCGATCTGGGACAAGACCTCGGTCGAGGCCCGAGTCGATCCGGGTAGCGACCAAACCCGGTTCGGGACCTCAATCAGCAAATCGGTGCCGCTCGCCGACCAGTATTCGCTGACGCTGCAGAACGGCTACAACCTGATCCAGCAGGGCGTGGTGCCGGTGCCCGGCATCGTCAGCCATCCCTCGCGGAGCTATGAGGCCGATCAATCGGCCAGGCTGAGCATCAACAGCAGCGGAACCAGCTTCATCGCCGGCCAGACGCTCGCGACCGGCGACGACAAATGGCTGCACCGGATCGGCGCCGAGCAGAAGCTGTTCGACGGCGTCACCATCTCCGGCTCGATCGGCGAAAGCGCCCAGGGCCCGGTTAACAAGAGCCTAACGGCCGGGTTCAAGCGGAGCTGGTGAGGCCGGCCGCGGTCGCAATCCCTTAAGGAATGATCGAACCATTGCCGCAACTTGGCCTAGATGCGGTCAAAATCGGACGTCCATAGTTGGCGTTCACGTCGTCGTGCGGCGGGGGGACTTCCGCGCTCGCGTCATTGCGTAACAGAGGAATAGCCGATGAACGCCACCAATCGTTCCGAGCAAGTTGAAACAGAAGTAGAAGGGACGGAAGTCGACAACAACCTCGCCGCCGTCTCGGACGTCGAGGCCGGCATCCGCGAATTCGTGCGCAACGATATCGCCTATCTGCGCCGGTCGCCGCAGCCGCAGGTGAACACGGAACCACTCGAGCCCAACACCGAGGCCACCGTGAACAATGTCAACTCGCTGATCCAGCGCGTCGCCGGCACGTCGCTCGCGGAGATCGAGAAGTTGATCTCCGAGCTCGAAAGCCTGCGCGACCTCCTGCATGCCGAAGGCCAGCGCGTCCAGCGCGAGATCTCGGGCTATGCCCAGCTCAGCCAGGCCGCGATGAAGTCGACTCGCATGATCGCCGACAACGTCACGCAGTGGAAGCGCGCTGCCGACGGGCTGCGCAACAGCTAGTCTCGGCGATTGCTTGAGAGTTCATGACCGCCGCATCACCCATGCGGAGGATGCGGCGGTTTCTATTTGACTAAAATGATTTGAAAGATAAAAGCGCAACGCGCGCCTGAGCGTGATCGGGAAAAGATCATGCTCGAACTTAGAGCCTGATGATTTTTGACTGAGCGTGAATCTGGATCACGCCGCGACGGATGCTGCCGCTTTGGCACGCCGTTTCTTGGGGAAAACAGCACTGATGCAAAGCGTTCGGCCCGACAACACCGATCCCATCCCGCTGCGGCAATCGCCGCACAGTGTCGGCACGATCATGCTCCGCTTCGTCGGACTATTGATCGCGGCGACCGTGGTGATGGTGTTGATCTGGAGCCGCTGACGCCGCGCGATGGCCGCTGATGGTTAGCAGAAGCTGAAGATCAGCGTCGGACGATCGCGCTGCCCTCGAGCGTGAAGGCGCCGTCGGCATAGCCCTTCACCACCATGCCGGTGGTCAGCATCACCGCAACCGTGATGGTCGCGAAAATTGCGCCCAGAACTTTCAGTCCGACACGATCTGCCATAGTCGTCCCCACGGTGCTTACCCTTGCGTCTGATATGGCCGGCAGAAAGTTCAAAATGGGTTAGCAAATAGATCGTATCCGGAATTCGTCGAATACGGTTAAAGAGCGCGGCAAGGTTCCCGTAACCACGCCGGCTGTGTTTCAGCCCGCCTTGCGGCGCGGAACGAAGGCGGTGGCCAGAAACGAGAACACGAGTTCGCCGCGCTGGTTGGTGCCGGTGTTGCGGCCCTGCAGGATGCCCCATTCGGGACGCTTCTCGGAGGTGCGCTTGGTCTCGACCACATTGGCGTAGCTGATGGTGTCGCCGGCCAGGACCGGCTTGATCCAGCGCAGTTCGCGAAAGCCGGGCGAAGGTCCCCATACCGCGACCTCGTCCCCGCGCGCGGCCATCTCCTGCGCCAGCCGCTTGCCGTCGGCGACCAGGAGCTTCATGCAGACGGAGGCGACGTGCCAGCCCGACGCTGCCAGTCCGCCGAACAGCGACTTTCGCCCTTCCTCCTCGTCGAGGTGAAAGCGCTGCGGATCGAACTGCGCCGCGAAGCGCTTGATGTCTTCGGCGGTGAAGTTGAACGAGCCGAGCTCGCGCCGCGCGCCGATCTCAATGTCCTCGAAGAAGCGCATCGATGCTACCCCGTCACCGCTTCCGCGCGCCGACCGATGATGATCGGCGACTCCATCTCGCACAACATCACGCCGGCCGCATTGCGCACCGTGCACTTGAACGTCACGATGCCGGTCGAAGGTCGGCTCTGCGAGACCCGCGCTTCCACCACCTCGACATCCAGCGTCAAATCGTCGCCCGGGCGCAGTGGCGACAGCCAGCGCATCTCGTTGACGCCGGGTGAGCCGAGAGAGGCCGTGCGGCAGATAAAGCCGTCGGCCAGCATCCGCATCGTGAGCGAGCCGAGATGCCAGCCCGAGCCGGACAGGCCCTTGAGCATCGATCGTTTCGCCGCCTCTTCGTCGAGATGCATCGGCTGTGGATCGAACTCGGCGGCAAAGGCCAGTATCTCCTCGCGCGTGACGTGGCGCGGCCCGAAGGTGCCGAAATGGCCGATGTTGAAGTCTTCGAAAGTGAGCGTGGTCATGTTGGGGATTTCAGGAGAGAGGGGCCTGATTGTGGCCGTTATTTGCGGCAATCTCAACCCGCCCGCCCGCATGGCTTGCTTTCAAGGGGGACCACCATAGCGGGGGAGCATCGTCCTTGCGTACCGCTCCCCGACTTGCCCGGACTGAGGTTCGGAGCTAGCCCTGCTTGCGCGCGACTCAAGATCGATTGGCCGGGAGAATCCACCGATGTTCGATTTTCAAGACCTGTTTCAGTGGGACCGCTTCATCACCCCCACGATCATCAAGACGTTCTACTGGCTAGTCATCGGCGTGATCGTGCTGTTCGGCATTTACGGAATCCTCTGGAGCCTGGCCGCAATGGCGATCAGCCCGTTCGGCGGCTTCATCCTGCTGCTCGCCTCGCTCACCAGCATCGTGGTCGGCATCGTGCTCTCGCGCATCGTCGCCGAATTCATCCTGATCGTGTTCCGCATCAACGAGCATCTTGGCGCGATCCGCGATCAGGGCCAGGGCGGAATGCGGTGATCAGGTATTGAACCTGAAATGCATCACGTCGCCGTCGGCGACGACGTAGTCCTTGCCTTCCAGGCGCAGCTTGCCGGCGTCGCGGGCGCCGGCTTCGCCGCCGAGCGCGACGTAGTCGTCATAGGCGATGGTCTCCGCGCGGATAAAGCCCTTCTCGAAATCGGTATGGATCACGCCGGCCGCCTGCGGCGCCTTGGTGCCGCGGTCGATGGTCCAGGCGCGCGCTTCCTTCGGCCCCACCGTGAAATAGGTGATGAGATGGAGCAACTCGTAGCCGGCGCGGATCAGGCGGTCCAGGCCGGCTTCCTCGAGCCCGAGCGTGTCCAGGAATTCCGTGCGCTCCTCGCGTGACAGCGTCGCGATCTCGGATTCGATCTTGGCGGAGATCACGACGGCGACCGCGCCCTCCTGCTTCGCGTGCGCGAACACCTGCTTCGAGAAACTGTTGCCATCCTTGGCCGAGCTCTCCTCGACATTGCAGACATAGAGCACCGGCTTGGAACTCAGAAGCCCGAGCATGCGGAAGGCGCGCTCCTCTTCCACCTTGCGCTCGAGCGCACGCGCGGGCCTGCCCTCACGGAGCAGCACCAGCGTACGGTTGACGAGATCGAGCTGTTCCTTGGCGTCCTTGTCGTTGCCCTTGGCCTTCTTAGTGAGATTGTCGACGCGCTTCTCGAGGCTGTCGAGATCGGCGAGCATCAATTCGGTTTCGATGGTCTCGATATCGGCCAGCGGCGCGATCTTGCCCTCGACATGGGTGATGTCGGAATCCTCGAAGCAGCGCACCACATGCGCGATCGCATCGACCTCACGGATGTTGGCGAGGAACTGGTTGCCGAGCCCTTCCCCCTTGGAAGCGCCGCGGACCAGTCCGGCGATGTCGACGAAGGTCAGCCGGGTCGGAATGATCTGCGCCGACTTTGCCACAGCCGCGAGCTTGTCGAGCCGCGGATCGGGGACAGCGACCTCGCCGACATTCGGCTCGATGGTGCAGAACGGATAGTTGGCCGCTTGCGCTGCGGCCGTCTCGGTCAGCGCATTGAACAGCGTCGACTTGCCGACATTGGGCAGCCCGACGATCCCGCATTTGAATCCCATCGTACTTTCCGATCTCCCGCGCGAATGTGCAGCGGCTGAATTGACTGAGGTCGCCCTCGATGACGAGCGTTACTTTCCGCCCTCTTCCTTGCTGTCGAAAAAGCCCTTTGCCTGCATCGTCAGATGCACCTTGTTCTGGAACGACGAGTCCTGTCCCGCCGCCAGCAGGCTGGCATTGTCGGCGACCGCCTCGCAGAGCGCCTTGACCCACGGCCGGTCGCTCTTGGCGAAATCCGACAGCACGTGACTGTGCACGAGTTCCTTGATCCCGGGATGACCGATCCCGAGCCGGACCCGGCGATACTCGTTGCCGATATGCGCGGAGATCGAGCGCAAGCCGTTATGCCCGGCAATGCCGCCGCCGATCTTCACGCGCACCTTCGCCGCCGGAAGCTCGAGCTCATCCTGGAATACGGTGACGTCGCCGGCCGAAAGCTTGAAGAAATTCTGCGCTTCCTGCACCGCGCGCCCGGATTCGTTCATGTAGGTGGTCGGCTTCAGCAGCACCACCTTCTCGTGGCCGAGCAGGCCTTCGGATGTCTCGCCCTGAAAGCGGCGGCGCCATGGTGCGAAACCATGACGCCGCGCAATCTCTTCGACGGCCATGAAGCCGATGTTGTGCCGGTTATCAGCGTATTTCGCGCCGGGATTACCGAGACCAACAAAGAGTCGCATGACGCGGCATCCCGCGCTGGCGCGCTATCACTTCTTCTTGTCGCCACCGGCCGGTGCCTTGGCACCCGCCGCTGGAGCCGCAGCACCCGCCGCCGGAGCAGCCGCACCTGCAGCCGGAGCCGCAGCGCCTGCCGCCGGGGCCGCACCTGCCGCCGCCTTCTGCTCTTCGGCGTAGCCGGACGGCGGCACGATGGTCACCAGCGTGGCGTCCTCGCGCGACAGCGCCTTCACGCCCTTTGGCAGCTTGATGTCGGACAGATGCAGCGAATAGCTGATTTCCAGCGCGCCGACATCGGCGTCGATGTACTGCGGAATGTTTTCGACCGAGCATTCGAGGTCGATTGTGTGGGTGACGATGTTGACAGTTCCACCGCGCTTCACGCCGGGCGCCGTTTCCGCGTTGATGACGTGCAGCGGAACGCTGACGCGGATGGTCGCACCTTCACCGAGCCGCATGAAGTCGACATGGAGCGGGAAGTCCTTCACCGGGTCGAGGTGATAGTCGCGCGGAATCACGCGGTGCTTCTTGCCGTCGAGATCGATGTCGAACAGCGTCGTCAGGAAGCGGCCTGCGAGGATGCGCTGGCGCAGCTCGCGGTCGTCGACCGAGATGGTCAGCGGGGGCTTGTTGTCACCATAGATCACTCCGGGAACTTTCCCGGCGCGACGCTCAGCCCGGGCGGCCCCCTTGCCGCTCTTCGGACGTGCGGTCGCCTTCAATTCCTTGACGGTCGCCATCAGTCTAAGTCCTTGTTTTGCAAAAAGTTAAAGGCCGCATTGCGGCCCCGTTTCGCGTCCCGCAGCAAGCCTCCAGGGGTGCGGGGGCTGCGGACGTGGCGGGCTTTTAGCCCCAAAGGGCCGAAATGACAAGGAAAATGGCCGGCGATCTGGGAAGCGATACGCCTCCTAGCTCGTCATGGCCGGGCTTGTCCCGGCCATCCACGCCCTTCGGTCGACAGGAAGAAAGAACGTTGATGCCCGGGACCCGACTCCGCCGAGGCTTCGCCGGGCACTCTAATGTCAGTCCGGCGAAGCGATAGCGAAGACGGGCAAGCCCGGGCATGACGGTAGAGTGCGTGGGAAACGGCCCTACCCGTCCGCCTTCACGTGCTCGGCGCGATCCCGAGCTTGGCCTCCAGCGCTGCGATCCGCGCCTTCAGCGCCTCGTTTTCCTCGCGCGCCAGGCGGGCCATGTCCTTCACCGCCTCGAACTCCTCGCGCCGGACGACATCGAGGTCGCGCAGGACGCGTTCGGCCTGGTTGCGCATGACCGAGTCGACTTCGCGCTTGACGCCCTGGGCGGCCCCGGCGGCGTCGTTCATGAGGCGGCCGATCTCGTCAAAAAAACGGTTCGTGGTCTGGGTCATCTAACTCTCCGCACTCCCTTGGGCGACCAAGACAATGGCAATCAAAGGCGCGGGGTTCAAGGCCGCAAATGACCCATGATGCCGCTCGCCTTGTCATGCTCCGTTTTCCTTGCAATCGTATTCAGCGCGCAGGAGTAGAGAATCGCAAACCGAAGAAGCGCCCATGATCGACCAGCAGATCGATATTCCGACCAAAGACGGCAAGATCACCACTTTCATCACCCATCCCGAGCGCGGCGGACCGTTTCCGGTGATCATTTTCTACATGGATGCGCCGGCGATCCGCGAGGAGCTGCGCGATATGGCGCGCCGGCTCGGGACGTCCGGTTACTATGTGATGCTGCCGAACCTCTATTACCGCGCCGGCGTCATGGAGCTCGGGCCGATCAATCCCGACCCGGAATCGCCCGAGCGCAAGCGCATGTTCGAATTGATGCACTCGATCAACATCCCCATGGTGATGGAAGACACCAAGGCCCTGCTCGCCTATGCCGAGGGCGAGGCCGCCGCGAATACGCGCCTCGTCGGCACCGTCGGCTATTGCATGAGCGGGCGCTACGCGATCAACGCAGCGACGCATTTCCCCGATCGCGTGAAAGCCGCCGCCTCGGTCTACGGCACGCATCTGGCGACCGACCAGCCCGACAGCCCGCATCTGGCAGCCGAGAAGACCAAGGCCGAGCTCTATTTCGCCTGCGCCGAGACCGACATCTACGCGCCGATGGAGATCATCGAAAAAGTGCAGGCCGGCATGAAGGGATCGAACAACGAGGTCGAGATCTATCCCGCCACCCATCACGGCTTCGCCTTCCCGAAGCGCCCGGTCTATCACCGCGACGCCGCCGAGCGGCACTGGGAGCGTCTGCTGGCGCTCTATCGCCGCAATCTTTCCGCATAGCCCGAGGCGCGATGCCCTTCCTCTTGATCGATTTCCCCGTGTTCAATCCGATCGCCATCTCGATCGGACCGATCGCGATCCGCTGGTACGCACTCGCCTACATCTGCGGCATCGTGATCGGCTGGATCTACGCGCGGCAGATGATCAAGAACGAAAAATTGTGGGGCGGTCCCGCGCCGATCACGCTGACCCAGATGGACGACTTCATCCTCTGGGTCACCCTCGGCATCATCGTCGGCGGCCGCACCGGCTATGTGCTGTTCTACAACCTGCCGTTTTTCATCCAGCATCCCGCTGAGATCTTCGAGCTTTGGAAGGGCGGCATGTCGTTCCATGGCGGCTTTCTCGGCTGCGTCGTCGCAGTGATGTGGTTTGCGCGCCGGAATCGCATCCCGATCCTATCGCTCGGCGACTTAACCACCGCGGTGGCGCCGATTGGCTTGTTCCTCGGCCGGCTCGCCAATTTCATCAACAGCGAATTGTGGGGCCGGCCCGCCGATCCGAGCCTGCCCTGGGCGATGGTGTTTCCCAACGGCGGACCGCTGCCGCGGCATCCGAGCCAGCTTTATGAAGCCGGGCTCGAGGGCATCCTCCTGTTCACGATCCTGGCGGTGATGATCCGGATGGGTGCGTTGAAGCGGCCCGGCCTCGTGCTCGGCAGCTTCATTTTGATCTACGGCATCGCCCGCATCATCGGCGAACACTTCCGCGAGCCCGACCCGCAGCTCGGATTCCTGTGGGGCGGTCCAACCATGGGAATGCTGTTGTCGGTGCCGATGGTTATTGTCGGCAGTATCATGGTTGTGATGGCTTGGCGCCGCAGGGCGCCACAGCCGGTGCCGAATTCGATTTAAGGCTGGATGTGACCGAAGTTTCGCCGCTGCTGTCCGAGATCAAGAAACTGATCAAATCATCCGGCCCGATGCCGGTCTGGCGCTACATGGAACTATGCCTGATGCATCCCCAGCACGGCTATTACGTGTCGCGCGATCCGCTGGGCCGTGAGGGCGATTTCACCACCGCGCCCGAAGTCAGCCAGATGTTCGGCGAGCTGCTGGGCCTGTGGTCAGCGTCGATCTGGCGCGCGATCGGCTCGCCTGACTCGCTGCGGCTCATCGAGATCGGCCCCGGCCGCGGCACCATGATGGCGGACGCGTTGCGGGCGCTGCGGGTGCTGCCGCCGCTCTATCAGTCGCTCAGCGTCCATCTGGTCGAGATCAATCCGGTGCTGCGCGAGAAGCAGCGCGCAACCTTGGGCAACGTCCGCGACATCACCTGGCACGAGAGCATCGACGAGGTGCCCGAGGGTCCGGCGGTGATCCTCACCAACGAATATTTCGACGTGCTGCCGATCCACCAGGTGGTGCGGCACGAGAACGGCTGGCACGAACGCGTGATCGAGCTCGACAGCAATGGCAAGCTCGCATTCGGCACCGCGCCGGAGCCGATGCCGCGTTTCGACGTGCTGCTGCCGCCGCTGGTGCGCGCAGCTCCCTTAGGTGCCGTGTTCGAATGGCGGCCCGACACCGAGATCATGAAGCTCGCCCGCCGCGTGCGCGACCAGGACGGCGCGGCGTTGATCATCGATTATGGCCACATGCGCAGCGACGCCGGCGACACCTTCCAGGCCATCGCCCGCCACAGCTTTTCCGATCCGCTGAAGAATCCAGGCCAGGCCGACGTCACCGCCCATGTCGATTTCCAGGCGCTGGCACGCGCCGCCGAAGACGTCGGCGCACGCGTCCACGGCCCGGTGACGCAGGGTGAATTCCTGAAGCGCCTCGGCATCGAGGCGCGCGCCGCGGGATTGATGGCAAAGGCCACGCCCGAGATCGGCGCCGAGATCGCCGGCGCACTGAAACGATTGACCGACAGCGGCCGCGGCGGAATGGGCTCGATGTTCAAGGCAATGGCGATCTCCCACCCGGAGCTCACCTCGATCGCGGGCCTGAGCGATCACCCAAACGACGCGGAACGTTCATGACCCTGGCCTCCCCGCTGCTCTCAGCCATTCCCGGCCTGCGCCATGCCTTTTTCTCGCGCGAAGGCGGCGTGTCCGAGGGCATCTATGCCGGCCTCAATGGCGGCATCGGCTCCAATGACGCTGCCGATAATGTCACGGAAAACCGCCGGCGCATGGCGGAGCGCTTGGGGGTCGGGCCCGACCGCCTGCTGACGCTCTATCAGGTGCATTCCCCCGACGTCGTGGTCGCCACCACACCGTGGGCGAGCGATGCGCGGCCGAAAGCCGACGCCATTGTCACCCGCACGGAGAACCTTGCGATCGGCGTCACCGCGGCCGATTGCGGCCCGATCCTGTTTGTCGATCCCAATGCGCGCGTGATCGGCGCGGCGCATGCCGGCTGGAAGGGCGCGCTGACCGGCGTGCTGGAATCGACCGTCGAGGCGATGGAGAAGCTCGGCGCCGACCGCAGCGGCATCGTCACCGCGATCGGGCCTTTGATCCGCCAGCACTCCTATGAAGTGGGGCCCGAATTCGTGGCGCGTTTTCTGGAAGCCGATGCGGACAACGCCCTGTTCTTCCTGCCCGGTGAACGCGAAGGGCACGCGATGTTCGACCTCGGCGGCTACATCCGGATGCGGCTGGAGAACGCCGGTATCCTGATGATCGACGACATCGGGATCGATACCTATTCTGACGAACGCTTTTATAGTTACCGACGCTCGGTGCATCGGAAAGAGGGCGATTATGGCCGGCACGTTCACGCCATCGCCCTGGAGAAATAACCGCTTCCAGGGGAAGTGCTTAAACTTCAAAGAAAATTTCGATCACTGCCCGGAATCTATCGAACCGGCGCCGTGGCCTCACCGCCCTAGACCTTAACGTATTTTAACGATATCGGGGTGATGATGAGCGACACCATCGTCACCCTTTCCCGAATTGCGCGCGCCGCGGTGGCCGCAACGTTGCTGATGGCAGCCTGTGCGCTCGGCGGCTGCGCCAATGGTGGCGCGGCGAGCAACGCCTATGCCATGGCCGGAAACAGCGCCAGTGGACCGACAATCGCATTCGAATCGATCGACGGCCCGCCGCCGCAGGTGTTCGACCGCATGGTGGGTGTGCTGGACAGCGAAGCCAAACTCCGCGACATCGCAATCGTCTCGCGCGAGGGCGCGGCCGCCTACCGCGTGCGCGGCTATCTCTCGGCGCAGGTCGTGCGCGGCAAGACCGTCATCGCCTGGGTCTGGGACGTCTATGACGCCAACCAGCAGCGCGCCCTGCGCCTCTCCGGCGAGGAACCAGCCGGCAAGACCGGCCGGGACGCCTGGGCTGCCGCGGACGACCTGATCCTGCGCAAGATCGCACAAGCGGGCCTGAGCGGGCTCAGCAGCATGATCAATGGCGGCCCGACCGATGCGCCTGCACCGGCCTCGGCGCCCAGCCGGCAGGGACCTGCGGTCGCAAGCGCCCGTGAACCGGAAGAATCCGGCGTCGTCGCGCTCGGCTACAGCGCTAACTAAACGTTCGGGATAGTCAAAAACCTGTCATTTTTTCGCCGGGATAACGGGTGTGACGGGTTGCCGCTGCCTGCCTCGCCTGATATCTCGTCGCGCATCGAAACCCGCCGGTTCTGTAGGTACTTGAGATGTTGGACATGGTATCGAGCAAACCTCGGGGAGAACCGTCCATGTCGGCCAAGAACGGCGCGATCAAGCTGGTAGCTGGCAATTCCAATCCCGTGCTGGCGCAAGAGATCGCCGATGGGCTCGGGATGTCCTTGACCAAAGCGGTGGTCCGGCGCTTCGCCGATATGGAGATCTTCGTCGAGATCCAGGAAAATGTCCGCGGCTCCGACGTCTTCATCCTGCAGTCGACGTCGTTTCCCGCCAACGACCACCTGATGGAACTTCTGATCATCACCGACGCGCTGCGCCGGGCTTCCGCCCGCCGGATCACGGCGGTCGTGCCCTATTTCGGCTATGCGCGGCAGGATCGCAAATCGGGCTCGCGCACCCCGATCTCGGCGAAGCTGGTCGCCAACCTGATCACCCATGCCGGCGCCGACCGCGTCATGACACTCGACCTGCATGCCATGCAGATCCAGGGCTTCTTCGATATTCCGACCGACAATCTCTTCGCCTCGCCGGTGATGGTGCGCGACATCCGCGAACGCTTCGCGCTGAGCAATGTGATGGTGGTGTCGCCCGACGTCGGCGGCGTGGTGCGCGCACGCGGCCTCGCAAAGCGCATCAATACGCCGCTGGCGATCATCGACAAGCGTCGTGAGCGGCCGGGCGAGTCGGAAGTGATGAACGTGATCGGCGATGTCGCCGGCTACACCTGCATCCTGGTCGACGACATCGTGGATTCCGGCGGCACGCTGGTGAACGCGGCCGATGCCCTGATCGCCAACGGCGCCAAGGAAGTGTTCGCCTATATCACCCATGGCGTCTTGTCCGGTGGCGCCGCGGCCCGCATCGCCTCGTCCAAGCTGAAAGAGCTCGTCATCACCGACTCGATCCTGCCGACCGAGGCCGTGAGAAACTCCGCCAACATCCGCACCCTCTCGATCGCCGGCCTGATCTCCGAGGCCATCGCCCGCACCGCCGCCGAAGAGTCGGTGTCGAGCCTGTTCGACTGACATTCATCTGCATCGTCATTCCGGGGCGCGCCACCGGGTCCGCGCAAAGCGCGGCCCGATGACAGGCTCCGCGCGAGCCCGGAATCCGTCCCACCGCGGAACGCGCGGTCAAATGGATTCCGGGTCTGCGTGCTTCGCGCGCATCCCGGAATGACGGTGTTCGTTACCCCACGATCCCCGCGGCGACCTGGCCGCGCAGACGCTCGAGGCTGTGCAGGGTGTTGGCGCACGCTTCCGCGACCTCGACGCCCTTGATGGCGAAATGCTTGCGGAAGAAATCGAAATGCACCTCCGTCTCGTGGAACTGCTGCGGCGTCAGCACGGCCGAGAACACCGGCACCTCAGTGCGCAACTGCACGTCCATCAGCGCCTTGATGACGGTGTCGGCGACGAACTCGTGGCGGTAGATGCCGCCGTCGACGACGAGGCCTGCCGCGACGATCGCCGTGTAACGGCGCGTCTTGGCCAGGATCTGCGCGTGCAGCGGGATCTCGAACGAGCCCGGCACCTCGAACACGTCGATATTGGTGACATGGCGCGCCTCCATCTCGGCGAGGAAGGCGATGCGACATTCCTCCACGACGTCGCGGTGCCAGGACGATTGCACGAATGCAACCCGCTGCGGCTTGGCGAACCGTGGATGCGTGGCCGTCGGCGGAGGCTCTGGCGTTGCCGGCGTGGCACCTGCGGGCGACTGGACTTCCTCGGCTTCGGGAGTTTGAACTTCGGCTTCTTGCAACATCTGATTCATGGCTTTCCTCTTTCAGGACCAGAATCAGGGCATACGGAAAACGACTGTAGCCACGCGCGATGGCGAGGCTGCCGCAACCGTTCTCTTTCATCCGGACTTTGACCGTCGGCTTCGGAATTGCACCGAATCTGCTGACCCTTCCTCCTGGGAGGAGAAAGGCGCTCGCGGGCTTGGACCATCGGGCCCTTACCGCCGGTGGGGACTTTCACCCCGCCCTGAGAACATCGGCCGCCCGGAATGGACGACCTATCCCAAAGCTATTGCCAAACCGAGGGACGCGGCAAGCGCCTTGGCATGGCGAATCGGCATGTTCCCCATGTGCCCGACGCGAGCCTTGACGACCTGGCGACCGCTTCGCTGAGCCGAAACGCGCGGCGCGCGCGTTAACGATTGCGACGATCGCGCAAATCCGATTCCGGTTTGTTCTCGCGTTAATAATTGTGGCGGAGATGAGCTGTGGACGAGCGCGCCTTTGGCTGTGGACGGACTCGGGGCCCGGTTGCGCGGATTCCGCAAATCACATCACTTCATCCTGGCAAGCCTCGGAGCGATCGGGAAGGCCACGGGGGCCTGCAGTCGGCAACCATGCGTTATCTGGTGCAGGCCGGCCTTCCGGATGCGTACCAAGAAAGTCAGAAGAACAAGGGTCGAGACGGCATGTCCCTCCTCGAAGGCATAATCGATTCCGAAAACCATCCGCTTGCGGTGGTCGAAGACATTGCGGCCGATAACAACTGGGCGTTCGAGCGCGCTGGCGACGAGGTTACGATCGTCTCCAAAGGCGACTGGACCGACTATCAGCTCTCCTTCACCTGGATGAGCGAGATCGAGGCTCTGCATCTGGCCTGCGCCTTCGACATGAAGATTCCGCCGGCGCGCCGCCCCGAAGCGCAGCGGCTGATCGCCGCCATCAACGAGCAATTGTGGATCGGCCATTTCGATCTGTGGACCCACACCGGCATGATCATGCACCGCCAGGCGCTGGTGCTGCCCGGCGGATTGAACGCATCGACCGCGCAATGCGAGAGCATGCTGGTCGGCGCCATCCATGCCTGCGAGCGCTACTACCCGGCATTGCAGTTCGTGGTGTGGGCCGGCAAGACCGCCCAGGAGGCGATGAACGCCGCGATGTTCGACACCGAGGGCGAGGCTTAGGCTCCCCACTCGTCATGCCCGGGCTTGACCCGGGCATCCATCTGCAAAGGATCTTTGGCTTGATGGATTGCCGGGTCAAGCCCGGGCAATGACGGTTCGTGCTTGTCGCGCGTTCTGCACCTCACTAGAACCGACTGTGGTTATGGGTCCCGGCCTTCGCCGGGACGACGATCATGGTGGCGCCCTTGAGTAACAGCAACGCTTTGCAAGACATCACCGGCACCATCGCGCTGGCCGGCGCAGGCAAGATGGGCGGGGCGATGCTGACCGGCTGGCTCGCCGGAGGCCTCGATGCCTCGCGCCTCGCCGTGATCGACCCGCAGCCTTCGGCCGAGATCAGTGCGCTCGCCGCCAAGGGCGTCCGTCTCAATCCCAAAGACGCGGGCAAGGTC
This sequence comes from Bradyrhizobium sp. Leo78, assembly GCF_059512425.1. Classification (NCBI taxonomy): domain Bacteria; kingdom Pseudomonadati; phylum Pseudomonadota; class Alphaproteobacteria; order Hyphomicrobiales; family Nitrobacteraceae; genus Bradyrhizobium; species Bradyrhizobium sp. Leo78. The sequence goes on from NZ_JCAMOT010000001.1 coordinate 342,418, forward strand.
GATACGCTGGTGGTCGCGGTCAAGCCGCAATTGTTCCGGGATGCCGGCGTCGCCCTCAAGTCGCTGGTCGCGCCATCGACGCTTGTGGTCTCGATCATGGCCGGAACCACCATCGCCTCGCTTGAAGAAGTCTGCGGCGGCGCGGCGGTGCGGGCGATGCCGAACACGCCGGCCTCGATCGGCCGCGGCATCACGGTCGCAGTCGCCGCGAACAACGTCGGTGCCGCGCAGCGCGCGATAGCGGATGCGCTGCTACGCGCGACCGGCGCGGTGGAATGGGTCGAGGACGAGGGCCTGATCGACGCCGTGACCGCGGTCTCCGGCTCCGGCCCGGCCTACGTGTTCCTGCTCGCCGAAGAGCTCGCGCGTGCCGGCGTTGAGGCCGGATTGCCGGAAGACCTCGCCACCAAGCTGGCGCGCGCGACCGTCGCGGGCTCCGGCGAATTGTTGCATCGCTCGGACTTGCCGGCGGCAACGCTGCGTCAGAACGTCACCTCGCCCGGCGGCACCACCGCCGCCGCACTGGACGTGCTGATGGCTAGTGACGGACTGCGTCCACTGATGATCCGCGCGATCGCAGCCGCAACCAAGCGCTCGAGGGAGCTGGCGAAGTAGCCAAGCTCTGCAGGGTGGGCAAAGCCAACGGGTCGCGCGAACGCGCGCCCGATGACAGGCTCCGCGTGCCCACCATTACGAGCGGAGTGCTTGATGGTGGGCACGGCGCAAGTGCGCCTTTGCCCACCCTACTTTTCTTGACTACTTCTTCGCCGCGGCGGCGCGCTCAACAAAGGTCTTGCCACCCTTCATCTTGTGGGTGAGCGGCGCCTCATTGATCTGGATCACGACGGCTTCGGCGTCGACGCCGAGATTCTTGACCAGCGCCTGGGTGATGTCGAGCATCATGCCCTTCTTCTGCTCTTCGGTGCGGCCAGCAGCCATGCTGATGGTGATCTCAGGCATCTTTGTCTCTCCCTGTTACGGTCATGCCCGGGCTTGTCCCGGCCATCCACGCTCTTCTCTATCAAACAAGACGTGGATGCCCGGGACAAGCCCGGGCATGACACCTCGCGCGAATGGCTATCCCCACCTCACGTCATGCCGCGCCAGCACTTCGCGGACCTTCGCGACGAGGTCAGCTTCCGCGCAGGAGAACTGCGCCGGCCGGGTCTCGCGCCATTCCTGGTTCGAAGCGATCGCCGCGGCGGCCTTGGCGCCTTCGATGAGGTCCTTGATCTGCACCTCGCCACGCGCCTTTTCATCGGAGCCCTGGATGATGACGCAAGGCGAATTGCGGCGGTCGGCATATTTGAGCTGGTTGCCCATGTTCTTGGGATTGCCAAGATAGAGCTCGGCGCGGATGTTGGCGCTACGCAACTGCGCGACCATCTTTTGATAATCCGCGACCCGCTCGCGATCGAACACCGTCACCACGACGGGCCCGAATTGCGGCCGCGTGTCGAGCTTGCCAAGCAGCGTCAGCGCCGCCTGCAGCCGCGACACGCCGATGGAAAATCCCGTCGCCGGCACCGGCTCGCCGCGGAAGCGCGAGACGAGGCCATCGTAACGACCGCCGCCGCCGACGGAGCCAAAGCGAACAGGACGGCCTTTCTCGTCCTTCGTTTCGAGGAGCAGTTCTACTTCGTAAACGGGACCCGTGTAATATTCGAGGCCGCGCACGACGGAGGGATCGATGCGGATGCGATCCGATCCGTAGCCAGATGCCGTGACTAACTTGGCGATCTCTTCGAGTTCACTGACGCCAGCTTGGCCGATCTCACTTTTGGCCAAATAGATGTCCGCCGCTGCAATCGACTCTTTCCAATCTTCGCGTTTTTCCGTGACGCTCAGGACAACATGAGCATCCGCCGAGTTGAGGTCGGCGCCTTTCGTGAAGTCGCCCTTGCCCTCCTCGCCGCCGTCCCAGCGTCCGGGACCGAGCAACTTGCGCACTTCGTCGGCAGGAAACTTGTCGAGTTTGTCGATCGCGCGCAGCACCGTGAGCCGTCGGCCCGCATTGTCTTCGCCGCCGAGGCCAATTGCGTCCAGTACGCCGTCAAGCACCTTCCGGTTATTCACCTTCACTACATAGGAGCCACGCGGAATCCCCAGCGCCTCCATCGTATCCGCCGCCATCATGCACATCTCGGCGTCGGCGGCCGGCGAGCCGGAGCCCACCGTATCCGCATCGAACTGCATGAACTGGCGGAAGCGGCCGGGGCCCGGCTTCTCGTTGCGAAAGACGTAGCCGGCGCGGTAGCTGCGATACGGCTTCGGCAGGTGATCGAAATTCTCGGCGACGTAGCGGGCAAGCGGCGCGGTCAGGTCGTAGCGCAGCGAGATCCACTGCTCGTCATCGTCCTGGAACGAGAACACGCCCTCGTTGGGGCGATCCTGATCCGGCAGGAATTTTCCGAGCGCGTCGGTATATTCCATCGCCGGCGTTTCCACCGGCTCGAAGCCGTAGCGCTCGAACACCTCGCGGATGGTCTCGGTCATCCGGCGCGTCGCGGCGATCGCGGTCGGGCCGCGATCTTCGAGCCCGCGCGGCAGGCGCGCCTTCAGCTTCTGCGGTTTTTTGGGTTTGTCGGCCATAACGCTCGTCGTTCGGTCTGATAAGTCAATGTTGACTTACAACGTTCCGCCGAGTTACCAGCCGAGCCCCCGCGCCGCAAGCGTGCGGAGGCTCTCTTCACCTTAGTCCCGCGTCACAGCACCTTTTTGATCCAATTGTGCGGGTCCGCCGCGCGACCGTACTGGATGTCGACCAGTTGCTTGCGCAGCCCCATGGCGACAGGGCCGGCTGCACCGCCATTGATGAGAAACTCGCCCTTCGTGGAACACACCTTGCCGATCGGCGAGATGACGGCGGCCGTGCCGCAGGCGAAGGCTTCTTTCAACTTTCCGCTGGCGGCATCCGCGCGCCACTGGTCGATCGTGTAGGTCTCCTCGCGCACGGGCGTGCCGGCATCCTTCGCGAGCGCGATGATCGAATCCCTGGTGATACCCGGCAGGATCGTGCCGAGCGGCGGCGTCAGCAGCGAACCGTCGTCGAACACAAAGAAAACGTTCATGCCGCCGAGTTCCTCGATATAGCGACGCTCGATCGCATCGAGGAAAACCACCTGATCGCAGCCGTGCTCGATGGCCTCGGCCTGCGCCCGCAGGCTCGCGGCGTAATTGCCGCCACACTTGACGGCACCGGTGCCGCCGATCGCAGCGCGCGTGTAGTGCTCCGACACCCAGATCGACACCGGCGCGGGTCCGCCCTTGAAATAGGAGCCGACCGGCGAGGCGATGACGGCGAAGATGTACTCCGCTGATGGCTTCACGCCGAGGAAGACCTCGCTCGCGATCATGAAGGGCCGCAGATAGAGACTACCCTCGCCGCCTGGAATCCAGGCGCGGTCGATGCGCACGAGCTGTTCGACCGCTTCGATGAACACGGGCTCGGGCAGCGGCGCCATGGCCATGCGATCAGCCGAATTCCAGAAGCGGCGGGCATTGGCGTCGGGGCGGAACAGGTTCACGCCGCCATCGTCGCGCTTGTAGGCCTTGAGGCCTTCGAAAATCTCCTGCGCGTAGTGCATGACGGCGGCGGCCGGATCGAGCGGGAAATTCGCGCGGGATTCGACGCGCGCGCCATGCCAGCCCTTCGCCTGATTGTAGCGAACGATAGCCATGTGATCGGTGAAAATCCGGCCGAAGCCCGGGTCCACGAGCCTTGCCGCGCGCTCCTTGTCGGAGGTCGCATTCGCCGCAGGCTGGATTTCGAATTTCAAACTCATACCCTTGCTTCCCGCTGTCGGAATCCGCGCGATTGCTGGCGCCGGTCTCTCCGGGCCCAACTGGCTTCGTCGGCCTGGACTTCACCGCCAGCCTTACGGCCGGTTTCCATGGCCGTCATGTCCGAAAGGACATGCTTTTGCCGGATGCTGAAGTCCAGTATGTTTTGTCGAAATGCCGCTCGACAATCACACGGTAGTCCCAATTTGCGGCCCAAGCCTCCATCACTGGTCTGCTCGTGGCCGATCTAAACTTTGCCAGGGACGAAACGATTTAAAATTTCGTCGTGACTGGCAGTTTTGTAACATTGAACCCAAGATACGTCAATATGGCTGACATAAATTTCTCAACAGCAGCAGCGCAGCCCGATTCTCCGGGAACGGACGTATCCGGCCCCGGGCCGCGGACGGGCGATTTGCGCTGGGACATCATCGAGCTCCTGTTCTTCGCCTATCGCGACTTCGTCGGCGATGCCGATCAGGAGCTGGAGGCGTTCGGCTTCGGCCGCGCCCACCATCGGGTGATGCACTTCGTCACGCGCTATCCCGGGCTCAAGGTCGCCGACCTTCTCGACGTCCTGCGCATCACCAAGCAATCGCTCGGCCGCGTGCTGAAGCAATTGCTCGACGAAGGCTACATCCTGCAGAAGACCGGCAGCAATGACCGGCGGCAGCGGCTGCTTTACGCCACCGCCAAGGGCGAAGCGCTGGTGGCCAAGCTGGCGGGACTGCAGACCGACCGCATCAACCGTGCGGTCGCCGGCCTCGATCCCGGCGGCGTCGAGACCGTGCGGGCGTTCCTCCGTGCGATGATCGACCGCGACGACCCCGACAAGGTGCTGGAGACGATCTTCGGCGGCGCGGCCAAGAAGACGAGGGAGTGAACGTGACGCAGGGAGCAACCATCGCCGCGGCGACGGCACGCATGCCGATGAAACCGGCCGACGACGCGCCGCACCTGCTGCTGGTCGATGACGACCGCCGCATCCGCGATCTTCTCTCGCGCTTCCTCTGCGGCGAAGGCTACCGCGTCACGACCGCCATGAGCGCCAGCGACGCGCGTGCCAAACTGCTCGGGCTCAATTTCGACCTGCTGATCCTTGATGTGATGATGCCCGGCGAGAACGGCTTCGATCTCGCGCGCTTCATCCGTTCGTCCTCGTCGGTGCCGATCATCATGCTCACCGCGCGCCACGAGGCGGAAGCACGCATCGAGGGCCTGCAGATCGGCGCCGACGACTATGTGGCAAAGCCGTTCGAGCCGCGCGAACTGGTGCTGCGGATCGGCAACATCCTCAAGCGGACCGCGCCGCCGCCGGCGCAGACGCTGGAGCAGATCGCCTTCGGCCCCTACGTCTTCCATCTCGACCGCGGCGAATTGCGCCAGGGCGAGGAGATCATCCATCTGACCGACCGCGAGCGGGACATGCTGCGCATCCTCGCCGCGAGCCCCGGCGAAACCGTGCCGCGCGGCGCGCTGACCGGAGGCGGCACCGTCAACGAGCGCGCCGTCGACGTCCAGATCAACCGCCTGCGCCGCAAGATCGAGCGCGATCCCGCCAATCCCTTGTTCCTGCAGGCGGTGCGCGGCATCGGCTATCGCCTGGTGGCCTCGCCTTAAGCCTTATCCGCCATGAGCACGATCGACACGGGCCTGAGCCTGATCCGCAACGCCTCGCAGCGCGTCTCCAGAGCCAATGGCCGGATGGGAAACGCGTTCAAGAGCTGGATGCCGACCGGCCTCTATGCCCGCGCGCTGCTGATCATGATCGTGCCGATGGTGGTGCTGCAGACCGTGGTGGCCTTCGTGTTCATGGAACGGCACTGGAACACGGTGACGCGCCGCCTCTCCACCGCTGTGGTGCAGGACATCGCCGCCCTCATCGACGTCTACAAGACCTATCCGCAGGACAAGGACCGCGCGCAGGTGCGCCGGATCGCGCAGCGGCTCCAGCTCGTGGTCGATTTCCTGCCTCCCGGCGACATGCCGCCACCCGGGCCAAAGCCGTTCTTTTCGCTGCTCGACCAGTCGCTGTCGGTGCAGCTCGGCCGCCAGATCGGCCGTCCGTTCTGGATCGACACCGTCGGCAGGTCCAACCTGGTCGAGATCCGCGTGCAACTCGACGACGCGATCATGCGCATCTTCGCGCTGCGCAGCGCCGCCTATGCATCGAATTCGGAAATCTTCATCTTCTGGATGCTCGGCACCTCCACGATCCTTTTGATCGTCGCGGTGCTGTTCCTGCGCAACCAGATCAAGCCGATCCTGCGTTTGGCGGACGCCGCCGAAAGCTTCGGCAAGGGCCGGGAGGCACCGAATTTCCGGCCGCGCGGCGCGCGCGAGGTGCGGCGTGCGGCGCACGCCTTCCTGGAGATGAAGGCGCGCATCGAGCGCACGATCGAGCAGCGCACCGCGATGCTCGCCGGCGTCTCGCACGATCTGCGCACCATCCTGACCCGCTTCAAGCTGGAGCTCGCGCTGCTCGGCGAAGGCCCCGAGATCGACGCCATGCGCAAGGACGTCGACGAGATGTCGATGATGCTCGAGGACTATCTCGCCTTCGCCCGCGGCGACTCCGGCGAGGTCGCACAGCCGACCGACATGACGATGGCGCTGGAGGAATTGCGCAACGATGCCGAACGCCACGGCCATACTGCGACCGTCGCCTTCCACGGATTGCCTGTCGTGACGGTGAAGCCGGCCTCGTTCAAGCGCTGCCTCGGCAATCTCGTCTCCAATGCGGCGCGGCACGCCAACACGATCTCGATCACCGGCCACCGCGACCACCGCTATCTTACGGTCACCGTCGATGACGATGGCCCGGGCATTCCGGCTGATATGCGCGAGGAGGTGTTCAAGCCATTCCTGCGGCTCGACGACGCCCGCAATCAGGACGAGGGCGGCACCGGCCTCGGACTGGCCATCGCCCGCGACATCGCCCGCTCGCATGGCGGCGACATCATGCTCGGCGACAGCCCGATGGGCGGCCTGCGTGCGACGGTGAGAGTGCCGGTGTAACAATTCTTCCCTTCTCCCCTTGTGGGAGAAGGTGGCGCGGAGCGCCGGATGAGGGATTCTTTCCACGGGCGGTGGTGTTCGTGGAGAGAACCCCTCACCCAAGCGAGCCCGCTGCAAGTAGCTAAGCAGCCCTCTCCCACAAGGGGAGAGGGCGCAACAATTGGCATCACAAGGCTGAGCTAGTGCGGACGCTTGAAGCGCATGCGGCTACGAAAAGAACTTACTTCGGCAGCTTGGGGATCATGCCCTTCAGCTTTTCCATGTCCTTGATGTTCATCTTCATGCCGCCGGCCATGATGATGTCACCGGGCTTCTGGTCCGCCTTGCAGGGGCCGAGCCATTTAGCTTCGATCGTGCCGGTGGTATCGTGCGCCGCACCGGTCGAGCCGCGATCGGCGTGCGAGGTCGTCTTGACCGTGTAGGCGGAGTTGAAGTCGCCGGTGATCTCGGCATGCGAGGTCACCGTGACGCCGGCGACGCCGCACACGGAATCGCTGACATAGCCGGTCGCGGTCTTCTGGATATCCTGCTTGGAGCAGATATCCTTCGCCATCGGCGAGACCGCCGTGCTCATGTCCTTGTCGGTGGTCTCGTCGGTGCAATGCTGCATCGTCATTTCGGGCGTGGTCGAGCCCGTGCGCGCGATCTTCATCTCCCACAGGCCCGCCTTGCGGACCGGCAGATCGACGGCGCCGGCCGCCCCGGGCAGCAGCGCAGCCAGGCCGATGGCCGATCCGAGCAGAACGAAATATCGCGTCATGCGGCGATGCCGGTACCGGTGCCGATCAATAAAGCGTGCGCAGCGGCCGCTCGGCGGCGCCCCAAGGCACCCAGCGGCAGGAGAAGGAGACGTACCCACCCTCATAGGGCTGCACCGCGAGGAATTTCACCACCTTGCCGTAGGAAGCGCAGTGATCGACCGCGAGCTGGCGGGCGTCCGCCTGCTGGGCCAGCGAATAAGCAATGATGCCGCCGGTATCATTGCCCTTGAACGGGGGCACCCAGTCGGCCTTGGCCGGTGCAACGGCCAGCATTGCGCTTGCGGCAACCATGCCAGCGGCCAGAATTTTTCGCATCTGCAGACTCTCCTCAAATCTTTGGGCGGCACCATAAAGTGCGCGGGCGACCGTGAAAAGAATCGTGGGCCGGAGATTTGCGGAGTTCTCCGCCAGTGTTGCCGCGTTGCACTTGACCTCGCCCGGCCTTCGCGGCACCGTCCGGCGCATTGGATTGTCCGGCGGATTCTCATGCGCAACTCTGTTCGTTCCTCGACCAAAACTGGCCTCTGCGCCGCATTCGGCCTGCTGGTTGGCCTGTTGGCGTCCGCCCAGACTGCCCACGCCGCCAATCCGCTCGAGCTGAATTTCTGGCTGTCCGGACCGAAGTACGAAGGACGGGTGGCCCCCTGCGAGGCAGCGCTGCAGACCATCGCCTCTCAGTTCCAGGAAAAAGAGAGCCAGTTCTGGAATTCCCCGCTGGTGATCACCGGCTATTCGCGCATCCACGAGACTGCCTTCCGTCCCTGGCAGTCCGACAACATCCCGCGCCGCTACTGCTCGGGCGACGCGGTGTTGAGCGACGGCAAGGTGCGCACCGTGCATTTCTCAATCATCGAGGATGGCGGATTTGCCAGCATCGGCCAGGGCGTCGAATGGTGCGTGGTCGGACTGGACCGCAACTGGGCCTATAATCCCGCCTGCAAGTCGGCCCGGCCTTGATCCTTAGGGCTGGTGTGACGACGCTTGTTAATCAAGCAATGCGTCACATCACAATTTGTTCTTGAAATGTTCCATCTCCCTGCTAGGCTCGCCCGCGGTCGAGTGTGAGGGGTGCTTGATGTTTCGATTGGCCTTGGTTTCCCGCCTGCTGATTTCCGTCCTTGCCTTTTTTGCCGCGATTGGCCCGGTCAGCGCCCAGGACCGCCGACAAAACGCGCCGGGCGAGTTCGATTTCTACGTGCTTGCGCTGTCCTGGTCGCCGTCGTTCTGCGAAGCCGCCTCCGAGCGCGGCGATGGCCGGCGGGCGCAGGTCCAATGCGGCGGACGCCCCTACTCCTTCGTGGTGCATGGGCTCTGGCCGCAATATGAGCGCGGCTTTCCGGAATATTGCCAGCGGCCGGCGCCACGCCTTGCCCGCAATGTCATGAGCTCGATGCTCGACCTGATGCCGGCGCCCGGGCTGATCTACAACGAATGGGACAAGCACGGCACCTGCTCGGGCCTCCCCGCACGCGCCTATTTCGAGAGCATCCGCAAGGCCCGCGCCGCGGTGAAGATCCCTGACGAATTCCTGCAATTGTCGGAGCCAAAGACGGTCGCACCCGGCGAAATCGAGGAAGCCTTCATCAAGGCCAATCCGGGCCTCAGCAGCTCGGCAATCTCGGTGACCTGCGACAGCAAGCGACTCAGCGAGGTCAGGATCTGCATGAGCAAGGACATGCAGTTCCGTGCCTGCGAGGAAACCGATCGCCGCGCCTGCCGCCGAGACCAGGTGGTGATGCCGCCGATCCGGGGCGGTTAGACAGTCTCTCCATCGTCATGCCCGGGCTTGCCCGGGCATCGAGGCCCCTCTTGACAGCGGCGACCGCGTGGATGGCCGGGACAAGCCCGGCCATGACGAGTAGAAGTGCGGTGTACAGACCAGCAGATATCTCATGAACTACCGTCACGCCTTTCACGCCGGCGGCTTTGCCGACGTCATCAAGCACATCGTGCTGGTGCGAATCCTGCTCTATCTGCAGGAAAAGCCGGCGGCGCTCCGCCTCATCGACACCCATGCCGGCGCCGGCCTCTATGATCTCACCTCCGACGAGGCACGGCGCGGCGGCGAATGGCTGACCGGAATCGCGCGCGTGATGCAGGCGCGATTCTCGAACGAAGCGCTGCCGCTGGTACTGCCTTATCTCGACATTGTGAGAGCCTTCAGCCCGCCGGGCGAACTGAAGGCCTATCCGGGCTCGCCCTTGATCGCACGGGCGCTGCTCCGGCCCCAGGATCGCCTCACCGCTTGCGAGCTCGAGCCGGAGGCGCGCAAACGCCTGATCGACGCGCTGCGCCGCGACGCCCAGGCGCGGGTGGTCGACCTCGATGGCTGGACCGCGCTGCCGGCCTTCGTCCCGCCGAAAGAAAGGCGCGGCCTGGTCCTGATCGACCCGCCCTTTGAAGCCAAGGACGAGTTCGAGCGGCTGGCGCAAGGCTTTTCGGAGGCGTTCGCCAAATGGCCGACCGGCAGCTATCTGCTGTGGTATCCGGTCAAAAGCCGTCGCGTGACCGACGATCTCGCACGGCATGTCGCTTTCGAGACAGGCAACAGCAAGCCGGCCGGCAAGTGCCTGCGACTCGAATTCAGCGTCGCGCCTCGCGAAGCTGAGAGCGGCCTGGTCTCGACCGGGCTCTTGATCGTCAATCCGCCCTGGACGCTTGCCGGTGAACTCAGAATGATCCTGCCCGAGCTGGAAAAGCCCTTGGGCCAAGGCGGCGCGGGCCGATTCAGGCTGGAGACGCCCAAACCTTAACCAACGCCGTTGCTGAAAACTCCCACTCGACCATAGGCAACTTGCCCGGAACCGTATTATGCTTGTCACGTTAGGACTGGCTTTACGTTCCGCTTCCGCGAATGGTTGCGGCGGAGTGACGAGGCCGAAGAAAAATCCAGGCGGGTCGGTGGCGTGACACAGGTCCGCTGAGGTGGCCAAGCTTCCGGCAGCGAATGTCCGGTCACCCGCTACGTGAGTTGCGCGTAGCGGCGGTGCAATGCGGGGGAGGAGTTTCCCGATGGCCATGACTGGGACAGTCAAATTCTTCAATGGAGAGCGCGGCTACGGCTTCATCAAGCCTGACGACGGCGGCCGCGATGTGTTCGTTCACATCACCGCAGTCGAACGCGCAGGACTAAAGGATTTGACCGAAGGACAGCGTATTACGTTCGACGTCGAACCAGACAAGAAGGGCAAAGGCCCCAAGGCGGTCAATCTGGTGATTTCATCGTGAGCCCTTGCGCTCACGCTGAAGCGGACTGAAGTCTCGGGTAACGATTTGCCGGGCGGCGCCCCGCTCGCACAGGCATGTGCGCGATCTCGCGCGTCAGTTCGGCATAAAAAAATTCCGGCCGCCTGCGACGGCCGGAAGGTTGTCGTCGATCGTTTTCTTATTCTTCGAAGTGATTGGTTAGAGCGTTTTCGAGCGAAGTGGACACCGGTTCGCGTGAAGAAAACGCGTCAAAACTAGAATCTAGAGCTTCGGTTCTGATTCAATCAGAACCGAAAACTCTAGAAGTGATAGTTCACGCCGGCACGGATGACGCCGAAATGGTAGCCGTTCGACGCGCCGGTGATGATGAAGTTGCTGCTGGCGAGATCGACATAGAGATATTCGAGCTTGGCGCTCCAGTTCGGTGCAAAGGCCATCTCGGCGCCAAGGCCGGCGGTCCAGCCGACATTGGTCTTGGACTCCGACAGGCCGAAAGTTTCGGCCCGCAATTCGCCGAACGCTAGGCCGGCGGTGGCGTAGAAGAGCACGTTCTGGAATGCGTAGCCGCCGCGGCCGCGGATGGTGCCGAACCAGGGATTCGAGAACTTCCACGGCGCAAAGGTTTCTTCCGCGCCGGTGGCCTGGATGTCGCCTTCGGCGCCGAACACCCACGGGCCGTTGGTCCAGTTGTAGCCGATCTGCGCGCCGCCCGCGAAACCCGACGGCTTGGTCGGGTTGTTGTTTACGCCGCCCCAGGCATAGCCGAAATTGCCGCCGAGATAGGGCCCTGCCCAGCTCATGGCGTTGAGCGGCTGGTTGACGGTATAGGGCCCGCGATAATCGGCCGCTGCTGACGACGTCGTCCATCCCCCGACCAACAGCGCCAGCAGGCGCAAGACGACAAACCGCTTCATCGCAACCACTCCAGAACGCAACAGCCGCGACCTGCCGGTTGCGAAGGCCGGCGTGGTTACGGAATTCACTGTTTTTTCGGGAAGATTTATCGAAAGTTTTAAGTTAAAGCCTTGTTAAGGGCGGTTACCGCCCCCTCATCAATCTTAATGAAGCGTTACCGGCGCAAGGCTTTCCACTCGGAGCCCGATGCTGGCGATGGCGGCCGGCAGCGCCTAGTTTAGGCCCATGGATCACGATTCTACCGACCATCCGAAGGCGTCCGTGCCCAAAGGAGCGCGCCACGGCGGAAACCCAGACTTGCCGCCGCAGGACCTCGCGCTCGTCACCGGCGACGTCGATCCGGCGACGTCGGCCGCGGAGGAGGACGAGGACGCGCGGCTGCCCGAGGTTCCCGAGGAACCGGCGGAGGCCGTCGCCGAAGGTACGCTCGCGGTCGGCCATGCCGCGATCGAGAATGCGGTGCGGCTCGCCCCGACCTCGCCGGGCGTCTACCGCATGCTCAACGCGGCCAACGACGTGCTGTATGTCGGCAAAGCGAAGAACGTCCGCAAACGGCTTTCGTCCTATGCCCGGCCCAACGCGCCGCTGCCGGCGCGCATCCTGCGCATGATCGCGGCGACGGTGAATGTCGAGATCGTCTCGACCACCACCGAGACCGAGGCGCTGCTGCTCGAGGCCAACCTCATCAAGCAGCTCCGGCCGCGCTTCAACGTGCAGCTACGCGACGACAAATCGTTTCCCTACATCCTGATCACGGGCGACCATTGGGCGCCGCAGATCCTCAAGCATCGCGGCGCGCAGACGCGGCCCGGGCGGTATTTCGGCCCGTTCGCCTCCGCCGGCGCCGTCAACCGCACCATCACGGCGCTGCAGCGCGCGTTCCTGATCCGCTCCTGCACCGACGGCTTCTTCGAGAGCCGCACCCGCCCCTGCCTGCTCTACCAGATCCGCCGCTGCTCCGGTCCCTGCACCGGCGAGATCGATTTCCCTGGCTATGGCGAATTGGTGCGCGAGGCGACCGAGTTTCTGTCGGGCCGCAGCCATGCGGTGAAGCAGGAGCTTGCCGGCGAAATGGAGAAGGCTTCCGCCGAGCTCGAATTCGAGACCGCCGCGCTCTACCGCGATCGCCTCGCCGCGCTGTCGGCGATCCAGTCGCAGCAGGGCATCAACCCGCGCACGGTGGAGGAAGCCGACGTGTTCGCCATCCATCAGGAGGGCGGCTATTCCTGCGTCGAGGTATTCTTCTTCCGCACCGGCCAGAATTGGGGCAACCGCGCCTATTTCCCGCGCGCGGAAAAATCGTTCACGCCGGAGGAGGTGCTCTCCTCCTTCCTCGCGCAGTTCTACGACGACAAGCCGCCGCCGAAGCTCATTTTGCTCTCGCACGAGGTCGAGGACGCCGAGCTGCTCGCCGACGCGCTGTCGGTCAAGGCGGGTCGCAAGGTGGAGGTTTCAGTTCCCAAGCGCGGCGAGAAGAAAGAGCTGGTCACCCATGCGCTGACCAATGCCCGCGAGGCGCTCGGCCGCAAGCTCGCGGACACCGCGACCCAAGGCCGGCTGCTCGAAGGCATGGCCACGACGCTCGGCCTGCCCCAGGCGCCGAAGCGCATCGAGGTCTACGACAACAGCCACATCCAGGGCACCAACGCGGTCGGCGCCATGATCGTGGCGGGTCCCGACGGGTTCATGAAGAACCAGTACCGCAAGTTCAACATCAAGTCGGAAGGGCTTACGCCTGGCGACGACTACGCGATGATGCGCGAGGTGCTGGAACGGCGCTTCAAGCGGCTGCTGAAGCCCGCCGAGGGCGAGGAGGCCAAGGTCAAGGCTGACGACGATTCCTTCCCGCAATGGCCGGACCTCGTCATCATCGACGGCGGCCGTGGGCAGTTGAACGCGGTGAAGGAGATTTTCGACCAGCTCGGGCTGACCCAGGTATCGCTGATGGCGGTGGCCAAGGGGCCGGACCGCGACGCCGGCCGCGAAACGCTGTTCATGCCCGATCGCGAGGCCATCAAGCTGGAGCCGCGCGATCCCGTGCTGTATTTCATCCAGCGGCTGCGCGACGAGGCGCACCGGTTCGTGATCGGCTCGCACCGCAAGCTGCGCAAGAAGGACATCCGTGAGGCCGGCTTACAGGAAATTCCCGGTATCGGTCCCTCGCGCAAGCGTGCGCTGCTGCATCATTTCGGAACGCTGAAGGAGATCGAGCGCGCCTCGATCGCCGACCTTGGCAAGGTTCCCGGTGTCAGCGCCGAGAGTGCGCGGAAGATCTTCGAGTTTTTCCACTCCCAGCCGGGGGGCTAGAGAGATGGAGTCATCAAGGCGTCGCCTGCAGCGGACCATCTTATGCGCCCACGGTTGACCTCGACGCTTCAGCGGTATTGGTAAGACGGATGAACATGGCGACCACAAGGGGGCAGCCCAAGACCCTGTCCCTCCCGAATATCCTGACCTACGCCCGCATCGCCGCCATCCCGGTGGTGGTCGGCTGCATCTATGTGCAGGCGATCATGGACGGCCCGCTCTGGCTGCGCTGGGTGGCGGTCGCGATCTTTATTGCCGCCGGGATCACCGATTACCTCGACGGCTATTATGCCCGGATCTGGAACCAGCAGTCGGCGTTCGGCCGGATGCTGGACCCGATCGCCGACAAGCTCCTGGTTGCCTCCTGCCTGCTGATGCTGGCCGCGGACGGCATCATCCACGGCTGGACGCTGTGGGCGGCGATCGTGATCCTCTGCCGCGAGATCCTGGTGTCGGGCCTGCGCGAATACCTCGCCGGCCTGCGCGTCAGCGTTCCCGTGACCAAGCTCGCCAAATGGAAGACCACGGTGCAGCTCGTCGCGATCGGCTTCCTGCTGGCGGGCGAGGCCGGCGATCAGATGGTCCCGGTAGTGACGCTGATCGGGCTGGCGCTGCTGTGGATCTCCGCGATCGTCACGATCTACACCGGCTACGATTATTTCCGCGCCGGCATCCATCATCTCATCAAGGAGGATGAAGGATGAAGGTGAAATATTTCGCCTGGGTCCGCGAGCGCATCGGCAGGGCCGAGGAGACCATCGAGCCGCCGGCCGATATCCGCACCATTGGCGAGCTGATCGATTGGCTTGCCGGGCGCGACGAAGCCTCCGCCTATGCCTTCGAGAAGCCGAAGGTGATCCGCGCCGCGATCGACCACGCCCACGTCCAGCAGGACGCCGCGATATCGGGCGCGCGCGAGATCGCGTTCTTTCCGCCGATGACAGGCGGCTGAGCCACAACATGACCGCGATTGCGACCATCCGCATCCAGGACGCCGATTTCGACATCGCGCAGGAGATTGCCGCGCTCGGCAAGGGCCGCACCGATATCGGCGCCGTTGTCAGCTTCAGTGGCATCTGCCGCGGCAGCGAGAACGGCGAGCCGATCGCGGCGCTGACGCTGGAGCACTATCCCGGCATGGCGGAAGCCGAGATCAGGCGTCACGCGGAAGAAGCCATGTCGCGCTGGCCGCTGTCCGGTCTTACTGTCATTCACCGCGTCGGTCGCATCACGCCGGGCGAGAACATCGTGCTGGTGGTAACGGCGTCGCAGCACCGGCAGGCCGCGTTCCAGGCCGCCGAATTCCTGATGGACTACCTCAAGACTAGCGCGCCGTTCTGGAAGCGCGAGGAAAGCGCGCGGGGATCGAGCTGGATCGAGGCGCGCGACCATGATGACGCGGCAGCCGCGCGCTGGACCAAGTCCTGATGGCCAAACGTACCACGCCGGCTGCCAAGGGTAGCCGATCTGCAGCGAAGTCCCCCAAGGTTGCCGCGGGCGAGCTCAAGACGCTGCTCGATTTCGTCCGCTATGCGGTGAGCCGCTTCACCGAGTCAAAGCTCGTGTTCGCGCACGGCACCACCGATCCGGTGGCCGAGGCCGCTTTCCTGGTCTGCGAAACCCTGCACCTGCATCCCGATCAGTTCGACCAGTTCGCCGGCGCACGCGTCACCGCGCATGAGGGCAAGCGGATCCTCGATCTGATCGAGCGCCGCATCGCGACGCGGAAGCCGGCCGCCTATCTCGTCAACAAGATCTACATGCGCGGCCTGCCCTTCTATGTCGACGAGCGCACCATCGTGCCGCGCTCCTTCATCGGCGAGCTGCTGGATTCGCATTTCGCCGGCGATGAGGAAGGCGGCTCGCTGATCGACGATCCCTTGTCCGTCGTGACCGTGCTCGACCTCTGCACCGGCTCCGGATGCCTTGCGATCCTCGCCAGCCAAAGCTTCCCGAATGCCGATATCGACGCCGTCGATATCTCCAAGGACGCGCTGGCGGTCGCCGCGCGCAACGTCCGGGATTATGGACTCGAGGATCGGCTGACGCTGCACCAGGGCGACCTGTTCAAACCGCTCGTGGGCAGGCGTTACGACCTCATCATCTCCAATCCGCCCTATGTCGATGCGCTCGGCATGGCCTCGCTGCCGCGCGAATGCCGCGCCGAGCCGAAACTCGCCTTCGACGGCGGCGCCGACGGGCTCGACATCGTCAGGCGCATCCTCGACGAGGCGCCGCAGCATCTGACTCCGGAAGGTGGGCTGCTCTGCGAGATCGGCCGCGGGCGCGAGGTCCTGGAAGCCGCCTATCCGCACTTGCCGCTGCTCTGGCTCGATACCGAGGATTCCGAAGGCGAAGTGTTCTGGATCAGCGCATCCGATCTCTCGTCGGTTTGACGCTTTTCTTCGCAACGAGTGTCCGCTTCGCGCGATGACGCCGCGTGACGCAGTGCAACGCGGCGGAAATATCGCAGCTCGCGCCGTTCACCTCGCCCAGCGAAGCTGATACTTTCAAGGCAAATCAGCTCACGCGATCAACGAGGCCCCCATGCTGGACAAGAGCCCCCGCCCCGCCGCCGTCAACGTTCCCAACGATCTCGCCGCGCATTGGATGCCGTTCACCGCCAACCGCGCCTTCAAGAAGCAGCCGCGGCTGCTCGCCGGCTCCAAGGACATGCACTATTTCACCGTCGACGGCCGCCAGATCATCGACGCAGCCGCCGGCATGTGGTGCTGCAACGCAGGCCATGGCCGCACCCAGATTGCCGAAGCAATCGCCAAGCAGGCCGCGGCGATGGACTACGCGCCACCGTTCCAGTTCGGCATCCCGCAAGCCTTCGAGCTCGCCAGCCGCATCGCCGACCTGGCGCCCGAAGGACTCGACAACGTGTTCTTCTGCAATTCGGGCTCGGAAGCGGCCGACACCGCGCTGAAGATCGCGCTGGCCTATCACCAGATCAGCGGCCAGGGCAGCCGCATCCGCCTGATCGGCCGCGAACGCGGCTATCACGGCGTCGGCTTCGGCGGCACCTCCGTCGGCGGCATCGTCGGCAACCGCAAGCTGTTCGGCTCGCTGCTCACCGGCGTCGATCATCTGCCGGCGACCTATGACCGCGGGAAGCAGGCCTTCACCAAGGGCGAGCCGGACTATGGCGTGCATTTCGCCGATGAGCTGGAGCGCCTCGTCAACCTGCACGGCGCCAACACGATTGCCGCCGTGATCGTCGAGCCGATGGCTGGCTCGACCGGCGTGCTGCCGGCGCCGAAGGGTTATCTGAAGCGGCTGCGCGAGATCACCGAGAGGCATGGCATTCTCCTGATCTTCGACGAGGTCATCACCGGCTATGGCCGGCTCGGCTTTGCCTTCGCTGCGGAGCGCTATGGCGTGACGCCCGACATGATCACCTTCGCCAAGGGCATCACCAATGGCGCGGCTCCAATGGGCGGCGTGATCGTGCGCGGCGCCATCCACGACGCCTTCATGAATGGCCCTGAGCATGTGGTCGAGCTGACCCATGGCTACACCTATTCGGCCCATCCGCTGGCCTGTGCCGCCGGCCTTGCGACGCTCGACATCTATCGCGAGGAGAAGCTGTTCGAACGCGCAAGCAAGCTCGAGCCGAAATTCGCCGACGCCGTGATGTCGCTGCGCGAGCAGCCGAACGTGGTCGATATCCGCACCGTCGGCCTCACCGCCGGCATCGATCTCGCCCCGATCGCGGATGGCCCTGGCAAGCGCGGCTTCGCCGCACTCAACAGCGCCTTCCACGACAACGACCTGATGCTGCGGATCGCCGGCGACTCGCTGTGCCTGACGCCGCCCTTGATCGTCAGCGAGGATCAGATCGGCGAGATCGTCGACAAGGTCGGCAAGATCATCCGCGCGGTGGCGTAGCGTTCGATTTTGCTGGACCCTCATCCTGAGAGGGTGAGGCGATAGGTTGGAATGCGCTTTGCTCGCAATGAAGCAGGCGAGTTCTGATTCAAATGTCCCTCAGTCATTCCGGGGCATCGCAAAGCGATGAGCCCGGAATCCATTTCTCCACATGCGGTTGCGGCTCGATGGATTCCGGGCTCGCGCCAAGAGGCGCGCCCCGGAATGACGGAGAGGGTCGTCGTTCCGGAACATTCAAATCCGGCTCACGTTCATCCGAACCAGGGACAACTCCTCGCTGGAGGAATCCGATGTCCGACGCGCGCCCCGGACAGGGCGAGAATTGGCTCTTGATCGCGGCGACGACGATCCTGCTCCTTCTCGTCCATCGCTTTCTTCAGCCCGATCCGAAGCCCGCGCCCGCCCACAACGCTATAGACCCGGCGAGAGCGCCGGGCCGTTTCGCCCGCGAACTGGCCGAACCCGGCAGGGGACGCCGGGCGGAGAGCCCGCTCCAGATCCCGCTCGCGGGCTGGAGGGACATCCTGTGGCGCTGCTATCAGCGCATCAATGACGACCGCCTGCTCGCCACCGCCGCAGGCGTCGTGTTCTACGGCCTCTTGGCGGTGTTCCCGACCATCACCGCGCTGGTCTCGTTTTACGGGCTCTATGCCGATCCTTCGACCATCACCAGGAATCTTCAGACATTGGCGCTGATGCTGCCGGAAGGCTCGTTCCAGATCGTGCAGGATCAGATCGGCCGGGTGCTCGCGAAGGGCACCGGAGAATTGGGCGCGACCTTCCTGTTCGGGCTGGCGCTCGCGGTCTGGAGCGCCAATGCCGGAATGAAGGCCGTGATCGATGCGCTCAATGTCGCCTATGACGAGCGCGAGACACGCGGCTTCATTCGATTGAACCTGATCTCGCTCGCCCTCACCCTCAGCGCGATCGCAGCCCTCCTGGTGATGGTGAGCGCGGTGGTCGTGCTTCCCCTGCTGCTCGATCGTCTTGGGCTGAAGCCCGAAAGCCAGCTTCTCGTCAGCCTTGGGCGATGGCCGCTGCTGTTCCTGATCCTGGCGGCCGGGCTCGCGGTGCTCTACCGGTATGGACCGAGTCGCCGCGCGCCGCGTTGGGAATGGCTCAGCATCGGGACGCTGGCTTCCGCGCTGCTCTGGATCGCCGGCTCAGCGGCGCTGTCCTGGTATCTATCGAATTTCGGAAACTACACGGCTACCTATGGATCGCTTGGCGCGGCCATCGGGCTGATGATGTGGATGTGGATGTCGACCAGCATCATGTTGCTGGGTGCGGAGCTGAATGCGGAGATCGAGCACCAGACCGCGGTGGACACAACCATAGGCCGCCCGAAGCCGCTTGGCACCCGCAAGGCCGAGGTCGCCGACACGGTTGGACCGGCGGTTTCGTAAGCCTCCCGAAGAACGCTAGCCTGCCGAATCAAACTTGATGGTACAGTAGTCCCGCTTGGGGGAACGCAGACAAGACCGCGCCTAAGAGGCCCGTGTTTTCCCGGGTGGGACAGCCGAGGTGGACAGCCAAACTTGAGGGCGTAACGCGCGGACATGATTCGCATTTCGACGATCTTCATCGCCATCTGCATGGTTCTGGTCGCGGCCTCGCTTGGCCTTGTGCTCTATTCGGTCGCTGGCATCAGCGGAACCGAATCGGCCATCGTGGCGCTGACCGCGTTGACCTTCATGATCCTCTACAATGCCGTGTCGCTGCGGCTGCGCGACCGCTCCGATGTCGGCGGCCAGATCGCGGACCTCTCCCGCGGCACCGCCGATCTCGCCCGCCAGGTTGCCGAATTCGGCCGCCGGCTCGCCGCCGTCGAGGGCCGCGTGGTGTCGGCCAATTCCGCCAGCGCCGACCGCCTGCAGGCGGTGGTCGGCGAAATCAACGAGCTCGGCAATCTGGTGAAGCAGCTTGCGGCCTCCGTCGCCAGCCATGAAGACATGCTGGCAACCGCTGCGGGCGCGCCTTCGAGTGGGCCCGCAGCAGAGCTGGAACCGGAGCCACGCGCTACCGCTCCAGCTCCGGTAGCTGGCACCGTGTGGAGGGCCGCAGCTCTGACGACGGCCCCACAGGTTTTCTCAGCGGCGCCGGCACCGGCGGTATCCACTCCGGCCGAGGCCATCGAGGCCTCGCGCAGCCAGGGTCAGTTGCTCACCACCATCAGGAATGCGATCGAGGCCAACCGGCTCGACCTCTACCTGCAGCCGATGGTGACGCTGCCGCAGCGCAAGGTGCGCTACTATGAAGCGGTCACGCGGCTGCGCGACGAGCGCGACCAGATCGTCGCCGCCGACGAGTTCATCGGCGCAGCGGAAGCCGGCGGCCTGATCGGGCGCATCGACCACATGGTGATGTTGCGCTGTGTCCAAGTGCTGCGCCGGCTGATGGTCCGCAACAAGGATGTCGGCATATTCTGCAACGTCTCCGCAGCGACGCTCGGCAACGCCGTCAATTTCACCCAGTGCCTGGATTTCCTCGAAGCCAATCGGGCGCTGGCCCCATCCTTCGTGCTCGAATTCAAGCAGTCGACTTTCCGCAATCTCGGCCCGACCGAGAGCGAGCATCTCGCCGCGCTGTCGCAGCGCGGCTATCGCTTCTCGATCGACAACGTCGGCGACCTCCGTTTCGAGCCGCGCGAGCTCGCCGACCGCGGCGTGCGCTTCATCAAGGTGCCGGCGGCATTGTTGCTCGATCCCAGGCAGAGCTCGACCTCGGATATTCACCCCTCAGATCTGTCCGACCTGCTCGGCCGCTACGGCATCGATCTGATCGCGGAGAAGATCGAAGGCGAGCGCGCCGTCGTCGACCTGCTCGACTACGACGTACGGTTCGGCCAGGGGTTCCTGTTCGCGCCGCCGCGGCCGTTGCGGCCCGAAGGCGCATCTGCTACCGCCGGGGCCTCGCCGCCCAAGCCGCAGGAAGCCAATGGCGCCAACACTCCCCTCCCCCAGAATAGCCCGACCATCGACCCGCCACAGCGGGTTACCGGCAATGCCGCGCTGGCGCGCCGCGTCGTGGGCCCGGGTTAGGGTATGATGCGGTTAGAGCAACGTGTTGCCGCCTCGGAGGTGCCGACCTCTCCCACAGGGAGAGGTCGCGCCGAAGGCGCGGGTGAGGGGTTACGCTCTCTCGTGGGACCTGTACCCCCTCACCCGATTTGCGCTGGACGATGCTTCGCATCGCCAGGAGCAAATCGACCTCTCCCCGCTGGGGAGAGGTGGGAGCCCGCGGCCACGGCACTCGACGCAACAATCACTTCACTCTAGGCAACGCGCGATCATGACCTCACTTCACTTTGTCGAGCGGCTGCGCGATGTCGTTGGCGACGTCGACGTGGTGCTCTCCGACGTCTGGGGCGTGGTGCATAACGGGCTCGAGTCGTTTCCCGAGGCCTGCGAGGCGCTGCACACGTTCCGCCAGCGGGGCGGCACCGTCATCCTGATCACCAACGCGCCGCGGCCGGCCGACTCGGTGCAGCGCCAATTGCGCAAATTGGGCGTGGCCGACGAGACCTATGATGCGATCGTCTCGTCCGGGGACCTGACCCGGCATTTCGTCGCCGAGCATCCCGGCAAGAAGATCCACTGGGTCGGCCCGGAGCGCGACTCCTCGATCCACCGCGGCCTCGATGCGCCGCTGACGCCGCTGGAACAGGCCGATTACATCATCTGCACCGGCCTGTTCGATGACGAGACCGAGACTCCGGAAGACTATCGCGCGATGCTCCTGAAGGCGCGCGAACGCAAGCTTTCACTGATTTGCGCCAATCCCGATATCGTGGTCGAGCGCGGCGACCGGCTGATTTATTGCGCCGGCGCGATCGCCGAGCTCTATCGCGAGCTTGGCGGCGAAGCGATCTTCTACGGCAAGCCGCACCAGCCGATCTACGAGCGCGCGATGCAACTGGCGGCCGAACGGGCTGGCCATCCGGTCGAACTCAATCGCGTGCTGGCGATCGGGGATTCCGTGCGCACCGACATTGCGGGCGCCAAGGGCTTTGGCATCGACTGCCTGTTCGTGACCCGCGGCATCCATTCCGAAGAGTTCGAAGGCGTCGACCAGCTCGATCCGGCCTCGGTGACGGAGCTGTTCGGCCACCCGCCGAAGGCGCTGATCCGGGAGTTGAGGTGGTAGTGAGTTGAGAGGGCGCGCCCTCTCTCCGCCGTCGTGGCCGGGCTTGTCCCGGCCATCCACGCGTCTCCGCGCACGCGGCCCAAGAACGTGGATGCCCGGGACAAGCCCGGGCATGACGAAACTGATAAAGCGGAGCTTGGACTTACGCCGTTGCCATGTCCGGGAAGACCGCCTCGATCTTGGTCTTCAGCGTCGCCGCGTTGAACGGCTTGACGATGTAATTGTTCACGCCGGCCTTCTTGGCCGCGATCACGTTCTCGGTCTTGGATTCCGCCGTGATCATGATGAAGGGCGTGGTGGCGAGGTTGGGATCGGCGCGGACTTCCTTGAGCAGATCGTAGCCGGTCATCGGCTCCATATTCCAGTCGGAGATCACGAGACCATATTTCTTGGCGCGCATCTTGTTCAGCGCCGCGGAACCATCGGACGCGTCGTCGATGTTCTCGAAACCGAGCTGTTTCAGAAGATTCCGGATGATGCGGATCATGGTGCTGTAGTCATCAACCACCAGGACCGACATGGATAAATCAACCGCCATCTTCTCTCCCCCAAAACACGCGACTGACGCTTGCAAGAAAAACCGACAGGCCTGCGCGGCCCGCATTCCTCACCTCAAGCAGTAGCATCAGGCGTTAAACAGCGCGTTAACCGGCCGGGGACGGATTGCATCCGTTTTGACGCGATTTCGCCCGCTTGACTTCTGTGGGGCCAACAAGCCACCGTCCGTCGGCATCAATCGACCTTAAGAATTCCTGAAGAACGCAAGAAAAAATGACGACCGGTTTTACCGTTATTCGCGACAATACCCCGCAGAGCGCGATCCCGAGGGGGGCCGTGGTGGCGATGGGCAATTTTGACGGCGTCCATCTCGGCCACCGCGCCGTGATCGAGGCCGCCCTGCGAATGGGCGAGGCGCATGGGAAACCTGCGCTGGCGCTGACCTTCGAGCCGCATCCGCGCAGCTTTTTCAGCCCGAACACGCCGCAGTTCCGCCTGACCAATGAGACCAACAAGCTGCGCCTGCTCGCAGGCACCGGGCTTGCCGGCGCCGTGGTGATGACCTTCGACAAGGGCCGCGCCGGCACCAGCGCGCAGGATTTCATCCACCATGACCTGATCGAACGGCTCGGCATCAGCGGGATCGCGGTCGGCTACGACTTCCATTTCGGCAAGGGCCGCGTCGGCTCACCGAGTCTCCTGGTTGCCGAGGCGCCGCGGCTCGGCATCGAGATCGATGTCCAGGCGCATGTCGATATCGAGGAGCGGCCGGTTTCCTCCAGCGCCATCCGCATGGCGCTCGCGGAAGGCCAGATCGCGGATGCCAACGCCATGCTGGGCGGTCCCTGGTTCGTCACCGGCGAGGTGATCCATGGCGAGAAACGCGGCCGCGATCTCGGCTATCCCACCGCCAACATCCGCCTCGACAAGAATTGCGGCCTGAAGCACGGCATCTATGCGGTGCGCGTCGGCCGCGGTTCGGAGCGCATCGACGGCGTCGCCAGCTTCGGCCGCCGCCCGACTTTCGACAATGGCGCGCCATTGCTTGAAGTGTTCCTGTTCGACTTCAAGGGCGATCTCTACGGCAATGTGCTTGACGTCGCCTTCATCGGCTTTATCCGCGATGAGCTGAAATTCGACAACATTGAAGCGTTGATCCGGCAGATGGACGACGACAGCGCCCGCGCCAGGGCGCAACTCGCCGCCGCCCCTGAGGCGTTCCCGAAACTCGGAGCGATCGATTGAGCAAGACCGAAAAACAGAAGATGCTGGCGGGCGAATTGTATCGTCCGGGCGATCCGGAATTGCAGGCTGATGCGGCCGCCAACAAGGCCTGGCTCGCGCGCTACAACGCCGCCCTGGCCGCGCCGGCATCTGAACGGCACGCGCTGCTGTCGGAACATTTCGGCCATGTCGGCAAGGGCGCCGTGATCCGTCCGCCGTTCTTCTGCGACTATGGCTACAACATCCACGTGGGCGAGGAGGTCTTCCTCAATTTCAACTGCGTCATTCTCGACATCGTCGAGGTCGTTATCGGCGACCGCACCCAGATCGGGCCCGCCGTGCAGATCTATGCCGCCGACCATCCGCGCGATGCCGAGACCCGGCGCACCGGCCTCGAATTCGGCCGACCG
Organism: Bradyrhizobium sp. Leo78; assembly: GCF_059512425.1. NCBI lineage: Bacteria > Pseudomonadati > Pseudomonadota > Alphaproteobacteria > Hyphomicrobiales > Nitrobacteraceae > Bradyrhizobium > Bradyrhizobium sp. Leo78. Next base: position 366,581 of record NZ_JCAMOT010000001.1, read on the forward strand.
GTGCGGATCGGCCGCGACGTCTGGATCGGAGGCGGTGCCATCATCCTGCCCGGCGTCTCGATCGGCGACGACGCCGTAATCGGCGCCGGCAGCGTAGTCACGCGGGACGTCGCCGCGGGCCAAATTGTCACCGGAAACCCGGCCCGGCCGCGTCCGTGATGAGTTGCTCGGAGCGACCGGCTACCCGAGAAGGCGGGAATCGAACGGAGCCCGAATAATTTCGGCCACGCTAACCTTGGCCGCGTCTCGATGTGCAGGATTGAGGAGAAAGTTCTGGCCTTGGCTGATCGCCGATGGCACTTGCAACAACGCGCTCGAGGAACCGTTAAGCCAGCGATCACCGATGTCACGGGTGATCATCGTCTGAGATCGCCAATCATCGGGTAGGTCGGCGACCACTTCAATCGCGATGTCCGGCAGAGGCTTGACACGGAGTAGTTGGTAGCTGGCCGGAATGAGGCCGCGATCCATATGGACCAGCATCTCAAGTAGTGCGCTTGATGGATGATCCGCTAGATAGACAATTCGTCTGCCCTGCGAATGCCACCGGCCGCTAGCCCTCAGGCCGCCAATTCCCGAAAGATCCGGGTAGTTCGATATCCGCCAAAGCTCCATGTCGTGGGCTCAGGCAAAGATTCCGTGATCTATCCGTTCGAGCATTTCGCGGACCACGGCCGTGCCTAGTTCGTCCTTGAGGAGGTCGATCGGCCTTTGACCCGACAACGTGGCATTCGGACGCTTCAACCAAGCAATCGCTTTCTTTTGATCGCCGAAAACACGATCAGCGAGCGTCTTGATTTCGATTGCCCTGACAAGCCCCTCGGGCGCAAGCGTCGGCTCGACGAGGCTCTGCGCTGCCACGTCGTCGCGCATCGATTGCAGCATGGAATCGATATCGCCGTTGGAATCACCCTGTCGGCGAAGCTCCTTCAACCTCTCATATGCCTCGGCCAGCGGTTGAGCGCTCATGAATTCTCTCCAATAATCAATAGATTAGTATCTTTGGAAAAAACCACAAGCGCATCGGGGACCATCTCCTCGCCGGCCTTTGCGATTTCCTCCTCCGGCTGCTATGGAAGGCGCCATGTTGATACGGCGCATCATCGGCATTAGCGGCCCGGCTTCCGCCTGAGCTCTTAAAGGCTCGGCGCGAGACCGGGATTTTCATGTTCCTCCCGCGATAGATCGCTAAACGCGCCCATCCTAGTCAAACCTGGTCCGATGTCCGAAAAGCCGCAAAAGTCCGACGCCAACGACTATTCCAAGACCCTGTTCCTGCCGCAGACCGAATTCCCGATGCGCGCCGGCCTGCCCCAGCGCGAGCCGGAAATCCTCAAATACTGGAACGAGATCGATCTCTACGACAGGCTACGCCAATCCGCCAAAGGACGCGCCAAATTCGTCCTGCATGACGGCCCGCCCTATGCCAACGGCAACATCCATATCGGGCACGCGCTGAACAAGATCCTGAAGGACGTGGTGACCAAGAGCCAGCAAATGCTGGGCTTCGATTCCAACTACGTGCCGGGCTGGGACTGCCACGGCCTGCCGATCGAGTGGAAGATCGAGGAGGAGAACTACCGCCGCAAGGGCAAGCAGAAGCCGGATTTCCGCGACTCCGCGGCGATGGTGGCGTTCCGGAAAGAGTGCCGCGCCTATGCGACGCACTGGATCAACGTGCAGCGCGAGGAGTTCAAGCGGCTCGGCGTAATCGGCGACTGGGATCATCCCTATGAGACCATGACCTATCCCGCCGAGGCGCAGATCGCGCGCGAATTGATGAAGTTCGCGGCCAACGGCACGCTCTACCGCGGCTCCAAGCCGGTGATGTGGAGTGTGGTGGAGAAGACCGCGCTGGCGGAAGCCGAAGTCGAGTACGAGGATTACACCTCCGATACGGTGTGGGTGAAATTTCCGGTCACCTCGCCCGCGCATGGCGTGCTGGCGAAAGCGAATGTCGTGATCTGGACCACGACGCCATGGACGTTGCCCGGCAACCGCGCCATCAGCTTCTCGCCGAAGATCGCCTATGGCCTCTATGAAGTCACCGACGCGCCCGCCGACAATTGGGCGAAGACGGGCGACCTCCTGATCCTGGCGGATGCGCTTGCGGAAAGCGTGTTCAAGCAGGCGCGCGTTACCGCTTACGAGAAGGTGCGCGAGCTGCCGGGCGATACGCTCGACGCGGTGGAAACCGCGCATCCTCTCAAGGGCCTCGCCGGCGGCTACGAATTCACGGTCCCGCTGCTCCCGGGCGATCACGTCACCGACGACACCGGCACCGGCTTCGTGCACACCGCGCCCGGCCATGGCCGCGAGGACTTCGACGTCTGGACCGCGAATGCGCGCGAACTGGAAAGCCGCGGCATCAACCCCACGATCCCCTATACCGTCGACGAGAACGGCGCCTTCACGCATCAGGCCCCGGGCTTCGAGGGCAAGCGCGTGATCAACGACAAGGGCGAGAAGGGCGACGCCAACGAGGCCGTGATCAAGGCCCTGATCGAGCGCGGCATGCTGCTCGCGCGCGGGCGGCTGAAGCATCAGTATCCGCATTCCTGGCGCTCGAAGAAGCCGGTGATCTTCCGCAACACGCCGCAATGGTTCATCGCGATGGACAAGGACATCGCAGCGGACGGCAAGGCGAAGCCAGGGGATACGCTGCGCGCCCGCGCGCTGCAGGCGATCTCGGTGACGCAATGGGTGCCGCCGGCGGGCCAGAACCGCATCAACGGCATGATCGCCAACCGTCCCGACTGGGTGATCTCGCGCCAGCGCGCCTGGGGCGTGCCGATCGCCGTGTTCGTGCGCGAGAAAGGCGATGGCTCGGCCGAGATCCTGCGGGACGAGGCGGTCAACCAGCGCATTGCAGAAGCATTCGAGCAGGAAGGCGCCGACGCCTGGTACGCCAATGGCGCGCGCGAGCGCTTTCTTGGCTCGCTCGCCAATGAGGATTGGAAGAAGGTCGACGACATCCTGGACGTCTGGTTCGACTCCGGCTCGACGCACGCCTTCGTGCTGGAAGACCCCGTGCACTTCCCGGGGCTTGCCGGCATCAAGCGCAAGCCCGAGGGCGGCGACGACACCGTGATGTATCTGGAAGGAAGCGACCAGCATCGCGGCTGGTTTCATTCCTCGCTGCTGGAGAGCTGCGGCACCCGCGGCCGTGCGCCGTATGACGTCGTGTTGACCCACGGCTTCACGCTGGACGAGAACGGCCGCAAGATGTCGAAATCGCTCGGCAACACCGTCGAGCCGCAGAAGGTGATCAAGGATTCCGGCGCCGACATCCTGCGGCTGTGGGTCTGCGCGACCGACTATTCCGACGACCAGCGCATCGGCCCGGAAATCCTGAAGAACACCATCGAGACCTATCGCAAGCTGCGCAACACGGTGCGCTGGATGCTCGGCACGCTGCATCACTTCAAGCCCAGCGAGAAGGTCGCCTATGGCGAGATGCCCGAGCTCGAGCGGCTGATGCTGCATGAGCTGGCCGGCCAGGCCGCGATCATCCGCAAGGCCTACGCCGAATTCGACTACAAGACCGTGGTCGCGAGCCTTGCGACGTTCATGAACACGGAATTGTCGGCTTTCTATTTCGACATCCGCAAGGACACGCTCTATTGCGATCCGCCGTCCTCGGTCGCGCGCAAGGCGGCGCTGACCACGATCGACATGATCTGCGATGCGGTCCTGAAATGGCTGGCGCCGGTGCTGAGCTTCACCGCCGACGAGGCGTGGCGGATGTACCGGCCGGACGCGGAGCCGTCCGTGCACCTGACGCTGTTCCCCGAGGGGCTGGAGAAATTCCGCGACGAGCGGCTGGCCACCAAATGGGAGACCGTCCGCGACATCAGGCGCGTCGTCACCGGCGCGCTCGAGATCGAGCGTGCGGCCAAGAACATCGGCTCCTCGCTGGAAGCCTCGCCGCTGGTCTATGTCTCCGACCAGGAGATGCTCGACACGCTGTTCAACGTCGATCTTGCGGAAGTCTGCATCACATCGAACGCGATGGTGACCAACCAGGACGCGCCGGAGCATGCATTCCGCCTCAACGAGGTGCCGGGCGTTGCGGTGGTGGTGGAGAAAGCGGTCGGCCGCAAATGCGCGCGCTCGTGGAAGATCCTGCCCACCGTCGGCGAGGATGCCGAATATCCCGACGTCTCCCCGCGCGACGCGCAGGCGTTGCGGGAGTGGAAGGCGCTCGGGGTAGCCGTGTAACTGCCCGCATGACCCCTCCCGTGCGCGCCGGCATCATCGCGGCGGTCATCACGCTGATCCTCGACCAGGCATCGAAGCTCTGGCTGCTGTTCGTGTTCGACCTCCCCGGGCGCGGCGTGGTGAAGGTGACGCCGTTCTTCGACCTGGTGCTGGCATGGAACGTCGGGATCAGCTTCGGCTGGTTCCAGAGCAACAGCCCGGCGGCGCAGCTCGTGCTGATGGCGGTCAAGGCGATCGCGGTGGTGGCGCTGGCGATCTGGATGGCGTACTCGCGGACCCTGCTTGCGACAATTGCGCTCGGGCTGATCATCGGCGGCGCGATCGGCAACGCCATCGACCGCTTCGCCTATGGCGCGGTGGTCGATTTCGCCCTGTTTCATATCCAGATCGGGGAAAAAACCCTCAATTGGTACGTCTTTAACCTCGCGGACGTGGCGATCGTTGTCGGGGTAGCCGCACTATTGTATGATTCCTTCCTGGGGGTCCCCGCCGCAAAAGCGCCCTGATCGCGGCCGATACGGCTCTGCTAGCGGGTAGGATTTCAAGGGCGGAACCGTGCCTAAGCCGGTGATCACCCTAGCGAATTTAAAGAGTGGGGAAGAGCGCGATGCGCCACACTGAAGCCAACGCTCCACAAGCCGATAGCTCGACTTCCTGGAAAGCGCTGATGCATGGACTGCGGCTCTCCGCGGTCGCCCTCGGCATCGGCCTCGTGATGGCCGCAGGTCCTGTGCGGGCCGGCGATGACGGGGACGACGAGGATGACAAGACCTTCGAAGAGAAGGTCATCGAAGGCATCATGAAGGGCCTCGGCGGCACCAACATGGAAAACCGCGGCATCGACTACCGCGAGCGCTCGCCGCTGGTCGTGCCCCCCAACCTCAACCTGCCCGCGCCGGCGGCTTCCGCCGAGGCCAAGGTGCCGAATTGGCCGAAGGATCCCGACGAGGCGCGCCGCAAGGCGGCAATCGCGGCGCGGAAGAACACGAACAAGGATCCGCGCGAAGCCAGCCGCATCCTGACGCCGAGCGAACTCGCTCAGAAGAGCGACAAAAAGTCCAGCGGCGGCGAGTCGGTCGACCAGCCCGGCGGCAACCCCGGCGCCAACGCGATCCTCTCGCCGGACCAGCTCGGCTATAAGGGCGGCTTCAGCGGGCTGTTCGGCGGCGCCAAGACGGAGACCGCCCCCTTCAAGGGCGAGCCGAACCGGGAATCCCTGACCCAGCCGCCGCCCGGCTACCAGACGCCATCGCCGAACTATGCCTATGGCACCGGGCCGAAGGAATCGCTCAACAAGGAATACAACCCGTCGCAGGGCAAGTATGGCGATTAATTAATCTCGTCTCTCGCCTTCGTGACGATAACAGATTTGAGCGCAGCCTATGATGCTGTCATACCCGGAGCAATCTTGCTCCGGGTTTTTTAGATAGGTCCTGATGTCCCAGCACCGCCTTGTGGTTTCGCTTCTTGCCGGATTGCTTTCGACGGCCTCCCTTTCCGCCTCCAGCGCCATTGCCCAGACCACGGTCACCTCGGAACGCCCTGCGAGCTTCACGCTGAACAACGGCCTGCAGGTGGTGGTGATCCCCGATCACCGCACTCCGGTCGTGACGCAGATGATGTGGTACAGGGTCGGTTCCGCCGACGAGACCCCCGGCAAATCGGGATTGGCGCATTTCCTCGAACACCTGATGTTCAAGGGAACCGCCAAGCATCCGGCCGGCGAATTCTCCCAGACGGTGCTGCGGGTCGGCGGCAATGAGAACGCCTTCACCTCCACCGACTACACCGGCTATTTCCAGCGCGTGCCGCGCGAGCAGCTCGGCAAGATGATGGAATTCGAGGCCGACCGGATGACCGGCCTGATCCTGCAGGACGAGAACGTGCTGCCTGAGCGCGATGTCGTGCTGGAAGAATACAACATGCGCGTCGCCAACAATCCGGATGCACGGCTCACCGAGCAGATCATGGCGGCGCTCTATCTCAACCATCCCTATGGCCGTCCGGTGATCGGCTGGCACCAAGAAATCGAAAAGCTCGACCGCGAGGACGCGCTCGCCTTCTACAAGCGCTTCTATGCGCCCAACAACGCGATCCTCATCATCGCCGGCGACGTCGACGCGAGCGAGATCCGCCCGATGGTGGAGAAGAATTTCGCCGACATTCCTGCGCAATCCTCGATCCCCGCAAAGCGGCTGCGGCCGCAGGAACCGACGCCGGTCTCGCCGCGCACGGTGACGCTGGCCGATCCACGCGTCGAGCAGCCGACCATGCGCCGCTATTACCTCGTCCCGTCGGCCGCCACGGCGGCGGTCGGCGAAAGCCCCGCGCTCGACGTGCTCGCGCAACTGATGGGCGGCGGTGCCAATTCCTACCTCTACCGCTCGCTGGTGATCGACCGTCAGCTCGCGATCTCGACCGGCGCCAATTACCAGGGCACCGCGCTCGACCCCTCGCAGTTCATCATCGCCGCAACACCGAAGCCTGGCGTCGAGTTCGCGCAGATCGAGGACGCCATCGACAAGGTCATTGCCGATATCGCGCAGAACCCGCCGCGCGCCGAGGACCTCGAGCGCGTGAAGACCCAGTTGATCGCGGAATCGATCTACGCGCAGGATAACCAGGCGACGCTGGCACGCTGGTATGGCGGCGCGCTCACCACGGGTTTGAGCGTCGACGATATCAGGAGCTGGCCCGAGCGCATCCGCGCCGTCACCGCCGAACAGGTCCGCGAAGCCGCGCAAAACTGGCTCGACAAGAAGCGTTCCGTGACCGGTTATTTGATCAAGGATACTGCGCCCAAACGCGAGGAGAAGCGCTCGTGACTTATTCTCTCACTCGGCGTTCGGTCCTCGTCGGCGGCAGCGCGCTCGCGCTGACGACGATGCTCGCATCGCGCCCGTCGCAGGCCGCAACCAAGATCCAGCGTCTTGTATCGCCCGGCGGCATCGAGGCCTGGTTCGTGCAGGATTCGACCGTGCCGCTGATCGCGATGGAATATGCCTTCGGCGGCGGCGCCAGCCAGGATCCCGCCGACAAGCCCGGCGTCGGCAATCTGGTCGGCGACCTGCTCGACGAAGGTTCCGGCGATCTCGATTCCAAGACCTTCCACGAGCGGCTCGATCGCCGCGCCATCGAATTGAGCTTTTCCTCGCAGCGCGACAATTTCCGCGGCTCGCTGCGCATGCTCAAGGACAACAAGGACGAGGCCTTCGACCTCTTGCGCACGGCGCTGACCTCGCCGCGCTTCGAGCCGCGCGATGTCGAGCGCATCCGCGCGCAGGTGCTGTCCAACCTGCGCCGAGAATCCACCAATCCGAGTTCGCTTGCAGGCCGCAAATTCCTCGAAGTCGCGTTCGGCGACCATCCCTACGGCCGGGGAGCCCAGGGCACGCTCGAGAGCGTGCCGACGATCGAGATCGCCGAGCTCAAGGACTATGTCCGCCGCGTCCTCGCCAAGGACACGCTCAAGGTCGCCGTGGTCGGCGATGTCGATCCGGACACGCTCGGCAAATTGCTCGACAAGACCTTTGGCGGGCTGCCGGCCAAGGCCACGCTCACGCCGGTCGCCGACGTCGTCGCGGCCAAGCCGCCGCAGCGCACCCTCATTCCGCTCGACGTGCCGCAAACGGTCGTGACCTTCGGCGGCCCCGGCATCCGCCGCAACGAGCCAGACTTCATGCCGGGCTACGTCGTCAACCACATCCTCGGCGGCGGCGGATTGTCCTCGCGGCTTTACCGCGAAGTGCGCGAGAAGCGCGGGCTGGCTTATTCCGTCTATGGAGCGCTGGTCTGGATGGAGCACTCCTCGCTGTTCATCGGCAATACCGGCACCCGCGCCGATCGCGCCGGCGAAACGGTGGACGCGATCGAGAAGGAAGTCCGCCGCATGGCCGAGGAGGGCCCGACCCAGAAGGAGCTCGACGAGGCCAAGTCGTATTTGAAGGGTTCGCAGATGCTGGCGCTCGATACCTCCTCGAAGCTCGCGCAGGCGATGCTGCAGTATCAGACCGACAAGCTGCCGATCGACTACATCGAGAAGCGCAACGCCATCGTCGACGCGGTGACGCTGGACGACGCCAGGAAGGTGTCGCAGCGGCTCTGGGGCCAGGGCCTGCTCACGGTCGTTGTCGGCCGCACCCCGCAGGCCGCGGCCCAACCGGCCAGCGCGCCATCAGCCGCAACGCCGCCGGCCGCAAGCCCACCTGCCGCCGCGCCGTCAGCCGCAAAGCCGTCCGCGCCGAACTGAGTCGGGCTGCTCGCCCCGCGAGCTACACTATCCGTCCCTCATGGTGAGGAGGCGCGTAGCGCCGTCTCGAACCATGAGGCCCCGGTCTCGCCCGCGGCCATCCTTCGAGACGCGGCCTCCTCAGGATGAGGGTCTGTGCTCGCGGAGCATGTGCATGGGAAAACCGCTATGGTGCGGTGGACGATTCCCTTAGAGCTTCGCTCTGATCGACCACCGGTGATGCCATGCTGCGGGTTGCCCGCGACCTCTTCATTGACGAGAACGATATCGAGATCGGTTTCGTGCGCGCCTCGGGTCCGGGCGGGCAGAACGTCAACAAGCTCGCGACTGCGGCGCAGCTACGCCTCGACACGCACAAGATCGCGCTCGCCGAGGATGTCCGGGCGCGGCTGGTCCGATTGGCCGGCCAGCGCATGACCAAGGATGGTGTGATCGTGATCCACGCCCAGCGCTTCCGCACCCAGGAGCGCAATCGCGCCGACGCGATTGAGCGCCTGCTCGAGTTGTTGCGCGAAGCCATGGTTCGGCCAACCCCGCGCCGACCGACCAAGCCGACGCTCGGCTCCAAGCAGCGGCGCCTGGAAGGCAAGAAGCGCCGCGGCGACATCAAGGCACGGCGCGGCGCAAGAGGGTTTGAGGATTGATGCCAAACGCGCGGATGCTGCGCTCCCTCTCCCGCTTGCGGGAGAGGGTTGGGGTGAGGTGTCTCCGCACTGGGAGAACGGCCGCCGAAGGCGGCCTATGCCTCTCCCGCAAGCGGGAGAGGTGAAGAGTTCGCGCTAGTAGCGCTTGCTACCAGGAGCAGCGGGCTCCGTCGCCGTGCCTTTGTGCGCTCCGGCGCCGGCGCCCACCGTGCCCTTGGCGCCGGCCTTTGCGCCGGCCTTTCCGGTCGGAGCGGCCGTCTGCGCGTTCATCTCCTCATCGCCGCTGCCCGTCATCCCACCCGGCGCCGCGCCCCTTTCCTGCGCGCCGCCGCGGATCGTGCCGCCGGTGGCAGCACCTTGCGCAAGGACAGGGCCGACAAGTGCGGCCGAGAGGGCAAGCGCAATCACAGAGGTTTTCGCTAGCTTCATCCATTGCTCCTGGATTTTGTTCGTGCGGGAAGGTTCGGCGGTTCCATACGCCGCCTGCTGCGCCGGTCTCCCCTTCACGCGGATTGAATGTCTCGCAAACGACGCGTGCGCCATGCAATCTGCGTCGTGTGGAGATCGTGCAGGGATTTCGGGGCAATTTCGCGAAATTGCGCTTCACATATGCGGCGGCATCAAACGGTTTGGCCGGCACGATTTTCCTAGCCGCAGGTCATCGACGCGTTTTGTTCTGCTGTGAAACAGCCGGCTACTACCACCGCCTTTCGTGCGCGACCTAGAGTTACCGCGTACAGGCGGTGATGTGGATGAGAAGGCTACGCGCAACGGCAGCAATCGGGCTTGGATGTTGCAGTGCGTTGCTCGCGACGATCGCGGCTGCGCAGATGCCATTGCCTGCCGCCAAGCCGCCCGATGGTGCTGCGCTGTTCAAGCAGCAATGCGGGACCTGCCACACCACGAACCTGTCCGATCCCGTCCGCCAAGGCCCACCCTTGTTCAAGATCGTCGGCCGTCCCGCGGGCAAGGCCGACGGCTTTCACTATTCGGCCGGCTTCGCGCAAGCCGATTTCGTTTGGGACGACACAAAGCTCGACGCCTGGCTCACCAACCCGCAGGCGATGATCCCCGGCTCCATCATGGCGTATCGCCAGGCCAAACCGGAGACCCGCGCCGCCATCATCGCCTATTTGAAGGAGCTCAACTGAATGGCAAAACCCGTTCACTCGATGATCCGCGTGCTCGACGAGGCGAAGTCGCTCGATTTCTACGCGCGCGCCTTCGGCCTTAAGGTCGCCGATCATCTCAAGTTCGACGATTTCGCGCTGATCTACCTGCGCCACCCCTCCTCGCCGTTCGAGGTCGAACTGACCGTGAATTTCGACCGCAAGGAGCCCTATTCGCTCGGCGACGGCTACGGCCATCTCGCTGTGATCGTCGACGATGTCGATGCCGAGCATGCGCGGTTCGAGCAGGAAAAGCTCGCGCCGGGACCGCTGCGCGATTTCAAGCACAACGGCAAGACGCTGGCGCGCTTCTTCTTCGTCTCCGATCCCGACGGCTACAAGATCGAGGTGATCCAGCGCGGCGGCCGGTTTGGCTAGAGCGCGATCCAGAACGAAGAAATAACAAGCAATCAACAATGACAAAACATTCCACGGAGGAAACCCATGAGAGAAGTCGATCGTCGAAGCAAATATGATCGCCGCGTCTTCCTGAAGGGCGCGGCGACGGCGGTACCGACCGTCGCCATTGCCACCAGCGCGGGACTGACCATCAGCGATGCCTGGGCCGATGACGCCACCACGCTGACGCCGGCGACCTTGAAGACACTGGTGAAGATGGCGCGCGACATCTATCCGCACGATTTCCTGGGTGACAGCTATTACATCATCGCGATCAAGCCGTGGGACGGCAAGGCGGCCAAGGATCCCGCGATCAAGTCGCTGATCAACGAGGGAGTCGTCAGACTGGACCAGGAGGCCAACGACCGCCACAAGGTCCCCTACGTCCAGGTGCCCTGGGAAGCTGACCGGGTGGTGCTGTTGCAAGGGATCGAGCAAAGCGCATTCTTCCAGAAGATCCGCGGCGATCTCGTCGTCTCCCTCTACAACCAGAAAGAGGTCTGGCCGAAGTTCGGCTATGAGGGCTCGTCCGCCGAGCATGGCGGCTACCTCAAGCGGGGCTTTGCCGACATCGACTGGCTCCCGAAAGCTTAGAGCATGATGCGGAAAAGTGGGTACCGGTTTTCCCTGCGACAAACGCGAAGCGTTTGCGCGAAGATCATGCTCAAAACAAAGTAACGCTCTGGGAGGATCACATGGCAAAATTCGATCTCAATGACAGTGGCGTGGTGGTGATCGTGGGCTCCGGCGCGGGCGGTGGAACGCTCGGCAATGAGCTGGCGCAGAAGGGCGTGAAGGTCGTCATCCTCGAAGCCGGACCGCGCATCGAGAACCAGGACTTCATCAACGACGAGTGGGACAGCTTTGCGCAGCTCGCCTGGTCGGACATGCGCACGACGTCGGGAAGCTGGCGCGTTGCCAAGGACTTTCCGAATCTGCCGGCGTGGATCGTGAAGGCGGTGGGCGGCTCGACCACGCACTGGGCCGGCGCCTCTCTCCGTTTCGACGAGCACGAATTCAAGGTCAAGAGCACCTATGGCGGCATCCCCGGCGCCAATCTGCTGGACTGGCCGATCACGCTCGCCGAGATGGAGCCGTATTACGCCAAGGCCGAGAACAAGATGGGCGTGACGCGGACCAACGGCATTCCGGGCCTGCCCGGCAACAACAATTTCAAGGTGCTGGAGGCCGGCGCCAGGAAGCTCGGCTACAAGACCGTGCACACCGGCAACATGGCGATCAACAGCGAACCGCGTGACGGCCGCGGCTCCTGCCAGCAGATCGGCTTCTGCTTCCAGGGCTGCAAGTCGGGCGCGAAATGGTCGACGCTTTACACCGAAATCCCGAAGGGCGAAGCCACAGGCAATCTCGAAGTGCGCCCGGGCAGCATGGTGATCAAAATCGAGCACGATCAATCCGGCAAGGTGACCGGCGTGGTCTATGCCGACGAAAGCGGCGCGATGCAGCGCCAGAAGGCCCGCGTGGTCGCGGTCGCCGGCAATTCGATCGAGAGCCCGCGGCTGCTGCTCAACAGCGCCTCGAACATGTTCCCGGATGGGCTCGCCAACTCGTCCGGCCAGGTCGGCCGCAACTACATGCGGCACATGACTGGCAGCGTGTATGCGACCTTCGAGAAATCGGTGCACATGTATCGCGGCACCACGATGGCCGGCATCATCCGCGACGAGGCCAAGAACGATCCCTCACGCGGCTTCGTCGGCGGCTATGAGATGGAGACGCTGTCGCTCGGCCTGCCATTCATGGCTGCCTTCCTCAGTCCCGGCGCATGGGGACGCCCGTTCACCAGTGCGATGCAAGGCTATCCACGGATGGCCGGCATGTGGCTGGTCGGCGAGGACATGGCGCAGGAGACCAACCGTGTCACGCTTGATCCCAAGGCGAAGGACAAGTTCGGCATGCCGGTCGCGAGCGTGCATTTCGACGATCATCCGAACGATCTCGCGATGCGCGCGCATGCCTACAAGCAGGGTGCCGCGGTCTACGAGGCGGTCGGCGCCACCGTCACCTATCCGACACCGCCCTACCCGAGCACGCACAATCTCGGCACCAACCGGATGAGCGAGAAGGCGAAAGATGGCGTGGTGAACAAATACGGCCAGACCCACGACATCAAGAACCTCTTCGTCTCGGATGGCAGCCAGTTCACCAGCGGTGCGGCGTGCAACCCGACCCTGACGATCGTGTCGCTCGCGATCCGGCAGGCGGACCATATTGCCGGCGCGATGCAGCGGAAGGAGATTTAGGTTGGACGAATCGCTCCAACCGCGCACTCGCTCCGCCTCTCCCGCTTGCGGGGGAGGCCGACGCGCGCAGCGCGGCGGGTGGGGGCTATCTCCCCACGGCTAGTCCCATCGTAGAGACGCCCTCACCCCAGCCCTCTCCCGCAAGCGGGAGAGGGAGCCGCCCTACTCCGCGGCGTCGAGAATGGCGGGCCTGTCGCGCAACTCGGGCGAGGCCGCGCTCTTGGAGCGATAGATCAGGCAGGAGCAGCGCAGCAGCGAGGCGAAATTGCTGACCTCGCCGTGATGGTCGAGAACCTCGTTGTGCAGCGTGGTGAGGAATTTCGCCAGGCTCATCCCCTCCTTCGCCGCGATCTCTTCCAGTGTGTCCCAGAATGCCAGTTCCAGCCGGATCGAGGTGCAATGGCCGCCAAGTCGCAGCGATCTGGTCTGCGATTCGTAATCGCGTTGCGGCTGATGGGCGAACAAATGGCACATGGAATCCTCCTGCCAGATTATAATTTTTCTAAACGATATACCCGGCCGCACAACCCGACAATCCTGCGCTGCACAGGCAGCGTCCAGCGAATGCCAGTCTCTTCAAGACGATAGGCAGGTCCCGTCCCCAGCGCGGCGTGGATTTCCGGACCGGGCGCATGCATTTGCTGCGGCGCCCGCCTAGAATGCGGCCTTAACCCGAATCGATCCCACGCCATGCCCGTCCGTCAGCTTCCCGAACAGGTCGTCAATCGCATCGCCGCCGGCGAGGTGGTCGAGCGTCCCGCGAGCGTGGTCAAGGAACTGGTGGAGAATGCGATCGATGCCGGCGCCAGCCGGATCGACATCTTTACCGATGGCGGCGGGCGGCGGCGGATCGGCATCACCGACGACGGCGGCGGCATGACCCGCGCCGACCTCGCGCTTGCGGTCGACCGCCATGCCACCTCAAAACTCGACGACGAGGACCTGCTGCGGATCCGGACGCTGGGGTTCCGCGGCGAGGCGCTGCCTTCGATCGGCGCGGTGGCAAGGCTCAACATCGTGACGCGACATGCGAGCGAGCCGCATGCATGGTCGCTCTCGGTCGAAGCCGGCGCGAAGTCCGAGATCATGCCCGCGGCGCTCGGTCAGGGCACCCGCGTCGAGGTCGGCGATCTCTTCTATGCGACGCCGGCGCGGCTGAAATTCCTCAAGACCGACCGCACCGAAGCGGAAGCGATCCGCGAGGTGGTGCGGCGGCTGGCGATGGCGCGGCCCGACATCGCCTTCACCCTCGCCGGCGAGGAGCGCGCGCCCGTGACCTGGGCTGCGGCACTGCCCGGCGCCCCCGGACGGCTGACGCGGCTCGGTGATATCCTGGGGAGCGATTTCCGCGGATGCGCCATTGAGGTCCGCGCCGAGCGCGAGGGCGTCGTGATCGAAGGCTTTGCCGCCGCGCCCTCGCTGACGCGGGCGAATGCGCTTGGGCAGTACCTGTTCGTCAACGGTCGCCCGGTGCGCGACAAGCTGATCCTGGGCGCGGTGCGCGCGGCCTATGCCGACTACCTGCCGCGAGACCGGCATCCGGTGGTGACGCTGTTCGTCACGCTACCGCCGCAGGAGGTCGACGCCAATGTGCATCCGGCCAAGACGGAGGTGCGCTTCCGCAATGCCGGCCTGGTCCGCGCCCTGATCGTGCATGCGCTCAAAGAAGGTCTCGCGCGCGAGGGAAGGCGCACCGCGGCCAATACTGACGGCGCGGCGCTCTCCGCCTTCCGTCCCTCGTTCGCGCCGCCCCGGCCGAGCAATTGGGATTGGCGCCAGTCGCCGGCCTATCCGGTGCGGCCGATGCCTTCATTCGACGGCGCGGCCGCAAGCGCGTTGGCCGAGCCCAGCCAGGCCGCCTTCGACGTCGGCACGCCCACCGCCGATGTCCGCTTCGAGACGCAGCCCGCAACCGACCTGCTCGATCGCCCGCTCGGGGCGGCGCGCACGCAGATCCACGAGACCTACATCGTCTCGCAGACTCGCGACGGGCTCGTCGTGGTGGATCAGCACGCCGCCCATGAACGCATCGTCTATGAAAGGCTGAAGGCGTCGCTGGCCAAAAACGGCGTGCAGCGGCAGATCCTGCTGATTCCTGAAATTGTCGAGCTCGATGAATCCACCGTCGAGAAGCTGCTCGATCGCGCCGAGGAGCTTGCCAGTTACGGGCTTGCGATCGAGTCCTTCGGCCCCGGCGCGGTCGCGGTGCGCGAGACGCCGTCACTGCTCGGCAAGGCCAATGCCGCCGGGCTCTTGCGCGATCTCGCCGAGCACATGGCCGAATGGGACGAGGCGCTGCCACTGGAGCGACGCCTGATGCATGTCGCCGCCACCATGGCCTGCCACGGCTCGGTCCGCGCCGGCCGCCGCCTCAAGCCGGAAGAGATGAACGCGCTCTTGCGCGAGATGGAAGACACGCCGAACTCCGGCCAGTGCAACCACGGCCGGCCGACCTATGTGGAATTGAAATTGTCGGATATCGAGAAGCTGTTCGGGAGAAGATGAGGCGTGAGATGCGGTAGGGTGGGCAAAGGCACGCTTGCGCCGTGCCCACCATCAGCACTGCGCTCGCAATGGTGGGCACGCTTCGCTTTGCCCACCCTACGGCACCTTCAAGAACACGAACTCGGTGTCGTCGTAGGCGCGGCGCTCCAGCTCCTCGAATCCGTCAGGCGCGGCGAATGCGGCGGCCTTCGCCTCTTCCACCACCACGAGCGCGCCCGGCGTCAGCCACGTACCGTCGCGTAAGGACGCCAGCGCCTTATCCGCCAATCCCTTGCCATAGGGCGGATCGAGGAACACCAGCGAGAACGGCTCGACGGGATGCGCAGGCCCGAGATTGGTGGCGTCGCGGCGGAATACTTTTGTCACGCCGCCGAGGCCCAGCGACTCCACATTGTTACGCAGCAGCGCGCGGGCTTCGGCGCCGTTGTCGACGAACAGCGCGAACTTCGCGCCGCGCGACACCGCCTCGATGCCGAGCGCGCCGGTGCCGGCAAAGAGGTCCAGCACCCGCGCGCCCTCAATCGGATCGTCATAGGCGTGGACGAGGATGTTGAACACGGACTCGCGCAATCGATCCGCGGTCGGGCGAATGTCGCGCGAAGATGGCGCGGCCAGGTTGCGGCCCTTCAATCGTCCCCCGACGACGCGCATTCACAACTCTCCGTCATGCCCGGGCTCGACCCGGGCATCCACGTGCTTCAGTCCGCGGCGCGAGAAAGCCGTGGATGGCCGGGTCAAGCCCGGCCATGACGAAGCACTGAGAGCGGACCGATTGCCGCTACGCATCGGCCCGCCTACTCGTCCTTCGGCTTCAGGTCGCGCTTGCCGTGATAGGCGCGCTTGACGCGGCGCGGCGGGCCGTAGCCGGCATTCTCTTCCTCGTTACGAATGCGCGCCTCCTCGCTGCCGGAGCGCTGCACCAGCACGCGGCGGCCCTTGCTGTCGGCAATCACCGCGCGCTTGCTTTTGGGCGGCTTCCTGTCACCTGGCGCATCGTCGTCACCGCCGGCATGGTGCTCTGGCCGGGCGAAGTCGGCGCCCGCAAGCTTGGCGACCTTCTCGCCGAGCTGCTCGCGCAGCACCCGTGTCTTGACCTCATCGACCTTGCCTTCCTCGAGCTCGCCGAGCTGGAACGGACCGTAGGAGATCCGGATCAGCCGGTTCACCTCGAGGCCGAGATGCGCCATCACATTGCGCACCTCGCGGTTCTTGCCCTCGCGGATCGCGAACACCAGCCAGACGTTCGAGCCCTGGTCGCGCTCCAGCGTCGCCTCGATCGGACCGTATTTGACGCCCTCGACCTCAACGCCCTTCTTCAGTTCATCGAGCTGCGCCTGCGTCACCTCGCCATGGGCGCGGACGCGATAGCGGCGCAGCCAGCCGGTGTCGGGCAGTTCGAGCACGCGCGCGAGGCCGCCGTCATTGGTGAGCAGCAGCAATCCCTCGGTGTTGAAATCGAGCCGGCCGACGCTGATCAGCCGCGGCAGGCCTTCGGGCAGATTGTCGAACACGGTCGGACGCCCTTCGGGATCGTCATGGGTCGTCATCAGGCCGCGCGGCTTGTGATACATGAACAATCGCGTCCGCTCGCGCGGCGGTAACGGCTTGCCGTCGACGGCGACGACATCGTTCGCGGTGACGTCGAGGGCCGGCGAATTGATGACGCGGCCGTTCACGGTGACGCGGCCCTGCGTCACCATCTCCTCGGCATCGCGGCGTGAGGCCAGGCCGGCACGCGCCAGCACTTTTGCAATCCGCTCGCCGGACTTTTTCGGCTTCGGCTCCGGACGCGGCCGCCTCTCGAAGTCCGCCGGACGTTCGCGATAGGCGCCGCGGCCGCCGAAGGCCGGGCGCTTCGCAAAGATCTTGCTGTCATCCTCATTGTCGCGGCGCGGACGATCGCCGAAACGGCCTTCGCTGCGCGGATGCTCCTGCCAATCGGTCCGCCCCTCGGGGCGCTCGCTGCGACGATCGAACTTGCGATCATCGCGCTCGCGCGGGCGATCGAATTTCGGCCGCTCACGGAATGGACGATCGCCCTGCTGACGGTCGTCGCGCGAGCGCGAAAAGCGCGGGCGCTCGTCGCCGCCACGATCGTCGCGCGGCCGGTCATAGCGCGGCTTGTCGAACTTCGGCCGGTCGAAATCGCGCTCGCGCTTCTCCCACGGCTTGGACTCGCCACGCGGCGGACGGTCGCCGAAATTCTTGCGCGGTCCGTGGTCGCTCTTGCGATCCCCGCCGCGGGAGAATTTCTTGTCGCCACCAAATTTTCTCTCGGAACGCTCGCCAAATGAGCGTTCGCCGCGAGGACCCTCACCGCGCTCGCGGAACGGTCGCTTCTCGCCGTCGCGGTCGCGTGAAGCGTATGGCTTCCTGTCGCCGAACTTCCGGTCCGAAAAGCGGCCGGCCGGTCGGGCATCATCGCGCGGCGCGCGATCATCGCGACCGAATTTCGGACGATCGCCGCGCGGCTTGAAGGTGCGCTCGCCGCGATCCTCGCGCGGGCGGTCGTCGCGCTTGAAGCGCGGTCGGTCGCCAAACTCGCGGCGCGGCGCATCGCCCTCCTCGCGGCGGCGGAACGGGCGATCCTCGCGCTTGCCGCCAAACGAACGCTTCTCACCCTCGTCCCGGTCCCGCCCATAGCCGCGCTTGGCGAACTTTTTCTCCGGCCCGCGCGCCGCGCCGGAACGGCTCTTGCCGGGGGGCCGGTCCCGCCGGCCGCGCGGGGAGTCGTTGTGTTTGTCGCGGTCGCGGGGCATGAAAGGTCTCACTTCTCAAATGTCGGTCAAAAAGGCATTTGCGTGCGCCGCTATCGGGCCGCATCTCTTGCAAAGCCGGGTGTCCACTGTTGCTGAAGGCGCAGCTAGTAGCAGGTTTCTTGCGATGATACGAGGCATGACTGCCCCTTCTTTCATGGATTTGGCGCTGAAAACCGCCAAAAACGCCGGAAACGCCGGCGAAGTTCCGATCGGCTGCGTGATCGTGCGAGGCTACGACGTGATCGCCACCGCGGGCAACCGGACCCTCACCGACCGCGACCCGACCGCGCATGCCGAGATTTTGGCGATCCGGCAGGCCGCCGAGGCGATCGGCACCGAGCGATTGGTGGATTGCGACCTCTATGTCACGCTCGAGCCCTGCACCATGTGCGCCGCCGCGATCTCGTTCGCCCGCATCCGCCGGCTCTATTACGGCGCGGCCGACCCCAAGGGCGGCGCCGTCGAATCCGGCGTGCGGTTCTTCTCGCAGCCCACCTGCCACCACCGGCCGGAAATCTATCCCGCCATCGGCGAGCGAGAGGCCGCGGCGCTACTACGCGAGTTCTTTCGGGAGCGGCGGTAGCCCCACCCGTCATTGCCAGCGGAGCGAAGCAATCCATCGCGCCACTTGCGGAGGCATGGATTGCTTCGTCGCTTTGCTCCTCGCAATGACAGGCGTCATCCCGCTAGAAAAAACTCTCGCAGCAGCGTCCCCGTCACTTCCGGATTCTCTTCCGTCAGGAAATGCCCGGAATCGACCGGCGCGCCGCTGACATTGGTCGCCCACTGCTTCCAGGTGTCGAGCGGCGTCGCCGCGGCACTCGCGATCCCGGCATCGCCCCACAGCGCCAGCATCGGGATCGTGATCTTCTTGCCCGCCTCGAAGTCCGCCTTGTCGATCTCGTAATCGGCATAAGCACCGGCGCGGTAATCCTCGCACATCGCATGCACGCGCGAGGGATCGCGGAACGGCGCCAGATAATGCTCCAGCGCGCGCGGATCGATGGCATCCAGCGTTTTCGATTTGGTCTGGCTCGCCATCTTGTGCTTCAGGAAGAAATCCGGCGCGCCCAGGATCAGCGTCTCCGGAAACGGGGCCGGCTGCGCCAGGAAGGTCCAGTGATAGATCTTCAGCGCATAGAGCCGGTTGATGCGCTCCCAGTAATTATAGGTCGGCAGGATATCGAGCACCGCGAGCTTCGATAGCCGGCCCGGATGGTCGAGCGCCAGCCGATAGGAGACGCGGCCGCCGCGGTCGTGACCGGCCAGCGCGAATTGTACATGGCCGAGCTTCTCCATGGCCTCGATCATCGTCTTCGCCATCGCACGCTTGGTATAGGGCGTGTGGTCCTTGTCGCTGTCAGGCATGTCGGACCAGCCATAGCCCGGCAGGTCGGCGATGATCAGCGTAAATTTGTCGTCGAGCTTTGGCGCCACCGGATGCCACATCACATGCGTGGACGAGAAGCCATGCAGCAACAGCAGCGGCGGCCCCTTGCCGCCGACACGCGCGAAGATGCGGCCGGAGGACGTATTGATCCATTCAGAGGCATAACCGGGAAACAGATCGGCGAGATCGGACATTCGCGAACACTCCTGCGGCGGTGTCATTGCCGGGCCTGACCGGCAATCCATCCTACCAAGAGATTCTTTGGAGATGGATACGCGGGTCAAGCCCGCGTATGACGAGTTCGTCAGACGCCCTTCTCGGCCTCCACCGCCTGCCAGGCGATATCGCGGCGGCAAAAGCCGTCCGGCCAGTGGATGCGGTCAATCGCGGCGTAGGCGCGCCGCTTGGCCTCAGTGACGGTGTTGCCCGACGCGCAGATGTTGAGCACGCGGCCGCCATTGGCGAGGATGGCGCCATCCTTCTCGACCGTGCCGGCATGGAAGATCTCGACGCCCTCGATCTGAGCGGCCTCGTCGAGCCCTTCGATGCGCGTGCCCTTCTTGTAATCGCCGGGATAGCCCTTCGCCGCCATCACCACCGTCAGCGCCGGCTCGGGGAACCAGCGCAGGTCAAAATTCTTGAGCTGCCCGTCACAAGCAGCGAGGAAGGCCGGCACGATGTCGGACATCATCCGTAGCATCAGCACCTGGCATTCGGGATCGCCGAAGCGGACGTTGTATTCGAACAGTTTCGGGCCCTGCTCCGTCAGCATCACGCCGGCATAGAGCACGCCGCGGAACGGCGTGCCGCGTTGCTTCATGCCGGCAACGGTCAGCAGGATGATCCGCGCCATGATCTGGTCGTGGATCTCAGGCGTCACGAACGGCGTCGGCGAATAGGCGCCCATGCCGCCGGTGTTCGGCCCCTCATCGTGATCGAACACGCGCTTGTGGTCCTGCGCGGAGGCAAGCGGGATTGCGGTCTCGCCGTCGCACAGCGCGAAGAAGCTGATCTCGCGGCCGGACAGGAACTCCTCGATCACGACCTCAGCGCCAGCCGAGCCGAATCCGCCCTCGAACATCATCGCGATCGCCGCTTCCGCCTCATCCAGCGTTTTGGCGACCACGACGCCCTTGCCCGCCGCGAGCCCGTCGGCCTTGACCACGATCGGCGCGCCCTGCGCCCGCACGTAGGCCAGCGCATCATCGGCATTGTCAAAGCGGCGGTAGGCACCGGTTGGAATGTTGAACTCGCTGCAGAGGTCCTTGGTGAACCCCTTGGACCCCTCAAGCTGCGCCGCGAGCCTGCTCGGGCCGAACGCCTTGATGCCGGCGGCAGCGAGATCATCCACGATCCCCGCGGCGAGCGGGATCTCCGGACCGACCACGACGAGATCGACGGCGTTGCGCCTGCAGAACTCAATCACGGCGGAATGATCGGCGACATCGAGCGCCACGCATTCAGCCTCGCGCGCGATCCCGGCGTTGCCCGGGGCGCACCACAGCTTTGTCACCAATGGAGAGGCGGCGATCTTCCACGCCAGCGCATGTTCGCGGCCGCCGGAACCGATCAGGAGAATGTTCATGCGATTGCAGTCAGAATTAAGGGTTGCCGCGCCGTAGCGCGACGGTTTAGCACGGCATCACGCCGCCGCAAGGAATGGCTCCGCTCTGATGTGGATATGTGGCCTGACGGGCTGGTTGGCATCCCAGGACCTTGCGCCCGCGCCTAAAAAGCCCGATTCTAACAAGTGATGACCGCCGCACCGAATCTGCTCAACGCGCCCGAATTCACCGTCTCGGAACTGTCCTCCGCGCTGAAGCGAACGGTGGAGGACCGGTTCGGCCATGTCCGGGTCCGCGGCGAGATCACGGGCTTCCGGGGCCCGCATTCCTCCGGCCATTGCTATTTCGCGCTGAAGGACGAGAACGCCAAGATCGAGGCGGTGATCTGGAAGTTCGCCCACGCCCGCATGCGCTTCAAGCCCCAGGAGGGGCTCGAGGTCATCGCGACCGGCAAGCTCACGACCTATCCGAACTCCTCCAAATACCAGATCGTGATCGAGGCGTTGGAGCCGGCCGGCATCGGCGCGCTGATGGCGCTGATGGAGGAGCGCAAGAAGAAGCTCGCCGCCGAGGGCCTGTTCGACGAGGCGCGCAAGCAGCTCCTGCCCTGGCTGCCGGAAGTGATCGGCGTCGTCACCTCGCCGACCGGCGCGGTGATCCGCGATATCCTGCATCGCCTGGAAGACCGCTTTCCGCGCCGCGTGCTGGTGTGGCCGGTAAAGGTGCAGGGCGACGGCTCCGCCGAGCAGGTCGCCGCCGCGATCCGCGGCTTCAACGCACTCCCCGAAGGCGGAAGGATTCCGCGACCCGATCTTTTGATCGTCGCGCGCGGCGGCGGTTCGCTCGAAGACCTCTGGTCCTTCAATGAGGAGATCGTGGTTCGCGCCGCCGCCGACAGCATGATCCCGCTGATCTCGGCCGTGGGCCATGAGACCGACATCACGCTGATCGATTTCGCCGCCGACAAGCGGGCGCCGACGCCGACGGCGGCCGCCGAGATGGCGGTGCCGGTGCGCAGCGAACTGCTCACCGAAGTCGCTGCACTGGCCCGGCGTGTCTCCGTGTGCTGGCAGCGCGGCCAGGAGGCCCGCCGCAACGAACTGCGGGCCGCGGCGCGCGCGCTGCCGGCGCCGAGCGAGCTGTTGGCGATCCCGCGGCAGCGGCTCGACCATCTCGGCGCAGCATTGCCGCGCGGATTGAAGGCAAACACGCACGCGCATTTCCGCCGTTTCGCCTCCACCAGCGGCCGGCTGACGCTGCGTGTGCTGCACGGGCAGATTTCGCATGCCAGGCAGCGCCTGACCGTCTCGGGCGAGCGCATCGCGCTCTCGGCACGCTCACTGCTGCGCAGCCGGCGCGAGCGCTTTACGGGGCTGGAGGTTCGCTTCAAGGCGTCCAAGCTCGCCAATGCACAGGCGCAGCGGAACGCGATCGCACGGCAGCGCGAACGCACCCATCGGCTCGCCGAGCGCGCGCAGCGCGCCATTGTCACGCTGCTGCAGCGGTTAGATGCACGCGTCGGCCAGAGCGGAAAATTGCTGGCGGCGCTCTCCTATCGCAGCGTGCTGGCGCGCGGCTTTGCCCTGGTGCGCGACGAAGCGGGACATCCGGTACATGCCGCGGCCAGCGTCGCGCCGAATGCACTTCTGTCGATCGAATTCGCCGACGGCCGCGTGGCTGCTACCGCCGATGGCGATCGCCCCGCCATCGCGGCACCGGCGCCTGAGCCGAAGCCGGTCACGCGCGAGTCGAAACCCGCGCCGAAGCGGCTCGTAAAGCCGGTCGACCAGGGCAGCCTGTTCTAGTCTGTAGCCCGGGTGGAGCGGAACGCGTAACCCGGGACACCTGTGTCCGCGTTGCGAGCGGCCCCGGGTTACGCGGGCGCTTCACCCGGGCTACGGCAGTGGGGAAAGAGAGCCCTCACCTGGCACTAACGCGAGAGCCAGGCGGCGACTTGCTTCTGCGCGTCGGTGCGCGCCTCCGCATCGGTGCCGATGTGGCCGACCTCGGGCATCGCGGCATCGGCTGTTCCGGCAATCGCCCGCAGCGGCAGGTTGGCGAGATCGAAGTCGTGATAGGCGCCGGGATAGGTGATGATCCGAGCCAGCGCGCTGCGGCCTCGCGCGCCGTCGACCATCTGGTGGCAGGCCGGCGGAGAACTGACATCATCGTTGGCGCCGATCATGACCAAGGTCGGCACCCGCGTGCTCCAGCCGAGCCTGGAGGACAGCCGGCAATCCGGATAGAACGCAATCGCCGAGCGGAAATCCGGCTCGGTGCTGCGCGAGGGAAGTTGCGGCCGCACGGCCCACAACAGCGCACTGGCGCCATTGGCCCAGCCGATCAGGCTGATGCGCTCATGCGCCACCCAAGGCTGCTGCATCAGCCATTGCCGCGCCGCCATGATATCGGCGACCCGCTCGCGGCGCGCCAGCACATGCCGTTCCCGGTCCTTGACGCGGCATTGCGGGCCGACCTCGCGCGAGCCGTAGCTGTCGGGCAACAGCACGGCGTGGCCAGCCTTGAGCAATTGTTCCGCCCAGTCGCGGTAGCGCGGCAAGACCGGCTCCGAACGCCCGGCGAGACCGCCGCAGCCATGCAGCGCAATCACGGTCGGAAACGGGCCATCGCCGTCGGGCTTGTAGAGCTGCGCGTGCAACGTGAGATTGGTGGCAGGAATATCGACCTGATGCGGCGCAGGCAGCGGCGCGGCCGTCGCGGCGGAAGCCACAGCAACGAACGTCAGGAAAATGGCTGCTGACAAAAACCGCATCTCAATTGGCCGGATCATGGTGGCGCTGCTGACCGAGCGGACCAGGGCTGTCAAACTATCATGCAGCATGGCTGCAATTCATCACAAGTCGGTGGTTTAAGCTGCGGACATTACAGCCTATTTATGGTAGGTAAAAACCGCAACCCCAACGAGGCCTCGTGTTAAGGCCGGGCGGAGAGTTTCATAGTGCTGAACAAGTTTGGTCCCTCGGGTCATGGCGAAGCACAGGTGCAATATCTGGATGGCGATTTCCGCGTGGTCTCGCCCGGAACCTATGTGCGCTGCGCCCTCACGGACGTACGGATCCCGCTCGACGAGCTGAAGTACTGGAGCGTCGATCTGCAGGAGGCCTATGCCACCCCGACCGCGGTGCTGCAGCGGCATTTTCCCGCTGCACTGAAGCAGGGATAGCGCTGCCATAGATGGCACTGCCGTAGCCCGGGTGGAGCGCCAGCGTAACCCGGGACCGCTCTCAATTGCTGACGGGGATGTCCCGGGTTGCGCTTCGCTCCACCCGGGCTACGAACTACCGAACCTGTTTTCGCGCGCCTTGGACAGGCTGTCTGAGACGAACTTTCGCAGCGATGCTGCATCCTCGAACTCCAGCGTCACCGCGAACCGCACCACCGCCTGCGCCCAGACAGGCAGCTCTCCGCGCTGCTTGAGCCGCGCCAGATCCTTTTCCGTGGTCACCAATGTCAGCCCATCGCCTCTCGCCTGCGACACCAGGCTATCGATGTCAGCCTTCGAGAACACGTGGTGATCGGGGAACGCACTCTCTTTGATGACGTCGACGCCGCTGTTGCGGAGGGTGTTGAAGAAGCGCGCGGGATCGCCAATGCCGGCAAAGGCGAGCACGCGCCGGCCCTGGAGCGACGCAAGCGATGCATCGTCCGGCCGCAGCCGCGCCGGCAGCACAGGCTTTCCGCGCACCGTGAGTTCGGTCGCCAGCATCTTCGCGGCAGGGCCGCCGCCGACCACGACGAGCGCGTCGGTACGCGCAACCTGCGGCGACAGCGGCGCGCGCAACGGGCCGGCCGGAAACACCTTTCCATTGCCGAGGCCGCGGTGGCTGTCGATCACGATGATCGAGGCATCCTTCGCGACCGCCGGATTCTGGAAGCCGTCATCCATCACCAGTACGGTCGCTCCCAGCGACTTCACCAGCGCGACGCCTTCGGCACGGTCGCGCGCGACCACGACCGGCAGCCGCTCGGCCAGCATCAGCGGTTCATCGCCGACATCGGCGGCGGAATGTTTGGCAGGATCGACCTGCACCGGCCCGCGCAACTGGCCACCATAGCCGCGGCTGAGCACAACAGGCACGTCCCCGAGTTCGCGCAGCAGCTTTGCCAGCGCCAGCACGGTCGGCGTCTTGCCGGCGCCGCCCGTGTGATAATTGCCGACGCAGAGCACGGGAATGCCGGCGTCGATCCCCTTGCGCTGCATACGTCTGGCGGCGATGGCGCCATAGAGCGTGGCGAGCGGTTGCAACAGATGCGATTTTAGGGATGCCGGACCGTGCCAGAAGGCCGGCTCACGCATTGGCGGCTCCCATCTCGATCCGTAACTGCAAGAGATACGGCTCGAGCGCCCCAAGTGTTCGCTCCAGCGCGCCGCCGAGCTGCCGCACCACATGTTCGGCCGCCCCCAGCGAGGCTTCGCGCGCCTTGGCATCGTCCAGCAACTGGCCGAGCTGCTTCACCAGCGCTTCCTGCGTCTCGGCACGCCGCGCACCGCCGGCACGATCGAGCGCCTCATAGACGTCGGTGAAATTGAAGACGTGCGGGCCGTGCACGATCGCTGCGCCAAGCTTCACGGCCTCGATCGGGTTCTGGCCGCCGTGCGGAACCAGCGAACCGCCCATGAACACGATCGGCGCCAATCGATAGAACAGGCCGAGCTCGCCCATGGTGTCGGCGACATAGACGTCGGTGGTCGCAATCGGCAGCTCCTCGCGCGACCGCAGCGCGCTGTGCAGGCCGGCGCCATCGACGACGCGCGCGACCGCCTCGCCGCGATCCGGGTGCCTCGGCACGATCACCGTGAGCAGCGAGGGAAAGAATCCCGCAAGCGCGCGATGCGCTTCCACGAGCTGCTCTTCCTCGCCGGGATGGGTGGAGGCTGCGACCACAATCGGGCGGCCGCGCGTCACCGCCATCAGCCGCTCCAGCTTCGCAGGATCGGCCGGCGGCGCCGCGACGTCGAGCTTGAGGTTGCCGGTGATGACGACGTTGCGACTGCCGAGCGCCGCAAAGCGCTCGGCGTCCATTCCCGACTGGGCCAGGCAGATATCGAAGCGATCGAGCAGGGCCGAGATCGTGTGCGACATCCGCTGCCAGCGCGGAAACGAGCGCTGCGACATTCGTCCGTTGATCAGCACCATCGGCAAGCGGCGCGCGGAGCTCGAAAGAATCAGGTTCGGCCAGAGATCCGACTCGATGAACAGTGCCAGCGACGGCCGCCAGTGATCGAGGAAGCGCGCGACAAAGCGCGGGGAATCATAGGGCACATATTGATGGATGACGTCGGGCGGAAAGCGCTTGGCAACGATCGCCGCCGAGGTGACGGTGCCGGAGGTGAGCAGGATGCGCAAATTGAGCTCGCGCAGCTTCTCGATCAGCGCCGCCGCCGCCAGCACCTCGCCGACGCTGGCGCCATGGATCCATACCAGCGGCCCGTGCGGTCGCACATCGGCGCTGACGCCGCGCCGTTCGCCGACGCGGGCCGGATCCTCCTTGCCGAGCTTCAGCCGCCGCCGGATCAGCGCAGGCGCGAGCGGCACCATCGCGGACGACAGTCTTTGGTAGACCCGCAACGTCATCGGCAGCGAGTTAGCCAAGCGCTCCCTCCGGACGCCCGACGACCGCATAGGCCTTTCGGGTCGCTTCGTTCAGCAAGGCCTCCACCCTGAGCCGCAGCGTTTCCATGGTCTCTGCGTCGGCGTCGGGCGGCACCTCCACGGAATCGATGCCCACCAATGCGCCCCTTCCGAATGGCAAATTGATGGTGGTGGAATCCCAGTTTTTCAACCGGATGAACCGGCTGGTCACCATGGCAAAGGGCATGATCGGCCGGCCCGACTCGCGGGCCAGCATGATGATGCCGAGGCCGGCGACCCGGGCGCGCTTGGGCACGTCGGCGGTGGTCGCGACGTTCCACTTGTCCTCCAGCGCCTGCAGCATCTCCCTGAAAGCGCCGACGCCCCCTTTGCGATGGAAGCCGCCGGAATGGTCCCCCGACCCCCTGATGGTGCCGACGCCGAGCCGCTCGGCCGCGATCGCGTTGAACTCGCCGTCCCGGTGCCGGGAGATCAGGACCTTGGCGCGATGGTTTCCCCTGATCCGGATGAAGGGGGTCATCAGGTGCTGGCCGTGCCAGAACACGAAGATGCAGGGCATCTGCGGTTCCACCTGCTCGTAGACGTCAGGCGGCTCAAGGCTGAACCTGTTGGTCAGCCAGACCAGCCGCAGATATTCGGCCGCAAGCAGGCCCAGCGCACGCTGCACGAGGCCGCTGCGCAGGAAATCGCGAATCAGTCGTTTCAAAGGGAGGGCTTTGTGTCTTGACCCGGATCGAGCAGCCGATGGAGGTGGACGATGAAATAGCGCATGTGGGCGTTGTCCACGGTCTGCTGCGCCTTCGCCTTCCAGGCCACGTGGGCGCTGGCGTAGTTGGGATATACGCCGACGATCTCGACCTTATCGAGATCCTTGAAGGTGTTGTGCTGGAGGTCGATCAGCTCGCCACCGATGACGAGATGCAACAATTGCTGCGGCTGGGCACTATCTGACATAATCGTTTTTCCTGATGAGATGCCCGGCAGGCAAGTCCTGCGGCGCGCGGCGGTCAGTGCAACGGGCGGTTGCGAAAATGCTCGACAATACGTGCATGACGATCATGTCCCGCTGCCACCAGCACCCCATGCGCCAGCTCCCGGCGATTATACTCAATCGCATCCCCCGAGAGTGCCGTCATCTTACCATCCGCTTCCTGCACGATCAAATTCGCCGCCGCAAGATCCCAATCGTGACTATTGCCGCCTGCGAAGGCCGCATCGAGCTCACCATGCGCGACCCGGCATAGCCGGAGCGCCAGCGAACCGATTCGCGGATGCAACGTGATTTCCTGCGTCGAAGGGCTCAATCGCTGCAGGAGCGGCTTCGGGCCGGCCATGCGAGAGAAATCGAGATCGGTGCCCGCGGTCGCGCGCATCGCGATGCCATTGCGCGTGCTGCCCTGCCCGCGCGCGGCGAAAAAGAACTCCTTGCTGGCGGGTGCGAATACCGCCGCCAGCACGGGCGCGGCATTTTCAACCAGCGCCACGCTGACGCACCAGTCCTCGCGCCCGGCCAGATAGGAACGTGTGCCGTCGATGGGATCGACGATCCATACCAGACGCTTGCCAAGCCGTGCCTGGTCATCGGCGCTCTCCTCCGATAGCCAGCCATAATCGGGCGTTGCCGAGCGCAGGCGCTGCTCCAGCAGGTCATTGACCGCAATATCGGCCTCCGACACCGGCGATGAGGCGCCCTTGATCCAGTTCTTCAATTCGGTGCGAAATAGCGAGAGCGCCAGCGCCCCTGCTTCCCGCACCGCCTCCGCCAGCAGCGCGGCGTCGCGCGCCAGGATCCCGTCGTCCGTATCAGCGTCCGCCAAGCGTCAGTCCCTCGATGCGCAGGGTCGGCGCGTTCACGCTGTAGCGGAATTCCAGATCGTTCGCGGCGACCAGCGATTTGAACATCGCCAGCAGATGGCCTGCGATGGTCACTTCGCTCACGGCATAGGTGATCTCGCCGTTCTCGATCCAGAAGCCCGAGGCGCCGCGGCTGTAGTCGCCGGTCACGCCGTTGACGCCCGAACCGATCAGGTCGGTGACATAAAAGCCCTGCTTGATATCGGCGATCAATTCCTTCGGCGTCGCCGAGCCGGGCTCGAGATGCAGATTATAGGCCCCCGGCGACGGCACCGAGGAGACGCCGCGATGCGCGTGTCCCGTCGTCACCATGCCGAGCTCGCGCGCGGTGGCGCAATCGAGCAGCCAGGTGGTCAGAACGCCGTCATCGATCAGGGCGGTCTTCTTCACCTTGACGCCTTCGGCATCGAAGGTCTGCGAGCGCAGGCCGCGCACCCGCAAAGGATCGTCGATGATGCGGATATTGCTCGCGAACAATTGCTGGCCGAGACGATCCTTCAGGAAACTGGTCTTGCGCGCGATCGATGCACCGTTGATGGCGCCGACGAGATGGCCGACGATCGAGTTCGCAACGCGTGGATCGTAGACGACGGGCACCTTGCAGGTCTCGACCTTGCGCGGATTGGTGCGCGCCACCGCGCGCTCGCCCGCCTTGCGGCCGACACTCGCAGGCGAAGCAAGATCGGATGCATGCAACGCGCTCGTGAAATCATAGTCGCGCTCCATGCCGGTGCCCTCGCCCGAGATCGCGGTCATCGAGATGCCGTGGCTCGAGCGCAGGTAGGAACCATGGAAACCGGTCGAGGTCACCAGCACCATGCCGCCGATGCCGGAGGAAGCCGACGCGCCGCCGGATTTGGTCACGCCATTCACCGCGAGCGCCGCCGCTTCCGCCTCGGTGGCGCGGCGTTCGAGTTCCGCGGTCGAGGGCACGTTGCGATCGAGCAGGTCGAGAGCGGGGAAGTCGCGCGCCAGCAGCGCAGGATCCGCAAGCCCGACATATTTGTCATCGGGCGCAACGCGCGCCATCGCGACCGCGCGCTCGGCAAGCTTGGCGATCCCGTCGCCAGTGACATCATTGGTGGAGACCACCGCCTGGCGCTGACCGACCAGCACGCGCAGGCCGACATCGTCGCCTTCGGAGCGCTCGGACTCCTCGACGCGCCCGTCGCGCACCTCAACGCCTTGCGAAACGCCGCGCACCGCGATCGCATCCGCCGCATCCGCGCCGGCGCGCTTGGCGGCCTCGACAAGACGCTGCGCCAGTTCACTCAAAACCGACTGGTCGAACAGGTCGGTCGCGGACTTTTCGGCAAGCGAGGGTGAAGGGTTCACGAACAGATTCCTGACATTGAAGGGCTCAACGCAGCGCGGCGCGCCAAACCCACCAAGTGGGCCGGATTTGCAGCGATTTCAAGCGTTTTGCCGCGCGATGAAGAAGAATTGCTCGAGCGCGGCAAGGTCTTGTCAAGCATGCGCGCCTTTGACGTCTCTTTAACCAGCCTTCTTAAGCTGATCGGGAAACGGCTGCGCTAAGGTCTCGCGCATCGACCGGGAACATAATCCCGGCGGGGAGATAAAGCCGTGAGGCGTCAAACAGCAACAGGCGGGCTCAACCCCGCCGGGTCGGGCCGTGTGCAACGGCTCGACCCGCTTTCTCTTCCGCTCAGCTTCCATGCGCAGGATATCCGCGCGGATGGCGGCATGCGGCAGGTTGAACTTCACCACGAACGCGTCGTGCTGCGCCGTGCCGTCAAGGGCATGCGGATGGCGATCAATGTTCGCGTCTGCGACTTCATCGGCGTCGCGTTGCGCGATTTGGGCGACGAGCAGATGCTGACGCTCGTCCACCGCGATCCGTCGCTCGCAATCCCGCTTGGCGTCAGTTCCGATCGCGACGAGATCGAAAGCGCCTGGCAGATGTGGAGCGACGTGCTCCGCCTGCCGCAACTCAGCGAGCAAGCGCCGCGCGAGCCTGCAGCCCGGCGCAGGCGCCGCAACGTCATCCACACGCGCCGCCCGCGCTTCCTGGTACGCCGCCGCCGTGGCCGCCCGCTCGATGCGGGGAATGTCCATCGCGGCGAGCGCGAGATCATCGCGCGGGATTGAGCTCCGCTACAACACACACCGTCATTCCGGGGCGCCGCGAAGCGGCGAGCCCGGAATCCATTTCAACACCAGCACATGCGGCCCGATGGATTCCGGGTTCGCCGCTTCGCGGCGCCCCGGAATGACCGGGGAAGCGTCAGCGCATCACGGCGTCAGCGAGCAATCCGGCGAACAGGATGAGGCCGGCGTCGCGGTTGGACTTGAAGACGCGCAGGCACAAGGCGGGATCGCTGATGTCAAGCCGTCTGATCTGGATCGCCAGATGCAACGCGAAGGCGGCGAGGCCGATCCACGCGAACCAGTGCGCGCCAGCCAGCACGAGCGCTATGCCGATCAGGACCACCGCGAGCGAATAGAACACCACGAGCGCCTTGTGCGTGGCCGCGCCGAACAGGCGTGCGGTCGACTTGATGCCGATCAGCGCGTCGTCCTCGGCGTCCTGATGCGCGTAGATGGTGTCGTAGCCGATCACCCAGGAGATCGAGCCGGCATAGAGCGCAAGCGCTGTCAGATCGATGCGCTCGAGGATGACGGCAAACCCCATCAGAGCGCCCCAGGAGAAGGCGAGTCCCAGCACCACCTGCGGCCACCACGTGATGCGCTTCATGAAGGGATAGATTGCGACGATGACGAGCGAGGCGATGCCGGTCGCGACCGCAAAGCGATTGAACTGCAGCAGCACCACGAGACCGATCAGCGCCTGGGCGACCAGGAAGATCAGCGCCTGCGTCACGCTCACCTGCCCCGCCGGAATCGGCCGCGACCGCGTGCGCTCCACTTTCGCATCGAGATTGCGATCCGTGATGTCGTTCCAGGTGCAGCCCGCGCCGCGCATCACGAAGGCGCCGATGAAGAACAGAACGATGGCAAGCGGGAGCTGCTGACGGTCATGGGCGATGCCGGCGGCGAGCGCCGCTGACCACCAGCACGGCATCAACAGAAGCCACGAGCCGATTGGCCGGTCGAAGCGGGAGAGACGCAAGTAGGGCCGCGACCAGGGCGGCGCGTGGCTGTCGACCCAGTTGCCGGTCGCATCGGCAACGCGGGCGGTGACGTCGCTCATCGCGACAGCACGTTGCCGTTCAGCGTGTCAAAGGTGCTGCCGCCCTTGCGCGTCGGCACTGCTTCGGGCGCGGAGGCCGAACCCAGCACTTCGCTCAAGGTGGGGCCAGCCGGCCCGCGCGCCTGTTGCGTTGCCATCTGCTGCGCCACCGCGCAGACCTTCTTCTGCATCGCCTCGGTGTTCTTGTGGCCGTTCTGGAGCTGCTCGAGGATCTGCGGCGGGATTCCGCACTTCGCCGAGTTGTCCTTGACGTATTTCATCATCTTCAGCTCGGCCTGGCTGTAATTGCCGATCAGCTTGCAGGCCTCGTCCGGACCGGCCTTCTTTTCACCGGCGGCCTTGATCAGCTTGCCGCGCCGCTCGGTCTCCTCGCGCAAGGGGACGAAGCCCTTCATGCAGGCGTCCGACGGGCCCGCGCCCGCGGACTGGGAGGGTGGCGGTGCAAACCCGGCACCACCGCCCCCGATCGGCGCCGCCCCCTGGCTCGGGAACGCCGAAGGCGCCCCGATCGACGCGGAAGGTACCCCGCCGTTCACCGGCGGGAAGGGCGAGGCGTTGGCAGGCGCTGCGGCCTGCTGACCGGGCAGCGGCGCGGGAAACGCGCCCTGCGCAAAAACCTGGCCGGCGTGGAGCACCACGGCGGCGACCGTCAGCGACACCATCAGGCGGGTCATCAAGGATATTTCTCCGGCAGCCGGCTTCCAAACGAAGCACAATTTCCATGCGGCTTTTTACGATTCCAGCCGTTCCTTAACAACCCGTGGATTGGGGCAACAGCGCGGCGTCACGCCGCGCCATCGATCAAAAATAAGCTACAGATTCTAGCGCTTTAGGCTAAAAGCGCGGCCGAGTTGCGTGACGACGGAACATTAACAGATGCCGGACTACGACTTTCGCGCCCCTCGCCTGTTCGTCGATGCGCCCCTGCAAGCGGGCGAAATTGTCGCGCTGGACCGCGACCAGAGCAACTATCTCGGTAACGTATTACGGTTGAAGGCCGGCGACGCCATCCTGGTGTTCAATGGCCGCGACGGCGAATGGCAGGCCGAGCTCAGTGGCCGCAAGCGGGCGGACACGCTGACGGTCCATCGCCAGACCCGGCCGCAGGATCGCCTGCCCGACATCGCCTATGTCTTCGCGCCCTTAAAGCACGCCCGGCTCGATTACATGGTGCAGAAGGCGGTCGAAATGGGCGCCTCGCGCCTGCAGCCGGTCCTGACCCGCTTCACACAGGTTTCGCGGGTGAACGGCGAGCGGATGCGGGCCAATGTGGTCGAGGCGGCCGAGCAATGCGGGATCACCGCCCTCGCCGAGGTCGCCGATCCCGTCCCGCTCGCGCGCTTCCTGACCGAGCGCGTGGGCGACCGGCTCCTGGTATTCTGCGACGAAGCCGCCGATCTGAGCGATCCCCTGTATGCCCTGCAACAGGGGGCCGCCACTGACGGCATCGACGTCTTGATCGGCCCGGAGGGCGGCTTCGCCGAAGAGGAGCGCACGCTGCTACTGCGCCAGCCCAAGACCCTCCGGCTGTCGCTGGGGCCGCGGATCCTGCGCGCGGACACCGCAGGGGTCGCGGCGCTGGTCTTGGTGCAGGCGGCGCTCGGGGACTGGCGCCGCAGCCCGGGTGGAGCGCCAGCGTAACCCGGGATCAATGGCAAACGCCGAGGCAGATGTCCCGGGTTGCGCATTCGCTCCACCCGGGCTACGCGCTCATTAAGCGATTTGGCCGATGGTTGTCGAAACGACACTTTTGCCGTGCTAAGGGCTCGCCGCGAACCCTTAAAGCCACTCCGGGAACCCATTTTCGGGCGATTTGGACGTCGAGATGACCGTAACCGCCACCACACGCGGTGCCGCCTCCTCCGCCGCATGGGCGGATGCACTGCTGCTGTCATTTGCGCAGGCCGGTTACATCAGGTCCGAGCCGACAATCCTGCAACCGGCCGAGCCGTTCCTCGACCTCTCCGGCGAGGGGATCCGCAAGAGCCTTTACCTCACCACCGACGCCAGCGGCGAGGACCTGTGCCTGCGCCCGGACCTGACGATCCCAGTGGCGCGTGACTACCTCGCCTCGCCGGAGGCCGGAAAGCCGGCCGGTTTCAGCTATCTCGGCCCGGTGTTCCGCTATCGCGGCGGCCAGCCCAGCGAGTTCCTGCAGGCCGGCATCGAATCATTCGGCCGGCAGGACCGCGCCGCGGCGGATGCCGAAATGCTGGCGCTGGCGCTGGAGGCGACGGCGGCGTTCGGACTGACCGACGTCGAGATCCGCACCGGCGACGTCGCCCTGTTCAATGCGCTCATCGAGACGCTTGGACTCTATCCCGTGTGGCGCCGCCGCCTGATCAAGGATTTCAACCGCAAGGTCAACCTCACCGAGGACATCGAACGGCTGACGCTGACCGGCGGCCCCGGCGGCAACGAATATCAGGGCGTGCTGGCCGCCCTTGCCGGCTCCGACCGCAAGGCGGCGCTGGCGCTCGTCACCGACCTGATGTCGATCGCCGGCACCACCAATGTCGGCGGCCGCACCGTCGCCGAGATCGCTGACCGCTTCCTCGAACAGTCGACGCTGAAAGCAGGCGCATTGCCGCGCGATGCGATCGCCACCATCAAGCGCTTCCTATCGATTGCGGGCGAGCCGGACGAGGCCATCGCGCAACTGCGCGCATTGGCTGAAGACGCGAGGCTCGACCTCTCCGGCGCGATCGACGAGCTCGAACGCCGCGTCGGCTTCATGGCCGCGCGCGGCATCGATACCAGCAAGACGCGCTTCTCGACCTCGTTCGGGCGCGGGCTCGATTACTACACCGGCTTCGAGTTCGAATTGCACGCCAGGGCCAACGGCACCGAGCCGCTGGTCGCCGGCGGCCGCTATGATGGATTGATGACGCAGCTCGGCTCGGCTGAGCCGATCCCGGCGGTCGGCTTCTCGGTCTGGATCGAGGCGCTGACGCAGCATGGCAAGCCTCGCGGCGGAGGCAAGGCATGAGCGCACCCTTCGTTCTCGCCGTCCCGTCTAAAGGACGTCTGCAGGAAAATGCCGAGGCATTTTTCGCCCGCGCCGGATTGACGCTGTCGAAGCCCGGCGGCGCACGCGATTATCGCGGCACCATCGCAGGGCTCGACAATGTCGAGATCGCCTATCTCTCGGCCAGCGAGATCGCCTCCCAGCTCGCGCGCGGCATGGTGCATCTTGGCGTCACCGGCGAGGACCTCGTGCGCGAGAGCATCGCCGATGCCGACAAGCGGGTGCACCTGATCGACGGATTGGGTTTCGGCTACGCCAATGTGGTGGTCGCGGTGCCGCAGGCCTGGATCGATGTCCGGACCATGGCCGATCTGGACGACGTCACCACCGGCTTCCGCGAGCAGCATCACCGGCGGATGCGGATCGCGACCAAGTACATCAACCTGACGCGAACCTTCTTCGCCTCCCGCGGCATCCTCGACTACCGCATTGTCGAGAGCGCCGGCGCGACCGAAGGTGCGCCCGCCGTCGGCACGGCGGAGCTGATCGTTGACATCACCACGACCGGCGCGACGCTCGCTGCCAACGGGTTGAAGGTGCTCGACGACGGCGTGATCCTGCGCAGCCAGGCCAACCTCGTCGCCTCGAAAGACGCCGACTGGTCGACCGAGGCCCGCGAGGCCGCCCGCGTCATCCTGGATCACATCGCCGCGCGCGCCCGGGCCAACAAATATCGCGAGGTCCGCACCCGCTTCAAAGGATGCGATGCAGCATTGCTCGCGGAAGCCCATAACCGCTTCGGCGTGGTCGCCCCGTTCGGCGGGCCGACCTCATCCGGCATGCTGACGCTGCACTGCCCACCGACGCAGCTCTACGCCCTCGGCAGCTTCCTGCGCAAGCATGGCGCCGATACAGTGTCGGTGGTCTCGCTCGACTACGTCTTCGACCGCGACAATCCGCTGTTCGCCAGGCTCGAGGCCTTCCTGCGGCAATGAGGCGTCCGGTCCGTTCATCGTGGCGACAGCCGGCGACGGGTAACATATATATTCTTTAGAACCTGGAACCTGATCGATGACGCTGGGCTCTGACGTTTCCGGCCTGACCACCACCGCGACGAATGCCGCGGCGCAGGGGTTGTCGGTCGTCGTTCCCGTTTACAACGAGGCTGCGGGGCTGGCGCTGCTGCACGAGCGGTTGATCGCGCTGGCGCGGACTTTGAGGGATCGCTACGGACTCGCGTGCGAGGTCGTCTATGTCGATGACGGCAGCAAGGACAACACCCTTGCGATCGCGCGTTCGCTTATCCCCGACACGCTGGATGTCCAGGTGGTGTCGCTGTCGCGCAATTTCGGCAAAGAGGCTGCGCTGATGGCTGGCCTCGACCATGCCCGGCGCGGCGCCGTGCTGTTCATGGATGGCGACGGCCAGCATCCGCCCAGCCTGGTCGAGAAACTGGTCTCACACTGGATCGATGACGGCTACGATGTCGTCTATACCGCGAAAGCGCATCGCGACAACGAGCCGTTCCTGCGCAGGCTCGCGGTGCACGGCTTCTATGCGCTGATCAACTGGGGCGCGCGGCAGAAGATCCCCGAAGATGCCGGCGACTTCCGCCTCTTGTCGCCGCGCGCGGTGGCGGCGCTGCGGCAATTGCCCGAGCGCAACCGCTTCTTCAAGGGGCTGGCGAGCTGGATCGGCTTCCGCCAGATCAGGGTCGACTACGAGCCGGCGCCGCGCGCGCATGGCGTCACCACCTTCAGCGCGACGCGGCTGATCGGCCTGTCGATCGAAGGAGTGACATCGTTTTCGGTAGCGCCGCTGCGCTTCGCGAGCCTGCTCGGCGTGCTGCTGGCGACCGCGGCGTTCCTGTTCGGGCTTTCGATCCTGTGGGAGGTCTTCACGACCGGCAAGCAAGTGCCCGGCTATCCCTCGCTGGTGATCGGGTTGATGACGATCGGCGGCGTGCAGCTCATCATGATCGGCATCGTCGGCGAATATATCGGCAAGATACTGTCCGAGCTGAAGGCGCGGCCGATCTATTTCGTCGCCGAGCATAGCGAGAAGCGCGCCGGCCCCGATGCGGCCGCCGCGGGCAGCGAACGGACCGCGGCCGAATGAACGATGCCGCGCAGCCGCGCCGGATCTGGCTCTGCGCCGACGATTACGGATTGAGCGAGGGCGTCAACCGCGCCATTCGCGATCTCATCGCGCGCGGCCGTCTCAACGCGACCTCGGTGATGGTGGTGGGCGCGGCAATCGGCCGCGACGAAGTGGCGGCCCTAAAGCGCGTTGCCGCCGAAAGCCCGCGCTGCGCGGTCGGGCTGCACGCGACGCTGAGCGCGCCGTTCCGTCCGCTGACCATGCATTTCCGACCCGTCAATGGCGGGCTGTTCCTGCCCTTCCCGAAAATGTTGCGCGCCGGCCTGCTCCGGCGGCTCGATCGCGAGATGATCCATGCCGAGCTCGTCGAGCAGCTCGCGACGTTCAAGGACATGTTCGGCCGCGCGCCTGACTTTGTTGACGGCCATCAGCATGTGCAATTGTTTCCGCAGGTGCGGGACGCCTTCTTGCGCGCCGTGAAGGACGCCGCGCCCGAAGCCTGGGTGCGCCAGGGCGGACGCAGCCAGCCGTTATCGCAACGCTTGCGGTCGCCGAAAGCACTGGTGCTGGACACGCTGAGCGCGCAGTTCAGGAAGCGTGCACGACGCGCCGGCATTGCCTTCAACCCCGCTTTTGCCGGCGCCTATGATTTTTCGAGATCGCCCGATTTCGGTCCCCTGATGCGACAGTTTCTCGAGGGACTGCCCGACGGCGGGCTTGTGATGTGCCATCCCGGCTTCGTCGACGAGACGCTGAAGGAGCTCGATCCGCTGACGACCCAGCGCGAAAATGAGCATGCCTACCTCGGCAGCGAGCACTTCCCGCAATTGCTGGCGGCGAACAATGTTACGCTCGCCTGAGCATGATCCGGAAAAGTGGGTACCGGTTTTCCGAAAAGATCATGCTCAAAGAGAAATCCGCCGGTCGTTTTGTCGCATACGCAAATTTAATTCGCGGCCCCACTCCTTGCGCCACAAAGGCGGCCCTACATGTTCCGCGCTTCGACGCAATCGACGCGATGGAGAAGGCCATGACCCCGCAAGAACGCCAATTGATCGACGATCTCTTCGACCGGCTCGCCAAGCTGGAGAACGCCCCGCGTGATCCGGAGGCGCTGGCCGCCATCTCGGAAGGGCTGCGCAAGGCGCCCAACGCCGTCTATGCGCTGGTGCAGACCACGCTGGTGCAGGACGAGGCGCTGAAGCGCGCCAACGACCATATCCAGCAATTGGAAGCAGAACTCGGCGGTGGACCGCAGCAGCAGGGCCAAGGCGGCGGCTTCCTCGATTCGATGCGCGATGCGATCTTCGGCCAGAACCAGAATCAGCCGCGCGGCTCGGTTCCGCCGGTGCGCCCGCCGGAGGGTGGCAGCCGTCCGGCCTGGAATACCGGCCAGGCGCTGCAGCAGGCGCAGGGTCCTGGACCGTATGGCCAGCCGCCTTACGGCCAGCAGCCCCAGCCCTATGGCGCGCCACAGGCGGGTCCGTTCGGCGGTGGCGGCGGCTCGTTCCTCGGCACCGCTGCGGCGGCCGCCGCCGGCGTCGTCGGCGGCTCGCTCTTGATGAACAGCATCCGCGGGCTGATGGGCGGTGGCGGCGGTCACCAGGCGTTCGGGGACTCCGCCAGTCTCGGCGACAACAAGCCGTGGGGCAATGACCAGTCGGGCGGCAATCTTGCGCGCGATGCCGGCGTCAACGACATCGGCTCTGGCGGGCGCGACAACGACTCGCGCTCCGGCCTGTACGATCAGGCGTCGAACAACAACGACAACAACAATGACGACGATGGCTATGGTCCCGACGATGACGACGATGGGTTCGATGACGGCGGCGACGACGGTGGCAGCGACTACGCGTAAGCCGCACGCAAATTCAAAAGCAGAACGGCCGCTCGAGTGAGCGGCCGTTTCTCTTTCGTCGTCCCCAACCACAGGAAGCTATTGTGACGCGAGCAAGCTGTTGCAGCGGGGCACACCACAAACGCCTGTGATTATGGGTCCCGGGTCTGCGCTTCGCTTGCCCGGGACGACAGCATCGCTAGATCACGATCACCCTGGTGCCGACGTTGACGCGACCATAGAGGTCGATGACGTCCTCGTTGCGCATGCGGATGCAGCCGGAGGACACGTTGGTGCCGATGGTCCAGGGCTCGTTCGAGCCGTGGATGCGATAGAGCGAGGAGCCGAGATACATCGCACGCGCGCCGAGCGGATTTTCCGGTCCGCCCACCATGTGCCGCGGCAGATCGGGACGGCGCGCCAGCATTTCCGGCGGCGGCGTCCAGTCCGGCCATTCGCGCTTGGCGGAGATCGTCTTAACGCCCGACCAGGTGAAGCCGGGGCGGCCGACGCCGATGCCGTAGCGCAGTGCCTTGCCGTCGGCCTGCACGAGATAAAGGAACTTGTTCGGGGTATCGACGACGATCGTGCCCGGAGCTTGCTTGCCGTCATAGTCGACAAGCTGCTTCTCATATCTCGGATCGAACGGCCGCTGCGCGGGATCGGCCGCCTGCTCCTCGCGCATCATCGGCTGCTGCGGATCCATCGGCGGCAGCATCGTGCGCCGGCCACCATAATAGCCCGGCTGCTGCTGATAGATCGGCTGCTGCTCGTAGGATTGCGGGTAGCCCTGGTCGGGACCGTCGCCGAACAGGAATTCGATAAAGCCGCCGCCGAGGCTGGAGGCCCTGCGCACCGGCTGAGGCGGCGCCTGGTAGGAATAGATCACGGTCGGCCCGGCGAGCGGCGCGCCATCGATCGCAAACGCCTGATGCGGAGCGGCAGGCAGGAAGGACGCGCCGGCAACAAGCGCAAAGAATGTTTTCTTCATCGACGTACTCTGTACTGTTTCGTCAATCGTCAGCAGCACTCGGCGTGAGGCGCCGTGGCATGCGACCAATCAAAATCAAAACCGCATCGGTTTGGTAAACGTAACCAGCGTTTGGATTCACCACGTCGGCAATCGGCGCGGATTTCAAAATTAGCGTTTATTTTGCTTAAATTCGTAGGCGTCATGGTTAATCCCCGGTATGCGGCGCGACGCGAAACGCCGTTGCAAAACATTCCCGTGTGAACTCCCTATTAAATCGCTTC
Organism: Bradyrhizobium sp. Leo78; assembly: GCF_059512425.1. NCBI lineage: Bacteria > Pseudomonadati > Pseudomonadota > Alphaproteobacteria > Hyphomicrobiales > Nitrobacteraceae > Bradyrhizobium > Bradyrhizobium sp. Leo78. The sequence continues at coordinate 406,546 of NZ_JCAMOT010000001.1, forward strand.
TGCGTAGAACAGTGGGAGTGAAGGGGGCGGGAACAGTCTCATGTCAGTTAGTCGCAAGCGTTTTCGTGTTGAACAAGCCATTATGGGCGACATGCCGATGCCGGCACCGGTTACGGTGGAAGGCGGTGAAATCGGTCCAATGCATCGGGAGATCATGGCGGAGCTTCGATCCATCCGCGCGCAGATGGCGCTCGGCGTCCACGCTCAGCGTCCGGTCGCAGCCGAAGCCACCGAGGCGGCGGTGGCGCGCGAGGTCGCCGAAGCGCATGCGCTACTCGACACCTATCGGGCACAGATCGAGCAATGCGAGAAGCTGAAGGTCGAGCTCGACCTGATCCACGATGCCATCAACCGCACCAAGCGCGAGATCGCGGCGCTGCACGGCAGGGGCTTCGATGGCCCGGAGATGGCCAAGGTGAACGGCGAGCTCGGGGCCGTCGTCGGCGGCACAGAGGAGGCGACCCAGCAGATCCTCGAGGCGACTGAGGCGATCGACCAAGCCGCCACCGCGCTGACCAAGGTCGCCTCGCCCGAACAGCAGAAGCTGCTTGCCGAGGATATCCAGGAACGTGTGGTGACGATCTTCGAGGCCTGCAATTTCCAGGACCTCACCGGCCAGCGCATCAACAAGGTGATGAACACGATGAAGTTCATCGAGCAGCACATCAATGCGATGATGGATATCTGGGGCGGTGTCGACGCCATCAAGGCGCACGCGCCGCCGATCGTCGACACCCGCGAGGGCGACGCCCGCCTGCTCAACGGCCCGAAGCTCGACGGCGACGTGGGCCACGCCTCGCAGGACGATATCGACGCGATGTTCGACTGAGCAGGCAGGTCGCAAGGAACAACGCAAAACGCCGGCGCGATGCCGGCGTTTTTTTATGCGCGGCGGCGCCCCCTCTTCCCTTCTCCCCTTGTGGGAGAAGGTGGCGCGAAGCGCCGGATGAGGGGTTGTCTCCGCGGGCGATAGCGTCCGCGGAGAGAACCCCTCACCCAAATGAGTCCAGTTCTGGCAGCGGAGCTGCCCTCTCCCACAAGGGGCGAGGGCACATCAACCGGCACCGCCGCATATAGCCCTCCTTGTAAGGGGAGAGGGCACAGCAATTGGCACTTCACGCCCGTGGCGCGCAGCGGACGTAGACCATGTTGCCGTAGCGGACGGCGGCGTCCTTGTCGACGAAGCGGGTGACCATGACGCGGCCGTCGAAGGAGACGATCTCGCGGTCCTGCTCGCCGCCGGACGGCCCGGGCGGGCCGATATAGTTCTTGCCGCTCGGAGAGCCCTTCAGACGCAGCTCCTGGGGGGTGGCCTGGTCTGCGAGATGCATGATCACGCCGCCGGACTGGCCGGCGCCGATCACGTAAGGCTGCTTGCACTGGTCGCGCGCCATCTTCTCGGTGCGGGCGCGGTCCGCCGGATTTTGGTAGGAGGCCAAGCCCCAGCGGCCGACGATCTCGTCGGAACGAATGGTGGCGGGCATTTCCGGCGCGGCCTCCTCGGGCCCAGGCCCCGGGTTGGATGACAGCGACGGCAGGTTGACGCTGCTGCACGCGCCCAACAGAAGCGTCAGCGCCGAGACGGTCGCAAATTTCGCAACCGCGCGCGCGTCACCTGATCCGATCATCCGTATTCCCCCGAAATATCCTTGGGTCGCACCTTTGGGCCGCACCCGTCCTGCAGCCAAGCTTAAAACGTAAGGCAGAGCAATGACGTCGAAACGATGACGTGAGAACTCCAACCTGGGCTCTAATTTGATTTGGTTGCAGCATCCTATATTGGCCTCACCAAGGCCTTAACCACTTTGCTTGACAGGAAAGGCGCCAAGCCATATTCCCCGCCCCACAATTAGCACTCTGGCGCGACGATTGCTAATGCGCTGGATATCCTGCCCGCGAGCCATCGACCGGCCGGCATTCAACCCCCGGCCTCGATGAACGAGACCTGAAACCGAGCCTCCAAGAGGAAACGTCATGGCTAAATCCAAATTCCGCCCGCTGCATGACCGTGTCGTGGTCAAGCGCATCGAAGCCGAAGAGAAGTCCAAGGGCGGCATCATCATCCCCGACACCGCCAAGGAAAAGCCCTCTCAGGGCGAAGTCACCGCCGTCGGGCCAGGCGGCCGCGACGAGACCGGCAAGCTGATCCCGATCGACGTCAAGGTCGGCGATCGCGTGCTGTTCGGCAAATGGTCGGGCACCGAGGTCAAGCTCGACGGCGAGGAACTCCTGATCATGAAGGAGTCCGACATCATGGGCGTGCTGGTCTAACGCAACTTAGCGGAGCGGCCGCAACATCCACACATGTCATGCCCGGGCCTGACCCGGGCATCCATCGATCTTCAAGAGCGATGGATTGCCGGGTCAAGCCCGGCAATGACGACAAGGGTGTGCGGCCCAGTGCCCTCAATCATTCCAGGAGCAAGATATGGCTGCCAAAGACGTTAAATTTGCCGGAGAAGCCCGCGAGCGAATGCTGCGCGGCGTCGATGTCCTTGCCAATGCGGTAAAGGTCACGCTCGGCCCGAAGGGCCGCAACGTCGTCATCGAAAAGAGCTTCGGTGCCCCTCGCATCACCAAGGACGGCGTCACCGTCGCCAAGGAGATCGAGCTCGAGGACAAGTTCGAGAACATGGGCGCGCAGATGCTGCGCGAAGTCGCCTCCAAGACCAACGACACCGCGGGTGACGGCACCACCACCGCGACCGTGCTGGCGCAGGCGATCGTGCGAGAGGGCGGCAAGGCGGTTGCTGCGGGCATGAACCCGATGGACCTGAAGCGCGGCATCGACCTTGCCGTCGCCGCCGTGGTCAAGGACCTCGAGAAGCGCGCCAAGCCAGTGGCCGCCTCTTCCGAGGTCGCCCAGGTCGGCACCATCTCGGCCAATGGCGACACCGCGATCGGCAAGATGATCGCCCAGGCCATGCAGAAGGTCGGCAATGAGGGCGTGATCACGGTCGAGGAGAACAAGTCGCTGGAGACCGAGGTCGACATCGTCGAAGGCATGAAGTTCGACCGCGGCTATCTCTCGCCCTATTTCATCACCAATGCCGAGAAGATGACCGCCGAGCTCGAGGACGCCTACATCCTCCTGCACGAGAAGAAGCTCTCCGGTCTGCAGGCGATGCTGCCGGTGCTGGAAGCTGTCGTGCAGTCCGGCCGTCCGCTCTTGATCATCGCCGAGGACGTCGAGGGCGAGGCGCTGGCGACACTGGTGGTCAACCGCCTGCGCGGCGGGTTGAAGGTCGCCGCCGTCAAGGCGCCGGGCTTCGGCGACCGCCGGAAGGCGATGCTGGAGGACATCGCGGTCCTGACCGGCGGCCAGTTGATCTCCGAAGAGCTCGGCATCAAGCTCGAGAACGTCACGATCAAGATGCTCGGCCGCGCCCGCAAGGTCGTGATCGACAAGGAGAACACCACGATCGTCAACGGCGCCGGCAAGAAGGCCGACATCGAGGCACGCGTCGGCCAGATCAAGGCGCAGATCGAGGAGACCACCTCCGACTACGACCGCGAGAAGCTGCAGGAGCGGCTGGCCAAGCTGGCCGGCGGCGTCGCCGTGATCCGCGTCGGCGGCGCAACCGAGGTCGAGGTCAAGGAGAAGAAGGACCGTGTCGAGGACGCGCTGAACGCAACCCGCGCCGCGGTGCAGGAAGGCATCGTGCCCGGCGGCGGCGTGGCGCTGCTGCGCGCCAAGAAGGCGGTCGGCCGTCTCTCCAACGACAATTCCGACGTCCAGGCCGGCATCAACATCGTGCTGAAGGCCCTCGAAGCCCCCGTGCGCCAGATCTCGGAAAACGCCGGCGTCGAAGGCTCGATCGTGGTCGGCAAGATCCTCGAGAACAAGTCGGAGACCTTCGGCTTCGACGCCCAGACCGAGGAATATGTCGACATGGTCGAAGAAGGCATCATCGACCCCGCCAAGGTTGTGCGCACCGCGCTGCAGGACGCCTCCTCGGTCGCCGGCCTCCTGGTGACGACGGAAGCCATGGTCGCCGAACTGCCGAAGGAGCCGGCGCCTGCGATGCCGCCCGGAGGCGGCGGTATGGGCGGCATGGGCTTCTGAGCCCCTCTAACAATCAAATCAAAAGGCCGCCTTTGGGCGGCCTTTTCGTATCCGGATTAGAACATATTCGGTTCTGATTGCATCAGAACCGAATCGCCGCCGAGTACTTCCTGTCAGGCCAGGCTGATGGCGGCGAATACCAGGCAGGCGACGTAGACCATGGCCAGGCTCACGCCCACGATCCTGGCCTCGCGATGAGATTCCAAAATTTCCCTCCATCGGAAGAGATAGAGGCCGCCGTAACGGCAGCCTCTATCCTGCATCAATCAATTTCCTGAACGACGGTGCGCGTGCCGGGATCCACCAGCATCACGCGGTCCCCGGAATACACATAGCGATACTTCGTGAGCGATGGTCCCCAATCGGACGGCACCGCCGCGAGCTCGACATCACTCGGCACCGTTCCGCCGACGACGATCTTTTCCTTTGTCGTCACGGGACGAACCTTGTGCTCGGTGACGTAGGTCTTGATCCTGGTGCGGTACTCCGGTTCGATCTGAACCGTTGCACGTCCGGCCCCGGTCGTGGTCGTCACGGTGCTCTGCGCGAGCGCACCGCTCGACATCAGAGCGATAGCCGCGGAAAGCAAAAGCATCTTCCTCATCTGGATTCTCCTCGCCGCGACATGCGGCGCTCAAAGAACTTCATGGACTCGCACAAGTTCCGGGGCGCGCCGAGCGAATTTCCATTTTATCCCGATATCGATTGCCAAGGAGCATCCGACTGATCGGACGATCAGCAACGAAAATTGTTGATTTTTGCAATCACCGCATCTGCTCTTGCCGGAGGACGCCGCGGCGATTTTTCCGATTTTTCCCACTATTTCAGCGGCGCGACGAATCCACCACCAAATGTCGGGGTTGCGATCATCAATGGCCATGATGAACGCCCGGACTGCTGTTCACCCTAACCATTGCAGTGGAGATTCCGTTCCCTTCGGCGGGACGTAAGAACACGATGCAGCATTCTTCGACCCGCGCAAAGCGCGAGGCTGCGATCGGCGTTGCCGAGGGAACTGCAGCCCGGACTCGGGAATTCAATGAACCTGATCGTTGCAGAACGCACGAGCGCGGCGGCCAAGCCTGTCATCGCGCGAGCAGCGTCGTGGCTGTTATTTTACATGATTGTTGGAGAATGCATGGCTGGCTCGGATGTGGCTGACAAGGGTATCGGCGGCGAGGCCGATTGGGCAGCCAAGCTGAAGAACGAAACGGACGCGTGGCGTCGGCGTCGCATGGTGCCGTCGCAGCAGTTGACCCCGGGCGGAATTCCGGTCGTGCGCCGCCTGAAGCGGAAGCGAACAAACGCGGGAGCCGTGGCGGCTCACCCCTTGTCCGGTTAGCCCACGACTTTTTTCAAGTTGGGAACGCCCCCATCCCAGCAGTCCGCAACCGGGTTGCCCGCCCGCACCTGCGTCCCTGAAGGCGGCTGCGCATTTTTGGGTTACGTCACCGCCGCGGCCTTCTTTTTCACCAAAGGTTTGCTAGTTACGGCGTTGGCGATTCTGTTCCTCAAGGGGGATCCTCATATGCGCGCCCTGCTCTGCTGCCTCGTGGGCCTCCTCACGGCCTCTTCGGATCTCGCTCTTGCCCAGATGAAGCTGCCGTCCAAGACGGCGCCGGGCACGACCGAGACGCGCTATTTCACCGCGATCGACGGCTTGATGGAGGGCAATGCCGACGCGGTGCTGAAGGAAACCCGCCAAGGCAAAAACGTCACTGCGGCGGTCCTCGACGTCTGCTACCCCGCGGAAAAAGGTTCCGACCGCAAGGACCGCTTCGTCGTCAACCTCGCGGTCAACGGCCAGAACCTGAGCGGCACGACGCAGACCCTGAACGACAAATCGCCCGTCTCGGTGAAGCTCGTGCGCAAGCCGACCGGCGATAGTTTCGAATTCCGCGGCCAGATCACAATCGGCCAGGCGGTGACGGAAGTCGCCTCCTCCGACAATACCGACCTTTCGGAGCGGGAATTTCAGGAGAGCCAGACCACCGATGACGGCATCACGCCGGCACCGAAGGACTTTACCGAGGTGTCTCCCGAATCCGTCGGCGTGCGCGTCAAGCTCGACGCGGCGCTGGACTTGCTGAAGAGCCTCAAGGGCCAGGCCGTCGAGGTCGGCCTCTCGAGCCTCGCCATCACCTGCGACGCGCTGCGCGCCGGCGAGCAGACCATCAACCTCACCGTCGATCCGGAACAGGCCTCGGCCCTGGTCGCCAAGGCCAAGGCGACGCCGGGCGTGGTCGCGGCCGGCTGGACCACGGGCAGCGTCGAGATGGACCGCACCATCCGCTTCGCCGCCGCCGACTGGCTCAGCGGCGACAAGATCAACAGGGACAAGATCGCATCAGCGATATCGGGCGTACTGAGCAAGACGCTGGCGGCAAAGCCGTCGGGGGCGTCATGGAACGCCAACACCGGCAAGCTGAAATTGACCTTCAAGCGTCCGAGCCAGGTCTATCCCGCGCTCGGCCTCACCGAGACCGTCGAGATCTCGGCGCTGGTATCCTCGGACAAGCCCGGTGCGTCGGACAGGCTGATGCTGTGGGTCTCGAGCCCGGTGGTCACCACCGCCGATGAGGGTTCAGGTCCAAAGCTGAACCTCTCGGAAGACTCCGTCGGCGACGAGGAAGGCGGCGAGCCGCCCGACGACAACGGCTCGATCGAGGCGCTGGCGAAGGAATTCAAGGCCCAGCGCTGGGACGCCGACAAATCGGCGTGGAAGTAGCGGCCACGCGGCGATATGTGACTGGCTTGCCGCGCGCAGCTCAGACGCGTGCGAGCGAGTCCAGTTTTCCGTGAAGATCATCAATCGCCGGCTTCGCGACGGGACCAACACCTGGAATCGCCATCACCTTGTCGCACATCTGGTTGATTGCAGGTGTCACCACCACGACCAGTTTGGCGAGTGCGCTTCGTCCTTCCGGAGGCAGCTTTGCAGCTCGCGCGTTGACATCGTTCAACTGTGCTACCGCCTCGTTGATCTTGGGCAGGGCCGCTTGAGCGGTAGCCACGTCTGTGACGCCCGATAGCGCGGACTTCAAGGTGTTGACGGACGAATCGACCTGGCTGGCCAGGTTCACCCCGTCGACGGTCAAATTCGCGGGCGCCACGCCCACGGTCCCGGTTGCGGGGCGCGTTGCGGCGGGTTGCTCGGCGACAGTCTGTTCACCCGGGCGCTGCGTTGCGTACCAGAGAAGACCGCCGAGCACGACGAGGCCGGCCAGCCAATAGGGCCACTGCGCCATCGGCGTGTAGCGTGTAGAAGCCCCGGCGACGCGGCTCGCGGCCGCCGAAGCTCCGCTGCGCACGCTCTCCCCCGCCCTGTCAATGAGACCGGCAGCGCTCAGTTGATCGGCGAGACCAGATGGAAGCGCCGCAGTGATCTGGTCCTTTTGCGAGGCGAGGAGCGATGTCAGCCCGCTCGCCTCCATGCCGGTGCTGCGTTGATGCTGCCCCAACGCCCCGAGGACGACAGGGCCAAGCATGCCGGTCAGCAACTTGCCGGAGCCCTCGCCGATGCCAGCGAACTTCGCGATGGCCTGAGCGATCGTGTCCAGCGCCCGGCCGCCAAACAGGCCGGCCAGCATCGCCGATCCGCTCTCCGCGAGCGCCGCCTGGCCAGGACCTGCCATCGCATTCTTCAGGCTTTCAAGCGCTCCGGGCTGCTGCTGCGACAATGCGCTGGACAACTGACGAGCGCCACCGGGGGTGGAGGCGGCCTCGGACAAGTTCGCGAGCAGTGCGGGGACGGCACCTCCTATCGCCTTTTGTACGATGTCTCGATCAAGTCCCAGAGATGACGCGATCTTGGCGATCAGGTCAGGAGTCAGACATTGCATGACAACAGAAACGAGGTTCACAGCCATGGCGGTCTCTCCACCGTTACGACGCGGTTGAGACAGGATGACTGACAATCATCACGTCGCATGCCCACGTCAGAGATTTCGATTCCGGCTGTCAGGCGCTGGGCAAAATTATCGGGGCGAACCAGCAGATTTCCGTGCCTGCCAACCGACTTTCCCACTGCGCGCGCATGTCCGCCCCAAAACTCGCACCTGTCTAATCACAAAACGGAGAGCCGTGAAGGTTGATAGCCGCTGGCTCGACAGCCTGACATGGAATTTTGGCAGCTCCGCTTGGGATGGCCGGCTGCCGGGGGCAGCGATCGGAGCGGCATCGCGACGCAGTTCATTCGGCCTGGTCGTTAAGGTTCGATTCAATTTCCGGGAACATCATCGCTCAGCCGAACGTGGGTCACGCCATGCAAGTCCACGAGCCGAGTACCCTTGGAAACTGGTCGGGGAATGTGGCTGACGGCGAGTTGCCGGAGCAGCCGGCGCGCCTGTCGGATTTCCTGCAGCAAAATCGCGATGACGTTCTGGTGGTGCGGGGGCCGTACGGCGATTGGGCGCGCACCATTGCGCTGCCTGCGATGGCACTGGTGGCAGCCTTTGGGTTGGGATGGGCCGGCGGTCTGAATTGGCCGGAGTTCGCGAGCACGCTCGGGATCAGCTCGGTTGCCCAGAAAGTCACGTCTTCGCCTCGAACCGCTGAAGCAAGACCGGGCGGCAGGATCGAAGGCACCAAAAAAGCAACATCCACGTCAGATCTGCAGGCAGTAGCCCCCGCTGTCGTAGGAAGCATTCCCAAGCCTTTACCCGCGAGCACCCACCTGGCCGCGCGCACTTCAAACCCGTTCGCCTCGCAGGCAAATGCGAGTCCTTCCGGCGCGGCGCCGGCGAGGCCACCTTTGGCGCCGGCACCGGAAACGAGACCGACCACCATATCGGGCTGGACGGTTGTCGATGTCCGGGACGGAACCGCTGTTCTCGACGGGCCTGACGGCATTCGGATGGCCGCGCGCGGCGACACGATACCCGGGCTCGGGCGTATCGAAACCATCGTGCGCTGGGGTAACCGCTGGATCGTTGCCACGGCCAACGGACTGATTGCGGCGCCTTAATTCGTGTTGAGCCGGAAGCGCAGCGTCTTCGAGCCGGTCAAGGTGACGAGGTCACCCTGACGGCGCCAGGTCGCGGTGTCGCCGAGCGCCGCAAGCAGATCATCGTCGGCCTGCGCCCGCTCAGGCGGACAGTTGCGATTCTCCATCGCGCCAGGAACGAAGATGATGGTGTTGCCCGCCACCGAGAACTGGCCCTTGCCGCCCTTGCACCAGAGTTCCAGCACCACCTCGCCATTGTCGCCGATCTCGAGCGAAGGGATGCGCTTGGAGCCGGGCATGCGCGCGGCATCGAGCGACATTTCGAAGCCGAAGGGAAACTCCTCGTCGGCGCGCGCCGGACCCGCCGCGATCGCGGTCGCGAGCAGCGCGAAGACAAAGACCGTGCTCTTGCAAATCCGTGAAACCATCAACTCTCTCTGACACTGCCCCATCGGCCCATGCCGAGACGAGTTCGTAGCCCGGGTGGAGCGGAACGCGCAACCCGGGATATCCGTGTCAGTGTTTGCGAGCGGACCCGGGTTACGCTGGCGCTTCACCCGGGCTACGCTCTGCCTCCCGCCCGAGTGGCGCTACTTCAGGACCATCTCCGTGAACGGGTAGACATAGGCCTGCAGCGTCACGAACAGACCGACGAGGCAGGCCAGCACGATCGAGTGCAGGAACACGTAGCGCAGGATCGAGCCTTCATGGCCGTACCAGTTGGTCGCGGTCGAGGCGACCACGATCGATTGCGCATCGATCATCTTGCCCATCACGCCGCCGGAGGAGTTGGCGGCGGCCATCAGGATCGGCGACAGACCCAATTGCTCCGACGTGATCCTCTGCAGGTTGCCGAACAGCACGTTGGAGGCGGTGTCCGATCCGGTCAGCGCGACGCCGAGCCAGCCGAGCAGCGTGCCGAAGAAGGGATAGAGCACGCCGGTTGCGGCGAAGGCCAGGCCGAGCGTGGCGTCGACACCAGACAGCCGCGTCAGCGTGCCGATCGCGAGCATCGCCGAGATCGTAATCAGCGAGATCGCGCAAAGGCGGATGGTGCGGCCATATTCGGTGATCAGCTTCAGCGGCGAGAAGCCCATCAACAGACCCGAGATGATCGCCGCGATCAGCATGCCCGTGCCGGTGAAGGACAGCCAGGTGAAGCCGAACACCGCGCCTTCCGGCGTCGGCTTGGCGGCGACAGGCGGCATCTTGTTGATGAGCTTGTCGAGCTCGGGCACCGGATAGTTCCAGACGAAATTGGCGTTCGCCCAGGTCTTGAACGCGCCGTTGCCCCAGACCAGCATCAGGATGCAGACGATGATCCATGGCAGCAGTGCGCTCCACAATTCGCCTTGCGTGAGCGGCGTCTTGTCCAGCGTCTTCGGCGCCGCCATGGTCGCGGCCGATTCATCGTGGCCGCGCAGCGCCGGTGACAGCCAGAGTTGCCGCGGCTGCCAGACGCGCAGAAACAGGATCAGGCAGCCCATCGAGATCAGCGAGGCGCCGATGTCGACGATCCAGGGATTGATGAAGTTCGAGATCACGAATTGCGGGACCGCGAAAGAGACGCCGGTGACCAGGATCGCCGGCCAGACGTCCTTCATGCCGCGCCAGCCGGCAAATGCGCACACCACCCAGAACGGCACGATCAGCGAGAACAGCGGCAATTGCCGCCCGACCATCGCGCCAAGCACATAGGGGTCCAGCCCGGTGACCGAGGCGAGACCCAGAATCGGCGTGCCCAGCGCGCCGTAGGCGACCGGTGCGGTGTTGGCGATCAGCGACAGTCCGGACGCCGCGAGCGGCGAGAAGCCAAGGCCGATCAGGATCGCGCCTGTGATCGCGACCGGCGTGCCGAAGCCCGAGGCGCCCTCGAAGAACGCGCCGAAGGCGAACGCGATCAGCAGCAGTTGCAAGCGCCGGTCCTCGGTGACGCCGCCGACCGCGCGCTTCAAGAGCTCGAATTTTCCGGTTGCCACCGTGATCTGGTAGAGGAAGATGACGTTCAGCACGATCCAGCCGATCGGGAAGAAGCCGGTCACCACGCCGAGCAGCGTGGCGCGGATCGACATGTTCGGGGGCATGGTGAAGATGAAGATCGTGATCAGGTTGGTCACGATCACGGCGATGATGGCGGCGACATGCGCCTTCACTCTGCCGCTGGCGATCAGGACCAGCAGCGTGACCACGGGAACGGCGGCTGCGATCGTCGACAGCGCGGCGTTGCCGAGCGGGTTGTAGATTTGGTTCCACATTTTTGTTGTTCCTCCCCAAGGTTTCCCGGTGGCGGCTTCCCGCCGGCGGCTTGCGTCGGCTCGCCGCGGGCGTGGACCCGGCGCGCCGGGTGCAATCAAAGATCATGTGGTGCGAAACAGGCCTGCACGAGTCGGCACGGCCAAACGCTCACAACCTCGCGAAATCAGAAAGTCCGCCGCCCCGCGTCGCGCTGGCATGCTAGGGTTAACTATCATGCTGCGACAAGTGGACGCTGGCCGAGGAACCCACGACTTTAGTCTGAAGGTTCCCTGATTGTCCCGTTTTTTCAAGCCTTTGTAGGCGGTCCCCCGGAGACGCTAATCTGTGAACAACATTCGTTCGACGCTCGCGACGGTGTGGCGCATTGCAGCGCCTTATTTCAACTCCGAAGACAAATGGGCCGGCCGCGGCCTGCTTGCCGCGGTCATCGCGATCGAGCTGGCGCTGGTCGCCAACGATGTGCTGCTGAACCAGTGGCGCAATCGTTTCTACAACGCGCTGCAGGAGCGGGACTGGGACGGCTTCGTCCGCGAGCTCATCGTGTTCTGCGTGCTGGCCGCGATCCTCACCGTGCTGTCGATCTATCAGCTCTATCTCAACCAGTGGCTTCAGATCCGCTGGCGCCGCTGGATGACAAGCAAATATCTCGGCGAATGGCTGCACGATGCCAACCACTACCGCATGCAGCTTCAGGGCGATGCGGCCGACAACCCGGACCAGCGCATCAGCGACGACATCAAGATGTTCGTCAGCCAGACGCTGGGGCTCGGCATCGGGCTGTTGAGCTCGATCGTGACGCTGGCGTCTTTCGTCGTGATCCTCTGGGGCCTGTCGGCGGCGGCGCCGCTGCATCTGTTCGGCAGCGACGTGTCGTTCCCCGGCTATCTGGTGTGGGGCGCGCTGGTCTACGCCATCTTCGGCACGGCTCTGACACAGTGGATCGGCTCGCCGCTGGTGCGGCTCGATTTCGATCAGCAGCGGCTGGAGGCTGACTTCCGTTTCAACCTGGTGCGGGTTCGCGAGAACTCCGAACAGATCGCGCTGCTTAAGGGTGACCGCGCCGAACGCGAGCAGCTGTCGACGCGTTTCGGCAGTGTGGTCTCCAACTGGTACGGCATCATGAGCCGGACCAAGCGGCTGACGGCGTTCACGCAGAGCTACTCGCAGGCCGCCGTGGTGTTTCCGGTCATCCTCTCCGCGCCGGCCTATTTCGCCAGCAAGATCCAGCTCGGAACCGTGATGCAGATCATGGAAGCTTTCGGCAAGGTGCAGGATGCGCTGTCGTTCTTCATATCGGTCTATCGCACCATGGCGGAATGGCGCGCGGTGGTCGCCCGTCTCGATGGCTTCGAGCGATCGATTGCGCAGGCGGAAAGGCTCGCTACCGACCCCGACGCAGTCAAGGCGGCACCGGCGGCGAGCGATGCGATCGCGCTGCAAGAGCTTCTCGTGAAGCTGCCCAATGGGGCGCCGCTGGTCGCAGCGACCGGGCTCAAGCTTCGGCCCGGCGAACGCACGCTGGTCACCGGGCCGTCCGGCGCGGGCAAGTCGACGCTGTTCCGGGCCGTCGCCGGCATCTGGCCGTTCGGCAGCGGCTCGATCGTCATTCCCGAGCACGCCTCGCTGATGATGCTGCCGCAAAAGCCCTATTTCCCGATCGGCTCGCTGCACGCGGCGATCGTCTATCCCGCCGAAGCAGAAAAGTTCAGCGCCGACAGGATCAGGGAAGTGCTCGGCCAGATCGGACTGCCCCAGCTCGCTTCACGGCTAGAAGAAGAGGGACACTGGAACAGAATGCTGTCGCTCGGCGAGCAGCAGCGCCTGGGGCTGGCGCGCGCGCTCTTGCATGCACCCGACTACCTGTTCCTCGACGAGGCCACCGCCTCGCTGGACGAGCCCTCGGAAGCCGCGCTCTATCGTTTGCTGATGGAGGAATTGCCGGCCACCACGATCGTCTCGATCGGCCACCGCTCGACGCTGGAGGAATTCCACCAGCGCAACATCGCGCTGGTCCGCGATGGCGACCGGTTTGGGTTGCGGGACGCGACCAAGATCGCGGCGTCGCCTTAGACTAGAGCGCGGTGCGCGAGCCGCGCTGATGGAGCTTCGTAGCCCGGGTGGAGCGGAACGCGCAACCCGGGACACCTGTGCCAGCGTCTACCGGCGGTCCCGGGTTACGCTGGCGCTCCACCCGGGCTACGAGACTACAGGACGCAGTCGGCCTGCTCGCGCAGCACGCGCCACCGGAACAAATGAAAAGGGCGGCGGATTGCTCCGCCGCCCTCTTGATCCACGTGTATGGAACTTACTTCAGGTTCGAGATCGCGGTCAGGTCAGCCGAGAGCTTGGCGATACCCGTGGCGCCGCACCAGTTGGAGCTGAAGCCACCCGGGTTGATCGGCGTGAAGCTGCCGTCGAAGCGGGCGGTGTAGTCGCTGGTGAAGGCGTTGCAATCACCCTTCGAGAGGTTGGTGTCGGTGTAGCGCAGATCGAGCGTGAACACCTTGTAGGTGAAGCCGATGCCGATATTCCAGGTGTTGTAGCTCGGCTCCGGGATACCACCGGGGAACGGTCCGCCGCCAAGCGGGCTGGCAACGGTGGTGCCATAGAAGGAGTCGGAGGTGCCGAGCCACTGCCGACCGAACTCGCCCGAGATGTACATGCCGACGCCGGAAGAACCGAAGATGGTCGAGGGCGCGGTCCACTTGGCGGTGACCGACGCGTAGTTGCCCCAGGCGCCGAGGTTCAGGAAGTTCGGCGAGTAGTACTCGTTGAAGCCAACCGCCCACTGGTCGTTGATGTTGATGTTGAGCTTGGCGTAACCTTCATAGAAGCTCGCGCTCTTCTTGGCGAAGTTGCCGTTGATCGGCAGGCCACCCGTGATCGGGTCTGAATTGCCGAACGGGCTGGCGGCGCAGCTCGAGTCCGACCCCGGAATGCCGGAGCCCGGGAGCGCGGCGGAATTGAAGCACGAGCCGCCCGGATACAGGTAACCCCAGACACCGAAGTCGAAGGCGAAGATGCCGAAGGTCGGGCGGATACCGCCGTAGATGTCGATCTCGGCAGCGGCGCGGTTCGGGAAGGAGATGCTCTCACCGGCGGCGCCGATGTAGAGCTGCAGGTCCTTGGTGACGTTGTAGCGCGGTTCGAAATAAGCCGCGACCGAAGGCTTATGGTTCGACTGGGTGATGCCGCGGAACACGTAGTCGCTCATCAGTGCAGCGCCGAAGGCGAAATCCCAGGGTTCGAACGCGGGCGGCGGCGGCGCCTTGACGGCCTTCACCGCCATATCGGCAGCCATTGCCGAGCTTGAGAACGTTGCCAGCGCCGTTGCTAACAAGGCCAGTTTCTTCATGAAGGATCCCCACACGTTCAAAAAACAGTCCAGCTCTTCCGGCCCCCCGGGGCGAGCGATCACCGACTGCGACCAAAATCCGCAGCCAATCTGGAACGCAACCCCCCTTGTGTTGAAGCAAAAAAGACGAGCATGTGCCGACTTTTTAGGCGTTCTGCCCCTTTTGAAAGAGGTTGTTGACGGGTGTTGCAATCTCACAACAACTTTACCGACGTCCCCTCCTCGTGAAGTGCGCCCGCGCCGCCCAACCGTGGCGGGCTGAGTCTCTTCTGCAACGGTCCGACGAATCATCCCTGTAGCGCTACGATCCATGCGCCTGAAAACGAAAGAGCCGCAGCGGTAAAGCGCTGCGGCTCTTGCGTCAGGTTTGGCCTGGTTGCGTCAGGACGGACTGGATGAGTCCTCCGAGCCTTCCGACCTCTCCGAAGGGCTGGGGGTAGCCCAGCTCGGACCGAGTTCAGGCTCCGGCGCGGGAGTGGGGGCAGCGACCGGGGCCGCCGGCTTGGGAGCTGCAGCTTTCTTTGCCGCGCTCTTCTTGGCAGCCTTCTTCGGCGCGGCCTTTTTGGGCGCCGCCTTCTTGGCGGCTTTTTTCGCGGCCTTCGTTACCGACTTCTTCGCGGTCTTCTTGGCAGCCTTCTTGGCAGATTTCTTCGCGGCCTTCTTGGCGACCTTCTTCGCAGACTTCTTCGCCGCTACCGCCTTCTTAACCTTCTTGGCCTTTTTCCCCTTCTTACCCTTCTTCGCTTTAGCCATCGTGATCCTCCTGTTGCCGCTGATTCAGTCTGTCGAGCGCTTCGAATAGTCCGCTTGCCCGGATCAGGATCGTGCTTGTTCGAAGCACCTCCCGCCCCGTCCTTGGTCGTGCATGGCCTCCGCGCAAACGCGTGCGCCTGTCGTGGAGAAAACCGCTACCCGCATCGCCCCAACACGGCCCCCGGGTCCGGTTCATGCTCGATAGGCAATCGATCAATTCACCCCTGGCCGAGGACCTCCTGTCGCCCAATCGAGAAGCTCAATCGTGTGCACCACAGGAACTGACGTACCGCTGGCAATCTGAACCATGCAGCCAATATTGCCCGCAGCGATCATGTCCGGCTTGATTGTCGCGAGGTTGGCGAGCTTCCGATCGCGCAACCTCATCGCAATGTCGGGCTGGAGAATGTTGTAGGTCCCCGCCGAACCGCAACACAAATGGCTCTCCGGTACATCTTTCACCACGAATCCATTCTTGGAAAGCAATACTTTCGGAAGGCCTGTGATTTTCTGCCCGTGCTGCAGCGAACAAGCGGAGTGATAGGCGATGGTGACCTCGTCTTCGAGGCGCGGCGGATCGAGCTCGATGCCGGCCAGATATTCGGTGATGTCCTTTGCCAGCGCGGAGACCTTTGCGGCCGGAGCAGCGAATTCGCGGTCCTCGCGCAGCATGAAACCATAGTCCTTGATCACGGTGCCGCAGCCTGACGTGGTCACCAGGATGGCGTCGAGGCCGCGCTGTTCCGCCTCCCTCTCCCATGCCGTGATGTTGGCCCGCGCGCGTGCGAGCGCATCGCCGTCCTGCCCGAGGTGATGGGTCAACGCGCCGCAGCATTGCTCGTCCTTGACCAGCACCACCTCGATGCCGTGGCGGGTCAGCACGTTGACGGCGGCCTTGTTGATGCGCGGCGCGAGCACCTGCTGGGCACACCCCTGCAACAGCGCGACCCGTCCCCGCCGTGTCCCAACCGCCGGGAACACGCTTCCCGATGGCGGGCCCGCCGGCGGCAGATTGGATGGCGCCAGCGCCAGCATCGCCTTGATTCGCCGGACCAGGCTTGGGGTAGGGTCAGCCTTGGGCGTCGGCAATAGCGCCGCGAACGGACGAGCCAAGCGGGCGAGCACCATGCTGGTGCGGAAGGCGGCGGGTCGCGGCAGCACGAAGCCGAGCACGGAGCGCAGCAGTCGCTCGGTGAACGGCCTCTGATAGTCCCGCTCGATCCTGCCCCGGGCTTGGTCGACGAGATGCATGTAATGCACGCCGGACGGACAGGTGGTCATGCAGGCGAGGCAAGAGAGGCAGCGGTCGATATGCTTGACCACCTCTGCCGTCGGCGGCTTGTCCTTCTCCAGCATCTCCTTGATCAGGTAGATGCGGCCGCGCGGACTATCGAGCTCGTCGCCGAGCAGCACATAGGTCGGGCAGGTCGCGGTGCAGAAGCCGCAATGGACACAGGCGCGCAGGATCTTGTCGGCCTCGGCGATATCGGGATCGGCGAGTTGAGCGAGCGAGAATTCGGTCTTCATGATGCATTCCCCCGCGTCAGTCGGCCGCGGTTGAGGATGTTCTTGGGGTCAAAGCTCTGGCGCACGCGCTCGCTGAGATCGGCGAGCCCGCGCGGCTGCGGATGGAACACGTCGACGGCGCGCCGGACCTCCTCGGATGCGCGGATCAGGGTGGCGTGGCCGCCGGCAGCCTCGATGCGGCCCCTCACCTGCGCGGCCTGCGCATCCGCCTTGGGCGGCACCGCCGCCCAGATCAACCCGCCGCCCCAATCGTAGATCACATCAGCGCCGGTCTCCCGTGCCAGTGCCTGCCCCAGCGCGCCGCCCGAGGCCGGGGGACAGACGATCCGCCATACCGGCCAGGCGCCGAGCGTGCCAGCCGCCGCGAACGGCGCGACGTCGCGCAGCGCGCTCCAGATCGAGAGGGAGGCGGCGTCCTCGATGGTCTCGACCGCGCCGTAGGAGGCGAGCGTCTTGGCGAGGTGGGCCGCACGGTGCGCGGCCGATGCCGCAATCCCCTCGAGCCGCAACAGCGTGACGGCCTGCTCCGGCGCCCCCAGAGCAGCGAGCGCGGCAACGGTCGGCCGGAACGCCGAGTTGGGCAGATGCGCCGCACCGGAGACATCGAAGGGCGAGCCGAGCGCCGCGGTCATGGCACGGCCCGCCGTGACGTCGTCCAGACCGCGCAGGACGAGCGTCCGCTCGGCTTCCGGCTTCGGCATCACCTTCAGCGTCACCTCCGTCATTACCGCGAGCGTTCCCCAGGAGCCACTGAGCAATTTGCAGAGGTCGTAGCCGGTGACGTTCTTCACCACCTTGCCGCCGGTCTTGAAGCTGTCGCCGAAGCCGGAGACGGCATGGGCACCGAGCAGATGGTCGCGGACACCGCCGGACTTGATCCGGCGCGGCCCGGCGAGTCCCGCCCCGATCATGCCGCCGATGGTGCCGCTCCCTTTGGTGCCGAGCAGCACCGAGCTATCGACCGGCTCGAAGGCGAATTGCTGGTTCTTGGCGTCGATCAGCGACTGCACGTCGGCAAGCGGCGCGCCGGCCTGCACGGTGATGATCAGCTCGTTCGGCTCATAGGAGACGACCGAATTCAGCGCGGCGAGATCGACCACCGCATTGGTCGCCATCGGATGGCCGATTTCTCGCCTGGAACCGTGGCCGATGATCTCGAGCGGCTGCTCGGCGGCGATCGCCGCCCGGACCACCTGCTCGACGTCTGCAGCATCCCGTACCTTCCTGATGTCCACGCCTACCGCCTTGCCCTTCCACCGCAACCGCTGCTGTTCTTGCCATCCCTTCTATAGGCATCGATGCCGGACACAAGGGCACGATGGTGGAAGATAACGCTTTCGCAGTCGCCCGTCGGCGATCGATTCGGCACGCGATCCCGGCGCCTCCATCCGCTTATATATTTCGATCACCATCGAAACGATTTCGAACATCCTTCGCTCGATATCGAATTATCTACGGCGGCAGGAGATGTAGGAAGCAGCTTCCAGGCAACCCAATCAAAGGAGCAACGGCTATGGGTCAATATGCAATCGACAAGACCGTGAAAGATGCCGTCGAGGGCGGCGGCTTGCTGGTGGTCGCGCAATGGGAGGCGAAGGAAGGCCAGGCCGACCGGATCGCCGATATCCTGTCGCGCTTCCTGCCCGAGGCGCAGCGCGAGCCGGGTGCAAAACTGTTCCTGATCTCGCGCGCCATGGACAATCCGGCGCAGTTCCTGTTCTATGAACTGTTCCGCGACGAGGCCGCCTTCAAGGCGCATCAGGACAGCGCGCATTTCAAGACCTACATCGCCGGCGAAGCGCTGCCGCTATTGGCGAAACGCGAACGCACGCAATACGCGCTGCTGTGATGGTCGATAGTCGCGTGCCGCGGCGCCAATTGCCGCGCCCTCTCCCCTTGTGGGAGAGGGCTACTCCGGCGCGAGCAACGTATTCGCTAGGGTGAGGGATCTCTCCCCACGAGCACCTGCGCCCGCCCAGAGAACCCCTCATCTGGCGCTTCGCGCCACCTTCTCCCGCAAGGGGAGAAGGGAAGAACGCCTTCGCGGCGCCAGTTGATGCGCCCTCTCCCCTTGTGGGAGAGGGCAGCTCCGCTGCCGGCAGCGAGCTCGCTTTGGTGAGGGGTCTCTCTCCACGAACACCTGCGCCCATGGAAACAAGCCCTCATCTGGCGCTTCGCGCCACCTTCTCCCGCAAGGGGAGAAGGAAAGGCTAGAACCGCGGAATATCCGGAAATGCCAGCTTGCCGCCATGCACGTGCACGCGGCCGAGTTCGGCGCAGCGGTGCAGGGTCGGAAACACCTTGCCGGGGTTGAGCAGGCCTTGCGGATCGAAGGCGCATTTCAGGCGCTGCTGCTGGTTGAGATCGATCTCGGAAAACATTTCCGGCATCAGGTCGCGCTTCTCGATGCCGACGCCATGCTCGCCGGTGAGCACGCCGCCGAGTTCGACGCAGCAGCGCAGGATGTCGGCGCCGAAAGCTTCCGCCCGCTCCATCTCCCCGGGCTTGTTGGCATCATAGAGAATCAGCGGATGGAGGTTGCCGTCGCCGGCGTGAAACACGTTGGCAACGCCAAGCTGGTACTTTTCCGACAGCTCGCGGATGCGCGCCAAGGCCTTCGGCAGCGCGCCGCGTGGGATGGTGCCGTCCATGCAGAGGTAATCGGGCGAGATCCGCCCGACCGCGGGGAAGGCCGCCTTGCGGCCGGCCCAGAACAGGTTGCGCTCGGCTTCCGAATTGGAGATCTGGCAAGTCACCGAGCCACAGCCCTGCGCGATGGTCTCGACCCGCCGGATCAACTCGTCGACCTCGATGCTAGGGCCGTCGAGCTCGATGATCAGGAGCGCCTCGACGTCGAGCGGATAGCCGGCATGGACGAAGGCTTCGGCGGCATGGATCGCCGGCTTGTCCATCATCTCCATGCCTCCCGGGATGATGCCGGCGCCGATGATGCGCGCGACGCATTCGCCGGCGGCCTCGACCTCGGCAAAACCGACCATCAGCGCGCGCGCCGTCTCCGGCTTCTGCAGGATGCGCACGGTGATTTCGGTGATGACGCCGAGCAGGCCCTCCGAGCCCGTGATGATTCCCATGATGTCGTAGCCGGCGTTCTCCGCCGACTTGCCGCCGATGCGCAGGACCTCGCCGTTCATCAGCACGATCTCGCAGCCGAGCACGTTGTTGGTGGTCATGCCGTATTTCAGGCAATGGACGCCGCCGGAATTCTCCGCGACATTGCCGCCGATCGAGCAGGCGATCTGCGATGAGGGATCGGGCGCATAGTAGAAGCCGGCATGCGCCACCGCCTGGCTGATCGCGAGATTGGTGACGCCTGGCTCCGTCACGACGACGCGGTTGTCGAAATCGATCTCGCGGATGCGCTTGAATTTGCCGAGGCCCAGCAGCACGCCGTCAGCCAGCGGCAGCGCGCCGCCGGACAGCGACGTGCCGGAGCCGCGCGGCACCACCTTGATGCTCCGCTCATGGCAATATTTCAGGACCTTGGAGACCTGCTCGGTGGTATCGGGCAACACCACGACCATCGGCGGCTGGCGATAGGCCGTGAGGCCGTCCGATTCGTAGGCCAGCATCTCGGCCGCACTGTCGATTACGCCCTCGCCCGGCACGATCGCCCGCAATGCAGCAACGATCTCGCTGCGGCGATTGAGAACCGCCTGATCGGCAGCCGGCATCATGATGGCCATGCGGGTCCCTCCAAGCTTTGGCGCTTTATCGGTTTATCCGGGAAAATCAAGCATTTCCGGGCCCAAATGGGAAGCCCGGGCGAAACTTGCCGCCCCGCAGATCAAAGTTCTCTCTCGGGCAAGCCTGCCGCCGTGAACACTGTCAAAGTTTCGTCACTTGTCCAATCGAGGCAGGCCTGCCACAAGCGACCCGCCCACCTACCAGGGAAGAAACAAAGAGCACCACATGAAAACATCGATCTTGAGCGCGCTGGCCGTCGTCACCTCAGTGTTCGTTGCGTCGGGCGCGCAGGCGCAGGATGTTGCCGCCGGCAAGACCTCGTTCAACAAGTGCCTCGCCTGCCATGCGATCGGCGAAGGCGCCAAGAACAAGGTCGGCCCCGAGCTCAATGGCATCGACGGCCGCCACTCCGGTACCGCGCCTGACTACAACTATTCGGACGCCAACAAGAACTCCGGCATCACCTGGAACAAGGAACAGTTCCTCGAATACATCAAGGACCCCAAGGCCAAGATTCCCGGCACCAAGATGGCATTCGCCGGCATCAAGAACGAGACGGAAGCCAACAACCTCTGGGCCTTCCTCTCGCAGTTCGACAAGGATGGGAAAATCAAGCAGCAGTAACGCTTCCTGACGGGCTACGGCGCTTGGGCGCGCCGTAGCCGGCCTCTTCACTTCCGACGCGTGAAGCGTTTCTACTATCCTCCCGCCGCAGCGCTATGCGGCTTCCTAATCATCTCCTCGATCTCCCGGATCACCAAGCTAGGTGCAGCGTTCTGGATCATGTGGCCGGTGCCCGGCAGCACGATCAGCTTGGCATGCGGCACGGCGGCCGCGAGCGGGCGGGAGTGGATGTCGGTCGACACTGTCCTGTCGGCGTCGCCGGTGATGATGGTGAGGGGCGCCTTGATCATGCCGTAGCGCGGCGCCTGCTCGGCCACCGCTGCCTTCAACGTCACCAGGTCACGCGCGTTGGCGATGAATTCGCGCGGCCGCAGCAAAAGCGGCGTCGCGGTGTCTTTTACGAAACCGTCCGGCATGGTCTGCGGCAGGAATACACCGCGTGCGCCCGGGCCGGCGAGCAGGGTACCAAGCGGCAGAGTGATCGTGTAGGCGAACAGCGGGCCGATCACAGGCGTGGCGATCAGCTCGTTATACCTGCCGACGCCGCCCCTCCAGGGATAGGCGACCGGCGCGAGCAGCACGAGGCCGGCTATGCGGTCGGGATCATCGAGCGCCAATCTCAGGCCCAGCGCGCCGCTCCAGGAATGCGCGACCACGACCGCCCGCTCGATGCCGAGCTTCGTCAGCGCCTCCGAGATCATCCGGCCCTGGATGGCAGGCGTGGAGTCGCTGGCCCGTGCGCGGGTGCTCCAGCCATGGCCGGGACGGTCGATCAGGATCACGCGGTGATCTCGGGCGAGGCGCTCGCCGAGCGGGCGGCGCATCACCTCGAGATTGGAGCTTGCACCGTGCAGCATCACGATCGGTGGCGAGGCCGCCTCGCGCGGGCCGATATCGAGGACATGCAGCACATCGCCTGTCACCTCGATCATCACGCCCTGCGCGGGAAAGGCCCGTTGCACCAGCGCGACGCCTAGCTGCGTGGCTGCGGCCAGCAACGCCAGCGCCGCCACCGCGATCACAATCGTCATCAATGAGGCCCGGTTGATCTGTTGCAGGGGAAATTACGGCGCCCGGCGATGCCGACGTCGTATCGTCAGGCCCCTCCGGTTTTCCACAATGCGTCCAGCCTGTGGATAGCGGGTTCATACCAGCGTCATTACCTATTCCGTAGATTCTCGCCGGCATTCTGCCAAAACACGCGGCTTGATCGAGATGGAACACGGCAAGCCTGTCCACGCAATCCACAGGAACAGGACGCCGCAGCAACAGTTCATAAGGAAATTCGGAGGAGTATCAATGAGTTCCGATCCGTGCGAGGCGGCTATCGACCAGATCGTCGCAAGCTGCAATGGTGACCTGCATGGCGCATTGAGGGCGCTGCTGTTGGTCAATGAACAACTCGAGGCCGAGCTGCAACAGCTCTATGCGGCAGCGGCGCGCGACCAGTTCACCCGCAGCGGCAGACTGCTGCATTAAGTTCAAGGGCTCGATCCGGCGCCGTCACTTGAGCCCCTATTGGGGGTTGTCGGCCGGCGGTTGATCCTTTGGGCATTGGCTGATCGTGGAGCGCGCGAGCTTGGCGTCATCGACCGAGTTGTAGGGGCCGTCTGCAAACCAGATGTTCCCGTCGACGATCGGGTTGCTGGTGACGATGTCGCAGGTGTTGGTGGCGCGATTGCCCACCACCCAATAGAGGCCTTCGGCAAGACCGACGGCGGTCGTTGCGACGATCACCGTGCCAGCCAACAGCAAGGATTTCATGGCTTCGCTCCAGGCGGGTTCGAGCGTGAACCAAGCCGGGTAGCGGCAATTGTTCCGCGCTGCAATCGGCTGCCGGAAGTCGTGGTTAATCCCGTGAGACTAGATATCGCGGCCTTCGACCTTTTCGCCGAGCTGCTTCACCAATTCCGGCACCTTCTCCAGGTGCGGATTGATGGCAAGCGCCTTGCGGAAGGCGTCCAGCGCGCGCCTGTCGTCGCCGAGGTCCTGCATGATCATGCCAAGGCCGGCCAACGCGCCGAAATGGCGAGGTTCGCGGATCAGGACCTGCTGGATGTCCTCCAGCGCATGCGCATAGTCATTCTTCAGGTAATAGAGCGTCGCGCGCCGGTTCCAGCCCTCGATATAGTCGGGGCGCAGCTTGATGACGGCATCGAGCAGTTTCAGCGCGACATCGGCGTTCTGGGCGTCCATAGCCGCTTTGGCGCGCACCATCAGAAGCATAGCGGTATCGCTCGGCGTCTGCAGCCACTGCGCCCAAATCCGCGCCTCCACGTGCTTGGCGCTGGCCTCATCAGGCGCCGCTTTCAGCGCCCCGAACAGGAAATCCAGTCCGCGGGTGCGGTCGGCGCCAACCTTCGGCAACTTGCTGGGCGCTTCGGGGAGCTTCTTCTGCTCCTTGGGGGGAGGGATGACCCGGGGATCGCCCTGGGCAAGCGCTGCCGCCGGCGCCGCAATCACGATCGCGGCGATCAGGAACGCAAGCTTGCGGGTTATGAGCGTGAGGAATCTCAATTCCATCAGCATAGCTTAAACGCACAACGTCGCGCTGCAAAGCAGCGCGACGTCAAAGACGTGTGAAACGATTGCGTCCGGGCGAGCCGGCGGAGCGACCCGCGATCAGCCTTGGCGGGCCTTGAAGCGGCGCTGCACCTTGTTGATCACATAGACCCGGCCCTTGCGGCGGACCAGACGGTTGTTGCGATGGCGGCCGCGCAGCGATTTCAGCGAGTTACGGACCTTCATGGGACAATCCTGATGCGTTGAAAGGCCGTGCTCAAGCCCGAACCTAAAACCTGCCCAAATGTGGCAAAATGGGATTCATCCCGAAAAACGGCCCTGCCGCCCGGGACGGCCGCGTTCTAAGCGATCGGTGGCATAAATGTCAATCCGAATAGGCTGCAACCCGCGGGCTTTCTGGCTGCCTTGCGGAATTCGTTATATAGTATAATCAATTTTGGAAACCCCAGCAAACAAGCCGCCGGGAACCCCAAGGACGCCCAAGAATGCCCAAGCTCAAGCTGCCCGACATCGACAATGTCGTCGCGATCGACATCCACACCCACGCCGAGGAGCCCTGCGGCATGCATGGCGACGACGGCTATGACGATTTCCAGGCGCAGATGGCGGAGTACTTCAAGTCGCCGCATAAGCATCCGCCGACCGTGCCGGAAACCGCGGCCTATTACCGATCCAAAAATATCGCGGCCGTGATCTTCCCTGTTGATGCCGAGCGCGAGACCGGTTTCCGCCGCTACAACAATTACGAGATGCTGGAAGTCGCCTCGGAAAATCTCGATGTGCTGATTCCCTTCGTCAGCATCGATCCGCACAAGGGCAAGCTCGGCGTGCGCGAGGCGCGGAAGCTGATCGAGGACTACGGCGTCCGCGGCTTCAAATTCCACCCGACCATGCAAGGGTTCTATCCGAACGACCGCCTGGCCTATCCGCTCTATGAAGCCATCAATGACGGCGGCGCGATCGCGCTGTTCCACACCGGGCAGACCGGCGTCGGCAGCGGCATGCCGGGCGGCATGGGGATGCGGCTGAAATATTCCAATCCGATGTATATGGACGACGTCGCCGCCGACTTCCCCGACCTTAAGATCATCCTCGCGCACCCATCCTTCCCCTGGCAGGAAGAGGCGCTCTCGGTCGCGACCCACAAGCCGAACGTCTACATCGACCTCTCCGGCTGGTCGCCGAAATATTTCCCGCCGATCCTCGTGCGCTACATCAACTCGATACTGCAGGACAAGATGCTGTTCGGCTCGGACTGGCCGGTGATCACGCCGGACCGCTGGCTTGCGGATTTCGCCAAGCTCGACATCCGCGAGGAGATCCGCCCCAAAGTGCTGAAGGCCAACGCGCGGAAGATTTTGGGTATATAAGCGATCTTTGGATCATGATCCGATTAGACGAAATCGGATCATGATCTTATCTCTTTTGTTTGAGCATGATCTCCGCGCAAACGCTTCGCGTTTGTCGCGAGGGAAAACCGGTTTCCGCATTTCCGCATCATGCTCTAGATCGCCGGCAGGCGAGCGAACGGGAGGTGGTCGATGCCAAGCCTCGCCAAGGTCGCTTCCACTATCGCTGCCATCGTCGCTGCACTCCTGACCGCGTGCCTCGCGACTGATCTACCCGAAGGCCGTCTCGTCGAGATCGAAAATCCGCTTGCGAGCTCCCAGCCCCTGCAAGGTTACCTGCGGCAGCCCCGCGATGCCGGCCCGTTGCCGGCCGTGGTGCTGCTTCATGGCTGCAATGGCGGCTGGCGCCAGCTCGACCAGCGCTGGGGCAAGCTGATCGTCTCCTGGGGCTATGTCACGCTCACGGTGGACCGCTTTGGTCCGCGCGGCCTCAGCAGCACCTGCACCGGCGGGCCGCCGCCCGCAACCGTCTTCGACGCCTATCGGGCGCTGGACTTCCTCGTACAGCAGCCTTTCGTCGATCGCGATCGTGTCGCGGTTCTCGGCTTCTCGCAGGGCGGATTGCTGGCGCTGACCTCGGTCGAGCGCGGCATGATCGAGCGGATATCGAACGACAAATTCCACGCGGCGATTGCATTCTATCCGCCGTGCCTCGGCATCAAGGACAGCATGACTGTGCCGACGCTGATCCTGATCGGCGAGCTCGACGACTGGACGCTGGCGAAGGAGTGCCGCAACCTTGTCGAAGGCCGCGATGACTACGGCATCTCGCGCCAGAAGGGCCTCGGCGTTCCGATCGAATTCATCGTCTATCCCGGCGCCTATCACGGCTTCGATGTTCCGGGCCTCGCAACGCCGATACAGTTTCTCGGGCATCGTCTCGAATTCAACCAGGCAGCCCGGGATCAATCGGTCGACGCGGTCCGCAAATTCCTGTATGCGACGATCGGCGGGCAAGAGAAGTGACAATGACCATCAAAGCCGTCGTCTTCGATGCCTATGGCACGCTTTATGACGTCCAATCGGTCGCAGAAGTGACCGAGGATGCGTTTCCCGGCTATGGCGAGATCATTACGCAGATCTGGCGGATCAAGCAGCTCGAATATAGCTGGCTGCGCTCGCTGATGCGGCGCTACCAGGATTTCTCCGTCGTCACGCGCGACTCGCTCGCCTACACACTGCGTAGCCTCGGCCTGCAATATGATGCCGGAACATTCGACAGGATCATCGACAAATACCTGCATCTTGATCTCTATCCGGATGCGCTCGCCTCACTCGAGGCGATGAAGGACAAGAAACTCGCAATCCTCTCCAACGGCAGCCCGGACATGCTGAATGCGCTGGTGCGGAACAGCGGGCTCGACCGCGTGCTCGACGCAACCATCAGCGTCGATACCAAGAAGGTCTTCAAGCCGAGCCCGGAGGCCTACACGCTGATCGAAGACGTGCTTGGCGTGCCCCCCGCGGACGTCCTGTTCATCTCCTCGAATCCGTGGGACGCCTGCGGTGCCAAGGCGTTCGGCTTGAATATCGCCTGGATCGAGCGGGTGACGCCGCAGGCCATGGCGCTCGCCTGCGTCGAAAGCGAGACCTTGCCACCGCTCACGATGTTCAAGGCGCTGCGCACCCAGATGGACGAGCTCGGCGTTGTGCCGGATTATCGCATCCATGGTCTATCCGATCTCCCCGCTCTGGTGTCTTCCCACAGGTCCTAGAATATGAGTCTTGAATCCGTTCGCGCCTTCTTCGCCGAGAAGGCGCCCGACATTGCCGTGACCGAATCGACCAAGAGCTCCGCGACCGTAGCGCTGGCGGCGGAAGCCTATGGCGTCGAGCCGGGACGAATCGCCAAGACACTGTCGCTGCGGGTCGGCGAGCGCGTGGTGCTGATCGTCACCAGCGGCACTTCGCGGATGGACAACAAGAAGGTGAAGGCGCTGTTCGGCGTCAAGCCGAAGATGCTGGGGCTGCACGAGGTCGCCGATATCACCGGGCACGAGGTCGGCGGCGTCTGCCCCTTTGGCCTGAGGACGCCATTGCCGATCTATTGCGATGTGTCACTGAAGGCTTTCGACATCGTCGTACCCGCCGCGGGCTCGACCCACAGCGCAGTCAGGATCGCGCCGGCGCGGATGGCGGAATTGACGTCGGCCGAATGGGTTGACCTCTGCGAGCATCGGCCGCAGGAAGAAGTGTCGGCCTATTCGTCGTAACGTCTCGACGGCGCCGACTGATGCTGCTGCACCGGCGGTGGCGCTCCCCGTGCACGCGGAGTGGCTTGTGGCGACGCACGCGAAGGCGGCTGCTGGGCGCTCGCGCTGGATTCGAATACCGCACGGCAATCATGGGAGAGTTGCGGCGTGTTCTGCCGCAAACATGCCGTGATCCGGTTGGCATCAGGAATTTGATCGCTGCAGAGCCGCCAGACGTCGGGCGTGCAGGCCATCTGCTGTTCCCAGGTTCCGCGATACTCTTCGGAGAATGCCGGGTTTTGCACGAGTAGTCCGGAGCCGATCAGGATTACATAACCCAAGGCAACGCGCGGCGTTCGCATGCGGGATCCTCTTCCAATATCTCGTCGATAAACATCTCGTTCAATTGCATCTCGGCGCGCCGGTTCCAGCACACGCCACGTTTTAACTATGACAAATGAATGAGACTGCGGAAGGTTCGCGACCCGCAACAAAACGTGAAATCGCCTACTCCACTTTGCCGATTTTCTTGACCGCCGCGATCAGCCGCGCGCTGTCGTCGTCGACGAATTTGGAAAACTCCGGCGCATCGAGATAGGCAACCGGACTGCCGGCGGTCTCGAAGGTCTTGACGACCTCCGGCGCCTTCACTGCTTCCGCCATCGCCTCGCGCAGTCGCGTCATGACCGGCGCCGGCAATGCGCGCTGCGCAAACAGGCCGGCCCAGATGTAGAACTCGACATCCTTGTAGCCGAACTCCTTGAACGTCGGCAGGTCGGGAAAGCTGGCGACGCGTTCGGCGCCCCAATTGGCAAGCACCCGCATCTTGCCGTCGGCGACCTGCTGTTTCAGCGTGCCCGGGGCGGATGCCACCGCCTGCACCGTGCCGCTCAGCAGCGCGGTCAGCGCCGGGCCTGCGCCGCGGAACGGCACGTGCAGCAATTTGATGCCGGCGCTCGCGGCAAACATTTCCATCGCGACGTGAAGCGTGCCATAGGGACCGGACGAGCCATAGGGAATCTGGCCCGGGCGCTGTCTGGCATCATCGACAAAATCCTGCAGCGTCTTCCATGGGGCGGAGGCCGGCACCGCGAGCAGCGTCGGATCGGCGAGCACGCGCGCGACCGGCGCGAATTGCGAGACCTCATAGGCGACGGGGCGATCGAACAGCCGATCGGCTTCGGGCAGCACGGCGAGCGAGGACAGGGTCATCAGCAGCGTGTAGCCGTCCGGCTCGGCGCGTGCCGCCTGCGCATTGCCAACGGAGCCGCCAGCTCCGCCGGCGCGGTTGTCGACGATCACGGGCTTGCCGAGGATCCGCTCCAGCGCCAGCGCCACCGGCCGCGCCGCAAGATCAGCCTGCCCACCGGCCGGAAACGGCACGATCATGGTGACGTTGCGGTTGGGATAGACAGCGCCTTGCGCAAAGGCAGCGTGCGAAAGCGCGGCATGCGCAAGCGGCAAGACGGCGGCAGTTTTCAAAAGCTCGCGGCGATTCATCGGCATTTTCTCCCCGTTGATTTTATTTGGTTTGGTTTGTGGGGAAGAGCGTAGCCGATAGAAGGCGTAGTGGGCAAAGGTGGCGTTCGCCTCACCGCCTCCTGCCCTTTACGAAATGCTTCGCCAGGAAATCGGCGAGCACTTCGACGCGCGCGGGGCGCGGGCCGCCGGGGGGCGTCACCAGGTGCACGGCGGCTTCTGGCTGCTTCCAACCCTTGAGGATCACCTCGACCTCGCCGCGCGCGATGGCTTCTCCGATGATGAAATCAGGGAGATCGGCGATGCCGAGGCCGGCGATAACCGCCGGCAGCAGCGCTTCGCCATTGTTGACGCGCAATTGCCCGGCGGGACGCACGCTCGCCTGCTCGCCGGCCGCGTTGGTGTAGTGCCAGACGCCCGCAGTCGGGAGATAGGCGTAGCCGAAGCACTTGTGCTCGGCGAGATGCATCGGATGCGTCGGCCGGCCGTAGCGCTTCAGGTAGGATGGCGCCGCCACCGTGTAACGCGGCATCGGGCAGAGCCGCCGCGCGATTAGGGATGAATCGGGCAGGCGCGCGATGCGCAGGCCGGCATCGAAACCTTCGCCGATCAAGTCGACAGTGGCGTCGCTCAAATGCAGGTCGATCGACACTTCCGGATATTTCTCCAGAAATTCCGGCAACAGCGGCGCGACCGATTTCACCCCGAAGGTCATGGGCACTGCGAGCCGCACCAGGCCGCGCGGGGTGACTGATTGTGCCAGGGCCTCATTCTCGGCCGCCTCGCCGTCGGCAAGCAGCCGCGCGGCGCGCTCGGACAGTTTTTGCCCGGCATCCGTCAGCGCCAGCCGCCGCGAGGTGCGGTTGAACAATCGGGCCCCGAGCCGATCCTCAAGCCGGCTGACCGCCTTGGAGACAGTGGCCTTGGACAGCGCAAGCTCGGTTGCGGCGGCCGCAAATGACCGTAGTTCCACGACTTTTGCGAAGATTGCGAGCGCCTCGAAATCCGGGAGCTTTGACATTCTGGCGACCGCCCTCTGCCACAAACGGAAACAATGAGTTTCGATAGTTTCTATTTCTATACCACACTCGACGGCGTATCCAAACGCAATCGAAGTTTGAGGAAATACCCCGATGATCGAACACAGACCCTATGCGAAGCTCGGCGGCGCCGACCATGGCTGGCTGAAGGCCAAGCACCACTTCTCGTTCGGCAGCCACTACGACCCGAACAATATGAACCACGGCGCTTTGCGGGTGTGGAACGACGACGAGATCGCGCCGAACACCGGCTTTCCGCCGCATCCCCATGCCAACATGGAGATCATCACCTATGTCCGCGAAGGCGCGATCACGCACCAGGATTCGCTCGGCAACAAGGGCCGGACCGAGGCCGGCGACGTGCAGGTGATGAGCGCGGGAAACGGCATCCGCCACGCTGAGTACAATCTCGAGCCGTCGAAGACGAAGATCTTCCAGATCTGGATCGAGCCGACGACGCAAGGCGGCGAGCCGACCTGGGGCTCCAAGCCGTTTCCAAAAGGCGACCGCTCCGGCAAGCTCGTCACGATCGCGAGCGGCTTTGCGGACGATGCCGATGCGCTGCCGATCCGCGCCAAGGCGCGGGTGCTCGCCACCACGCTGAAAGCTGGCGAAAGCGCGGAATATGCGCCGGAGCAAAAGCGGCATCTTTACCTTGTGCCCGCGGTCGGCAGCATCGAAGTCAACGGCGTGCGTGTCGATGCCCGTGACGGTGCCGCGATCCGCGACGAAGCCAAGCTGACAATCACCGCGCTGGAAGATTCCGAGCTGGTGCTGGTCGACGCGGCGTAACTCCACTCGTCATGCCCGGGCGCCTATCCCCAGCCTGATCGGGGACGACTTCAACAACACCCAACCAAAGGAGAGCCATCATGGCCAAAGTTCTCGTCCTTTATTATTCCGCCTATGGTCACATCGAGGCCATGGCCAACGCGGTCGCCGAAGGCGCGCGCGAAGCCGGCGCCAGCGTCGATATCAAGCGCGTGCCCGAGCTGGTGCCGGCCGAAGTCGCAAAAGCGTCATACTATAAGCTTGACCAGGCGGCGCCGGTCGCGAAGATCGATGATCTCGTCAATTATGATGCGATCATCATCGGCACCGGCACCCGATTTGGCCGCATGTCCTCGCAGATGGCGAACTTCCTCGATCAGGCCGGCGGTCTCTGGGCGAAGGGTGCCCTGCATGGCAAGGTCGGTGGCGCCTTCACCTCGACGGCGACCCAGCACGGCGGGCAGGAAACGACCCTGTTCTCGATCATCACCAACCTCCTGCATTTCGGCCTCACCGTGGTCGGGCTCAATTACGGATTTGCCGGCCAGATGAAGCTTGACGAGGTCACCGGTGGATCGCCCTATGGCGCCACCACGATCACCGGCGGCGACGGCAGCCGGCAACCGAGCGCGAATGAGCTTGCGGGGGCGCGTTATCAAGGACGTGTGATCGCGGAGACCGCGAAGAAACTGCATGGCTGATGCGAGTTCGAGGGCGTTCTCGTTTGCGAGCATCGCCCTATGTAGAGCATGCGGTCGGAGCCTTCATTTCGATCGCACCTTCATGTTCAAAACCGCATGACTGCAGCCGCCAGGTCCCTGCCCCCCGGACCTGGCGGCACATGCGCGTCGGGGACCACGACATGGTTGAAATGCTTTTCATGGCGCAGTTGGTGCGCAGACCGCTGCAGGCGATGGCGCGACGCTGGTGGTGCAAGAGTCTTTTCCGTGCCACGCGCGGGCAACGCCGTTGCCCGGAATGCACGAAGTCGTGATGTCGATTTGTCGGCCCGCATGCTTGAAGCTGCCATAACGAACTCGTGATAAGGTGATTACCTTCACGGTCACTAAGCAGCGAGATGCTGGCATGAGCAACACCAAGCAAACTCAATGGCCGGAACTGCCGACCGCGGCATGGCGTGACACCTGTGCCACTCTGCATCTCTGGACCCAGATCGTCGGCAAGATCCGGTTGGCCAAGTCGCCCTGGCTGAATCATTCGTGGCACGTCACGCTTTATGTCACCGCGCGCGGGCTGACCACCTCGCCGATCGCTAACGGCACTAGAACCTTTCAAATCGATTTCGACTTCATCGATCACGCCTTGCGCATTTCGACCAGTGACGGAGCCGAGCGGCACTTTGCGCTGGCCGGGCTCTCGGTGGCGAGCTTCTACGCGGCGGTGCTCGCGGCGCTGAAAGAGCTCGACATCGACGTTGCGATCGACGACATGCCGAACGAATTACCGGACCCGATCCGTTTCCCGGAAGACAGCCAGCACCGGTCCTATGATGCGGACGCGGTGCGGCGCTTCTTCCAGATCCTCTTGAACTGCGACCGGCTGTTCAAGCAGTTCCGCACCGGCTTCCTCGGCAAAGCCAGCCCTGTACATTTCTTCTGGGGCAGCTTTGATCTCGCGGTGACGCGTTTCTCCGGCAGGAGCGCACCACGCCATCCCG
This sequence comes from Bradyrhizobium sp. Leo78, assembly GCF_059512425.1. Lineage (NCBI taxonomy): Bacteria > Pseudomonadati > Pseudomonadota > Alphaproteobacteria > Hyphomicrobiales > Nitrobacteraceae > Bradyrhizobium > Bradyrhizobium sp. Leo78. The sequence goes on from NZ_JCAMOT010000001.1 coordinate 438,869, forward strand.
GCGGCGTGCCGAACCTGCCGGATGCGGTGGCACACGAGGCCTATTCGCACGAGGTGAGCAGCGCGGGTTTCTGGCCAGGCGGCGGCGCCATCGATTATCCGGCGTTCTATTCCTATGCCTATCCCGAACCCGCGGGCTTCCGCACCGCCAAGGTGCGACCCGACGCAGCCTTCTTCAGCGAGGCCCTCAGCGAATTCGTCCTGCCCTATGATGCCGCGCGCATCTCCGCCGATCCCGACCGGGCGGTGCTGGAATTCCTGCAAAGCACCTATGAGGCCGCCGCTATTGCCGCAAAATGGGATCGCGATGCGCTGGAATGCCCGCTTGGTCGACCCGGCGTGGTGCGGCACCTCTGAGGCACGCCGGCCTTGGATCGTGATCCGATCAGGTTTGATCGGCTCTAATTCAACAGCTCCGGCTGTGTCACCGTTTGCCTGATCTGCGCACCACAATCGGAGCATTCATAGGTGAAGTCGATCTTGGCCAGGCTCCAATGCGGCGCGACATCCGTGACGAACATCGGAAGACCTGCGCAGCTCGGGCACATGATGAAGTCCGGTTCCACGGCATGGTGATGGATGTAGGCTGGCATGTCGGCTCTCCTTGCGGAACATTCCCCGGTGGCCCAACCCGGAAGCCAGCATACGGCGCTGCAGCGATCACAATTGTGGACTTTTGCGAACATAGAAGGAACACCCACACAATCCTCGTGAGTGTGACAATTCTGCATTGAAGCGGCGTTGGTGCGTAAGGTGGGCAAAACGAAGCGTGCCCACCATCACGAGCGGAGTGTTGATGGTGGGTACGTCGCTGTGCTCATTTGCCCACCTTCTGTGTCGCGATCAGCTCTCTTCGCGTGAAGGCGGCTTACCGAGCGCGCGTTTCAGATACGTCGTCAGCCTCGGATATCTGCGCAATTCCTGCGCGGCCCGATCGCGGAGCGCATGGGGCAATCCGCGCCAGCTCAAGGCAGCGCTGATATCGAGCAATGGCAGGCGCTTGACTCCAAAACGGCGCTTGTAGGCGTAGTTGCCGATCGAGAAATCGAACTCGCGCACACCCTGCTTGTGCAGCGCCGCCATGGTGCGCTCGATGATCAGCCGGCCCGGCGAACAATTGCTCCATTTGTCGCCGGCGTTGCTGATGCGGATCATCACATAGCGCGAACCGTTGCGGACACCGAGCAGCGTCGCCACCACCTCCTCGCCCGCTGTCAGTGCCGACACGATGGCGTAGCCGCTGCCGGTGCCGCTGCCGACCAGGCCGCGATAGAACGCGGCGCAATTCTCGTCATTGAGAATGAAATTGACTCCCAGGCTCTGCATCCGCGAGCTTTGCTGAGCCTCGGTGGTCGTGAGAATCCGAAGCGCTTCATCACTGTCCGCGGCGATCGCGAAGTTCGCCGTCGGATCGCGCGTAAACACGCGCCAGCTCCGCTCCAGCTCCTTGCGCACCGTCCGCTCCAGCGTGTAGCGCCAGGCGTCGTAATCGTCGCCCGTGGTGACGAGGTTGCCATTAACCGGGCAAACCGCCGCGCCATCGAGCAGCGCCAACGGATTGGGCCGGCCGTCGAGATCGGATGTGACCTTGCGCAAGCGGATGAGATCGGCGCCGCCGGGCAGCTTGCGCAACGCGGCGCGCAGGTCGCGCCAGAAGACACGCGCTGCCGCGGCATCGCGCGGCGCGGCGGGCCCAAGCAACGGCGCGTTGTAATCGGTGAGATCAAGGTCTGCGAACGCGATGGTTTGCATGCTGCCTTGCCGATGACGGATCAACGGCAACAGCGCGGCGGGCTCGCCGGTCGCGGCATCGGTGACGAAGGCGATCACCGGCGAGACGCCGTCGGTATCGGCGAAGGCGGCGTACCAGGCTTCATACCATAGCGGATTTTGGAACGCTGTCGGCGGAGCGAATGCGCCCCACCGCGCCGCGGCCTGCTTCCAGTCCGCAAGAATCTCGATGCGGTAGCCGGCCGCGCGTGCTTCTGCCCGCGCCGAGAGCCTGCCCGCCGATGTCGCAAGGACCGTCATCGCCGCATGCCGCGCTCACGCCGCCTTCGGCAAGTCGACGATCTTGCCAAGCTCGATCTCGTCGAGACGGAAGTCGATCGGGCGGCGCACGGCACGCTCGCGCTTCACCCACTTACCGTCGCGCAGGAGCTTCTGCATCACCTGCTTGGCAAAGAAGGACGGACCGTGCAGGCTGCGGCTCTTCGGCGTGTAGCCGAAACGATGACGCAACATGCCATTGGCGAGATTGAGGATCTGGGCGCGCCGGATCTCGTCGTCGACGTAGGACACCGTCATCGAGATGTTGACGACACCGAGATTCTCGACCCGATGCGGCGCATTCAGCGGCCAGTTCAACATCTGGCCAGGCTCGAGATCGATCACCTGCGCATGCTGGTCGTACCAGGACGCATAGGGAATATCGACCTCGACGTCGAACAGCGCGATGTCTTCGAGGTGCTCCGGCCGGATGAACGGCGGTGTGTTCGGATAGATATAGACGCGCTTGCGGCCGGCGATCTGGATCAATCCCTGCCCCGGCAGGTCGGAGTGGTAATAGACCTGCACGTCTGGCGAGGAGATGAGGATGCCTGCCTGATGCGTCGGCGCATCAAAGCTGGGAACCTTGGCCGCGACCTCCGCAAACATCTGGTCGACCATCACGCGGAAACGGCGATCGACGGCAGTGACGTTGCGCAGGTTGAGCCAGAGACCGCCACGTGAGATTGCCTCGATCACCTCGCGGCCACTGAGCTTGCCGATCTCGCCTTCGCGCCAGACCCGGCTGGAACCCTTCGCACCTGTCTTGACCAGGCTGTAATGCTCGCGCGGATAGTTCTCGATCAGCTTCGCGAGTTCGTCCATCGAGAACGCGGGCTGCTTGTGCATCGCATGCTCGAGCCGGATCGGCTGATGGCTCCAGAGCTCCGAATGGGTGTCGTCCCATTTGGTGAAGATCTTGCCTGTCGTCATGTCGCGCTCCTGGTCGCCTTGCGTCGTTTTGATCATCCGATGTCCCGTTACGGGACGAACGGGCAGCCTTCACGCCAGGATTGGCAAAATCGGTGCCGGCACTGTTTCGGGCGCTTACCGGAAGCTAAGGTCTGCGCGGTATGGCTAACCGAGATCACCCCGGAAGCCCTGCCGCTGCGCGATGACCTCCACACCCCGATATCGGGCGCTGTTCCTCGGCGCGGGAGCCGAGATGCATTGCGGCGTCGGGCAGTTCACGCGCTTGTTGACTGACGCGATCGAAAAGCTCGATCCCGGCAGTAGCCAAACGTTAACCCTGACGCGCGGCCGGGGATCGCTCCGCGACATCTGGCGCGCGGTCGGTTCGGCGCAGAGCGTGATCTGCAATTTTCCGATCGTGGCCTGGAAGCGTGTGATCCTGCGGCCGCTCATCGCGCTCGCAATCGCGAAGCTCCGGCGGCGCAAGGTCGTCCTGGTCGAACATGAATGGGCGGGGCTGAACTGGATGCGGCGGATCACCTACATCCCCGCGGTGTGGCTTGCCGACAGCATCGTCATGTTCTCGCCGCTGGTGCGGAAGGAGCTTGCCGACGACGCTGCGGTCAGCTCCGCCGTGACGAAATCCGTGTTAGCGCCACTGCCGCCCAACGTCGAGGCGCCCTCGAAGATCGAAGACTCCGAATTGCGGCAACGGCTATCAGCGGCACGCGCCAGCGGGCAATTGGTGATCGGCCATTTCGGCTCGATCTATCCGGGCAAGCAGCCGAATGCGCTGCTCGAGATCGGCGCAATCCTGAAGGCTCGCGGATTGCGGCCGCTGCTGGTCTATATCGGCTCCTTTATTCGCGGCGTCGACAAGGTCGAGGAGAATTTCCACGCCCGCGCCGCCGAGCTTGGCCTCGGTGAGGACGTGATCGTCTCCGGCTACGTTGCCTCGGATGCCGAAGTGTTCGGCCTGTTCGGCGAGGTCGATGCCTTCTGCTATCCGCTGGACGAAGGTATCACAGCCCGCCGTTCGAGCATCCTCACCTGCGCGCAGGCCAGCCGGCCGCTGGTCGCGACCGGCCCCGCACTAGCGGACGAGTTCGACCATCATCCGCGCTTCAGGCAGTTGATCGATCGCGGCGCGATCGTCCTGGTTCCGCGCGGATCGGCGGGCGAGGCCTATGCTGATGCGATCCTGGCCGCGGCGAAGCAACCACCGCCGCAGGCGCCCTTCGATTTCACCGGCTGGTGGCACGATGTGGCAACGACGGTGGCGACCGTCATCTATGCCCGCAAACGGAAGCGCGCGAGATAGTGCAGGCCGAACACGGCGATCAGAAACGTCGCCCAGATCGGATCGGCGCGGTCGAGGAAGAAGCTCTCCATCGACGACAGATAGAGCCCGAACAGCCATATCCGCAGGAACATCATCGACAGCGGGCCGTCATTGCCGCCCTCGTCGGCAGCCTGGAAGTCGCGCAGCGGCTTGACGACAACAGCGGCGATCAGAAACACGAGACCCGGCAGGCCGGTGCCGAGCGCGGTGTCGAGATAACCGTTATGGCTGTGCGAGGCGTAGCCCGCCCATTCCTTGCCTTCCTTCAGATTCGTGATCGCGTTGCTGCCCCAGAAGGCTTCGAAGCCATAGCCGGTCAGGAGCCGCTGATGCAGCGAATCGACGGCAAAGACCCAGATGTCGGAACGGCCGGTGAAGCTGGTATCCAGCGGCAGCAGCTTTGCGATTGACGCCAGCGTGTCGCTCAGCACCGTGCCTACGCTAAACAGATTGAGCACGATGAGCGGCAGCAACAACATCAATCCGCGTCCCCACAAGGAACGAACGAACGACGTCAGCGAGGTCAGCAGCAGCACGGCCAGGCAAAGCGAGAGCGAGCTCTTGCCCGCGGAATAGACCAGGAACAAGGCCGAGAGCGCCATGACGATGACGCCGGAGATCCATCCGCCGGCGCGGATGAAGTAGACGCCGAGGAACATCATCATCGCCATTATCGCAGCGGCGACGTTCTTGTGCCCGAAGGCGCCACGCCAATTGCCGGCGAGCGCCGGCTCCTGCGGGTCCGTCGCCAGGTGGATCGACAGGTTCGGAGCCAGCAAGATTCCGAGATAGCAGGTCGCGAGCAAGACCAGCGCGGCGATGCTGAACCAGCGCATCAACTCGCTCTGCGACTTCGGCAACAGCATTACCGTTGCCGTCACCACCACGACGAATACCGACAGCGCAAAGCGGCGGCTCGAGGTGGCCGGATCGAACGACAGTACGACCGTCAGGCAAAGCCAAACCCCGAACAGCACATAGGCCGGGGTCAGCAGCGACGCCAACGCGGGCATGTTGTCGCGCATGGTCAACACGAGCATCAGCACCATGAGCAGGCCGAACAGCGCGTAGAGCACGGCCTCCTTGCCGGAGGTCACCTCACCGACGCGCATGTCGCTGAGATCGTCGAACGGATGCAGCGAGATCCACACCAGTAGCAGGATGCCGATGAAGGCCGCGGCGCGGACGAAATCCATCACCGGCCGCCGCCACACATCGGCGAAGACAGCCCGGGCTTCGGACGTGATGAGGAACTCGGTCACGAAACGATCTTCGAGGCGGCGTAAGGCCGTGGCTCGATGCCGAGCACTGCAAGCGCGCTGCCCACCGCGACCATCATCGGATGCATGGCGATGATCGGTTGATGTTCTTTCAAGACAATGCGCGTAGCGCGGAACAGCGAGAACGGCACCAGGCCGAACATCTTGGCCATCACAGCGGCACGCGACCACGTCGACTGCGCACCCTTGCGCTCGATGTGATAATTGATCGCACCGATCCGCAGGCCGCGCCGCACGATCCAGCCGAGCTTGGTCCGGCTCCGCGGCACCGTCTCCGAGATGGTCGCATCCGTCGCCCAGTAGAATCGGAAGCCGGCGCGGCGGGAGCGTGCGAAGAAATCATGGTCCCCGCCACCCAGGAAATTGAAGCGCAAATCGAACGCGGGACTGCCGAGGCGGGCGAACACCTGTCGCCGGATCAGGCAATTGCCGCAGCCATAGATCACGGGCACCGGCCCGCTGCTATGATAGGCCGGCGCAAATGCCGGATGACGCTTCAGGCCGCGCTTGCGCTCGTCGTCGAAATGCGGCCAGACCGGCCCGCCGATCACGTCCGCCCCGGTCGTCTCGGCGGCCTCGATCATGCGCTCGAGCCAATCGGGCGAGGCGATCTCGTCATCGTCGATCATCAGGAAGTTCGCGGCCTGCGGGAAGGTTGCGAGCGCCGTCTCGAAAGCTGCATTGATGGCGTAACAGTTGCCCTGCCGCGGCTCGACGAGGCAGAGGCCATTCAGCCTTCCCGACGCCAAAAATTCCGCGGCCACCGGCGCGCTTTCACAATTGGCCGCATCGTTCTCGACCACCACGACCGCAAAGCGGCGCGCGGTGCGCTGTGCCGCGACCGATTCCAGCGTCAGCCGCAGATGCTGCGGCCGGCGGAAGCTCGGGATGCAGACCACGGTCTCGACCGAGCAGTCGAGCCCGGGCGAGGCCGCGACCCAGGCGCGGTCCGTTGCAAGAAACTCGGTCGCAATCGACATCTTGTTCATGGCTTCAATCCCAATCCGCGACACGCCGTCCCAGAACGGGTCACGCCACCATCATGGGACGCAATCGTCCCGAAATCGTTGATGAGCGGAGCCGCACCAAAGCGATTCGCAGGGTATGGCCGTGTCATGGCAAAATCCGATCCAGCCGCGCACGGCGCTGCGACGATCTCTTGCGAGGGTTAATCGGGGGACATTTCGCGCGGTTTGCGCTCGACCGCATTCGATTCGCACCGATGCGCGCGCGATGGCCTGCGCGTCGGCAGCAATTCGTTAAGGTTAAACGCGTCGCGAGCGCCGGCACGAAGAGCCTTCATCCCCACTGGCATTCGATTTGCTGTCTCTCGGTACGACAAAGAAATCGATCGAGACCGTAACAACACTCGCAAACGTCTGAGGTTTCACCTTGAAAGCGCTAGACCTCGTTTCGCTGGGCACAAAGCATGTCCGCAACGCGCTGTCGGAAGAGCTCTATCTGCGCACCGGCCGCGATGTCACCCGGCCAGCCGCGATCTTCGCGGAGGTCGTCGAGCGCTGCAATTACAAGTGCCGCTATTGCGATTATTGGCGTCGCCCGAACTACCGCGAGGAGATGTCGATCGAGGAATGGCAGCGCGCGCTCTCCAGCCTGAAGGAATTCATCGGCGCCTATCATGTCGAGTTCGCCGGCGGCGAGCCCTATATCAAGAAGGGTTTCCTCGACCTGGTCCGGTTCTGCCGCGACAACGACATCCATTGGGGCGTGACCACCAATGGCGGCGCCTATCTTAACAAGAAGATCGTCGCGCAGACGGTCGAGGCGCATCCCTTCAACATCAATATCTCGATCGACTCGCGGGATCCGAACATCCACAACTATTCGCGCGGTGTCGAGAATTCGCTGAACGACATCGTGCAGGGCATCCGGAATGTCTCCGAGAAGCGCCGCGCCGAAGGATTGGATTTTCCAATCATCATCAAGCCGGTCGTGCACCGGCTGAACTTCCGCCAGCTCCCGCAGATGGTCGACTGGATCCAGCAGATCGGCGCCACAGCGCTGAGCTTCCAGCCGGTCGAGATGGGCACGCAGGAGGTCGAGGACGAGTTGTGGATCGGCGAACGGGAGATGGACGATCTGATCGCCGTCCGCGACGAGCTGCTGCGGCTGAAGCGCCAGGGCGCGCCGATCCTCAACGGCGAGGCGGTGCTGAACGCCTGGCCCAGTCATTTCCGCCGCGAGAAGGCGCCGCCCGAGGTCATGCCCTGCAGGGTCGGCATGCGTAACTATTTCATCCGCTCCGACGGCCGCCTCGAGGTCTGCTGGTTCTTCAAGCCGATCGGCAACGTCCGCACGCAGACCGCGCGCGAGATCTGGTACAGCGAGGAAGCGCGCATGCGCCGCAAGGAAACCGTGGCCTGCGACAAGCTCTGCCTCTTCACCTGCCTTGCCCAGCGCACGCTGCAGGACAAGCTCAAGATGGGCCTGACCCTGTTGACCGGAACAAAGGCCCAGGCGAACGAAGTCAACAGCAATCGCACCCCGGGTGAAGCGGCAGCGTAACCCGGGGCTACAGAGCTGCTACCGCCCGAACAATGCCGTAGCCAGAGTGAAGCGCAGCGTAACCCGGGACCGCCGGTAAACGTTGCTGGAGATATCCCGGGTTGCGCTGCGCTCCACCCGGGCTACGAGGTCACCTACCTCCGAACAGCTTTCGGAACAGCTTTTCCGACTCCGGGAAGCGGCCGGTGTCGATCTGTGTCGGCCATAGGCCATCGACGTTGAAGTAGGCCGCATAGGCGATGCTGTCGCGGTTCTCGACGAACCAGTCGTGCATTTTCTGGATGAAGTAAGGATTGTCGCCGGCATGGCCGACGCCCCACTCCGGAAAGCTGATGCGCTTGCCGTGGCGCGCGGCGAAATCGCGATGCCATTCGAGACCGAACGGCGCCTTGAGGTAAAGCGTCTGCCAGCGCTCCTCCACCGAGCCTTCCGATTTGAAGTCGTAGACGTCGAGCCCGATATAGTCGACGACGTCGTCGCCGGGATAGGCCAGGTCGGCCGGCATCTCCTGCGCGCCCCAGCCGGGACACCAATCAAACTTGAACTCGCTGGACGCGCGGCGGAAGATCTCCGCAACGCGCCGGAACGCCCTGATATAATCGGCTTCCTGGCCCTTGGCGAACCAGCCCATCTGCGAAAGGTTCATCTCCCAGCCGAGCCGGATGATCGCGCGTGGCTGCGCATCGGAGATCGCGCGTGCCGCCGCCTCGAACTCGGAGTCGTGCAGGCCGTCCGCTACATCGACCAGCGGCGTTCCCGTGATCGTCAGCGGCATCGACCAGACCACGTTCCGTTTCGGATTAAGCCGTCTCCAGATGCCCGGCACCCAATCCACTTTGCGAAAATCTTCCCAGGTCGATTGGCCGTAGAAATCCATACCCAGCACAGATGACGGTTTCTGCTTCAGCCATTTCTCCCAGGCCTGCAACGCATGCTCACGGCCATCAGCCTCCCAGTTCACGAAGGCGCCGGCAAACCGCGCAGGATCGGCGCCGAGGCGGGAGGTTGCGCCGGCTGCGTCGCGCGCGGTGGCGACGCCGCCGAGAACTGCGCCGATCGAGGCCGTCAGCATCCCGCCGACGAACCGCCGCCGGCTCAATCGTTCAATTCCAGCCATGTGCTGTCCTCGCGAGCTTGCGAAGCAATGGCGTCAACCTCTTGCCCACCGTTTCAAAAGCGGACACCGCCGACGGAACGGCTGTGCCGAAACGAACTGATGGCACAGTCTTCGCATCACCCGCGGCGACCCCGCGCAGAAATCCCGTAGTCCCACATGCACGCATACCCGCTCCGAACGGCATCGGCGATTCGCGGGTCACGCTCTGCAATATACGGGCAAGCCGCGCCGACGCACACGGAGCACGGCTTCTTATGGTTACTTCGCGCCTTAACGGCGCGGCGATCATCAACGCAAACAAAATTAACCAACGGCGATCCCGGCCGCGGCCGATGCGCCGATTCGGCATCGATCTTGCTGAAAGGCTCACCGAGAAGAACCGCGGCTTGGAAAGCGACAACCGTGAACGTGATCGCCAGAGAGATCTACGAGATGGACCCAGTTGCGTTGTTAACCCCGACTTACGGGCGCGACCTGGAAATCTGTACCTTGCTTTGCGAGAGCGTGGACCGGCATGTCACCTCGTTCTCCAAGCATTATCTCCTGGTTCCCGATTGCGACCTGCCGCTGTTCGCGCCGCTCGCCAGCGAGCATCGCGTCATCATCCCGGCCTCGGCCTTCCTGCCCGACTGGCTGCGGCCGCTGCCGCGCATGATCCAGCGCCGCCGCCGCCAGTTCTGGTGGTCGCTGCGGGCCAAGCCGGTGAACGGCTGGCATGCGCAGCAGATCCTGAAGATCGCCGCCACCATTGCACTGCCTCACCAGCGCTTTTGCATCCTGGATTCCGACATTGTGTTCTTCCGCGACTTCGACCTGACGCGGTTCGAATATCCGAACGCGATCCCGATGCTGACCATGTCTGATATGGTGACCGCAGACCAGCCGCGGCATTCGCGCTGGCTTGTGACCAGCCATGAACTGCTGGGGCTGCCGACGCCGCCGTTCCCGGCCGACGATTTCATCGGGCACATCATCTTCTGGGACAAGCAGACCACCCGAGCGCTGGCCGAGCGCATCGAGGCCGTCACCGGTCTCGACTGGATCGAGGCGCTGTGCAAGACCCGCGAGTTCTCCGAATACATGCTGTACGGCTATTTCGTACAGAACGATGCCGCGGCCTCGCTGCGGCATACCGCGGTCCCGAGCACGCCCTGCGTCAGCTATTGGGACGATCCGCGGCTCAACAAAGGCGAGCTGCAGGATCTCTTGCGCCGCGCCAGCAAGGACGACGTCGCGTTCTCGATCGCATCCTTCTCCGGAACGCCGGTCGAGACCATCCGCGCCTCGATCGCCGACAGCAACGAGATCCTCTCGCTCACCAGCAGCGGCGACCGCACGGAGTTTGCGGCGCTATGCTGATCGGTCAAGCCAGCATCAACCTGACCGCCAACATCCTCTCGGCGCTGCTGGGGCTGCTCAGCGTGTTCGTTTTCACGCGGCTGTTCTCGCCGCATGATTACGGCGTCTATCTGCTCGGCATCGGCTTCGCCTCCGTGATCAGCGTGTTCCTGGTCGGCTGGTTCCGAAATCTGATCCTGAGCGAGCACGCCCGCAACGACGGCACCGACGTCCGCGGGCTTGTGCTGTCAGGCTATATGATCTGCTGCCTGACGGCGCCGATCGCCTATGTGCTCGCCCGGCTCGCGGGCCTCGACGGCACTGCGGCGTTCGCTACAGTTGTGCTCTCGGTCGCGATCGGCCTGTTCGAGCTGACGCAGGACCTGGTTCGCGCGCGGCTGATGGCGCTTTCGGTGATGAAGGCGACGCTGATGCGCGCTGTGTCCGTGCTCGCACTCGGCATTGTCGTCGCGCTGGTCAGCCCGAACGGCTTCTGGCTGTTGCTCTCTTCTGCCCTCGCTTATCTGCTCGCCGTGCTCGTGCAGTCGCGCACCGCCTGGCGCGGCACGCATATCAGCTTCGATCGCACCTCGCTCGTGGCCGTGGCCAGGACCGGCCTGCCGCTGACGCTCTCGCTGACCCTGCTTGCGATCGCCAGCGTCACCGACCGTTTCATGATCGCCAACCTGGTCGGTGCGGCCGATGCCGGCCGCTATGTCGCCTCGCTCGACCTGGTCCGCCAGACGCTGATGATGCCGGCGATGAGCATGGCGGCAGCGTTTTTTCCGCTCGCCGTCCAGATCCACGCCAAGCAGGGTGACGGCGCGGTGCGCTCGCATCTCGCCGAATGTCTCGAGTTGCTGTTGTCCATCACGCTGCCGGCTTCGCTCGGCTTTGCCGTGATCTCCGGGCATGTCGCCAACGTCATCCTCGGCGCCGATTTTCGCGAGGTTGCGGCCGAGATCATGCCGGTGATTGCGGTCGCCGTGGTGTTCCAGGTCCTGACGCAGCAATATCTGCATGCGAGCTTCCTGCTGTCGGGCCGCAACGGCTTCTATCTCGTCAACACCGCCTCGCTGATCGCGGCCAATGTGATCCTGTCCTATCTTTTGGTCAGCCACTACGGCACTGTCGGCGCGGCCTGGGCGCGGCTCGGCGCCGACATCATCGGCTTTGCCTGTGCGCTGGTGCTTACCCGCTATGCCTTCCGCGTTCCGCTGCCGCTCGGCCGGCTGGCGCTGGTCCTGATCGCCGCGCTCGCGATGGCGCTGACGGTCGCGGCGCTCGATCGCATCCTGCGCATTCCGGATCTCGCCGCCTGCATCGTGCTGGCGGTGGTTGGCATCCTCACCTACGCCGTCCTGGCCTGGCTGTTCGACATCGCACGCATTCGCGGCCGACTGAAGCATGGCCTCATGGCATTCAGAGCAAAATTCGCAAACAGCAACATTGGATAAGAGGCAATGACCGATACCCTTACCTTTGATCGCATTCATGCAACGCTCCCCGTGGTCGACGCGGCTGGGCCGGCCGCGCATCCACAGTCGCTGCTCGACCTGCCGCCGGGCGAAGCGCGGCAGAGTCTCCTCACCGTGCACAGCATCCTGGAGGCGGCGCTGCCGGCGGGCCCGCTCGCGATCTACGAGGCCGGCGGCGGCTCGACCAGCTTCCTGCCGCTCAAGGTGTTGCGCCGCAGCCATATTACCGTCGTCGACATCGACGAAGATCAGGTCAAGAACAACCAGTACGCACAGGCGACGATCCTGGGCGACATCCAGACCTATCGTTTCGCGCCGAAAAGCTTCGATTTCATCGTCTGCTACAACGTCATCGAGCACGTGCCCGATGTCGAGGCCGCGCTCAGCGGTTTCTGCGAGGCGATCAAGCCGAACGGCTTGATCCTGATCGGCGCCCCCAATCCGAAATCGCTATCGGGCATGGTGACAAAGTATTCGCCGCATTGGTTTCACGTCTGGTTCTATCGCTATGTCCGCGGCGACAAGAAGGCCGGCCTGCCGGGCGAGGCGCCGTTCCCGACCCATTTCCATCCGCTGGTCACGCTGGGCAAGCTCGAAGCCTTCGCCAGGGCACATGGCCTGCAAGTGATCTACCGCAAGGTCTATGAGAGCCCGCGCTATCCGGAGATGCGCCTGCGCAAGCCCCTGCTCGCCGCGCTGGTCGATGCCGCCGCGAAAGCGATGAACTTCTTTCTCCCCGGCAGGACCGACGTGCGGCACGGCGACTACCACGTGATCCTGCGGAAACTGTGAGAGAATGCGCGGGTTGTGGTCCGAAGCGGTCGTGAAGGTCAGCCACCGGCTGGCGATGCATCTGCCGGTCGATCGGGTTCGGCTGCGCAACGCCACGCCGATAGTCAGCTTCACCTTCGACGACCTGCCGAAGAGCGCGGTGACATCAGGCGCCGACTTGCTCGAGACACATGGCGCCCGCGGCACCTTCTATGTGTCGGGCGGCCTGGTCGGCGTCGATACGGCGGACTGGAGCTCCGGCGATGATGATGACGTGCTGTCGCTGCATCGCCGCGGTCACGAGATCGGCTGCCACACCTTCTCGCACCGGCGCGCCTGCGATCTCGATGAGACCTCGCTTGCCTGCGACATCGCCTGCAACCGCCGCTACTTCGACTTGCTCGATCCGTCGATGCAGATCGAAACCTTTGCCTATCCATTCGGCTATGGCTCGTTCGCGCACAAATATCTGCTCAAGTCCAGATTTGCGACCTGCCGCTCGATCGTGGAGGGCGTGAACTTCGGCAATGTCGACCTGCAGTTCCTGCGCGCGATGCCGCTGATCGATCGCCGGATGGATCGCGATGCAATCGAGCGCGCCTTCGACGAGGCGCAAATCCATAACGGTTGGTTAATTTTCTACAGTCACGACGTTGCCACGCGGCCCAGCCTGTATGGCTGCTCGCCGGAACTGCTGAATCACGCGCTGGAAACGGCGGCGAAGCGGAATATTCCGGCGCTCACCATGGCAGAGGCGTTCCGATGCGCGAGCGCTTAAACGCTTTGTTTGCCTTTTCAGTGAATAGTCTCTCAAAGACTATGGTTAATTTTTCCTGCTGCGTTGTTGCCGCGCGGTCCGCTCTCGCGCATCGCGCAGCCCGAAGAGTAACCCCTCAGCCGATGCGTGCGGCGTTTGGAATGGAAGCTGGGGTCGATGCTTGATTACGACCAGCCGATAAACAGCCAGGCCAAAAGCCGGGATGCCGGCGAGCCACGCCGAAGCCAGGGCTTCGACGTGATCGACCTGGTCATGCTGCTGTGGCGGCGCAAAGCCGCGGTCGCGGCTGCCGCGTTGCTCTGCGCCTGCATCGCGGTTGGGATCGGCAAGAGCCTCACTCCGAAGTACACCGCGACCGCGCAGCTCTATGTCGACCCGCGCGAATTGCAGCTCGTCGAGCGAGAGCTGACACCGCGCGCGCAGGACGTTTCGGGTCTCGCAATGGTGGTCGACAGCGAGGCGCGGGTGATCACCTCCAACAGCGTGCTGTTGCAGGTCATCAAGAACACCAATCTCGACAAGGACCCGGAATTCGGCGGCGGCGGCGACGGCAAGAGCCTCCTCGGCGCGCTGCTCGGCCTGGTCGGGTTCGAGCAGCGTCCGACGGTGGAACAGCAGCACCAGGCGACGATGAGCGCGCTGGACGCCCTCAGTCGTCATATCAATGTGCGCAAGACCGACCGCACCTTCGTCGTCGACATCGACGTCTGGTCCTATGAGCCGGTCAAGGCGGCGATGCTCGCCAACGCGCTTTCTACGGCCTATCTCGCCGAATCCAAGCAATCGCAGGCCGCCGCCGCCCGGCGCGCCACCAGAGATCTCTCGGGGCGGCTGAAGGAACTGCAGGAACGGCTGCGCAACGCCGAGAACGTGCTTGCGGTCTACAAGGCGCAGAACAATTTCGTCGGCACCCAGGACACGCTGATCGCCGACCAGCAGCTTTCCGCCAGCAACCAGCGGCTCGCCGCCGCGCGGGCGCTGTCGCTCGATGCGCAGGCGAAATACGACCAAATCGAGGCCAGCCGGCGCAATGCGAGCGACCCCGGCGCGATCCCCGAGGCGCTGCAATCGCCGACCATCGCGAACCTGCGCGCGCAATATGCCGATGCCAAGAAGCGGCAGGCCGAGCTGCAGAGCGAACTCGGCCCGCGGCATCCGGCGCTCCGGCAGGTCGAGCAGCAGGTCGAGGATCTCCGCCGTACCATCAGGGAAGAGATCGACCGCTTCGCGCAGGCCGCGAAGAACGATTTGACACGCGCTCGCGACTATGAGGCATCGCTGAACAAGGCGCTCGACGCGCAGAAGCGCCAGAGCGTGCAGATGAGCCAGGCCTCGGTGCGCCTACGCGAGCTCGAGCGCGACGTCGAGGCGAGTCGCGACGTCTACCAGTCCTTCCTCAAGCGTTCGCGCGAGACGGAGGAACAGGAAAGCCTGAATACCTCGAGCGCACGTGTCATCGGCGAAGCCACAGTGCCGCAGCGGCGCACCTTTCCACCGGCTATGAGCCTGCTTGCCATGATCGGCTTCGTGCTCGGCGGGCTCGCGGCCGCTGCCTGGATCATCGCGGTCGACCAGCTTGCGCCCGGCGCCGACCCGCTGCGGCCGAGCAAGTCGACCTCGCCCGAGAAACAGGCGACGGCGGCGCCCGCGAAACAGCCGGTCCTCAGCAAGCCGGCGCCGCAGGCGGCGGTCAGCGTCATCGAGAAGCCGGTGATCGCCCGGCTGCAGGAATCCGACGTGATGCGCACGCTGGGTGGCATCCTCACCGGCGGCCAGATCGCCGACGTCACACGGCTGGGCTGGCCGACATTGCGCGCGGGTTTTCCGCTGATGACCTTCCTCGGCGCCATCCGCGACATGTCCGCGACCCTCAAGAAGCGCGCATCCGCGAGCGGCGTGCCGGTCATGGCGGTGATCGGCGCGGGACCATCCGTCGACCGCAGCGTGGTGGCGCTGAACGTCGCGCTCTCGGCCGCGCGCGACGGCGCCAAGGTGCTGATGATTGATGCCGATCATCGGAAACGCGAATTGTCGGGCAAGGTTACCAGGCTCGGCAAGCGCGAGGCCGGCCGCCTCGGCTGGCTCAGCATCGGCAGCAAGGCAACGCGTGCCATCAACACGGCGAACGGAATTTCCATCCTGCCCGTTATCGAGGGCGACGACGCCAGGGCCGCGGAAGCCATCCGCAAGTCGGTCACGCAGGCGCGATCCGTTGGCGGTTACGATCTCATCATTCTCGACGGGCCGGCGATGCCGTGGAGCGCGGCGGATCGCAAACTCCTCGAGCTCGCCGATGGCCTCCTCGCGGTGCTGCCGGTCCATCTCGATATCAACGACTGCATGGAAGACATCCTCAGCGCGCTGGGTGGAGCGGAGCGCAAGCTGGTCGGTGTCATCCTGAACGAGCTCAATCCCGTGGTGGAGAGCCGTCAGCAAGACAAGCAATATGCGTGAGCGCCGCTTCTTCACCTCCCCTTGAAAAGGGGAGGTCGGTTTTCGCGGACGCGCAAACCGGGTGGGGAGCATCTCTCTCCACCGAGCACCTGGGTTCGTGGTTCACCCCCACCCTGCCCTCCCCTTGCAGGGGAGGGAGAACCGTCACAACGGCTTGATCTGCACTTTCCGGAACTTGACCACGCCCGAGCCATATTGGAGCGCGATCGGACCGCTCGCGTGCTTGCTGTCCTGCGCGTCGACGGTCTTCTCGCCGTTGAGCACGACCACGAGATGCGGGCCCTGCGCCGTGATCTCAAAGGTATTCCACTTGCCCGCCGCCTTGGGCATCGGGTTGACCTTGCCGACATCGACGATCGCGCCGGTGCCGTAGGTCGGATCGGGCCGCTTGTCGAAGATATTGACCTCGTAGCAGACCTTGGAATCAATGGTCTTGTTGGTGTCGCAGCGGATGAAGATGCCGCTGTTGGCATCCTCGTCGGTCCAGAACTCCGCTCTGATCTGGAAATCCTTGTAGGGAGTCTTGCTGACGAGATAGGACAGATCCTTGCCGTCGAGCTTGTCGGCGACCAGCGCGCCGTCTTTCAACGTCCAGTTCGCCTTGCCCACCTCGTCCCAATCGCCCTTTTTGGTGCCGTCGACCAACGTGATCCAGCCGTCTCCCTCGGCGGCAGCGAGATTGAAGGACAGAGCGGTGCCGATCAGAAGACAGGCCGCAAGCGTCCACGCATGTTTCATGAAAAGCATCCTCCCGATGTTGTTTTGATTTGTGCGGGCAAACTAATCACGGCGGCGTGCGAGCGCAAATCGATTTCGATGCTGCAGTTGCGTTGTGCGGCAAGCCGCGCATCCGCCGATCACGCATGCATGCGTGCGTCTTGTCCTTTGCGAGCGCCCCCGACTAGCATCGAGGACAACGGAGATGGACGAGCCCAATAGACAGGCCTAAGCGTCCATCCGAAAACGGGAGGAAGTCATGATCGTCAGCACCTGGCGTTACCTTGCGATCCCGCTCGCCCTTGCCGCCACGCTGAGCATCGGCTCCGCCGCCGAGCTCAATCCCGCCGCCGTCGTCTATAAGTTGCCTGACCAGATCCCCTGGGGACCGGTGGATGCGCGCGGCGCGCAGAATGCCGTGGTGGTTGGTGATCCCGCAAAGCCCGGCTTCTACGTGGTCTATACCAAGTGGACCAAAGGCAACCATTTCAGCCATCCGCATTTTCATCCGAACGACCGCTATATCGTCGTGCTGCAAGGCACCTGGTGGGTTGGATCGGGACCGAAGTTCGATCCGGACAAGGGCACCGTGGCGATGCCCGCCGGCAGTTTCGTCACCCATTACGGCAAGCAGGTGCATTGGGATGGCGCCAAGGACGAGGACGCCGTGCTCCTGATCATGGGCGAAGGACCGGCGACGGCGACCGCGGCGGAGGAGAAGTGATTTCGTAGGGTGGGCAACCTTTGCGATCACCAAACGTTCATCTCCGCAAACGTGAAGGAGATAAAACATGGCAATGGCCGCAGAGATCAAGGAACATATGGACGTCATCTCGTCGGACCGGAAGACGGTCGGAAAGGTCGATCATCTCGAAGGAACCGACAAGATCAAGTTGACCAAGCAAAGCTCGCCCGACGGACAGCACCATCATTTCATTCCGCTGTCCTGGGTCGACCATGTCGACCAGCACGTGCATCTGAACA
Source organism: Bradyrhizobium sp. Leo78 (assembly GCF_059512425.1). Lineage (NCBI taxonomy): Bacteria > Pseudomonadati > Pseudomonadota > Alphaproteobacteria > Hyphomicrobiales > Nitrobacteraceae > Bradyrhizobium > Bradyrhizobium sp. Leo78. The sequence goes on from NZ_JCAMOT010000001.1 coordinate 456,614, forward strand.
AGACGGGCACCGAGGTGACCACGCACTGGCAACACGGCCGGCAATAGACGGCGACAGCGCCTTTGCGCCGGTCGCGGAGGCGGATATCATCGGGGGCAGAACAGAGAGAGCCCCCGATGCATCCAGCCGCGAAACTGCAATTCGAGCGCATCGTCGACGAATACGGACGCTGGCGCGCCATTCCGGAAAGTGAACGGCCGCCGGCGCCGGCGTGGTGGTGGGGCCCGGCATTCGAACTGCGCGAATCCGTGGTCGAATTGCCGACCGACTGGAGTGTCCGATTGCGCCTTGCCAAGGGCGCGACTTATGCAGCAGGCGCCGCCATCCTGCTCAAATCGCTCGCCGGCCAGACTTATCTGCCGTGGCCTTATGATTTCTCGCGCAAGGTGAAGTCGACCGATTCGGATGTACGCGAGCTGCATGTGCAGCCGTCAGATGACAGCGCGTTCCCGCCCTAAATCCGACGCTGCCTGATCGTCCGCGGCATCTTCCTCCGGCTGCAGTGGCGGAGAGATAAGCGCCGGCGCCGAGCGCAACAACTCGGCGAGCTCGCGCGGCGGCAGCGGCTTGCTGAGCCGAAAGCCCTGCATCTCGTCGCAGCCATGGTCGCGCAGGAAGCGCTCCTGCTCGGCCGTCTCCACGCCCTCGGCGATCACGGTCATGCCGAGCGCCTTGCCCATGCTGATGATGGCCTGCGCGATCGCCTGGTCCTCGCTGTCGCGGGCGAGGTCGCGCACGAAGGAGCGGTCGATCTTGATGGTGTCGATCGGAAACTGCTTCATCAGCGACATCGACGAATAGCCGGTGCCGAAATCGTCGATCGCGAGGCGAATGCCGCGGCTCTGGATCGCATCCAGCACCCGGATCGCCCGGTGCACGTTGCGCATCACCATGCTTTCGGTGACCTCGAGCTGCAGCAACGCCGGCGACATGCCGCTTGAAAGCAGCGCGCCATCGATGTCGTGCAGGAGATTCTCGTCGCCGAACTGCCGCGGCGAGAGGTTGACCGCCATCGTCACCGGCCGCAAGCCGCGGCGCTGCCAGGCCATGTTCTGCGCGCAGGCCTCCTTCAGCACCCAGCGCCCGATCGGCACGATCAGCCCGATCTCCTCCGCGAGCGGAATGAACTGGGCCGGCGCGACCTGCCCGAGATCGGGATGGGTCCAGCGCAAGAGCGCTTCGACGCCAGTGATCTGGCCGCTCGCGATGTCGATCTTCGGCTGGTAGAAGAGCGAGAACTGATCGCGCTCCAGCGCGCGGCGCAGGGCATTCTCGAGCGTCAGCCGCTCAATCGACTGCGCCTTGATTTCCCTGGAGTAGAAGCGGAAGCCGTTCTTGCCGTCCTCCTTGGCGAGATACATCGCCATGTCGGCGTTCTTGGTCAGCGTCTTGGCATCTAAGCCATCAGCAGGATACATCGCAACGCCGATCGAGGCCGTGGTCTGGCATTCGTGGCCGCTCAGTTGCAGCGGCTGGCTGAGCGCCGACAACAGGCTCTCGGCGATCGTTTCGACGTCGGCACGGTCGGTCTCTTCCAGGATGACGACAAATTCATCGCCGCCGAGCCGGGCGATGACGTCGCTCCAACGCAAGGTCCCGCGCAACCGGTCGGCGATCTTGACGAGCAGCAGGTCGCCGGCGTCGTGGCCAAGCGAATCGTTGATGACCTTGAAACGGTCGAGATCGATGAACAGCAGCGCGAACTGACGCTGGTGGCGGCCGGCCACCTCGATCGCGTGACGAAGCAATTCGTTGAAGGTTTCCCGGTTGGGCAAGCGCGTCAGGCCGTCATGCGAGGCGAGATATTCGATCCGCTCGTCGGCCCTTGCCTTCTCGTCGGCGCGGTCGAAATTTTCCAGCGCGAACGAGACGTTTTCGGCGAGACGTCGCAACAGCCCGATCAACTCGGGGCTGAAGGCGCCGATCTCGCAGGAGAGGAAGATGATGGCGCCGATCGGCTTGCCGTTCTTCAATAACGGAAATGCGGCGCCAGAGCGGGTGCCAGCGTCGCGCAGGACCTGATAGAACGGGCTCGAATCGCCGAAGTCGCCGAGATAGTCGTTGCTGATGCAGGGTTTCCGGGTGCGGAATGCGATGCCGGTGAGGCTCCGCCCTTCCGGATGCGATGCATTGATGGACAGGCGCACGTTGAACGCGCGCTCGCCGTCCGGACCGGCCGAAGCGACGTTTTCCAGGTAATCGTCGCCTGGCCGCTCCAGCGCGATCGCGGTGGAGGTGAAATTGCCGCCGACGACGGCGGCCTCGCAGACCAAGTGGAACAGCTCGGTCCGCGACTTCGCCCGCATGATCGCTTCATTGGTGGCGCTGAGCGCCCCGAACATCCGCGTCAGCCGCTCCTTCTGCTCCTCGGTCCTCGCCTTCTCGTCCGCGCGCTCAAAGCTGCCGAGCGCGAACGACACGTTGTCGGCCAGCCGCTGCAGCAGTTCGGCGAACTCGGCGGTAAAGGTGTCGTGCTCGGACGCGATGAAGAGCATCACGCCGACCGGCTCACCGTCGACGAACAACGGGAACGCCGCGCCCGATCGCGCCCCCTCGCGTTCGATGATGTCCCGGAACGCACTGTCCGCAATGTCCTTCAGGAAGTTGTTGTTGATGCTGGCCCTCCTGGAACGGAATGCCGTCCCGCAAAGCCCGCGTCCCTCCGGAACGGCCTCGTCGATCGATACCTTGAGATTGCGGGCGTTCTCGGACGTCGGTCCTGCGGTCGCCGCCATCTCGAGATAGTCGCTGCCGGGCGCGACCAGGAAGATGCTGGTCGAGTTGAACCTGGCGCCCTTGCCGGCCGCCTGGCACACCAGCTTGAACATCTCCTCCCGTGACTTCGCCCGCATGATCGCTTCGTTGGTCGCGCTCAACGCCGCGAACATTCGCGACAACCGGTCCTTCTGCCGGTCGGCCCTGGCCTTTTCGTTGGCGCGTTCGAAATTTTCGAGCGCCACCGATACGTTCTCGGCGATCCGCGCCATCAGGGCGATGATCTCTTCGTCCGTCGCCAACGACCTGCCGACGAAGAACAACAAGACGCCGATGCTCTTGCCGAACTTGGTCACGGGGACCGCGATGCAGGCCATGACGCCAGCCTCGTGTCCCACCTGTCGCCACGGACCGTCCGATTTCGGGATATCGTTGTTGATGCACGGCCGCTGCGTCCGGAACGCCTGCCCGCAGACGCCCTTGCCGTAGATATTGTCCGGATCGATCGAGAAGCGCGTTTGCGTGATCAGGTCGATCGCGTCGCCGGTGCCAGCGACCGGCTCGAGCCAATGGTTGTCAGGCTCGGCGAGCAGGACCACGGCGGCGACCGATTTCCCGCTATGAACGGCGGCGTCGCAGACACGCTGATAGAGGTCGTGCTCGGTCTTGGCGCGAAGGATCGCTTCGTTGGTCGCGCTGATGGCGCCGAACATCTGGTTCAGGCGGCGCATCGCCCGCTCGCTGCTCTTGCGCATGCGCTCATGTTCGAAATTATCCAGCGCAAACGAAACATTCGCAGCCATGCGCGCCAGCAGCGACACGAGCTCGTTGTCGAGCGAGCCGACCTCGCGCCGGGTGACGAGGAAAACGCCGACGCTGCGGCCATTGCAGATCAACGGCATTGCCGCCGCCGCGGTGACCTCGCTATCGCGAGCGCCCGCACGCCAGGCGAGCGAGCGCGGGTCATTCAGATAGTCATTGCTGACGCAGGCCTGCTGGTCCCGAAACGCCTGTCCGCACACCCCCTCGCCCTCAGGCGTATTCGCAATGATCGAGATGTTGATGCCGCGCAGCCGCACGACATCGTCGCCGAACCCGACCGCAAAGCGCAGCAGGCTGGTCTCGGCATCCAGCAGGAAGATCGCCGTCGCCAGGAAGTCACCGCTTGAAAACGCGGCCTCGCAGACCTTGGCGTACAGCTCCTCCGGCGATTTGGCGTACAGGATCGCTTCGTTGCTGGCGTTCAACGCCGCGAAGGTACCCCTGATGGTCTGCTCCAAGCGATCAACTCCCTGCGGCCGGTCTCGGCCGGCCCCGCGGGATTTTATGCGGAGCAGAGACCTAAGTGGACGTTAGGAACAGCTATAAGTTGCGAGTCAAAGTAAATGTGTGACGAACAAAGTCGGATAGAACCCCCGCAAAATTGCCGGTTTGTTGACGATTTCCTCCGCCCGCGAGTGCGACGCAATACCCGCGAGGCACTGGTTCCCTGCCATGAGATCCGCCGCCCTGAAAAGCCGCGCCGGCGTCATGGCGGACTGGACATTCTGGCCTTGCTCGTCGCCCACGGCTTTGAGACCATGGCGAACCACAAACAAGCAAGACCCGCCGCGTGACGCGGGCGTCGATACGAGGAAACCCCATGCCGATCGTCCACGCCGATCGTCTCACCCGCATCGGTGCGGCGCTGCTGCGCGGCGCCGGCGCCTCGGAGGAGGAAGCCCAGGCGGTCGCGATCGGCTGCGTCAACGCCAACCTCGCCGGACATGACTCGCACGGGATCATCGCGGTCCCGACCTATATCGACCGCATCAAGGCCGGCCATATCGTGCCCGGCGCGAAATGGACCATCGTCCAGGAATCGCCGACCACGACCGTGATCGACGGCCATTGGGGCTTCGGCTTCCACGTCAATGCCAAGGCGATGGAATTGACGATTGCCAAGGCGAAGACCGCCAATGTCGCCGCCTGCACTGTGTTCCGACAGAGCCATGTCGGGCGGCTTGCGCACTATCCCATGATGGCGATGCGCGAAGGCATGATCGGCATCGCCACCGCCGATTCCGGCCGCTCGCCAAAACACGTCGCGCCATTCGGCGGCCGCGAGGCGCGGCTCGGCACCAACCCGATCTCGATCGCGGTGCCGTCCGAGCTCGAGGCGCCGTTCTATCTGGACATGGCAACCTCGGCGGTCGCCGCGGGCAAGATCCAGCTCGCGGTCGCGCGCGGCGAGCGGATTCCGACCGGATGGATCATCGACGCCGAAGGCCGCCACACCACCGACCCGACGGACTATCGCAAGGGCGGCGCGCTGCTGCCGCTTGGTGGCAGCGAGGGCTATAAGGGCTCTGGCTTGGCGGCCATGGTGGAAGTCCTGTGCGGCCTGCTCACCGGGCTTGGATTCGGCGTCGAGCCGACCGGACGCCACAATGACGGATGCTTCATGGCGGTGTTCAATGTCGCCGCCTTCCGTCCGTTGCAGGATTTTAAGCGCGAGGTGGCCGAGTTCGCCCGCTACCTGAAATCGACGCCGCCCTCGGACGGAAGTCCGGGCGTGTTCTATCCCGGCGAGGTCGAATTTCTGCGCGAACAGGAGCGGCGGAAGAACGGCATCGAGATCGAGGAAGCGACCTGGGACAAGCTGCGCGCGCTCGCCGGCGAGTACGGGCTGTCAAAACAACTCGATCTGGCGTGAGAGGGGGGACAGCGGCATGACACGGCAAATGGCACTGGTCGGTTTCCTGCAGGCGCAGAACTGCACCAATCTGCCGGGCTCCTGGCGCCATCCGCAATCGCGCGACGATTCGATGTCGGCGGATTACTACCAGGAGATCGCGCGGATCCTCGAGGCTGGCAAATTCCACATGGCGTTCTTCGACGACCGCCTGGCGATGCCGGACCGCTATGGCAACGATCACGCCCACACTGTCGAATACGGCATCCGTTGCGTGAAGATGGATCCGGTGATCGTGCTGACCACGATGGGCATGGTCACCGAGAAGCTCGGCCTCGCCTCCACCTGTTCGACCACTTACTACGAGCCGTTCGACGTCGCGCGCCGCTTCGCCACCCTCGACCTCATGACCGGCGGCCGTGCCGGTTGGAATGTGGTGACTTCGGTCAATGACGGCGAAGCCCTCAACATGGGCCGCGAGCACCATCTCGAACACGATTTGCGCTACGACCGCGCCGACGAATTCATGGAGGTCGTGCTCGGCCATTGGGATTCCTGGGAGGACGGCGCACTCATCGTCGACAAGAAGAGCGGCCGTTTCGCCGATCCGACCAAGGTGAAGCGGCTCGATCACGACGGAAAGTTCTTCAAGTCGCGCGGACCCTTCACAGTGCCGCGTTCGCCGCAGGGTCATCCCGTCATTATCCAGGCCGGCGCTTCCGGCCGCGGCCAGCGTTTTGCCGGGCGATGGGGCGAGCTGATCTTCACCGCCGCGCGCAATCTTGCCAGCGCAAGGCAAGGCTATGAGGCGATCCGCAATGAGGCGGCAAAGGCCGGTCGCGATCCCGACCAGATGTTCCTCTGCAATCTGATCACGCCGGTGTGCGGCGCGACCAAGGCCGAGGCGGAAGACCGGATGGCGCTGATCCAGAAGCTGCCGCTGGAGATCGACGCGCTGTCCCTGCTCGCCGAGGGACTGAACTTCGACTTCGGCGCCAAGGGCATCGACGAGCCGCTGACGACGGAGGAACTGCAGGGCATGCAGGGCATGCTCGGCATCCGGGACGGCGTGCTGAAAACCTCCGGCAAGACCAATCCAACCACGCGCGACTTCATCACCTTCTCCGGCCGCGGCCTGGTGAAGGATGCGATCGTCGGCGGGCCGAAGGACATCGCCGATCGGCTGGAGGAGATGTTCGTCGGGCGCGGCTGCGATGGATTTGTCATTGCGGCCAGCTATGTGCCCGGTTCCTACGCTGATTTCGTTCGCCACGTCGTGCCGGAATTGCAACGCCGCGGGCTATTCCACCGTAACTATACCGGCAAGACGCTGCGCGAGAATCTCGGCCTGCCCCGTCCCGCGGCCGGAGCCTGGAAAATCTCGCCGCAGGTTGCGGCGGAATGAGAGAGCAGATCGATGCGCTGGCTTAAATTCACCGCCCAAGAGAAGACCTCCTGGGGTCTCGTCGAGGGTGAAAAGGTCGTCTCAGTGGACGGCGATCCCTTCGGCGAATGGCGGCGTACCGCGGAGACGCATGCGCTCCGAGACGTAAAGATCGAGCTGCCGCTGGTCCCGCGCACCTTCTATTGCGTCGGGCTCAATTATCTGAAGCACCTGAAGGAGGCCGCCGATAAGCGCGGCGAAATCCCCGCCGTGCCCGACCGGCCCGAAATCGGCTACCGCGCCCAGAACGCCCTGATCGCCCACGATGAGGACGTGGTGATCCCGGCGACCGCAACGGAAAAGATTCACTACGAAGGTGAGCTCGTGGTCGTCATCGGCAAGAAGGCAAAACACCTCGATGCGGCGAACGCGATGTCCTGCGTGTTCGGCTACACCATCGGCAATGACGTCAGCGAGCGCAGTTGGCAGAAGGCCGACCGCGGCCTCTGGCGCTCCAAGAACGCCGATACCTTCAAGCCGATGGGTCCATGGATCGAGACCGATGTCGATCTCGACAAGATGGAGACGGTGGTGCGGGTCAACGGCAAGGAGACCAACCGCTTTCGCACCAACGATATGATTTTCGGCATCGTCCCCTTCATCGTCGAACTGACGAAGTATTTCACGCTTTGGCCCGGCGACGTGATCTGGATGGGCACCGACGGCGCCTCGCCGGACCTGAAAGCGGGTGACGTGGTCGAGATCGACATCACCGGCATCGGCACCCTGCGTAACCGGTTCGTGAGGGAGTAGCGATAAGGTTTGTAGGGTGGGCAAAGCGAAGCGTGCCCACCATCACGAGCTGAGCAAGAAATGGTGGGCACGCTTCGCTTTGCCCACCCTACTTCTCAATCCTTCCGCGGCCGCCTGGTATCGAACGGAAGCGCCACGCCGGTCTTGATTTCCTTCAGGATCATGTTGGTGCGGACGTAGCGGATGCCGGGCACGCGGAACATGAATTCGTCCAGGAACTGATTATACGCGTGCATGTCGCGCACCACGACACGCAGATGATAGTCGGCATCTCCCGTGGTCGCGAAACATTCCAGGACTTCGCTGCGCCGTTTCACCCGCGCCACGAACTCGTCGACGAATTTCGCGTCATGCCGCTCCAGCGAAACATGAAGGATCGCCGACGTTGCAAAGCCGGCACGCTCACGTTCCACCAGCGCCGAATAGCCCGATATCACGCCGGATTCCTCCAGCCCGCGCACGCGCCGCCAGCAGGCCGAGGTCGACATGCCGACCGCCTCGGCAAGTTCCTGGTTGGTCGCGCGTCCGTTCCTCTGCAGTTCCGTGAGGATGCGTTCGTCCTGCTCTTCGACCATGAGGGCATCTCCGTTTGGTAGATTCTACCAAGAACCGTGACTTCTTACAAAAGCCTACCGATTTACGGCGCATCGCAGGGACGAATTGGTAACACGTGCCGAAGGGAAGGGATTACCGTCAACCGACTCCAATCCGATGCGAGGCCGGCCATGGATGCCATTCCCTCCCTCGACACCTACCAGCTTTCCGACCGCTATGAACGCGATGACGGCCGCGTCTTCCTCACGGGGACGCAGGCCATCGTCCGTATCGTGCTCGACCAGGCCAGACGCGATCGCGCGGTGGGGCTGAACACCGCCGGCTTCATCTCCGGCTATCGTGGCTCGCCCCTCGGCGGCGTCGATCTCGAACTCTGGCGCATCGCCAATCGCCTCAAGGCGGAGCGCATCGAATTCCTGCCCGCGGTCAACGAGGACCTCGCGGCAACCGCAGTGCTCGGCTCGCAGCAAGTCGAGACCCAACCCGATCGCACCGTGCAGGGCGTGTTCGGCCTCTGGTATGGCAAGGGCCCGGGCGTCGACCGTTCCGGCGATGCGCTCAAGCATGGCAACGCCTATGGCTCGTCACCGCATGGCGGCGTGCTTGTTGTCGCGGGCGACGATCATGGCTGCGTTTCCTCCTCGATGCCGCACCAGTCCGACGTCGCCTTCATGAGCTGGTTCATGCCGACGCTGCATCCGGCCAGCGTCGCCGAATATCTCGAATTCGGCGAATACGGCTACGCGCTCAGCCGCTTCTCCGGCATGTGGGTCGGCTTCAAGGCGATCTCGGAGATCGTCGAATCCGGCGCCTCCGTCGCGCTGCGCCCGCCACGCGTTTTTCACGTCCCCGATTTCACGCCGCCGCCCGGCGGCTTGCACTATCGCTGGCCCGATCTTCCCGGACCGCAGATCGAGGAGCGATTGGAAGCGAAGAAGCACGCGGTCTACGCCTTTGCAAAAGCCAACCCGATCGACCGCCACATCTACGACATCCCGCACGCGACCTATGGCATCGTCACGACCGGCAAGGCGCATCTGGACCTGATGGAAGCGCTGCGGCTGATTGGCCTCGATGAGGCTGCCTGCCGCCGCCTTGGCATCGACATCTACAAGGTCGGCATGGTCTGGCCGCTCGCGCTGCACGACGCGATGGAGTTCGTGAAGGGCAAGCGCGAGATCCTGGTGGTGGAGGAAAAGCGCGGCATCATCGAGAGCCAGTTCAAGGAATATTTCTACGACTATCCGGGCTCGAAGCCGGAGCGGATGGTCGGCAAGCACGACGAGACCGGCGCACGGCTGATCTCATGGATCGGCGAATTGTCGCCGCGCGCGCTCGCCGAGGTGCTGGCGCGGCGCCTCGACCCGATCTTCCCCGGCCTCGATCTTGCGAAGCGCGCCGCCGCGCTCACCCCTGACGCACAGCGCGTGATCACGATCGCGGGCGCGACCCGCACACCCTATTTCTGCTCCGGCTGCCCGCACAACACCTCGACCAAAGTGCCGGAGGGATCGAAGGCGCTCGCCGGCATCGGCTGTCATTTCATGGCGAGCTGGATGGACCGCGAGACCTCGTCCTTGATCCAGATGGGCGGCGAAGGCGTCAACTGGGCGGCATCGTCGCGGTTCACTAACCACAAGCACATCTTCCAGAATCTCGGCGAAGGCACCTATTATCACTCCGGATCGATGGCGATCCGCCAGGCCATCGCAGCCGGCGCCAACATCACCTACAAGATCCTGTTCAACGACGCAGTGGCCATGACCGGCGGCCAACCGGTCGACGGGCCTGTGAGCGTGCATGCTATCGCACACAGCGTCCGCGCCGAAGGCGTGGCGCGGATCGCACTGGTCTCGGACGAGCCCTCGCAGTTCGCGCCCGCCGACTTCCCCATCGGCGTCACCATCCATCCGCGCGAGGAGATGGATGGCGTGCAGCGCGAGCTGCGCGACATTCCCGGCGTCTCCGTGCTGATCTACCAGCAGACCTGCGCCACCGAAAAACGCCGCCGCCGCAAGCGCGGCCAGATCGAAGAGCCGCCGCGCTTTGCCTATATCAACGACCTGGTCTGCGAAGGCTGCGGCGACTGTTCGGTGGAATCGAACTGCCTCAGCGTCGAGCCGAAGGAGACGCCGTTCGGCCGCAAGCGCCGCATCAATCTCTCGACCTGCAATAAGGATTTCTCCTGCCTCAACGGCTTCTGCCCGAGCTTTGTCACTATCGAGGGCGCCAGGCGCCGCGCGAAGCCGGAAAGCAGCATCGATCCGCAGGCGCGCGCGGCCATGCTGCCGCTGCCGGTGCTCGCACCACTCGATCGCCCCTATGATCTCCTGGTGACTGGCGTCGGCGGCACCGGCGTCATCACGGTCGGCGCGCTGATCAGCATGGCCGCGCATCTCGAGCGCCGCGGCGTCTCGGTGCTCGATTTCACCGGCTTTGCGCAAAAGTTCGGACCGGTTTTGAGCTATATCCGTATCGCCGCCCAGCCGGACGAACTGCACCAGGTCCGCATCGACCAGGGCGCGGCCGACGCGCTGATCGGCTGCGATGTCGTCGTCAGCTCCTCCGCCAAGGCATCGGGCACCTATCGGAAGGGCATGCGCGCCGCGCTCAACGGTGCGGAGATGCCGACCGGCGACGTCGTGCGCTTCCGAGATGCGGACCTTGCCGCATCAACCCGCCTGCGCGCCATCGAGAACGTGATCGGCAGCGGTCATCTCAGCACGATCGACGCGAATGCGCTGGCCGAGCGGCTGCTCGGCGACACCGTCTATGCCAACATCATCATGCTTGGCTTCGCCTGGCAGCAGGGCCTCGTCCCGGTCTCGTTGAACGCGCTGCTCCGTGCGATCGAGCTCAACGGCGTCGCCATCGAGCGCAACAAGCAGGCCTTTGCCTGGGGACGCATCGCCAGCGTCGATCCGGACTTTCTGCCCGACGCGGATAGCCCGAGAACGATCGAAGCGGAAACGCTCGATCAGGTGATCGCGCGCCGCGCCGATTTTCTGACGGCCTACCAGGACGTAGCCTATGCTGCGCGATATCGGAAAACAGTGAAGCGGGTGCAGGATGCCGAGGCTTCGCTCGGAACGGAGGCGCTGACGGACGCGGTCGCGCGCGCTCTGTTCAAGCTGATGGCGTACAAGGACGAATATGAGGTGGCGCGGCTTCACATGGAGACCGGCTTCCTCGACGAGCTGCGCCAGCAGTTCGATGGCGATTTCTCGGTGAGATATCATCTGGCGCCGCCGTTCCTGCCGGCGAAGGAGGACGCGCGCGGTCGGCCGCGCAAACGCAGCTTCGGCCCATGGATCAGGACGCCGCTGAAGATTCTTGCGCGCCTGAAGACGCTGCGCGGCACACCGTTCGACGTCTTCGGCTACACCGCCGAGCGCCGCGCGGAGCGCGACCTTATCGCCTGGTATGAGGGACAGATCGATGCCCTGCTCGGCCGGCTCGATGCCCGGCGCATGCCTGACATCCTCGCGATTGCCCGAGCGCCGATGGACATCCGCGGCTACGGCCCGGTGAAGGACGCGGCGATCGCCAAGGTGAAGGCAGAGGTCGCGGGCCTGTCGGCGCAGCTCGCACAAGCTGCGCCGAACGAAGCTGCGTCAGGATCGCGCCGGGGCGCCGCGTTGAGCCGGCCGTGACAGCCAGCTCGCGATCACGGTGGCGATCGCCGCAACGGCGATGTTGAGAATCAGCGCGCCGAGCCCGACATAGAAGGTGTAGCTGTCGCCGCCAAAATTGATCGTCGCCAGCGGCTTCAACCCATTGCTCCACGCCGTCCATGATCCCCAGCCGATGCCAGCCGCCCAGCCGAGCAGCAACCCCTCGGCACGGAACCAGCGCGTAAACAGGCTGAACACCAGGGCCGGCAGGATCTGCATGATCCAGAGGCCGCCGAGCAGTTGCAGGTCGAGCGCATATTGCGTCGGCAGGAACAGGATGAAGGCCAATGCGCCGACCTTCACCACCAGCGAAGCGATCTTCGCCACCGACGCCTCGCCGGCATGGGTGATATCTGGATTGACGTAGGACTTCCAGATATTGCGCGTGAACAGGTTGGCGGCGCCGATGCTCATCACCGCCGCCGGCACCAGCGCGCCGATCGCGATCGCCGAGAAGGCGAAGCCCGCAAACCAGGGTGGGAACAGCGCCTTGAACAGCATCGGCACGACGTCGTTCGGCGAGGACACCTGAATGTGCGCGGCATGGGCCATGTAGCCGAGCAGCGCGATCAAGCCGAGCAGCAGCGTATAGGCCGGCAGCAGGATCGCATTCTTGCGGATCGTGTCGGCAGATTTTGAAGCAAAGACGCCGGTCAGCGTGTGCGGATACATGAAGGCCGCAAGCGCCGAGCCGAGCGCGAGCGTCGCAAAGGCCAGCATCTGCGACGGTTTCAGGATCAGGCCGGTGTCGCCGCCCTTCGCCGTGAAGGCATCGTTGGCGGCAGCGAACACTGCGCCATAACCGCCGAGCTTCGCCGGCACCACCACGACCGCCACCAGCACAACGATATAGATCATGATGTCCTTGACGAAGGCGATCAGCGCCGGCGCGCGCAGGCCGGAACTATAGGTATAGAGCGCAAGGATGACGAAGGCCGCGACGAGGGGCAGTTCGCCGCTCAGCCCCATCGCCTTGATCACGACGCCCATACCGATCAATTGCAGCGCGATATAGGGCATCGTCGCGACGATGCCGGTGAGCGCGACCACGAATTCGAGCGCCCGCGAGTCATGGGTGCCGTGCACGACGTCAGCAGCGGTGACGTAGCCTTTCGAATGCGCCACTTTCCAGAGTAGAGGCATCACCGCGAACACGAAGGGATAGACGATGATGGTGTAAGGCAGCGCAAAGAAGCCGTAAGCGCCGACCGCATAGACCAGCGCGGGCACGGCGATGATGGTGTAGGCGGTGTAGAAGTCGCCGCCGACGAGGAACCAGGTGACCCAGGTGCCAAATTGGCGGCCACCCAGGCCCCATTCATCGAGATGCTCGCTGACGGCGCCGGATTTCCAGCGCGCCGCCATGAAGCCCATGACGGTGACGAGCGCAAAGAAGAAAACAAAGACGGAAAGCGGAATCCATTCGATCTGATCAGCCATGACGTGCACCTTCCTTCAGGCTTCGTCAGGCTTGCGGCTGCGATAGACCAGCCAGATCAAGAATGAAGTGATCGGCACCCAGGCGAGTTGATACCAATAGAAGAAGGGGAAGCCGAACAGCGACGGTTCCAGGAAATTATAAAATGGCACCCACAACAGGCCGACGAACGGCAGTAGCAACAAGATCCACATCGCGGGACTCTATCTCCAGGCTCGCCGGCGATCTTGCACCGGCTCGTGACTGGAAACGCTCTAATCAGTGGATCGTTGCTGAACCAAGCACATTTCGGCATTGCTGCGTTGCGCGAGTGGGCTTCATCTCAGGGCTTGGGAAAACAACCTCGTAGAAAACAGCCTCGTAGCCCGGGCGGAGCGTCAGCGTAACCCGGGGAACTCGTAAACGCTGCTGCAGGTGTCCCGGGTTCCGCTCCACCCGGGTTACGAGACTAGATCATCCGCGCAACGAGCGGAATCCTGCGCAGCGCCACTGTTAGCGCCCAGCTCGCCGCAAGTGTGCCGGTGAACACGATGGCTGCCTTCAGGCCGGCTGGCCAGGCACGGTCGTAGACCAGGTACTGCAGGTAGATGATGAAGATGTAGTGCAGGAGATAGATGCCATAGGCCGAAGGCTGCATGGCATCTAACAGGGGCAGTTTGGCCCTCGCGAAACGCAGGAAGGTTGCCGGCAGCGCGAACGCCATCGCCGCGCTGAACAGCGCGAAGGCAAACGCGTAAGCCACTTCCCACCACGTCGGCGGATTGTTGAAATCGATCCAGTTGTGGTGAGCGTAGACCAGGAGCAGGATCGCGCCGTAGAACGCGAGCGCGTAGCCAAGCCACAGCAACCAGCGATTTGCCATTTCGCCGTTCTCCGCGAAAATGCCCGTGCGCAGGCTGACCACGCCGATGCCGACGCCGGTGAAGAAATAGGCGGCATAAAGCAAGATGCGGCTGGTCTGGATCGGCAGCGGATAACCGCCCGGCTCGAGCCAACTCGCATCACCAAAGATGAGGCGCATCGGCACGTAGGAAAAAAGCGAGACCACCAGGAATGCCGCGAACGCCGTCATCGGCAGGTTGCGCGTCAAGAAGATCACCTGGCCCAAGCCCTTGAGCAGCCGCGGCCCGACCGACCACACGATGACGGTCAGAATATTGAGCGCGAGCAGCACCCACAGGAACCAAGCCGGTCCCGACGGCCATGGCCCGATGGTGAGCGTGTGCCACCAGAAATGGAAGAAGTTGAAATCGGTCGTGCCAGGCAGATGATAGCGCAGGAAGGTCGGATAGTAGGCCACCGGCATCAGCACGAAGATCGACACCAGATAGGGAACGCCGAGGCGCCAGGCGCGGGCCGCGATGAAATTCGCTCCGCCCCGGCGCGTCAGGCTGTCGTGCACGAACAGGCCCGAGATCATGAACATGCAGGCCATGAAGAAGCTGTCGTTGAACAACACGACAAGGTCGAAGCCGAGCCAGCGCGCTTTGTCGCCGCTGCCGAAATGAGTGTAGTTCACCACCGAATGATGGATCAGCACCAACAGGATGATGAAGGTGCGCGCGCGGTCGAGCGCAACGATGCGAGACGTCGCAATTGCGCATTGATCGGTTCCATCGGTCTTGCGCAGCATCGGGCTGTTCCGGATCAGATTTCTGTTCGATCACTTTTCGAATGCGTCGTAAACGATCTTCTTGACATTGACCTCAACGTGCCACCGCCCGGAGGGCGCGTTCAAGAGCAGCACGAAGAACATGTCCTGCAACGGGTCGACGACGATATACGCCCCCGAAGCGCCGTCCCACTTGATCTCGCCGGGCGAGCCCGGCGGAGGCGGCACGGCATTGCCGGCATCGGTGCGGATCCCGAACCCGTAGCCGAAGCCGAAGCCGTCGCCCGGATAGTAGAAATAGTTGCGGGCGACGCCCGATCCCGGCCCGATATGGTCAGTCATCATCGCCTTGAAAGTTTTCGGGCCGAGAATGGTCTTGCCATTCAGCGTGCCGCCATTGAGCAGCATCTGGCCGTAACGCGCCATGTCGGCAACCGTCGATACCAGGCCGCCGCCACCGGACTCCCAGCGCGTCACGTCGAGCGGATTGCGCTCGATGCGCTCGTCACTGCGCAGCCGCCGCGCATAGCGGGCGCGCTCCGCCGGGTCGGTCAGGAAATATTTGGTCGTGGTCATGCCGAGCGGCTCGAACAGCGCCGTCTTCTCGAACTCATAGAGCGATTGTCCCGATGCGACCTCGATGACGCGGCCGAGTACATCGATCGAATGGCCGTAGTCCCATAATGTGCGCGGCTGCTCGGCAAGCGGCAGCTTCGCGATCCGCTCCGCGAATTCGGCATTGTCGAAGTCGCCGAGATAGATGCCGTCATAGGCCGCCTTCACCAGCCCCGCGCCATAGAAGCCGTAGGTGATGCCCGACGTGTGCAGCAACAGATCCTCGATCGTGACCGGACGGATCAGCGGCACCAGATCGAGCACCGGGCGACCCGACTCGTCCTTGCGCTCGACGCCGACCTTCATGTTGGCAAAGGAAGGGATGTATTTGCTGACGGGATCGTCGAGCGCGATCTTGCCGCGGTCGATCAGGATCATCGCCGCCACGCTGGTGACCGTCTTCGTCACCGAATGCAGTGGAAAGATCGTATCCGCAGTCATATCGATGTTCGCTTCGACGTCGCGCTTGCCGAAGCATTTGAAATAGATCGGCTTGCCATGCCGCTGGATCAGCAGCGCCGCGCCGGGAATCTTTCCGATCGCGCTTTGCTCGGTGAGGAAGTCATCGAGACGCGAGAGCTTTTCCATCGACAGCGGCGCATTCGGTGGCGGCCCGAACGCCGCGGCCGGCAACGGCGCGAGCAAGCAGGCGAGCATCACGGCAAGCGGCGTCATGGTTCGGCACAATGACACCCGCTTCAGCGCAAACATGCCGCTCCCTCCTGCCCTATTCTCATGCAATCTATTGGATTACGCTTCGCCGCGCCATCACATCGTCACTGGAAGCGATGCCCTCAGCGGGCGAATACGAAAAGAAAACTCGTAGGGTGGGCACGCTTCGCTTTGCCCACCCTACGCGATTGCGGCATCACGAATAGGGATCGATCAGCTTCTGCTGCTCGGCGCTGTGGTTGACCAGCATGTCGATGAAGGTCCGCACCTTCGCCGATAGATGATGGCGATGTGGATAGACTGCGTTCAACGAAAGCTCGACGGGCCGGTATTCCGGCAGCAGGCGGACCAGCCGTCCCGCTTCGAGATCGCCGTGAACCAGGAAGCCCGCTGCGAGGCAGATGCCGGCCCCCTGCAGCGCCGCCATGCGCAGCGCCTCGCCGCTGTTCGTGGTGAAGCGGCCGGATACCTTCACTGATGCCGGCGCGCCTGTGCGGTCGATGAACCGCCACTCGTCCTGGTACGGATAGTTTACGTGCCGCACGCAATCGCGCTCGCTGAGCTCGGCAAGCTCATGCACCGCGCCGTGCCGTTCGATGTAGTCGTGGGAGCAGCACAGCACGTGGCGCCAGGTGGCGAGACTGCGCACGATCAGGCTTGAATCCGGCGGCCGGATCATGCGCACGGCCACGTCAAAGCCCTCGTCGATCATGTCGACCGTGCGCTCGCCCATCGAGAGATCGACCCTGACCTCCGGATAGGTCTTGAGGAACTCGGCGACGACGGGCGCGACATACGGCACGGTGTGGGTATGGGTATAGACGCGCAGCGTGCCGCGCGGCGTCGAATGCAGCGCGCCGGCGATGTCGTCGGCCTGCTCGATGTCGGCGAGGATCTGCACGCAGCGGTCGTAATAGGCGCGCCCGACCTCGGTGAGACTCACCTTGCGCGTGGTCCGGTTGAGCAGGCGGACGCCGAGGCGGTCCTCCAGCGCCTGGACATGGTTGCTGACCATGGTCGTGGACATGTTCAGGCGGCGGCCGGCGGCCGAAAAGCCGCCGCTATCCACCACCCGGACAAAGGCCGTCAGGCTGGTCAACCGGTCCATGCGCGAGTTCCCGATTATTTGCTCTCACTGGATAATCCTTCCAGTTTTGGCGGGATTATCACAGCGCTGGAGACATCGCATGTATGTCGCGGATTTGGCGCCCTCCCGCCCGGGAGGCGCGCCCGAACGCATTTGGGGAAGCCATGTCAACGACATCCTATGTCACTGATACAAAAGAAAAAATAAGCCTGCGCCCGTCGCGGCTGGTGATCAGGCGGGCGGCATTGGCGCTGGTCGCCGTGCTCGGCGTCGCCGGCATTGCCGATTTCGGCTACGACTATCTCATCACCGGCCGCTACCTCGAATCGACCGATGACGCATATGTGAAGGCCGATTCCACGATCGTCTCGCCGAAGGTCTCCGGCTATATCGCACAGGTGCTGGTCAGCGATAACCAGCCGGTCAAGGCCGGGCAGTTGCTGGCCGAAATCGACGACCGCGATTTCCGGGCCGCACTGGCCCAGGCCCACGCCGATGTCGAGGCCTCCGAGGCTGCGGTGCGCAACCTCGATGCCCAGCTCGCCCAGCAGCAGCCGATCATCGAGCAGGGCACGGCCGACGTCGCCGCCGCCGAAGCCAATCTGAAATTCGCGCAGGAGGAGCAGACCCGTTACGAGGGGCTGATGAAGACCGGCTCCGGCACCGTACAGCGCGCGCAGCAGACCGACGCCGCGCTCCGTGCCAACAACGCGCAATTGCAGCACTCCAAGTCCGGCCTGCTCGCCGCCCAGCGCAAGGTCGATGTGCTCACCACCGAACGCGCCAAGGCGGTCGCGCAGCTCGATCGCGCCCGTGCGGTGGAGCGGCAGGCATCGCTGAACCTCAGCTATACGCGGATCACCGCGCCAGTCGACGGCACCGTCGGCGCACGCTCGCTCAGGGTCGGACAATATGTTCAGGCCGGCACGCAGTTGATGGCGGTGGTGCCGCTCGATGCCGTCTACGTCGTCGCCAACTTCAAGGAGACCCAGCTCACGAATGTGCGCAACGGCCAGCCGGTCGAAGTCGAGATCGACAGTTTCCGCGGCACCAAGCTGCGCGGCCATGTCGACAGTCTGTCGCCCGCGAGCGGACTCGAATTCGCGCTGCTGCCGCCGGACAACGCCACCGGCAATTTCACCAAGATCGTGCAGCGCGTGCCGGTCAAGATCGTGCTCGATGATATCAGGCTAAAGGGCCTGTTGCGCCCGGGCATGTCGGCAGTGCCGACCGTCGACACCAAGGCCACCGTGCTGGCCGAGCGCGAAGCGAAGAGCCGACTTGCCGCCAGCGCCGCGCGGCCGGACGGAGGCTAGCGGCGAGTTCTCCTCTCCCGCTTGCGGGAGAGGAGTGCAGCATCGATCGCGGAAGCAATTCGGCTTCATCACGCGCTAGCGGACGAGACTAATGACCACGCTACAGCCCACGCTCAACGCCGCGTCCTCCGCGGACCTCAGCCCAAAACCCGCCGCCGCACCGGCTATCCCCGCAAAAATCTGGATCGCGGTGGTCGGCGCCAATCTCGGCGCCTTCATGGCGGTGCTCAACATCCAGATCGTCAACGCCTCGCTGGCGGACATCCAGGGCGCGATCGGCGCCGGCATCGATGACGGCGGCTGGATTTCGACCTCCTATCTGGTCGCCGAGATCGTGGTGATCCCCCTGAGCGGCTGGCTCGCGCAGGTGTTCTCGGTCCGGCGCTATCTCCTGACCAATGCTGTTCTGTTCCTTGTCTTTTCCGCGGCCTGCGCGCTCGCGCACGACCTGCCGCAGATGATCGCGCTGCGCGCCGTGCAGGGTTTCACCGGCGGCGTGCTGATCCCATTGGCGTTCACACTGATCATCACGCTGCTACCTAAGGCGAAGCAGCCAATCGGGCTCGCCATATTCGCATTGTCGGCGACGTTCGCGCCGGCGATCGGCCCGACCATCGGCGGCTATCTCACCGAGAACTGGGGCTGGCAGTACATCTTCTATGTCAACCTGGTGCCCGGCGCGATCATGGTCGGCATGCTCTATTTCTCGCTGGAAGCAAAACCAATGAAGCTCTCGCTTCTGCGCGAGGGCGACTGGCCCGGCATCATCACCATGGCGATCGGCCTGTCCGCGCTGCAGACGGTGCTGGAAGAGGGCAACAAGGACGACTGGTTCGGCTCGCCCTTCATCGTCCGCCTCTCCGTCATCGCGGCGGTGGCCCTAGTGGCGTTCATCGTGATCGAGCTCACCGCGAACAAGCCGCTGCTCAACCTGCGCCTGCTGCTCCGCCGCAACTTCGGCTTCGGCATGCTGGCCAATTTCCTGCTCGGCACCGCGCTGTACGGCTCGGTGTTCATCCTGCCGCAATATCTGTCACGGATTCAGGGCTACAATGCCGAGCAGATCGGCATGGTGCTGGCATGGACCGGGCTGCCGCAGCTCGTGCTGATCCCGCTGGTGCCACGCCTGATGCAGCGCTTCGACCCGCGCATCATCATCGGCGTCGGCTTCACGCTGTTCGCCGCTTCCAATTTCATGAACATCTATATGACCAATGACTACGCCACCGACCAGTTGTTCTGGCCGAACATCGTGCGCGCCATCGGCCAGGCGCTGGTGATGGCGCCGCTGTCGGCGGTCGCGACTGCAGGGATCGAGGCCGAGAATGCCGGCTCGGCGTCCGGGCTTTTCAATATGATGCGCAATCTCGGCGGCGCCGTCGGCATCGCGCTGTTGCAGACGCTGCTGACCAAACGTGAGCAGTATCATTCCAACGTGCTGATGCAGTCGGTCTCGCTGCTGGAGCAGGCGACCCGCACGCGGATCGAGCAGCTCACGCAATATTTCATGAGCCATGGCGTCGCCGACCATGCCGACGCCACGCACCGCGCTATCGTCGCAGTCGGCAGGATCGTGCAGAAGCAGGCTTACATTCTGGCTTTCAGCGACACCTTTTACGTGATGGGCGTCGCGCTGATCGTCGCGCTGTTCGCCGCGGCGCTGCTGAAGAAGCCAAATGCGCTGGCCGGCGGCGGCGCGCATTAGGATTGCCGCGGGCAACCCCTCGTCATGCGCGGGCTTGACCCGCGCATCCATCAAAAAAGACTCTTCCGAAGCGAGATGGATTGCCGGGTCAAGCCCGGCAATGATGAGGGTGACATGCTACACCGCAGTCGCCTTGGCGAACTCCACATAGATCTCGCGCAGCCGCTCCGTCATCGGGCCGGGCTTGCCATTGCCGACCTTCTTGCCGTCGATGGCGACCACCGCCTGCACGAACAGGCTGGCGCTGGTGATGAAGGCTTCCTTGGCGGCCAGCGCCTCCTCGATCGAGAAGGCGCGCTCCTCGACGCGGAGCTGGCGTTCCTCGGCGAGCGCCACCACGGCCTTACGGGTGCAGCCGGGCAGAATTTCGCTGCCGTTCTGTCGGGTCACGATGACGTCGTCCTGGGTCAGGATGAAGGCAGAGGACGAGCCGCCCTCGGTGACCTTGCCGTCCTGGATCATCCAGGCCTCGCCGGCGCCAGCTTCGGCGGCCGCCTGCTTGGCCAGCACCTGCGCCAGCAGCGCCACGCTCTTGATGTCGCGCCGCTCCCAGCGGATGTCGGGCACCGTGATCACGTTGATGCCGGTCTTGGCCGAGGGCGCCCCGACGATGTCCTTCTCAGAGGTGAACATCACCAGCGTCGGCCTCACCCCTTTGGGAAAGGCAAAATCGCGTCCGATATCGGCGCCGCGGGTCACCTCCAGATAGACCATGCCGTTGACGAGCTTGTTGCGCGCCACCAGCTCCTTCTGGATGTCCTGGATCCGCGCGATGGTTTCCGGCAGTTCCAGCCTGATCTCGCCGACCGAGCGCTCCAGTCGCGCCAGATGCGAGGCGTTATCGACCAGCTTGCCGTCGAGCACGGCGGCCACCTCGTAGATACCATCGGCGAACAGGAAGCCGCGGTCGAGGACCGACACTTTGGCCTCCGAAAGGGGTACATAGGAGCCGTTGACGTAAGCGATCTTTTCCAAGCGAAGTCTCCCGGACGTAGTGATGCGATGAGGTTTCTATACGCAATTCGTTGATGCCGATAGACCTTCCAGGCCATCAAACCCTCGGCGTCATTCCGGGGCGATGCGCAGCATCGAGCCCGGAATCCATTTCCCCGCCAGCGCAAGCGGCTGAATGGAGTCCGGGCTCACGCTTCGCGTGCCCCGGAATGACGGCGGTATTAATGCTGCAAGATCTTCGACAGGAACTTCTGCGCGCGGTCGCTGCGCGGCTTGCCGAAGAAATCCGCCTTCAGCGCATCCTCGACGATCTCGCCCTGATCCATGAAGATCACGCGATGGGCGACCTTGCTGGCAAAGCCCATTTCATGAGTGACGACCATCATGGTCATGCCCTCGCGCGCGAGGTCGACCATCACGTCGAGCACCTCGCTGATCATTTCCGGATCGAGCGCCGAGGTCGGCTCGTCGAACAGCATCGCGACGGGGTCCATCGCCAGCGCCCGCGCAATCGCGACGCGCTGCTGCTGCCCGCCGGAAAGCTCCGCCGGATATTTCTTTGCGTGCTCCTTTAGCCCGACGCGATCGAGCAGCTTCATCCCCTTTGCCACCGCTTCATCGTGCTTGCGGCCGAGCACTTTCTCCTGCGCCAGGCAGAGATTGTCGATAATCCGCAAATGGGGAAACAGCTCGAAGTGCTGGAACACCATGCCGACCCGCGCGCGCAGCTTCGGCAGGTCGGTCTTGGGATCATTGACCTTGATGCCGTCCAGGATGATCTCGCCGCCCTGGATCGGCTCCAGCGCATTGACGCATTTGATCAGCGTCGACTTGCCCGATCCCGAAGGGCCACAGACCACCACGACCTCGCCCTTGGCGACGCTGGTGGTGCAGTCCTTCAGCACCTGGAAGGTCGGCCCGTACCATTTGTTGACGTGGCGAAGTTCGATCATGCCTGGCTCAACTGTTGCCGCGAGATCACCTCTCCCGAAGGGAGACGTCGGCGCGCAGCGCCGGGTGAGGGGTTAAGGTCCCTCGATAGAGCAGATCCCCTCACCCGGATCGCTTGTGCGATCCGACCTCTTCCCATGGGAGAGGTGAAGAGGTGCGTGCCTCGAAATTTCAACTGCATGACTATCTACCGAACTATGGCGATGCGCGCCTGGAGGCGGCGGACGCCGAAGGAGGCAAGGCAGGAGATGGTGAAATAGACCACTGCCGCGAACAGGTACATCTCGACCAGCCGCCCGTCGCGCTGCGCCACCTTGCTGGCGGCGCCGAGGAAATCCGGGATCGACAGGACGTAGACCAGCGAGGTGTCCTGGAACAGCACGATGGTCTGGGTGAGCAGCACCGGAAGCATGTTGCGGAACGCCTGCGGCAGCACGACGTAGCGCATGCTCTGCGCGTAGGTCAGGCCCAGCGCGCTTGCAGCTGCCGGCTGGCCACGCGAGATCGACTGGATGCCGGCGCGCATGATCTCGGAGAAATACGCCGCCTCGAACATGATGAAGGTGATCAGCGAGGAGGCGAACGCGCCGACGCTGATCGGGCGCGACGCGCCGGTCAGCCACTGCCCGATATAGGGCACCAGGAAATAGAACCAGAAGATCACCAGCACCAGCGGCAGCGAGCGCATGAAATCGACATAGAGCCCGGCGATGCGGCCGAGCAGCTTGAAGCCGGACAAGCGCATCAGCGCGATCAGCGTTCCAAACACCAACCCGCCCAGCGCCGACAGCGCGGTCAGCGTCAGCGTGAACGTCATGCCGTCGACGAAGAGGTAGGGCAGCGAGCGGCGGATGACGTCGAAATCGAAGCTGCCGAGCATGCTATTTCCCCGCGATGTAGCCGGGAATCGCGACCTTGCGCTCCAGGAAGCGCATGCCGGTGACGACGACGATATTGACCAGGAGATACATGATGGTCGCGGCCGTGAAGGCTTCGAACACCTGGAACGAGAATTCCTGCATCGCGCGCGCCTGCCCGGTCAATTCGATCAGCCCGATGGTGATCGCCACCGCCGTGTTCTTCACGGTGTTGAGGAATTCGGAGGTCAGCGGCGGCAGGATGATGCGATAGGCCATCGGCAGCAGCACGTAGCGATATGTCTGTGCCGTCGTCAGCCCGAGCGCGGTCGCCGCCTGCTTCTGGCCCCGCGGCAGCGAGGCGATACCGGCGGCAAGCTGCACGGCAACGCGCGCCGACATGAACAGCCCGACGCCGATCGAAGCCGTCCAGAACGGCGCGTTCGGCATTTGCTTCAGCCACAGTCCCGCCGCGCGCGGCAACAGTTCCGGCAGCACGAAGAACCACAGGAAGAGCTGCACCAGCAGCGGCATGTTGCGGAAGAATTCGACATAACAGAAGCCGATCAAGCCTGCGACCTTCGACGGCAGCGTGCGCAGCACGCCAACCACCGAGCCGAACACCAGCGCGATGATCCAGGCCGTGAGCGCGGTCTTGATCGTCAGCGCCAGCCCCGACAGCAGCATGTCGAGATAGGTGCCACTGCCGGTCGGGTTCGGCTCGAAGAAAATCTGCCAGTTCCAGTGATAGTTCAAAGCTCCCCCGTTCCGCGATACGCCCGGCCCGCCCATGCAATGGCCGGGCCAAGGATGGCCGGCCAGCCGCTGTTTCCCCTCATCCTGAGGAGCTTGCGCGGCAAGCGTCTCGAAGGATGAGGCCACGGTCGGGCCTCATGGTTCGAGACGCGCTACGCGCTCCTCACCATGAGGGTCTAAAGCTGCGTTTACTTATACGAATCCGGGTCCGGCGAGTCCGAGGGCTTGGCGAACTCGTTCTTCAGCTCCGCAGCGATCGGCGTATTCAGGTTCAGCCCTTTCGGCGGGATCTTCTGCGTGAACCATTTGTCGTAGATCTTCTGTCCCTCGCCGCCGGTGTAGAGCGCGGCAGTCGCCGCATCGACCACCTTCTTGAAGGCCGGGTCGTCCTTGCGCAGCATGATGCCGTAAGGCTCCGGCTTCGAGAATGCGTCCTTCGAGATCACGTAATCGTCGGGCGTTTTCGACCCCGCAACCAGACTTGCGAGCAGGATATCGTCCATCACGAAGGCGACCGCGCGGTCGGTTTCGACCATCAGGAACGCTTCCGCATGGTCCTTGGCCGGGATGATGTTGACGTTGAGCCCGCGCGCGGCGTTGGCCTCGGTGAGCTGCTTGATGTTGGTGGTGCCCGCGGTCGACACCACGGCCTTGCCCTTGAGATCGTCGATCGAATTGAGCTTGCTCGACTTTTTCGAGACGTAGCGGCTCGCGGTGAGGAAATGGGTGTTGGTGAAGGAAATCTGCTTCTGCCGCTCGGCGTTGTTAGTGGTAGAGCCGCATTCGAGATCGATGGTGCCGTTGGCGAGCAGCGGAATGCGGGTCGATGACGTCACCGGATTGAGCTTCACCTCGAGCTTGTCGAGCTTCAGTTCCTTTTTCACCGCGTCGACGATCTTGTGGCAGATGTCCATCGCATAGCCGATCGGCTTCTGGTTGTCGTCGAGATAGGAGAAGGGGATTGAGGAGTCGCGGTGGCCGAGCGTGATCGTGCCGGTCTCCTTGATGTTCTTCAACGTCCCCGTCAGCTCCTGGGCGCCGGCCTCAGCCGCGCCGAGCGCGGCGGCGAGCGCGAAGCCGATCGAAAGAAGGCGTTTCATGCGTAGTTCTCCTCGTTTGGATAGGTTCGATTGTGTCAGAATGTCCGTCAGCCGCATTTGGTCGGACGGCGCGGCAACGCCGCGACGGCGGCATGGCTCGCATCCGAGATGACGTCATATGGCTCAAGCAGGTGTCCCCAACGTGCCCGGCGATGGCTGCCGCCATGATGGCCTGAAGTGCGGACAGTCGCAAGGTACCCGCGGCGGTGCACTTTAGTCGCACCCGCTAGCGCCTCGTCGAGAGCGCTCCGCCTCCGCGCAGCCGATTCGTAGTCTCGTCGCCGTGACCGCCTTCAAATGTAGCCAAGAATGTCTCCGCTGAAATACAACTGCAATCGAAGCTCCCCAGCATCCGCCGACGCATCGATCGCATCAGGTGGAGTTCACGAGCTATGTCCCGAAGGTTCGACGGCAAGGTAGTCATCGTCACCGGCGCCGGCAGTGGTATCGGCGCTGCGACCGCACGCCGATTTCATGAGGAAGGAGCGATCGTCGTCCTGAACGGACGCCGGGCGTCCAAATTGCAGGACGTCGCCGCAACCTTGACAGCCGACCGCTGCATGATCCGGCCGGCTGATGTCTCCAACGCGAATGCGGTTGAAGACCTCGTCACCGATGTCGTCCGCAGGCTCGGCAGGATCGACATTGTCGTCAACAACGCGGGAACGGGAACTGCCGGGGCTTTCCTCGATCTGCCCACTCAGAATTGGCGCGAGGTCTTCGCGGTCAACGTCGATGGGGTCTTCAACGTAACGCGGGCGACGCTTGCTCATCTTATCGAGAGCAAGGGCTCGATCATCAACGTGTCATCCATTTCGGGGCTTGGCGGCGATCGCGGGCTCAACTTTTACAACGCCACAAAAGGCGCGGTCAGCAATCTCACGCGGAGCCTGGCCCTCGAATTTGCCCCAAAAGGCGTGCGCATCAACGCGGTCTGTCCAGGCACCATATTCACCGACCTGACGAGGCGCGTCTTCGAACACTTCCCTGACGTGCTTCAGCGGCTAGAAGAACGCATTCCCCTGGGACGGGCAGCCCAGCCGGAAGAGGTTGCCGGTGTCATCGCGTTTCTTGCCAGTGAGGATGCGAGCTTTGTCAATGGCGTAAACTTGGCGATCGATGGCGGCGTCGGCGCATCGACGGGCTCGGCACCCTTTATATAGACCGTCCTATGCGGACTCGCTTGGTGCGTCGGCTGCGATCACAGCGCCCGCGCCATCTCGCCGAGATCCCAGAACAGGCCGGCCATGATCGTGAGCGCTTCTTCCGTCACCGGCAGCAGAATGTGCTCGTCGGGTGCGTGCTGCGAGCAGCCGGGATAGGAATGCGGCACCCAGATCGTGGGCAAGCCGAGACCTTCCGAAAATACGTCGTTCGGCAGCGAGCCGCCGAAATTCGGCAGCACCGCCGGCGCCTTGCCGGTGGTGTTGCGGATCGATGTCGCGGTCCAGTCGATCCAGGGACTGTCCATGTCGGTCCGCGACGCCGCAAATCGTTGCGCGCCGCTGACCTCGACCATCGGGAAACCATTGGCATGGAGATGCGCGCGCACGGCATCGACGACCTTGTCGATCTTCGTGCCGACAACGAAGCGAAGCTGCAGCACGGCATTCGCCTTCCCCGGGATCGCATTCGCCGGGCTTGCGATATTGCCCGCTGACAGCGCCAGCACTTCCAGCGTGTTCCAGGCGTAGAGCCGCTCGGCGGGCGACAGCCCTTCCTCGCCCCAGTCCGGCGACAGCGCCGGCTCGTCCGCGCCCGGCTCGACCTTCACATCCGCCAGCGCCGCGCGGACCCGGTTCGAGATCGGCGGCGGCTTCAAGGCTTCCAGTTTCATCCGGCCCTTGGCGTCGACCAGGCTCGCAATCGCGTTCGCCAGGATGGTGGCGGGATTGGCGAGCACACCGCCCCAATTGCCGGAATGATGCCCGCCCTCGCGCAGGTTGACATCGAGATGGATGCGGTTGCCGCCGCGGCAGCCGAGGAAGATCGTGGGCCGTTCGGCCGAAAGCCGCGGCCCGTCGGATGCCAGGAACAGGTCGGCCTTGAGTTCCTCACGATAGGCTTCGCAGATCGTTCGCAGGTCGGGCGAGCCGATCTCCTCCCCGGTCTCGATGATGAACTTTACGTTGAAGCCGAGCCTGCCGCCGCGGGTCTCCCGCACCGCACGCAGCGCCGCGATATTGATGCTGTGCTGGCCCTTGTTGTCTGCGGTGCCGCGGCCATAGGCGCGGTCGCCCTTGATGGTGGTCTTCCAGGGATCGAGATTGTCGCGCCATTCGCCGATCATGCCGTCGACGACATCGCCATGGCCGTAGGTGAGCACGGTCGGGCGCGAGGCGTCCTCGATATATTCGGCCACGAGATACGGGCCCTTGCCTGTCGGCGATTCGATCAGGCGAGTCTTGAAGTCGAGTTCGGCGAGCGCAGGCTGCAGATTCTCCGTGAGATAGGCGCGCAGCGCGTCACCGCTGCCAGGATTTTGGCTTTCCGTGCGATAGCCGACCCGCTTGTCGAGCTCGCGCAGGAACTCGCCAGAGTGAAATTGCGCGCGCACCCGCGCGATCGCGTCAGCCCTGTCAGCCATGATCTGCCTTTCCCGCAACCAACCTGCCCACCTCTTATAGGGATATCGCGGCGGCTGGAAGACGCCCGAATAAAGCTTGCCAACGCTCGCCAAGCTGCAACAATTTCCGCCCAGTCCGGCGTCCGTCCGGACATCAAATAGGGAGGTCATCCATGAAAACGATCCTGCGCGTCTCGGCACTTTGCATCCTGTTCACCGGCGTCGCACCGGCCGCGACCGGCGAGCGCTTTCCGGAGATCCCGCTGGAGAAGATGACCCCTGCCCAGCGCACGGTCGCGGATGCCATCATGTCCGGCCCGCGCAAAGGCATGAGCGGACCGTTCAATGCCTGGTTACGCAGCCCGGAACTCGCGGACCGCTTGCAGAAGGTCGGCGAATATCTCCGTTTCAACACCTCGCTCGACAAGCGCGTCAACGAGATGGCGATCATCATGACCGCGCAATATTGGGGCTCGCAATATGAGTGGTATGCGCACGCGCCGCTCGCGCTGAAAGCGGGGCTCGATCCGAAGATCGTCGCGGCGCTCGGTGCCGGCCGCAAGCCCGAAAACATGAAGGAGGATGAAGCGATCGTCTGGGAGTTCACTACCCAGCTCCGCCGTGACCATGGCGTCGACGATGCCATCTACCAGAAAGCGGTTGCAAAATTCGGCGAACAGGGCGTGATGGATTTGGTCGCGGTGAACGGCTATTACGATGTGGTGTCGATGACGCTCAACGTCGCGCATGTCATGCCGCCGGCCGGTGAGGAACTGCCGTTCAGGCAGGCCGGACGATAAATTTCTTCCACGCTTTGGCGCGGCAGCGATGCCGCGCTTCTCGGGTTGCCCACGATGACAAAACAAATCCGGCTCAACGCCTTTGCCATGAACTGCGTGGCGCATCAGTCGCCGGGATTGTGGACCCATCCGCGCGACCGCACCGCGGAGTATAACCGGCTGCCCTACTGGCTCGATCTCGCCAAAACGCTGGAGCGCGGCCGGTTCGATGGTCTGTTCCTCGCCGACGTGCTCGGCGTCTATGACGTGTTCGGCGGCGGCCCGGACGCTGCGCTGCGCAATGCCGCGCAGACGCCAGTGAACGATCCCCTGCTGCTGGTTCCGGCGATGGCCGCGGTGACGAAGCATCTCGGCTTCGGCGTCACCAGCAATCTCTCCTTCGAGCCGCCCTACACATTCGCGCGGCGGATGTCGACGCTCGACCACCTGACCGAAGGCCGCGTCGGCTGGAACGTGGTGACCGGCTATCTCGACTCGGCCGCGCGCGGCGCCGGCAAGGGACAAGCAGACGGCGCATGACGACCGCTACGAGATCGCCGACGAATATATGGAAGTGGTCTACAAGCTCTGGGAAGGATGTTGGGAAGACGACGCTGCGATCCGCGATCGCGCGCGCAGCATCTTCACCGATCCCGCCAAGGTGCATCCCGTCAAGCACGAGGGGAAGAATTATCGCCTCAACGCGCTGCATTTGAGCGAGCCGTCGCCGCAGCGCACGCCGGTGCTTTATCAGGCCGGCACGTCGCCACGCGGCCGGCAGTTCGCCGCCGAGCACGCCGAATGCGTATTCATGTCGGGACCGTCGGCCAAGGTGATCGCGCCGCGAGTCTCCGCCATCCGTGAGCTTGCCGCCCAGAAGGGCCGGAATCCGGCCGAGATCCTGATGTTCAGCATGATGACCGTCATCCTCGGCCGCACCGAGGCCGAAGCAAACGCGAAATATGCCGACTATCGCAGCCACATCAGCCATGAGGGCGCACTGACGTTGATGTCCGGCTGGACCGGCGTCGATTTCTCGACCTACGACCTCGACCAGGAGGTGCGCCATGTCCATAACGACGCCGGCCGCACCGCGATGGACAACATCACCCGCGCCGATCCCGATCGCATCTGGACCGTGCGCGAGGTCGCCGAGCATGTCGGCATCGGCGGCATCGGCCCGGTCGTGGTCGGCACACCGGAAAAGGTCGCCGATGACATCGAGCGCTGGTTCGAGCAGACCGACGTCGATGGCCTAAACGTCGCGTTTGCGATCTCGCCCGACGATTTCGAGGACATCGCCGACATGCTGGTGCCGGAATTGACCCGCCGCGGCCGATACAAGCAGGACTATGCACAAGGCACGCTGCGGGAGAAATTGTTCGGCACGGGCCGCGCGCGGCTGACGGACGAGCACCCCGCGAGTCGCTACCGCATCAAGCCCCACGCCGCGGCGGCGGAGTAGGACTGACAGCCCCTCACACCGTCATTGCGAGGAGCGAAGCGACGAAGCAATCCACGCTTCCGCAAGCGGCGCAATGACGACGAAGAATCGTAGGGTGGGCAAAGCAGAGCGTGCCCACCGTCAAGCACTCCACTCGTAATGGTGGGCACGCTTCGCTTTGCCCACCCTACAATCCGTGGCTCAATTCACCGAATTACTGACCACCACCTCGATCAGCTTCGTGCCGGGCCGGCCGAATGTGGACCGCATCGCGCCCTTGAGTTCGCGGGGATCGGTGATCCGCATCGCTTCCAATCCAAGCGACTTCGCAACGCCAGTAAAATCAACCGGCGGGTCGACGAAATCCATGCCGACATAATGATCGTCGCCGTGAAAGGCGAGGAGGCGTTGCTTGATGATGCGGTAGCCGCCATTATTGACGATGACGAACGTCAGCGGCAGCTTGTGGTTGGCCGCGGTCCACAGCGACTGGATCGAATACATCGCGCTGCCGTCGCCGGAGAAGCACACCACCGGTCGCTGCGGATTGGCGAGGCTGACGCCGACCGATGCCGGCAATCCCCAGCCGATGCCGCCGGAGGCGAGCGCGTGATAGCCATAGCGGTCGCGGTGCGGGCGCAGCGCAATCATCTGGCGCGACGAGGTCAGGCCTTCATCGACCAGGATCGCATTGTCAGGCATCGCCTCGACAACCTGCAGCGCCAGCCAGTCCGGATCGATCGGCGAGGTGCCCTCGGCTTTCGAGATCTGGTCGACCAGCGCCTTGCGCTTCGCGGCCCAGTTTTTTGACACCAGCGCCGCAACGCCCTGCTTTGCCCGCGCTTCCAGCGCGCCGCCGCCGGATGCTTTCAGCGCCGGGATCAACGCGCGCAGGGTTTCCTTCACGTCGGCCTTCAGCGCAATCTCCGCGCCATAGTTCTTGGCGAGGTCCCAGTCGACCAGACCGACCTGCACGATCCCGAGCCCATCCGGCAGCGGATCGATCTCGCTATAAACCGACATCCGCAAGGGATCGCCGCCGAGTGCGATGATGAGGTCGTAGGGCGCGAGCGTCTCCCGCGCAAGTTTCTGAACCCGAGCGATCGCGCCCATGAAGCACGGGCTTTCGGAGAGGAAGTGCGCGCCATAGGGCGTCGAAGATTGATAGGCCGGCGCGCCGAGCGTTTCCGCGAGTTCGGCAGCTTCCTGCAGCGCGTCGCTCTTGACGATCTCATCGCCGGTGACGATCACCGGCCGCTCGGCTTTGAGGATGCGCGCGACCAGCGCCTGCAGCGATTCATCTGACGGCTTCACCCGCGTGTCGACGCGGGTCGCCCGGCCGAGCTCGATGCCGGCTTCGGAATTGAGGATATCGCCGGGCAGCGAGATGAACACCGGTCCGGTCGGCGGCGTGGTCGCGACTTTGGCGGAGCGGCGCACGATGCGCGGCAGATCCTCCAGTCGCGTCACCTCGACCGCCCATTTCACCAGCGGCTCCGCCATCTGCACCAGCGGCCCGTAAAGCACCGGCTCCGTCAAGCCGTGGCCCTGCTCCTGCTGGCCGGCAGTGAGGATCAACGGCGTGCCGGTGAATTTGGCGTTGAACAGCGAGCCCATCGCGTTGCCGAGACCGGGCGCGACATGGACGTTGCAGGCGACGAGCTTGCCGGAGGCGCGGCTGAAGCCGTCGGCCATCGCCACCACCAGGCTCTCCTGCATCGCCATCACATAGGTGAGGTCGGGATGGTCTTTCAGCGCATGCATGATCGGCAATTCGGTGGTACCGGGATTGCCGAACAGATGCGTGATGCCCTCGTCCTTCAACAGCGCCAGGAACGCCGAACGCCCGGTAATGCGATTCTTCATGTCTCCTCCTACCCTCGGGCTCATTGGCGCGCGGGATGAGGCATCATGACCAAACTTGCACGCCCCGAGCAATCGCGCCTGCGCTCATGGCTGCCTTGCGATGTAGCGCCGTAGGGCCGTAGCCCGGATGGAGCGCAGTGTAATCCGGGGAGCCACGGGCAAACCCGGGTTGCGCTGCGCTCCACCCGGGCTACGAAAATTTAAAACATCCCCTCCCGATCGGGGCGCTTCTTCTTTTTCGCGCGATGCCAGACCACGCCGGGATAACCCTTCAATGGCACCAGCGGTTCGCCGGTATAGGCCCACTCCTGCAGCTCTTCGATCGCGACGTGATAGAACGGCTGCCGCCCGGTACGGCCCAGGAACAGCGCGCGCGGAATGTTCACCATGTGCGGCGAGCGAGCGCGCTCGTAAAATAGAGGCGTCCCGCAGGTCGCGCAGAAGCTGCGCACGGTCTTCGTCGCGTCATCCTCGTAGCGCGTGATCGCATCCTTCCCCGCGACGATGCGGAACCGCTTGCGCCAGCTCCCGACATAGGTCGCATAGGCCGCCCCATGCGCGCGGCGGCTCGGCGCGGAATGATCATGCCAGGCCCAGCGCGCCGGCACGTCGATCTCAAGCCGAACTGCGCCGCACAGGCATTGGCCCGACGCGATCCCTCCTGCAGCGGCTGCTTTGGCCATTCTCGCCTCGTTTTCCTCGTCATTGCGAGGAGCGAAAGCGACGAAGCAATCCATCTCGCCACGCGCGGCACCATGGATTGCTTCGCTGCGCTCGCAATGACGAACGACCTACGCCTGCGCCATCTCGTCGTGAACGGGATAGTCGGTATATCCCTTCTCCTCGCCGCCGTAGAACGTCGCGCGATTATACGGCGTTATCGGATAGCTGCGCTGCAGGCGGCGCGGCAGGTCCGGATTGGAGATGAAGATGCGGCCGAAGGCGATCGCATCGGCGTGTCCCGCGGCGATTGCGGCATCCGCCGTCTCGCCGGTGAAGCCGCCGGCGGTGATCAGGACGCCGCTCCACATCGGGCGGTACAGCACCATCGCCGACGGCACGTTCTGGTGATTGACCTCGGCGCGGCCGGCGCCGGAGGAGCGCGGCTCGATGAAGTGCAGATAGGCGAGCCCGAGCGGATCGAGCTGCTTGATGGCGTGGCTGTAGAGCGGCATCGGGTCGGCCTCGCCGCTGCCATTGGCGATACCGTAAGGCGACAGCCGCACGCCGACGCGGTTCGCGCCCCAGACCTCGATAACGGCCTTCGTCACCTCCATCAGGAAGCGCACGCGGTTCTCGATCGACCCGCCATATTGATCGGTGCGCAGATTGCTGCGCGACTGCAGGAACTGCTCGATCAGATAGCCATTGGCGCCATGGATCTCGACGCCGTCGAAGCCGGCTTTCAGTGCGTTCCTCGCGCCCTCGCGATAGGCCTCGATGACGCCGGGAATCTCGCTCGTCTCGAGCGCGCGCGGCGTCTCGTAATCGACCACCTTGCCGTCCGCCGTCATCGCCTTGAACTCGGAGGAGATCGCCACCGCTGATGGCGCGACCGGCAGCGCGCCGCCGGGCTGGAACGAGGAATGCGAGACGCGGCCGACATGCCAGAGCTGCAGGAAGATGATGCCGCCCTTGGCGTGCACGGCGTCGACCACTTTCCGCCAGCCGGCAATTTGCTGCTCGCTGTAGATGCCGGGAATGCCGGGACTGCCGAACCCGGTATTCACCACAGGCGAGGCTTCCGCGATGATCAGCCCACCCGGCGTGGCGCGCTGGGCATAATATTCCACGTTCAGCGGCCGCGGCGCGAGCGACGGTTTTTCCGCGCGCATCCGCGTCAAGGGCGCCATCACCACGCGGTGCTGGAGCTGGTACGGACCGATCTTGAGAGGAGAGAAAAGCGACGGGAATTTCATGCCTGCCCGGATATTTGTGTTGTCGTTGCCGGCACTATAGGGGAGGCGCGCGCCGCTGAAAAGCAAGTGGCGGCCTATCGCCGATAAGCCGTCATTCCGGGGCGCGCGAAGCGCGAGCCATGATGTGCAATTGCACATCAGAGAATCCATTTGTCCACGCAATCTGCGGCCCGATGGATTCCGGGCCTGCGCCTTTCGGCGCATCCCGGAATGACGAGAGAGGTCTTCGTTTCAGGCCGTCTTGATCCAGACCGCCTTGACGTTGAGATATTCCTCCAAATGCTGCTTGCCGGATTCACGGCCGTAGCCGCTCATCTTGTAGCCGCCGAACGGCACCGCCGGGTCCATCGCCTGGTAGCAGTTGACCCAGACCGAGCCGGCGCGCAGCGCGCGCGCAACCTGGTGCGCCTTGCTGACATTGGTGGTCCACACGCCGCTGCCGAGGCCGAACATCGTCGCATTGGCGCGCTGAATCAGTTCGTCCGTGTCCTTGAAGGCGATCGCGGAGATGACCGGCCCGAAGATCTCCTCCTGCGCAATGCGCATATTGTCCTGCACATTGGCGAACACCGTCGGCTGCACGAAATAGCCCTTTGCCAATGGCCCTTCGGTCAGCCGCGCGCCGCCGGCAACAGCGCTCGCGCCTTCCTTCTGGCCGATATCGAGATAGTCACTGACACGATCCATCTGCTGTTGCGACACCAGGGGGCCGATCTGCGTGTTCGGGTCGATGCCGTTGCCGACCTGCAGCTTCTTGCCGAATTCGGCGACGCGGCCGACGAACTCGTCATAGACCTTCTGCTCGACGAATAACCGCGTACCGGCGCTGCAGATCTGCCCGGAATTGGCGAACACCGCCATTGCCGCGCCCGGCACCGCCTGGTCGAGATCGGCATCGGCGAACACGATGTCCGGCGACTTGCCGCCGAGCTCGAGCGAGACGCGCTTGAGGTTGCCGGCCGACGCCCGCACGATCGCTTGTCCCGTGACGTGCGAACCGGTGAAGGCGACCTTGTCGACGCCCGGATGTGAGGAGAGCGCCGCGCCTGCGGTCTCGCCGTATCCCGGCACCACATTGACGACACCAGGCGGAATGCCGGCTTCCATGCAGAGCTCCGCGAGCCGCAGCGATGTCAGCGGCGCTTCTTCCGCCGGCTTCAGCACCACCGTGCAGCCGGTCGCGATCGCCGGGCCGATCTTCCAGACCGTCGCCGCCAAGGGCCCGTTCCATGGAATGATCGCGCCGACCACGCCGACCGGCTCCTTCAAGGTGTAGGAGAATATCTCGCCCGGCAGCGAGTTCTCGATGGTCTCGCCATGCAGCGCGGTCGCCTGCCCGGCATAATAACGAAGCATGCCGAGCACGCGCAGGCGGTTGCCGCGGGTGCGGCTGATCGGCGCGCCCATGTCGAGCGTATCGAGCTGCGACAGTTCCTCGAAGTTCTTCTCCACCAGGTCGGCGAGCTTCAAGAGCATGCTCTGCCGCTCGAACGGCTTGACCTTGCTCCACGGGCCCTCGAAGGCACGACGCGCCGCTGCCACCGCGCGGTTGATGTCTTCGGCATCGCCTTCGGCCACCGTCGCGAGCAATTCGCCGGTCGCGGGATTGTGGGTCTCGAACTTTTTACCTGAGGCCGCATCGACCCATTGGCCGTCGATCAGCATCTTCTTGTAGGAACCGTCCGCGTAGGGGTGACGCGTGATCGGAATTGCCTGTGTGACAGCCATGTTTGCACTCCCTTGATATGGAACGAGATTTATATGACGGGCCTTGCAGGTTTCAGACCCGTTATATGCGGAACTCTACAACGGCGACCCAAATCCGTAAAGCAGCCGGCCTGATCGCGGCAGTGCGGCAATGAAGACCTCCCATGCACCATCGTGCATGGCACGGCCGCCATGTTAGCCTAGAGATCGCTGCCACGTATTTTTGTCGGAGATAGACCATGCCCCACCCCGCCATGTCGCCAAATCATGTCGCCGTGATCACCGGAGGCGCGTCCGGCATCGGGCTCGCCGCCGCCATGCGCTTCGCCGCTTCGGGCATGAAGGTCTGCGTCGCCGACGTCAGTGCCAACGCTCTCAAGGAAGCCGCCACAAAACTGTCAATGATCGCGCCCGGCGGCGCCGACAGCATCATGACCGAAACCGTCGACGTCAGCCGGTTCGAGGACCTCGTGAAACTGGAAAGCGCGGTGCGACGACGGTTCGGCGGCACCGACATCCTGATGAACAATGC
The DNA here is from genome assembly GCF_059512425.1 of Bradyrhizobium sp. Leo78. Taxonomy (NCBI): domain Bacteria; kingdom Pseudomonadati; phylum Pseudomonadota; class Alphaproteobacteria; order Hyphomicrobiales; family Nitrobacteraceae; genus Bradyrhizobium; species Bradyrhizobium sp. Leo78. The sequence continues at coordinate 492,305 of NZ_JCAMOT010000001.1, forward strand.
AGGCGTCCAGCCGGGCAGCCAGATGTTCGGTCCGCGCGAGAACTGGCAGCGGATTCTCGGCGTCAATCTGTGGGGCATCATCAACGGCACGCATGCCTTCGTGCCGCGCATGATCGAGCGCGGGCGCGACGGCCTCGTCATCAACACCGGTTCTAAACAGGGCATCACGACGCCTCCGGGCGATCCCGCCTACAACGTATCCAAGGCCGGCGTGAAGGCTTTCACCGAGGCGCTGCAGCACGAATTGCGCAACACGCCGGGCTGCCGGCTGTCAGCGCATCTGCTGATCCCCGGCTTCGTCTTCACCGGCCTGACCGCGCGCGGACGCGCCGAGAAGCCAGCCAGCGCCTGGACGGCGGAGCAGACGATCGACTTCATGATCGAGCGGCTCGACGCCGGCGATTTCTATATCCTCTGCCCCGACAATGACGTGCCGCGGCAGCTCGACGAGCGGCGCATCCTGTGGGCCGTCGGCGACATCGTCGAGAACCGTCCCGCACTGTCGCGCTGGCATCCGGATTATGCGGATGCTTTCGCGGCGTTCGTAAAGGGAAAATAGTCGCCGCCTCATGGATATCGAGCAGCGCTGCAGCGCTCCTCCATGCGAATTCCGGGACCGCGACCGCAGCTTTCGCGCCGCGGTCGCTTTTTCCCCCGCAACAAAGCCGGCGTTTTTCATTGCCAATGTAATACCGCAGCGCCGCTCCGACTGCGCCGTTCAATTCTCTCTAAACTGGAATTTAAAGACGCTCGCACGGAGTTGAGCGGTGTGCGCATCGCGATCTCGCAAATGATCGCCACCTCATCATGATCGCGGGCTGGGTGCGATACTGACGGAGTGGTGTAATGTTACGCAAGATGGTTATCGCATTGTTGGCGGCTGCATCGGTTGGTCTTGCGGCGGCGCCGACGGTGGCGTTGGCACGTGGTGGCGGAGGCGGCGGCGGCCATGGTGGCGGCTTTGGCGGTGGCGGCGGCTTCCACGGCGGCGGTTTTGGTGGCGGCGGCTTTCATGGCGGCGGATTTGGCGGTGGCGGATTCCGTGGCGGCTTCGGCGGCGGTGGTTTCCGCGGCGGCTTTGCCGGCGGCGGATTCCACAACGCCTTCGGCGGTATTCATCAGGGCTTCGGCGGATTCCGTGGTGGCGGCTTCCACGGCCGCGGCTTCCATGGACGGCGCTTCGCCTTCGGCACGGGCTTCGGCCTCGGCTTGTACGATCCCTATTATTACGATGACTATGCCTACGACTATCCGTACGGCTATGGCTACCCGTATTACGGCTACAGCGACACCTATTACGACAACGGCAATTGCTATGTCGTGAATCGCCGCGTCCACACCACGCACGGCTGGCGTACACAGCCGACGCAGGTCTGCGGCTGATAGGCGAGCGGAGATCCAAAGAGGCCGGCGGATTTCCGCCGACCTCACACCGTCTCTGGCGTCAGCGCCAGCAACCGCCGCACCAGTGCGAGCGCGGTTTCGGTGGCGGGATCGGCTGATGTGACGGGCACGGCGAGCACGATCAGGTCGACCGGATCATGCGAGAGCACGATCATATGCGTGGCGCTGTTAGCCGCAATCAGCGAGAGCACGCGCTCGACCGCGGGGTCGTCAGGTGGATATCCCCAGGGCGCACCCGACCGGCGCAGCACCCGCTGCGTGGCGAACAATTCCCGCAAGCGCGGCGGATCGTAACTGGCGAGCTCGGCCTCGCGGTAGCGCCGCGCGTGCTCGAAGATCGGATGCCGCGCCAGTTCGGCGATCAATTCGTCACGCGTCCTGGCCGTCGACAGCGCTGCCGCATTCAAGACCCCCGGCTCCTGCGCCTCGAACACCGCGCGCAGCGCATCCGTCATCAGGGCGATCGTGAGCACGCCGGCGACCGCGACCGCGCAGAAGCGCTCGATCTGCGCGGCATCGACATCGCCGGCGATGAAGGCGGCGGCGATGCCGAGCAGCGCCGAGCTGCCAAGCCGCAAGGTCATCAGCGCAAGCCCGTGACGCCGCGTCTCGGCACCGCCCCCTGCGATCAGGATCACGGTCACGGTCAAGAGCGCGCCGATCGCACCGAGCCGGACCGGGATGTCCGGAAACAGCGTGCGGAAATCGGTGATCACGAACGGAATCACGATCAGCGCGCCAGCTGCGAGACGTCCGATGCTGCGGTTTTCCGACGCCATCAGCGAAGCGCGATCGCGGCGCGCGAGCAACAAGGCACAGACGAGAAAGCCCGCAAGCTGGAACAGCGACAACGAAGCAGCATAAGCCGTCGTGAACCGGGCAAGCCCGAGCGCGCCGCCAAGGCCGAGCAAGATGCCGCCGAACACCGCCAGCATCTTCACCACGCGCGGCGCATGCCGCCGCAGCATGCCTTCGGTCACGACAAGCGCGCCAAGCGGGATCAGCGCCGCCGGAATGACGCTCAGGCGATCCAGCACATCGCTGCCACTCCACCACGCCACGCCGCGCACCAGGAACAGGAGCGCGATCACGCCGAGTCCGAACAAGAGGCGCCGCGTCAGCGGGCTGTTCGGGTCGCGCCAGTAGAACGTCATCATCGCGACGCAGAGCCCGATCGCACCGCAGAGATTGACGATGGAATCGGCCACGATCCCGGGATTCATCGGCGCCCATCCTTGTCGCGAGAACGCGGCCGCAGCGAGCCGAACGTGCGCGTGTCATCCAACCAGTGGAAGAACGGCAACACCAGCCGCTGCAACGCCAGCACGGCGGAGGCGGCAATCAGCGCCGGCAGCGAGCCCGCCGGCACCTCGCTCGTGAGATAGCGCCGCGCGCCGGCCAGATCGATGCGGCCGAGCTGCAGCACGTCATCGCCGCGCGCATAATCGAGCTCGCGAGCGCAGAACTCGCCATAGATCGCATTGCGGTGCTTTGGCGCGATCTCGAAGCTCTTCTTCAGCGCATCCGAGCCGCCGGTGTAGGCATTGGTGATGACGAAGCGTTCTTCGTCAAAGCCAGCCTCGGAACCAACACCAAACACCGCGCGGTGATGCACCATGATCCCGCGCGCGAGCTGCAGGTGCGCGAAGCTCCGCCGCGCGCCTGATAGCGGCGATGGATACACATCGGAAAATGTCTCACAGACCATGCCGACCACCGCCGGCACCTGCGTGACATTGGAAATCCATTTCGGACGCAGCCCGTCGCGCGCAAACAGCACCAGTGCGGTCATGCCATAGAGCACCCAGGACAGTCCCTGCCCGCGCACGTCAGGGTCGATCATCACGAGGCCGAGATGGGTGACGTCGATCGGCGCGCCGTCGAGCTCGACCTCCATCACCGACAGCGCATTGAAGGCGATCGGCCGCCCGGTTTCCTCTTCCGAGATCAGCGTGATGATGGCGCGCGCGAGACGCTCGGGCTCGCCGGAGAAGATGCCGTAAGTCAGGCTCTCCTGCGGCAGCGTCTTGGCGGCCACGACGCGTAGCTGCGAGACCAGTGCCGCCAGCTCTTCCTGCGGCAGCGAGACGCCCGGACGCTCGACGATGCGCGTGCGCAGCCCCGCATGCGTGCGCAAGGTGAGATCGATGTTTGGCTGCGACAACGCCTTGAGCCAGAAGTTGGCGTGGCCGGGCAGGCGCGCCAGTGCCACGCCGGCTTTGCCAAATCTTTCGCGCAAGCGCGAGACCGAGATTCTACTCCAAGACGCCATGCCGCTGCCCGTTGTCGGGCCAGATTACTGCCCTTCGCCCATTAAGGCGCTGTAAGCGCCAGGCGGCGCTCACGGTGAGAAGGTAAATGCTCCCTTGCGCGCCGTCATCGCTGCATCCTCGCGGCGAAAAGCGGCGGATGCCAGACATCCGCCGCCTCGCGAAGTTCGTTCCATCTCCGGCTGCCTGGTCAGGCCGCCTTGGACACTTCCATCAGGATCCGTTCGGCCTTGGCGTCCTCGATGCGGTTCACCAGCTTGCCGCCTTCATGGACGTCGCGGACCGTCTTGGTCAGGGTGACGCAGGTCTGTACCAACATCACGATGCCCATGGTGAGATAGCCCTTCATCCAGAGATCGACGGGCAGGAAGAATATGCCGACGCCGAGCAGGAAGGCGGAGCCGAGGAAGGAGGCATAGGTGAAGGTGACCCACGCATTGCTGTGGGGCTGGACGTTCTGATTCATGACAATCTCTCTTAAATGAACAATGTTGAGGACTTGAAGGTTCAGGCAGTAGCTGCGCGCCCGGCTTTGAGCCGTGCGAGCACGTCGTCGGCAGTCGATTTCATGCGCGGCCCAAAGCCCTGCTCGGCGAGCTTCTCAGCGGTGGCAAGCGGTCCGCTGGCGGTATCGAGTTCGATCAGCGCCTCGTCGGCGGCCTGGGCTTCCATCTGCCGTTCGCGCAACTTGCGCAGCGTGTTCTCCGCCTCCGGCAGCGTGGATTCGTATGGGCGCACCGCCTCGATGCCGCTCCGGCGCAGCGAGCGCACCGCGTCGGAAGCCCGGGCGATGCGGCGGCCGCGGTCGAGTTCGGTCAGCCGCACCTCGGCATTGGCGACATGGCGCTTCAACCGCGCGATCTCCTGACCAAACAGCGTGCGCGCGGTCATCGCGGCGTCGCGGTCGGCTTCGAGATTGGCAATCGCCTGCGCGGCCTCCCGCGCCAGATCCTCACGGCCGCCTTCCAGTGCGGCCGTGGCGCGCAGCTCGAGATTGCCGATCCGCGCATTGGTCGCCTCGAGCCGACGGCCCTCCTGCTGGTCTCCGGCAATCGCCAGCGCCAGCGTTCGCTTGGAGCGATCGACGGCAGAGGCTGCGTCGCGCATCTGCTGGTCGAGGATGAGGAGGGCCGAGCGATCCTGCAGCTCCTCCTCCGCCGCGGCCACGGTGCCGCGGAAAAGCGTGAAAACGGTTTTGAACATTTCCAGCTCCCTGTTATGAGCATTGCTCATATCATCTTTGTAGCTGGAACTTGAGCGCGGTTCAATAATTTCTTGAGCAACGCTCACAATGTGAGCGACAAATGTCCAAGGCGCTGGAACGACGAGCCAAAAACCGCGAACGGCTAATCGAGGCAGCAGAGCGGTCGATCGCCGTCAGCGGATTGGCCGGCCTGAAGACGCGCGATCTCGCCAGCGAACTCGGCATCGCCAATGGCGCGGTCTACAATCTGGTCGAGGACGTCGACGAGCTGATCCTGCGGATAGGATCGCGCACACTGGCGCGGCTCGACGCGGCCCTCACCGCGGCGGAGCGGGACGGTCCGGCGGATCCCACCGACACGTTGGTCCGCATCGCGGTCGGCTATTGCGATTTCGCCGCCGACAATCTCGAGCTATGGCGCGCGTTGTTCGAGCACCGGATGGCGCCGGGCAAGCCGGTCCCGGACTGGGCGATCTCCGAGCAGATGGACCTGTTCGGCCACATCTACCGCCCGCTCGCCGCGCTCTTTCCCGCGCGCTCACCGCGAGAGCTGAGCGTCACGGCCCGCAGCCTGTTCTCCGCCGTCCACGGCATGGTCGCGCTGGGGCTGGAGCACAAGCTGATCGCAGTGCCCATCGAAGCCTTGCGCAGCGAAGTCGCCACCATCGTCCGCGCGATGGTCGAGGGATTGAAGGCAGCGAATTTGTAGCGTGAGCAAAGGCGCAGCGACGTGCCCACCCTCTCGCCCCTCATGGTGATGAGCGCGCAGCGCGTCTCGAACCATGAGGCCCCGCCGGTGGCCTCGCCCTTCGAGACGGTCGCTACGCGACCTCAGGGTGAGGAGAAAGATTGGAATACGCAGCATGTGCAGGGTGGGCAAAGGCGCGCCTGCGACGTGCCCATCATCAAGGACTCCGCTCGCAATGGTGGCACGCTTCGCTTTGCCAGCCCCACAACTCCGGGCCCCCTCTCTCCACGTCGTCCCGGGCTTGACCTGGGGCCCATAACCACAGGAAGTAGTTTTGCGAGGATGACTATGACCGAATCCTATCGAGACATCACGCGGCATGGCCCCGCCTTCGCGGGGACGACACGCGGAGGAGGCAGGGAACGATGCGCGTTGGACCATTGGCGGCTCTCACTCTCTTTCTTTCGATCAGCGGCGCGAGCGCGGCTCCAGCTACCTCCGCTTCAGGATCGGCGGCACTGGCGCTCGCCGCCGTGGTCGCCCAATACTCGCCGATCGCCGCCGCGCCCAAGCGCACCGTCGCTTCCTTCTTCAAGGGCGACACCAATTTTCCCTATGGCGGAAAGATCTCCGTCACCGCCGATAACATCGTCTGCCGCACCAGCAATGTCGACATCACGTCGCGCTCCTGCGAGATCACCTTCAAGATCGCCAAGCGCGCGCTGAAAGGCCGCGACGCCAACGAATTGTTTGCAACCATGCTGATGGCGGGCATCCCCGCCGAAGGCGCCGCCGGATCGAACATCGCGGGCCTGTCGAAGCTGACCTGCACGATCGATCCCAAGGTGATCAAGCAAAAGGCCGGCGGCGGCGCCGACTGCACTTTCGAGCCGGGCAATCAGCCGTAGACCGCCGGCGACTACGGCAATCGTTCTCAGGATGGATCGAAGGCCAGTTGAATCTGGACGTTGAGGCGATCCGGAAGTTCGGCTGGGATGGATGGAAGAGGCTGCGCCCTCTTGATGGTCTCGATCGCCTCGGTATCGAGCAGTATCTGGCCGGAGCTTGTTTTCACCCAAACGCCCAGGAGGCGCCCTTTTCGGTCGATCGAGAAGAACGTTTCGACCGTGCCCTGTAGCCTATTGTGGGCCGCCGCGGGATATCGCTGAAATCTTGCGATGTGCTTGAGCAGGCTTTGTTGAAACTTCAGCAGGGCATTATTCGGCACCACATTCGCCACGGTCGAACGACGTGAGATGCTGGGGATGCTGGGACTGGCTTCAAGAGGCAGGGACGCGCGGTCGGGCGACTTGATCACAACCTCATCCTTCGCCTGATCATCCGGCTGTTCGGCTTCAGGATTCGAATGGGCGACATTCGCCGTCGTCGCCTGCGACGTCGAATCGACTGGAATCGGTGTCTCCTCGCGTTGAGGAACCAGGCGCACCTGTATTGTAGATGTCGGTCCTTGATCGACCGACGATGCGGCTGGGTGCTGTACCTTGATCCAATAGACGCCGCCGGCAAACAACAGCACCGCCAGAGCCGGGATGATGACGAGACGCGCCACTTCTGCGTTGGACCAGGCCGTCGGATCTCCTGCAGTGAGCGCGGCCTTTATCCGGTCGGTCTCCCTTGGGGGCAACGGATCATCTGAACCGTCCATCTTCATATGGCGGGCGCTTTCGCCGGGATAGGCATGAGCTTCGCGATGCCGCGAACGCCGGCGATCGGAACGCCACGGACAGACCACCTATCGAACTGCGGTACGAACATCTCTGGAAAAGGCCAGTCCGGTCATCTGAGGCGCGCCAAGCCCTCAGCCAAGCATGATGGCCATCTCCCTATATAGGATTTGTGACATGCCGCTAAAACGGACTGGCGCCGGAAACCGAAACAGGCCTCCGACCGCCTGCATGGCGCGGTTCCGCGCCCTGAAACCGATATTCCCGAGGCCCGCCGTGAATCGGCGAGAGTCGCAGCGCAAACAAGCACAACCTTGGCGCGCTCGTCAGTGCACTTTGTGCCAGAGCGAAGGCAGAAAGTGTCAGGCGACCCGCGGACGTGCGGTTTGTGCCATCTCGCTCGCGCTTTCTTCGCGTCGACCGTTAACCATAGGAACACGAGCGCATGCGTTAGGACAGCCGCACTGATGGAAAGTTGCAGCGTTCCCAGATTTCAATTGCGGATATTTTATCAATTGGAGCGTCCGGTCATGATTGAACGTCGTGCCCTAGAACGTGTTCAGTTGAACCAGTTCGCATTGCTTTCGTTTAGCGGGATTTCGGGAGTTCATCCCTGCCTGGTGAGAAATCTCCACATGCGCGGTGCTGGTTTGTACTCGAATTCATTTCACTTCTTTGCCAACGACTTCCTCATGTCGTTTGACGGCTTCAAGTCGAGCACGCACTGCCACGTCGTGTGGAGGCGCGGCTACGAATGCGGCGTCGTGTTTCCTTCAGGATATCTCCATAGCGAGCTCGAGATCTTGTCAGCGCAGGTGTGACAGACGGCTCGTCCCAGGAAGACGGGCTGGCCTGCTCCCCATGGCTGCGCCACGCGTAGCCCTCAAGGAACGAAGAAGTGGCTTGCCGAGCCGTAGTTCGCGGACGCAAGCCCGCCTGCGCCCGTTGGGCTTCGGCGCGGCAGCCTTCTCTCGCTTCGCGAGCGAAGGCTGGTGGGCGCGACAGGGATCGAACCTGTGACCCCTACCATGTCAAGGTAGTGCTCTCCCGCTGAGCTACGCGCCCGAAAAATCGGCTGGGTCGGGTCCCTATAACGGACCCCAAGCGGGCAGGCAAGGACGCTTGAAGGCGAATCTTGGCTGCCGATCAGGCCGCCAGCATCTTGTTCACTTCGCTAACCAATTCGCGCAGGTGCACGGGCTTGGCCAGCACCTTGGCGTTCTTGGGCGCCTCCGAATCGGAGTTCAGGGCGACGGCGGCGAATCCGGTGATGAACATGATTTTGATGTCGGGATCGAGTTCCGAGGCGCGGCGGGCGAGCTCGATGCCGTCCATCTCCGGCATCACGATGTCGGTCAGCAGCATCTCGAACGGCTCCTCGCGCAGCCTCTGATAGGCCGACATACCGTTATCGTGCGGGGAAACCTGGAATCCGGCGTTTTCGAGCGCCTTGACCAGGAAGCGGCGCATATCGTTGTCGTCTTCGGCGAGGAGGATCTTGGGCATGGCGTTGATTTCGTCGAATCCCGGCTTGGGAGGATCGGTCCGCACACTAAGCCCGATAGGCGGTAAATTTCGAGTGAAAGATGAGCCGGCGCGGCCGACCGGATGCTTAACTTAGTTGTGGACCGGAACGCCGCGCGAATCAATCGCGTCGGGCGTTACCCGCTCTTAAGAGACATTCCAGCCCGGCTCACGATTTTTTTCGCTTGGCAGAAGGGTCGTGATTACCGACAATGCCCCCACATAAATCCTCCGTTTTTCCGGCAAAATCGTGCTGGAAGCCCTAGCGGAATTGAAGGGACGGCGCCGGACGATGAGCAGGCCTGACGGTGAATTGCCGCCTCCGTTCGAGATCGTCGAACCCGTCAATTGGCGGGCGCCGATCATCTTCAACTCGCCGCATTCGGGCTCGGTCTATCCAGCCGAATTCCTCAACGCTTCCAGGATCGATCTGACGTCGCTCAGGCGCTCGGAAGACTCCTTCATGGACGAGTTGATCGAAGGCTTGAGCGCGCGTGGCTTTCCCGTCGTGCGGGTGCATTTCCCGCGCTCCTATGTCGACGTGAACCGCGAGCCCTATGAGCTCGATCCGCGCATGTTCACGGGCCGGCTTCCAAGCTTTGCCAATACGCGCTCGATGCGGGTCGCTGGCGGGCTTGGCACGATCCCGCGCGTCGTCGGCGACGGCCAGGAGATTTATCGCGAGCGGCTCAATGTCGATGAGGCGCTGTCGCGGATCGAGGCGCTCTACAAGCCCTATCACCGGGCGCTGCGCCGGCTGATCAACAAGGCGCACCAGGCGTTCGGAACCGTTGTTGTGGTCGACTGCCACTCGATGCCGTCGATCGGGGTGTCGCGGGACGAGCCGCGCCGGCCCGACATCGTCATCGGCGACCGCTACGGCACAAGCTGCGCGCCGCTGCTTCCCGACGTGGTCGAAGACGTCATGAGCGGGCTCGGCTATTCGATCGGCCGCAACAAGCCCTATGCCGGCGGCTTCATCACCGAGCACTACGGCAACCCGGCGAGCGGGCTGCATACCGTTCAGCTCGAGCTCAACCGCGCGGTCTACATGGATGAACGCCGGCGCGAGCGCGGGCCGCGCTTTGCGCAGTTGGCCGCCGATTTCGCAACCTTGGCGGAGGCGCTGGCGGAAGTCCCGCTCGGCGACCTCGGTCCGTTCCAGGCGGCAGCGGAGTAGGATCCATCGTCATTCCGGGGCGCGCGAGCGCGAACCCGGAATCCATCTCACTACCATACCTGCGGCCCGATGGATCCCGGGTTCGTCCTTCGGACGCTCCGGAATGACAGCAAAGAGCCCCAAAAGAAAAAAGGGCCGCTTGAATGAACAAGCGGCCCAAGTCTAGGGAGGAAACGCCCAAGGAGGGCAGCGATAGCGCGAGGCGCTACCGCACCGCAACAATATGCGGCCGCGCCGCACAAAACGCAAGCGGTTTTAGATTCATTTCCCATGCATTATCCGCAGGGCTTGCAGACCCGCAACACAGGGCCAAAGTCGATTTTTGTCGTTTTCTTTCAATATTTTCGTCAAGAAATGAACAGTTAATTCTACTCTTCAATCGCAGCCTCCCGATTTCGTGACTGCACCTAGTACCAAAACTCATAGCGGGATGCGGCGCCCCTCTCGCGTTCAAAAATGCTGGCGACAAACCTCCTCAATGTCGGTGCGGATTATCCCGGATTGAGCTAGGCAGTAGCACTGAGTTGCCAGTTCGCTTCTCGCTTTAAGGAACAGCCGTGCCGGTCATTGATTTCACTGCCTTCATCGGCCGCCTCGCGACCGCCGCCGGCGAAACCATCCTGCCGTTCTTCCGCACCTCGCTCTCAGTCGACAATAAGAGCGCTAGCGAATTCGATCCGGTGACCGAAGCCGACCGCGCAGCAGAAGCGGTGATGCGGCGGTTGATCAAGGCCAATTTCCCCCAGCACGGCATCATTGGCGAGGAATTCGGCAATGAGCGCGAGGACGCCGAATATGTCTGGGTGCTCGATCCGATCGACGGCACCAAGTCGTTCATCGGCGGCTTCCCGATCTGGGGCACGCTGATCGCACTGCTGCACAAGGGCACGCCGGTGTTCGGGATGATGCATCAGCCCTACATCGGCGAGCGGTTCTCCGGCGACAATGGTTCAGCTCATTACTCCGGCCCGTCCGGCGAACGGCGGCTTTCGGTCAGGCGCTGCGCGTCGCTGAAGGAGGCGACGGCCTACACCACGAGTCCGCTGTTGATGAACGCCACCGACCGGGCATGCTTTGGACGGATCGAGAGCGCCGCCAGGCTCACGCGCTATGGCGGAGACTGCTACTCCTACTGCATGCTGGCTGCCGGCCATCTCGATCTCGTGGTCGAGACCGAGCTCAAGCCGTATGACATCGCAGGCCTGATTCCGATCGTCACCGGCGCCGGCGGCATCGTCACCACTTGGGAAGGCAAGCCAGCGCAAAGCGGCGGCCGCATCATCGCCGCGGGCGACCCGCGGGTGCACGAGGCGGCGATGAAGCTGCTCAACGGTTGAGCAAGCACCCCGTCACGATGCGGCCTTGCGCAGATAGTCGACAAGCAGCTTCGCCGGGCGCGGCAATGCCTTAAAGCTGCGCGCGCAGATCGTGAGTTTGCGGTCGGCCCAGGAGTCGCGCAGCCGGATCGACGCGATCGGCATCGACCGGGCGCAGCGCCGGGCGGCCGTCTCCGGGATCACGGCGATGCCGACATCGGCCGCGACCATCTGGCAGATCGCGTCGAAATCGCGCAGGCGCGCCCGGAACCGCAGACGGGCCCCTAACCGGGCCGCGTGCTTGGCGATGTGGGCCTGCAGCGCGGTCGAGGCGGTCAGCCCGACGAAGTCATAGCCGGTCACGTCCTGGAAATCGATCTGGCGGCGGCCTGCGAGATCGCTGCGGCGCGAGGCCACCAGCGTCAGGCGATCCTCGCTGAACAGGAAGCGCTCGACGCTTTCGGGCAACGCATGCTCGGCGGCGAAGCCGAGATCCGCAGCACCGGTCGCGATGGCAGCCGCGATGTCGGCGCTCTCGCGTTCCTCGACGTCGACATTGATGTCGGGATGCTCGCGCAGGAAGGCGGCGAGCGCCCGCGGCAGATGTTCCGACAGGCCCGACGTGTTGGCGAGCAGCAGCACGCTCGCCCTAACGCCGCTGGCATAGGCGGCAAGGTCGCCGCGCAGCGCTTCGACATTGTGGATCACGATCCGCGCATGATCGAGCAGGCTTTCGCCGGCGGCGGTCAACTCGACACCGCGGCGGCCGCGCTTGAGCAGCGAGACGCCAAGCGCAGCCTCGAGCCCCTTGATCCGTTCGCTCGCGGACGCAAGTGCCAGATGAACGCGGGAAGCGCCATTGGTGATGCTGCGCGTCTCCGCCACCGCAATGAAGAGCTGCAGATCAACCAGGTCGAAACGCATACCGGGCTCCGTCTATCTTCGGCAAAGCCGAAGGCATTCTCCGTAATCTCCAGATTGTGCCGCTTGCGGCGATCGGTCAATGTGCCCCCATGTTCGACTCGATGCTGATTCTGATCGCCTTCGCCTTCCTGCTTGCCGGTTTCGTCAAGGGAACGCTGGGGCTTGGCCTGCCTACGGTTTCCATGGGACTGCTGGCCGTGACGATGCCGCCCGCGCAGGCGATCTCGATCGTGATCGTGCCGGCGATCGTCACCAACATTTGGCAGACCTTCGTCGGCCCTTATCTGCGCGACATCCTCAAGCGGCTATGGCCGCTGATGCTCGGCACCGTGGTCGGCATCTGGCTGAATAGCGGGCTGCTGACCGGGCCTTATGCGCCCTATGGCACCGTCGTTCTTGGTCTCCTGCTCATCATCTATGCGGTCGTAGGCCTCAGCCGCTTCAGCTTCAAGGTCGCCCGCCGCGACGAGAAATGGATCGGCGGCATCGTCGGCGTCGTGACCGGGGTGATCTCGGCGGCGACCGGCGTGCAGGTGATTCCGTCGATGCCATTCATGCAGGCGATCGGCATGGAGAAGGACGAGCTGGTGCAGGCGCTCGGCCTGTTCTTCACCACCGCAACCGTCGCCCTCGCCTTCAATCTCACCGCCGCCGGCGTATTGACCGCCGCGACCGCGCTGCCCGGGGCGGTGGCGATGGTGGCGTCCTTCGTTGGCATGTTCGTCGGGCAGGCGGTGCGGTCACGGCTGCAGCCGGAGGCGTTCCGCCGCTGGTTCCTGATCGCGATGATCCTGCTCGGGTTCTACCTCGCAGCCAGCGCGCTCGTGAAGATCCACGGCTAAGCCTCGAGGATTTCTCTAGCGCGCCTCCAGCATCGCCACCCGGAAGCCGAGATAGACGAACAGCCCGCCGAGCGTGCGGTTGATCCAGGCGATCACGCCGCTGGAGCGGCGGATCCGCATCGCCGCCCGCGCCGCAAAGGCCGCCACGCCGAAACACCACAGCGTGCCGTTGAAGACGAAGATCGCGCCGAGCAGCAGGAAGGCCGCGGTCTTGTGTGGCGAATCAGCCGCCACGAACTGCGGCAGGAAGGCGAGGAAGAACAGCGCCACCTTCGGATTGAGCGCATTGGTGAGCGCGCCCTGCCAGAACACCCGTCGCAGCGTCGGCGCCTCACCCTGAAGGGTGACATCCGCGATCACGCGCTGGCGTGACAACAGCATCTGGACGCCCGTGAACAGGAGATAGGCTGCGCCGACCCATTTGAGGGCGGTAAAGGCCAGTGAGGACGTCATCAGCAGCGCCGAAAGCCCAATCGCCGCGCCGAAGACATGAAAAAGGCAGCCACAGCTTATGCCGAGCGCGGCCGCCGCTCCGCCACGCCATCCGAGTTGCATGCTCCTGCCGATGATATAGGCGGTGTCCGGCCCCGGCGTCACGTTAAGCAGCAGCCCCGACAAGATGAAAAGCCATAGTTCGTGAATTCCGAGCATCGTCGTCATCTCTCACGCGGGCGTTGGCCAACGAACAAGGACAGCCGCTCCACATTATTCCACGACATAAAAATCATGCAGCTAACATTTCCGGCGCCGTCCGCTGCCAATTCCGGAACGTTTGCATTACTATGATCTCAGGATCGGGCTTCCGCCAGGTACATCTTGTTTTATAAGGGTTGGAACGGTCGGCCGCGCACGCGGCGGTCACTGGCCGATTCCGGAGCATAGATACGGTTATGGAGAGACGGCTAGCTGCCATAGTCTGCGCCGATGTCGCCGGCTACTCGCGGATGATGGGCGCCGACGAGGCAGGCACGCATGCCGCCTTCAAAGCCCATCGGACCGCGATCCATCCGATCATCCTCAATCATGGCGGCCGTATTCTGAAGAACACCGGCGACGGCTTCCTGCTCGAATTTCCGAGCATCGTCGGAGCGCTGGAGGCCGCCATCGAGATGCAGATGCTGATGGCGGAGCGCAATAACCAGCTTCCCGCCGACCGTGTCATGCAGTTCCGGATGGGCATTCACATGGGCGATGTGATGGCCGACGAGGACGAATTGTTCGGCGATGACGTCAACATCGCCGTCCGGCTCGAGACGGTTTCCCCGCCGGGCGGCTTGGCCGCCTCGGCCAAGGCCTATCACGAAGCCGGCAGGCACCTCAAAGCCACCTTGGTCAACACCGGCAGTCATCGTTTCAAGAATATCGCGGACCCCGTGGAGGTCTTCACCTGGGAGCCGGGCGGCCCGGAGGCGCCTGGGCGCCAGGTGCGGGATTCGTCGGGCCTGCCAGGGCAGTCGCGGACCGCGATCGTCGGCGTGCTTCCCTTCGCCAATTTGAGCGACTCCAGCGACGAGTATTTTTCCGACGGATTGACCGAAGACCTGATCCACGCGCTTTCGCTGCAGTCCTTCTATCGGGTGCTGAGCCGCAACTCGACATTCTCCTTCAAGGGCAAGAATGTGAGCACCCGCCTGATCGCCCGCGAGATCGACGCGACCTACCTGATCCAGGGCTCGGTGCGGCGTGCCGGCAGCAAGATCCGCGTGACCGCCGAGCTGATCGCGCCCGAGAACGGCGAGCAACTGTGGACCGGCCGCTATGACCGCGACATGGGCGATCTGTTCGCGATGCAGGACGAGATCACGACCAGTCTCTCCGCGGCGATCGCAACGGAGATATTCCGCGCGGAGGCTTCCGCACCTGCCCGCGTTTCCAACGATGTCACGGCGTGGGATCGCTTCCTGAAGGGCCTTTCCTACTATTACCGGCACACCAAGGAAGATTACGAGGCTTCCATTGCGCTATTCAAGGAAGCGATCGCGCTCGACCCGACGCTTTCGATCGCGCACGCCTATCTCGCCACCATCCAGGTGCAGAGCATTCAGTTTGGCTGGATCAAGCGCACGCGCGAATTGTGGACCTCGATCGTGAGCCTTGCGGAGGCCAGCGTTCGGCTCGACCCGCGCTCGTCCTTTGCCTTTCAGATCCTGTCCTATGTGCGTTCGGTGGAGGGACACTACGAGGCGGCCCTGGATGCCGCGAACCGCGCCGTGGCGCTCAACCCATACGACATGGGCGCGCGCGGCGTGCTTGGATATGTCCACCTCGTGAGCGGTGAGCATCGCCAGGCCATCGAACTGTTTTCGATGGGGGCGCAGCGCGGCAACAGCGACCCACGTTACCAATGGGCAGCCTTGAACGCGTTCAGCCACTACCTCCTGGGACAATACGACGCGACCCTGTCCTGGGCGCGCGAGCAGCTCTACATCAATCCGAACCATATGCCGGCACTGGCGATCCGTGCCGCCGCGCTGGCTCAGCTGGGGCGGACCAAGGAGGCGGCGGACGCGACCGGCGTTCTGATGTCCAACTATCCGACTTTCACCGTCGATCGACATTTGAAGAACTTCCATTGGAAGCAGCCGGCCGATATCCAACACTATCGTGAGGGGCTCCTGAAAGCCGGCGTACCACTCGCCCGCCTGACCCTTGTCGAAACCCGAAGGCTTGCCGCCGAGTCGTGAACGAGCGCGCAGCCGAGCGCAGCGCCCTCCGGTCATTCACCCACTTTGAGGGATTCAGGCAAACCTCGCCACACGCTGTAGTCGTGTAACACCCCGCCACCGCGCTTCGGTGGTTTGACCGCGCCACGGCACCCTATCTGCACAACGGCTCCGTCGCCTCGCTCGAATGGCTGCTCCGACCCGCCGCCGAGCGTCCAAAAAAGTTCTGCATGGGCGCGCGTGATTTCGACCCGGAGCATGTCGGCTTGGACGTGAAGAGCGACGAGACGTCGTGCAGGAATGGCCAGACGCTGTTCTCGGCGACCGATCGCGACGGAAAAGAGATCCACGGCAACAGCGTGAGCGGCCGCTCGTTCGAGGGAGCCGCACCGTATCCGAAGGGCATCGTCGGCCGCGCGCTCGACAAGAATGAGCGCGAAGCCCTGATCGAATATCTGAAGACCTTGTAGCCGATCGAGGAAATATTCTACCCGAACAGCGGCGTCCCCGGCACGAAGGCGTCGAACGCGGCCCAGAACTGCGCGCGATAGCGGTCCTGCTCCTGCAGGATCTCGTGCTTGGAGCCGGCGATCACGAGATGCGAGCCGGCGCGCAAGTGATAGGCGAACTCCTCGATGGCAGGCGTCGACACCACGGTGTCGTTGCTCGCCGCCAGCATCAGGATCGGCTGGCGGATCTGCGAGGGATAGTAATATTCGCGGAACGTACGCATCGCCTTGAAGGCAGTGTCGGCCCAGGCGACCGTTGGCGCACCGAGGCCGAGCGTTGCGTCTTCTTCCAGGATCGCCGCGTTGCGCGCAAAGCGGACGGGATCGCTGGTGAGGGGATTGTTGATGAAGGGCGAAAGCCCGACCAGATCGTCGCTGCCGCCCGGAACGTAGCGTCCGCCCTGGCCGGCAAGCCGCATGATCCGCAGCAGCGCGGATGGGATAAATGAGGTGCGGCGTCCCGGCAGGTCGATCATCGGTGCCGACAGCACCATGCGATCGAACCAGCGTTTTCCCGCATGCGCGATGCGCAACATCACGGCTCCGCCCATCGAATGCGCCAGCGCAAAATAGGGCGGCGGACAATCCGGCAGCACCACCTGCTGCACGAAGGTTTCGACGTCGATCTCGTAATCGGCAAAGCTGCGCACATAGCCTTTGCGTGGATCGCGCAACTGCCGCGAGGAATGGCCCTGCCCGCGCCAATCGATCATCGCCACCGCAAAGCCGCGGTCGCGCAGATCGCGCACGGTCTCGAAATATTTCTCGATCATCTCGCTGCGGCCGGTGAACACGCAGACTGTCCCCTTGCGGCCCGGTGGCGGCGCCCATCGCGCAAAGCGCAATTCAGCGCCATCAGGCGTCTTGATGGTGCCGCTGACGACGTCTTCCGGAACCGGATTGGCTGGAATGGAGACGAGCGTCATGAAGGGGAACCGCTAGGTGAGAGACGGCGGGAATCAAGGGCGTGAGCGCCAAAAAGCGACGATATTTCCGCCTCTTGAACGCCTGATGGCCCCACCCATATCACCTTCGTGCAGGCCGCTACCAGTGTTTCGGAACCGGAACATCAGGCTGCACACAGACTAAAGCCCGGCCCGATGGCGGGCGGGTAATCGAATCAGTCGCTCATTGGAGGACTATCATGCGTACCTACGATCTGACCCCGTTCTATCGTTCCACCGTCGGCTTCGACCGCTTTTTCAACCTGCTCGATCAGGCGACTTCGGACGGCAGCCCCGGCTATCCCCCCTACAACATCGAGCGCACCGGCGAGAACGCCTACCGCATCAGCGTTGCGGTTTCCGGCTTCTCCGAGGCTGAGCTTTCCATCGTCGCGAAGGAAAACACGCTGACGATCAAGGGCGAGAAGACCGCCAACGAGAATGGCAAGGACAATACCAACGTTCTCTATCGCGGCATCGCCTCTCGGGCCTTTGAGCGCGCGTTCCAGCTCGCCGACTTCGTACAGGTGAAGAGCGCTTCGCTTGAGAACGGCCTGCTCCACGTCGACCTCATTCGCGAGATTCCCGAGGCCAAGAAACCGCGCAGCATTCCGATCACGACCGGCTCCGCCGCGCCGCAGGTCGCCGACGGCTCCAAGGCCGCCGCCTAATCGCGGCAGCAGCTTCGGCAGATATTGGCCGAACGCAAAACGCCCCGGGAAACCGGGGCGTTTTTGTTTTTCTCGGTCGTTCCGGGATGCGCCGTCAGGCGCAGGCCCGGAATCCATTTGGCCACGGGTGTCGGCGGCGAAATGGATTCCGGGTTCGATGCTCACGCATCGCCCCGGAATGACAGGAACGTTTGCTACTCCAAGCCCTGCACCTGCGGCATTTCCTGGGTCGGCAGAATGGTCGGCGCGGCGGGAGCAGCCGGCTTGACCTGGCCGACGGTCGGGGCGGCAGCCGGCGGAATGGCCTGCTGGGTCTCCGCGGGCTTCTGCTGCACGGCCGCTGATTGCTGGGCCGGTTCCGGCGCGCGCTTCGCGGCCAGCGGGTTCGGCCTGGGCTTCGGCACGGTCCGGCTCACCACATGCGGAATCGGGGCCGGCGGCCGCGGCACGCTGCTGCGAACAGGGGTTGCCGGCGGCAACGGCCCGGCAGCGCCATAGGCGCCGCTCAGATCGCCTCGATAATCGTCATCCATCCCGTCGGCCGGAATGAATCGGATGATGCGCCCGCTGCGCGCATCGATGATCAGCCTGCCCTCGCTGCCGCCGGGCTCGATGACCGCGATCGTGTAGACCAGCCCGTGCTGCCGCGGGATGCCGAGCGGCAGGAACCCGTTTTCGCGCAGGACGGCGTAGACTTCGATCGGCGGCAGCAGCCCCGGTTCGTAGGCTGGCCCATAGCGCGGCGCCGGCACTTCCGGCGGCATCACCGCATAGGGGCCGTCGAAGTCGGACACGGTCACGACCAGCGGATTTTCGACGTGATTGGGCGCCAGCACCTGCGCGTTGGCGGTCGGGGCCGCAAGAACGAGCCCCACAGACAAGACCCATCCCGTAAACAGCTTCATCACCGGTAGCTCCTGTAAGACGCTGGGCGTGGAGCATTTTTGCCCTCTGGCGCCCGCGGGAAACTTCAGTGGCAATTCCGGCGGTCCTTGGGCCGGATCACGGCGCGTTTGCTTCAAATCGGGGGCGGCCCTCCCGTCGCGCACCGCGCAAAACTACATGCGGACGAGGACTCTCATGCGCTTGTGTGATAGAAAAAAATTTGGCAAGGTCGGAGTTAGGACAGTATAGCTGTCTTAATCGCGGAGCAATTCCCGGCATAGGGATTGCAACGGAAACTCGGCCCTTCGGGCTCCGAGAATGCTGCGGGCAAGGCCGTTCCTCAGGGACGTTGAACGCTCCTCGCCTGATTTAAGACATTGCGGCTCGCGGAGGACGAGCGGTGGCCCAGTGGGTGCCGCAACGCCCAAGGTGCGCCAACGACCGTGAGGCCCTTTAGCCTTATTTGAGAGGAAACATGAGCGGGTCGGAATTCGAGCGCGAAACCATCGTGACAGAGACGTTGTCGGCGGCCGCAGCCTCGAAAGCGGACGAACCGGCGCGCGAACACGATTGGCGTCCCAAAGCCGACGGGATGTACGACCCGAGCCTGGAGAAGGATGCCTGCGGCGTCGGCTTCATCGCCAACATCAAGGGCAAACCCTCGCACCAGATTGTCTCCGACGCGCTGAACATTCTTTGCAACCTTGAGCACCGCGGCGCGGTCGGCGCCGATCCGCGCGCCGGTGACGGCGCCGGCATCCTGGTGCAGATCCCGCACGCCTTCTTCGCGCGCAAGGCGGCCGAGCTTGGCTTCAAGCTGCCGCAGCCGGGCGACTATGCAATCGGTGCGCTGTTCCTGCCGCGCGATGCCGCCTGGCGCAACGTCATCAAGAGCATCATCGCCGACGAGATCAAGAACGAGGGCTTCAAGCTGCTCGGCTGGCGCGACGTGCCGACCGACAACTCCTCCCTCGGCGTCACCGTGAAGCCGACCGAGCCCTATCACCTGCAGGTATTCATCGGCCGCAACGGCGTCGGCAAGACCGAGGACGAGTTCGAGCGCCGGCTCTACATCCTGCGCAAGTCGATCTCGCAGGCGATCTATCAGCGCCGCGATCGCGGCATGGCCGGCTACTACCCGGTCTCGTTCTCGTGCCGCACGGTAATCTACAAGGGCATGTTCCTGGCCGATCAGCTCGGCAAGTATTATCCGGACCTGCACGAGGACGATTTCGCGAGCGCGCTGGCGCTGGTGCACCAGCGCTTCTCGACTAACACCTTCCCGGCCTGGTCGCTGGCGCATCCCTATCGCATGATCGCCCATAACGGCGAGATCAACACGCTGCGCGGCAACGTCAACTGGATGGCGGCGCGGCAAGCTTCCGTGCATTCGGAGCTCTACGGCAAGGACATCAGCCGGCTCTGGCCGATTTCCTATGAAGGCCAGAGCGACACCGCCTGCTTCGACAACGCGCTCGAATTCCTGGTGCAGGGCGGCTACTCGCTGCCACACGCGGTGATGATGATGATTCCGGAAGCGTGGGCCGGCAATCCCTTGATGGATGAAGAGCGCCGCGCCTTCTACGAATATCACGCCGCGATGATGGAGCCGTGGGACGGCCCCGCCGCGATCGCGTTCACCGACGGTCGCAAGATCGGCGCCACGCTCGATCGCAACGGCCTGCGGCCGGCGCGCTATCTGGTGACAAAAGACGACCGCATCGTGATGGCGTCCGAGATGGGCGTGCTGAAGATCCCGGAGGACCAGATCGTCACCAAGTGGCGGCTGCAGCCGGGCAAGATGCTGCTCGTCGATCTCGAGCAGGGCCGGCTCATTCCCGACGACGAGATCAAGGCCGATCTGGCCAAGAGCCATCCCTATCGCGACTGGCTGGCCCGCACCCAGATGCAGCTCGAAGAACTGCCTGACGCGCCGACCAAGAGCGTGCGTTCGAACCTGCCGCTGCTCGACCGCCAGCAGGCATTCGGCTATTCGCAGGAAGACATCAACATCCTGATGACGCCGATGGCGGCAACCGGCGAAGAAGCCGCGGGTTCGATGGGCAACGACACGCCGATCTCGGCGCTGTCGGACAAGGCGAAGCCGCTGTTCACCTACTTCAAGCAGAACTTCGCGCAGGTGACGAACCCGCCGATCGACCCGATCCGCGAGGAGCTGGTGATGAGCCTCGTCTCGATCATCGGGCCGCGGCCGAACCTGTTCGACCTGCAGGGGCTCGCCTCCACCAAGCGCCTCGAAGTGCGCCAGCCGATCCTGACCGACGCGGATCTGGAGAAGATCCGCTCGATCTCCGATGTTGCCGAGACGCATTTCAAGTCGCGCACGCTGGACACCACCTTCCACGCCGGCTTCGGCGCGGCCGGCATGGAGCAGGTGCTGGATGAGCTCTGCGCGCGCGCCGAGGGCGCGGTGCGCGAAGGCATCAACATCATCATCCTGTCCGACCGCATGACCGGCACCGACCGGATCCCGATCCCCGCGCTGCTCGCCTGCGCCGCCGTGCATCATCATTTGATCCGCACCGGCTTGCGTACGTCGGTCGGCCTCGTGGTCGAATCCGGAGAGCCGCGCGAAGTGCACCATTTCGCCTGTCTCGCCGGCTACGGCGCGGAGGCGATCAATCCCTACCTCGCATTCGAGACCATCATCGCGATGAAGGACCGCCTGCCGGGCGGGCTCGACGACAAGGAGATCGTCAAGCGCTACATCAAGTCGATCGGCAAGGGCTTGCTCAAGGTGATGTCCAAGATGGGCATTTCGACCTACCAGTCCTATTGCGGCGCGCAGATCTTCGACGCCGTCGGGCTGAAGGCCGATTTCGTCGGCAAGTATTTTGCCGGCACCCACACCCGCATCGAAGGCGTGGGGCTGGGTGAGATCGCCGAGGAAACCGCGCGTCGGCATGCCGATGCGTTCGGCGACGCCCAGGTCTACAAGACCGCGCTCGATGTCGGCGGCGAGTACGCTTACCGCACCCGCGGCGAGGATCACGCCTGGACCGCCGAGTCGGTCTCGACGCTGCAGCACGCCGTGCGCGGCAACTCGCTCGAGCGTTATCGCGCATTTGCCAAGATCCTGAACGAGCAGCAGGAGCGGCTGCTGACGCTGCGCGGCCTGTTCCGGATCAAGACCGCGGCAGAAGAAAAGCGCAAGCCGGTGAAGCTCGAGGAGGTCGAACCGGCCAAGGAGATCGTCAAGCGCTTCTCCACGGGCGCGATGTCGTTCGGCTCGATCTCACGCGAGGCGCACACCACGCTCGCGATCGCGATGAACCGGATCGGCGGCAAGTCCAACACCGGCGAAGGCGGCGAGGAATCCGATCGCTTCAAGCCGCTGCCGAACGGCGATTCCATGCGCTCGGCGATCAAGCAGGTCGCCTCGGGCCGCTTCGGCGTGACGACGGAATATCTCGTCAATTCCGACATGATGCAGATCAAGATGGCGCAGGGCGCCAAGCCCGGCGAAGGCGGCCAGTTGCCCGGCCACAAGGTCGACGCGACGATCGCCCGCGTTCGCCATTCGACGCCCGGCGTCGGCCTGATCTCGCCGCCGCCGCACCACGACATCTATTCGATCGAGGATCTGGCGCAGCTCATCTACGACCTGAAGAACGTCAATCCGGACGGCGCCGTGTCGGTCAAGCTCGTCTCCGAGATCGGCGTCGGCACGGTTGCCGCCGGTGTCGCGAAGGCGCGTGCCGACCATGTGACGATCGCGGGCTTCGAGGGCGGCACCGGTGCCTCGCCCCTCACCTCGATCAAGCATGCCGGCAGCCCGTGGGAGATCGGGCTCGCCGAAACTCACCAGACGCTGGTGCGCGAGCGGCTGCGCAGCCGCATCTCGGTGCAGGTCGACGGCGGCTTCCGCACCGGGCGTGATGTCGTGATCGGCGCGCTGCTCGGGGCCGACGAGTTCGGCTTCGCCACGGCGCCCTTGATCGCTGCCGGCTGCATCATGATGCGCAAGTGCCATCTCAACACCTGCCCGGTCGGCGTCGCGACCCAGGACCCGGTCCTGCGCAAGCGATTCACCGGCCAGCCCGAGCACGTGATCAACTACTTCTTCTTCGTCGCCGAGGAAGTGCGCGAGATCATGGCGACGCTCGGCTACCGGACGTTCGACGAGATGGTCGGCCAGACCCAGATGCTCGACCAGACCTCGCTGGTCGCGCATTGGAAAGCCAAGGGCCTCGATTTCTCGCGGCTGTTCGTGCGGCAGAAGGAGGAGAAGGGCCAGAAGATCTACCATTCGGAGGCCCAGAACCATCATCTTGAAGCCGTGCTCGACCGTCGCCTGATCGAGAAGGCCCGCGCCGCGCTCGACCGTGGCGCGCCGGTCAGAATCGAAGAGGAGATCAACAACACCGACCGCTCTGCCGGCGCGATGCTGTCGGGCCAGGTGGCGAAGATCTACGGCCATGAAGGCCTGCCGCTCGATACCATCCATGTCAGCCTCAAGGGCACCGCGGGCCAGGCATTCGGCGCGTGGCTTGCCAAGGGCGTCACCTTCGAGCTCGAAGGTGAAGGCAACGACTATGTCGGCAAGGGCCTTTCTGGTGGACGCCTCATCGTCAAGCCGCCGAAGAATTCCGGCATCGTGCCGGAGGAGTCGATCATCGTCGGCAACACCGTGATGTACGGCGCGATCGAGGGCGAATGCTACTTCCGCGGCATCGCCGGCGAACGCTTCGCCGTGCGCAATTCCGGCGCGGTCGCGGTCGTCGAGGGCGCCGGCGATCATTGCTGCGAATACATGACCGGCGGCATCGTCGTCGTGCTCGGCAAGACCGGCCGGAACTTCGCAGCCGGCATGTCCGGCGGTATCGCCTATGTCCTGGACGAAGCCGGCGACTTCC
This sequence comes from Bradyrhizobium sp. Leo78, assembly GCF_059512425.1. Taxonomy (NCBI): domain Bacteria; kingdom Pseudomonadati; phylum Pseudomonadota; class Alphaproteobacteria; order Hyphomicrobiales; family Nitrobacteraceae; genus Bradyrhizobium; species Bradyrhizobium sp. Leo78. The sequence goes on from NZ_JCAMOT010000001.1 coordinate 515,891, forward strand.
CGAAACTGTGCAACCTCTCGATGGTCGAGCTGGAGCCGGTGCTGTCGGAAGAGATGATCAATGCCGCCACCTATCACCATGCCGGCGATCTCGAGGCGCATGGCCGGGTCGACGTGTTCCAGAACCTGCTTGATTCCGATGTCGAACGGCTCCATGTGCTGGTCACGCGGCACGCCAAGCTGACCGGCTCGAAGAAAGCCGCCGAGATCCTGGCGGACTGGAAGGCGTGGCTGCCGAAATTCCGCAAGGTGATGCCGGTCGAGTACCGTCGCGCACTGAAGGAAATGAAGGCGAACGCCGACGCCGAGCCGAAAATCGCGATCGGAGCGTAGTCACAAGACCCTCATGGTGAGGAGGCGCGAAGCGCCGTCTCGAACCATGAGGCCAGGATACCGGCCTTCATCCTTCGAGACGCGGCGCGAGCGCCGGTCCTCAGGATGAGGGTCTAACGGGGCGCGTGACGCGAGCCCGGATGACGAAACAAGACGAACCAGGTGCAGGGGCCTCAGGCTTAATGGGAAAGATCACAGGTTTCCTCGAGATCGAGCGGCACGACCGCAAGTACACGCCGGTCACCGAGCGGCTGAAGCATTTCCACGAGTTCGTCATTCCGCTCAGCGAGAAGGACCTCCGCGATCAGGCCGCGCGCTGCATGAACTGCGGCATTCCCTACTGCCACGGCACCGGCTCGGTCGCGCCGGGCACACCCGGCTGCCCGGTCAACAACCAGATCCCCGACTGGAACGACCTCGTCTATCAGGGCAATTGGGAAGAAGCCTCGCGCAACCTGCATTCGACCAACAACTTCCCCGAATTCACCGGCCGCATCTGTCCGGCGCCGTGCGAGGCGTCCTGCACGCTCAACATCGACGACAACCCCGTCACCATCAAGACCATCGAATGCGCGATCGTCGACCGCGCCTGGGACAATGGCTGGCTGAAGCCGGAAGTCCCGGCCGAGAAGACCGGCAAGAAGGTCGCGGTGATCGGCGCGGGGCCGGCGGGCATGGCCTGCGCGCAGCAGCTCGCGCGCGCCGGGCACGACGTGCATGTCTATGAGAAGTATGCCAAGGCCGGCGGACTGCTGCGTTACGGCATTCCCGACTTCAAGATGGAGAAGGGCATCATCGATCGCCGCGTCACGCAAATGGAGGCCGAAGGCGTCACCTTCCATTACGGCGCCCAAGTCGGAGGCGATGCACCCGGCGCGATCGATCCGAGCGATCTGCAGAGCCAGTACGACGCGATCGCGCTGACCGGCGGTGCGGAAGCCCCGCGCGACCTCCCCATCCCCGGCCGCGATCTCGACGGCATCCATTTCGCGATGGACTTCCTGCCGCAGCAGAACCGCCGCGTCTCCGGCGAGCCGCTCAACGGCGAGACCGACATCCTGGCCAAGGACAAGCATGTGGTGGTGATCGGCGGCGGCGACACCGGCTCCGACTGCATCGGCACCTCGCTGCGCCAGGGCGCCAAGTCCGTGACCCAGCTCGAGATCATGGCGGCGCCGCCGGAGCGCGAGAACAAGGGCGTGACCTGGCCGAACTGGCCGTTGAAGATGCGGATCTCGTCGAGCCAGGCCGAAGGCGCGATCCGGGAATACGCCGTGCTGACCCAGAAGTTCGAGGGCACTGGCGGCAAGGTGAAGAAGCTGCACTGCATCAGGGTCGACGACAAGTTCAAGCCGCTGCCCGGCACCGAGTTCGAGCTCGACGCCGAGCTCGTGCTGCTGGCGATGGGCTTCGTGCATCCCGTGCACGACGGCTTGCTCAAGCAGCTCGCGGTCGACCTCGACCAGCGCGGCAACGTCCGCGCCAACACGAGCGACTACCAGACCTCATTGCCCAACGTCTTCTCCGCCGGCGACATGCGCCGCGGCCAGTCGCTGGTGGTCTGGGCCATCCGCGAAGGCCGCCTCTGCGCCCGCGCGATCGACACGTTCTTGATGGGCAAGACGGATCTACCGCGGTAGGCTAGTTCTGCACCCTGACCCCGAGCAGCATGACCGTCGACTGCGAGCTCGATCCCGGCGAGCTCGAGTCCAATATGTCGTGGCGGACGGTGCCCTTAATCCAGAGGCTGCGGGTCATCTTGTAGATGAGGTCGCCCGACAGCGAGTAGATCTTGTCCACGCGGTTGTCGCCCTGGTAGTCGAGCGTGCCGTAGGTGAACCTGCCGATCGCGGTCAGCCAGCGGCGGAAGTCGTGATCGACCTCGACGGTGTAGGTGCGCGCCAGCACGCCTGATGTGCCGGGCAGCGTGGTCTCGGCGAGCTGGGTGTCGGAATAGAATTTGGCCGTCGTCAGCGGCGTCGCGGTCCAGGTCAGCGATGCCGTGGTGAGCAGGCCATCCAGCCGGTTCAGCCGCGGATCCTGATAGTTGCGGGCGGCGTAGCCGATCGAGACTTCGCCGAACAACAGCCGCGAGAACTCGAAGGACGAGCCGGCCTTCGCGTAGCCGCCCACGGAATCCCGCGCGAAGCCCGAGCGGTCGAGCCGCAGATCATGGACGCGGCTGTCGCCCTGGATTTCCACGAACGGCTTGACCGCAGGGTTCACTTCGTAGCTGACGCGCGCGACGCCGCCGTACTGGCTGAAGTTGCGGTCATCGTTCGAGTCCAACGAGCCGTCGGTGAGCCTGGACCATTGGTAATCGGTGCGGTCGACGGTGGCGCCTGCGGAGACCTGCAGGCGATTGAAATTCTGGTCGACGCCGAAGGTGCCGCCGACCGTGGTGTAGATCGGGTACCTGGCGAGACCCGCCGGCACGTTCGGACTGCCGGGGATGTCGGTGGAGACGAGCAGCCGCGCCTGCCCCATCAGCCTTGTGTCACGGGTGACGTCGAGCCGCCCATCGATATGGCCGATGAAGTTGGGGCGATCGATATCGAGCGGCGCGGAGAGCGCTGTGCCATCGGCGTTCGGCGTCAGGTTTTGGGTGTAGCCGGTGAAGGAGCCGCGCAGGTCCGCGACCAGCGCGTGGCGCTCCCAGTTGGACACCGCCAGGAATTCCGGGGCGATCACGTAGGTCGGCGAGCCCTGTGGCACCGACAGCCGGCCGGGATTGGTTTCATAGCCGGCGCTGAGTTCGACCGCGGACTTGATCAGGAAGCTGCCGGCATAATCGCCGACCGCGCCGAACGGATCATCGTCGACCTTAAGCCGCTTGCGCGGCGGCTGGCCCACCACATTGCCGGCCATTGCCGGCGGCACCGGCGGCTTGTTGGCGGTCTCCGACGGCGGGATCGACAGGCGCAATTGTCCGGCCAGAGTCCTCGGCGGTGGCGCGGGCGGCGGCGTGCCGGGGCCGGGCGGCCGTTTCGGCCTCGCCTGCGCCGGATAATATTTCGGCTGCTGGCGTTTGCGGTTGAGCGAGTCATAGCCTGACGTCGAGGCGCCGTTCGCAGCCGGCAGGCCGTAAGACGGCACCTGGCCAATGCGTGACGGCGCGCGGCCATCGCGATCCCGGTCACGCAATCGTGGATCGTTGAGCGGATCGGCCAGCTCGGCCGCGGTCCTGCGCAGGGGCGAATCAGGCGGCGCCACCTGGGTCGTGCGCGACGGGCTGAACAAATCGGGCGTGACCGTCTGGGCCTGCGCGAAGGGGCCGCTCACCGCGAGCGCGGCAAGGCACACGACAGGCGCGCGCAAATAGCGCGCGCGCCCAGCCCGGCCCCTTGCTCGCCCTCGTCCCACGATAGAAATACCTCAACAAATTCCTTGACTTACACGGCAAACGCGGAACGGGGCCGAGAACGTCCTTAATGGAGTTAAAACAATTATGGTTAATGGCTCGTTGAGAGCGGCCGGCTGCGTCGCCTGCCGCCGCCGGCCGTGCTAAGGGAGACGGCTCTGGGCGCACCGCCCCTCCTCCCTGGAAACAGACCCTCTGGTAAAGAGATATGGCCAAGCCCAAACCGCTGATGCCGAAATCGTCGGACACCGAGCCCGCTGACGCCGCCGTACAATCGGCGCTGCGGACGCTGGAGGCTGAAGCCAGCGGTGTCGCCGCCATCGACGCCGCGCTCCGCTCCGACCTCGGGGCGCCCTTTGCCGCGGCGGCGGAGATGATCCGCAACGCCAAGGGACGGCTGATCGTCACCGGGCTCGGCAAATCAGGTCACATCGGCCGCAAGGTTGCGGCGACCTTTGCCTCCACCGGCACGCCGGCGTTCTTCGTCCATGCCGCCGAAGCGAGCCATGGCGATCTCGGCATGATCACCGCCGACGACGTCATCCTGGCGCTGTCATGGTCCGGCGAGCAGCCGGAGATGAAGAACCTGATCTCTTACGCCGCGCGCTTCGGCATTCCCGTGATCGCGATAACAGCGGAAAAGGGTTCGAGCCTGAGCAAGGCCGCCGATATCGCGCTGACGCTGCCGAAGGCGCGCGAGGCCTGCCCGCATAATCTGGCGCCGACCACCTCCTCGCTGATGATGCTCGCGCTCGGCGATGCGCTGGCGATTGCGCTGCTGGAAGGCCGCGGCTTCACCTCAACCGATTTCAGCGTGCTGCATCCCGGCGGCAAGCTGGGGGCGATGCTGAAATATACCCGCGACCTCATGCATGCCGGCGAGGCTGTGCCGCTGAAGCCGCTCGGCACCAGGATGTCGGACGCGCTGGTCGAGATGACCTCGAAGGGTTTTGGCTGTGTCGGCATCGTCGACCGCCGCAGCCATCTCGTCGGCATCGTCACCGACGGCGACCTCCGCCGCCATATGCGCTCCGACCTGATGACCGCCGTCGTCGACGACGTCATGACCAAGAATCCGAAAACCATCGGCCGCGACACGCTGGCCGGCGAGGCGCTGGAATTGCTGAATTCGTCGAAGGTCACCGCGCTGATCGTCGTCGACGCCGGCAAGCCGGTCGGCATCGTGCATTTCCACGACTTCCTGCGCGCGGGCGTGGCGTAAGCTCGCCGCGCTAGACCCTCATGGTGAGGAGCGCGGAACGCGCGTCTCCGGACGATGCCTCGCATCGCCTTGAGAACCATGAGGCCCCGCCGGTGGCCTCCCCTTCGAGACGACCGCTATGCGGTCTCCTCAGGGGTGAGACGCGCGGAGTTACATCACTGATTTGCCCGACGACGAAAGCGGAATGTTTTTCGCGCGAGGGCTGGACAGACTTTTGGTGATTTGCCCGCCGAGGCTGGGCAAGTATTCAATCAGCCTTGAACGGCGCAGAAATGCATTCGCCGTTGCGGGCGATTGCACGTAGAAAATTCCATCCTCATTGCCATGCGCGTCGCGCAAAGAAAGGACGTTCTACGAGGACGCGCCCGCGGCGAATACTTGCCCAGCCTCGTCGGGTTGTTATGTCGCACGCAAAGTAACCAAATCGTCATTGCGAACGCAGCGAAGCAATCCATAGCGCGGCAGGCGGAGAGATGGATTGCTTCGCGGAGCCTGTCATCGGGCGCGCGTTCGCGCGACCCGCTGGCTCGCAATGACGGCGGCTGTCATTCCGGGGCGATGCGATAGCATCGAGCTATGATGCGCAATTGCACATCAGAGAATCCATTTTTCCGCTTGCGCAAGTGGACGAATGGATTGCGGGCTCGCGCTTCGCGCGCCCGGAATGACAGTGGGATTTTGCGGCGAAGGAATGACGGATTACGCTGTTCGCGCGGGGGGAAAAGCCAATCCGCCCTGCATCACTGCGCCGCCGCCACCGTCAAACTGGCGCCGTCGGCGCTGACAACCTTGACGCGGCTGCCGGCGGGCGCGTCGGGGCCGGCGACGCGCCAGATCGTGTCATCGATCCGCACCGCGCCTGAGCCGTCGATGATCGGCTTCTCCAGCGTGAACTCGCGGCCGATCAGGGCTTCGGTGCGCCGGTTGAGGAACGGGCTGCTCGCGCTCGCCGAGGTCCCGCTCTTGGCGAAGTGCCGCCATGCCGGCACGGCGGCGACCGCGAACGCGGCGAACATGAGGAACTGCGTCTGCCAAAGCGGATTGATGACGAACGACACCAGTCCGACCATGAGCGCTGATAGCCCGAGCCAGAACAGGAACACGCCGGGCGCCGCCAATTCCAGCGCCATCAGGATGAAGCCGAAGATCAGCCAGTTCCAGGTACCCAGTGTCGAAAACATCTCGGTCATGACACGACCTCTAATTCCGCAGACGCAATGCTAGCACGCCCGCGCCCTCACCGCTCCGGCGCGATTGGCGGCGGCGTCGGGCCGACCGGCGGCACCGAGGAGCGGCGCGCGGCGGCGGCTGCTGAAGCTGTGCTTTCGCCGAAGGTGGCGCGCGCGATCTCGCCGATGCCGGCAAGCGAGCCGAGCACGCTCGATGCCTCGATCGGCAGCATCACGATTTTCTGGTTCGGCGCTTCCGCCAACTGCCCGAACGCCTTGATGTACTTGTCGGCGATGAAGTAGTTCAGTGCGGCAACGTCGCCCCTCGCGATCGCTTCGGACACCATCTGCGTTGCCTTCGCCTCAGCCTCCGCCAGTCGCTCGCGCGCTTCGGCGTCGCGGAAGGCGGCTTCGCGGCGACCTTCGGCCTGCAGGATCTGTCCCTGCTTGGCACCCTCGGCGCGCAAAATCTCCGATTGCCGCTGGCCTTCCGCCTGCAGGATGTCGGCGCGCTTGACGCGCTCGGCCTTCATCTGCCGGCCCATCGCCTCCACGAGATCCGCCGGCGGCACGATGTCCTTGATCTCGATGCGATTGACCTTGACGCCCCAGGGCGAGACCGCGGCGTCGACGACGCGGAGCAGCCGCTCGTTGATCTCATCGCGATGCGACAGCACCTGGTCGAGGTCCATCGAACCCATCACCGAGCGGATGTTGGTCATGGTCAGCACCGTGATCGCCTGGTGCAAATTGGCGACTTCGTAGCTCGCCTTCGCGGCGTCGAACACCTGGAAGAAGGCAACGCCATCAACGGTGACGGTGGCATTGTCCTTGGTGATCACCTCCTGCTCGGGGATGTCGATCACCTGCTCCATCATATTCATCTTGCGCCCGATGCGGTCGAAATAGGGCACGATGAGATTGAGGCCAGGGAGCAACGTGCGCGTGTATTTGCCGAAGCGCTCGATGGTCCAGCCATAGCCCTGCGGAACGGTCTTGACCCCGGCGAACAGCGTGACGATGACAAGCAGAACAAGGGCGATGGCGAAAATGTCGAAACCACTCATAAAGTCCTCCAAGACCGGCGAAAGCCGGCGCGGCCCTGCATTTGGTCTGCAAAACCGCAACGCCGGTTCAGCCGGCTGTTGGTTGACACATAGTTAAGGAGCGGTTTGCGAGGCTGCCAGATATAGCCTGCGAACGTAAATGATGTGTGGGCCGTCACGCGGATGCTCGTTCAGTAGCCCGGGTGGAGCGAACGCGTAACCCGGGACATCTGCATCTGCGTTTGCGACTGGCCCCGGGTTGCGCTGGCGCTCCACCCGGGCTACGGGCCGACGTTAGATCCACCCTTGCAGTTCGCGCAGCACGAGTTGGCGGATCACGTCCATGCCGGGCTCGCTGTCGTTCAGGCAGGGAATCGCCGCAAACTGCTCGCCGCCATTTTGCTTGAAGATGTGCGCGTTCTCCTGCGCGATCTCTTCCAGCGTCTCCAGACAGTCGGCGGAGAAACCGGGCGTGACGACGGCAATTCGTCGCACGCCGTCCTTGGCGAGCTTTTCGACGGTCTTGTCGGTATAGGGCTGCAGCCAGACATCGTTGCCGAAGCGCGACTGGAAGGTCAGCATCAGCCTGGAGGCATCGAGCCCGAGGCGCTTGCGCAGGCATTCCGTCGTGGCGACGCACTGGGCGAAATAGGGATCACCCTGATCGACATATTTCTGCGGCATGCCGTGGAAGGACGCCAGGATCAATTCCGGCTCGAACGGCAGCGTCGCCAGGTGCGCGTTGATCGAAACCGAGAGCGCGTCGATATAGACAGGATCGTCATAGTATGGCGAGGACACCCGCAAGGTCGGCTGCGCACGCAAGCTGGAGAGCACCCGGAACGCCTCGTCGCAGACGGTCGCCGATGTCGCGGCGGAATATTGCGGATAGAGCGGCACCACCAACAACCGGTTACAGCCCTGCGCCGTCAGCGCCTCGATCCCCGCCCGGATCGAGGGATTGCCGTAGCGCATCGCCCAATCGACCACGACATGATCTTCCCCGATCGCCGCCGCTAGCTTCTCGGCCTGCGAGCGCGTGATCGTCTTCAGCGGCGACTCGTCCTTCTCGGTATTCCAGATCTTCCGGTAGTCGAGAGCCTTGGTGCGCGGCCGCGTGCGCAGGATGATGCCGTTGAGGATCAGCTTCCACAGCAGCCCCTGATCCTCGATCACGCGCGGGTCGGAGAGGAATTCCCTCAAATAGACCCGCACGCCCGGGGCGTCGGCGGTGTCGGGCGTGCCGAGATTGACCAGCAGCACGCCGATGCGATCCGGCTGGGCTTGCGCTGCCGGCGTCGTGTTTCGGACTGGGACGGCCACGGTCATGACGGCCGTGGCTTCGCGCGTTGCCCCATTCTTGTCAAGACAACGCACCGTTAGCTAGGCTCCCCTCCGCAATGCGGGGGAGGAACCATGACGGTTGCCGAATGGTGCGTGTTCGGAACGTTGATGCTGTATTTGTTGACGCTCGCAGCCGCCAAGTGGACTGCGAGCGGCCGTTTCGACAATTCCAACCCGCGCGATCCCGCCTTCTACGACGACCCGATCCGGGCCCGCGCGCTCGGCGCCCACCAGAACGGGATCGAGGCGTTTCCGTTCTTCGCCTTCGCCGTGCTGCTCGCCGAATTCCGCGTGGGACCGTTACGGCTGATCGATGAGCTCGCGGTGCTGTTCCTGATCGTGCGGATCGCCTACGTCTTCACCTATCTCGGCAACCGCCCGACCTTGCGCTCGATCCTCTGGACCATCGGTTTTACGATCAATGTCGCGATCTTCTTCCTGCCGATGATAAAGCGATATCTGACGGTCTGAGTTCTCCCTCTCCCCGTTCTTACGGAGAGGGTTGGGGTGAGGGGCTGCCTCCGCGAAAAAGCTGGAAGTTGTGTTTGCGGAAACAGCCCCTCACCCGGCGCAATGCGCCGACCTCTCCCCGCGAAGAGCGGGGAGAGGTAACTTCAAAGGCCGCTCCGCGGCGCCGTCACATAAAGTACGCGCAGGTCGGCGGCTCGGTGGCGAGGTAGCCGAACAGCAATCCCAGCCCGAACAGCAGCACCAGACCGGCGGCGCCGAACTCGATGCCGCGCATGAAGAGCATGCCGCTGCCGTCGCGGCCGGCGCTGACGCGTTGCGCCAGACCGCGGGCGGAGACGGCGAGGATCGCGATCGTCGCGACCGTGATCGCGGTGCCGAGGCCCATCACGAAGGTCGCGGCGATGCCGGCCCAGAACAGGCCCTGCGCCAGCGAGAATCCCAGCACCAGGATCGCACCCGAGCAGGGCCGGAGACCGACGGTCACGATCGCGCTCAAGCCGCGGCGCCAACCGCCGGGGCCGGCGAGCTCGCTCGGCTCGGGACCGTGCGAATGGCCGCAATGCTCGTCATGGACATGAGCGTGGGCGTGCTGGTGCCCGGCGCCATGCCCGTGCTCGTGCCCATGATCGTGGTGATGATCGTGGTCGTGGTCATGGTGATGATCGCGGTGATGGTGATGACCGTCATCGTGGTGGTGATGCGGGACACCTGCGATGGCCGGCTGCGGCACATTCGCCTGCAGCGCGCGGAAGAAGCCGCCGCCCTTGCTCCAGACCAGCCGCGCACCAAAGGCGGCAATCAGGGCATAGCTGGCGATCTCGATCGCTTTTTCCGCGCCGCACGAGGTTTTCGCGGTGGCGTTGAGCAGCCAGGCGCCGATGACGACGAACACCACGGCCACCACGGCCTGCAGCAGGGCCGAGGCAAACGACAGCGCGATGCCGCGCGAGGCGGTTTCCCGGTTGGCGACGAGATAAGAAGAGATCACCGCCTTGCCGTGGCCGGGGCCTGCAGCATGGAAGATCCCATAGGCGAAGGAGACGCCAAGCAACGTCCAGACTGCATAGCCATCGGTCTTGGCAGCACGGATGGACGCGGAAATCTCGCGGTAGAATTCCCCCTGCTTGGCGAGCAGCCAGCCGATGATACCGCCGACCTGCGGCTCGGCCGCCCGCCGCGGGGCGCCGAAGGGGTTTTGCGCTGACAGCGCATGCATCGCGGCATCGGCCAGCGCAAAGACTGCGAGCGCCACGGCGACAATCGCCAGGCTACGCGCGACGGATGATCCCTGCTTCATGGACACTCCACCACGATCTTGTTGGCGAACATCGCGCCGAAGTTGGAGCTTTCGCCGCTCAGGAAGTTCTGCTCCCCGAGCTGCTGCGCGCTCGCGGTGCCGTCATTCGGCCGCTGGAATTGCAGCTTGCAGTCGGCCGGTGCGCCGACCAGCTTGGCGGGGTCCTTGTCGGCATATTTGAAGTCGATGAAGAAGGCGGGGTCGAACACTTCGAGCGAAAGCTGCCTGGTCTTGAACGGCGTCTTCGCCGGCAGCGTGAAGTGCAGCGTCAATTCCGTGTTGTTGTATTCGAGGAAATAATCGACCGGCTCGGTGAATTTCTGCTTCTTGCCGTCGGCCTTGGCGAAGGTGAAGTAGGCGTATTCCTTCAGCGACTCGACATTGGTCTGGGCGAGCGGCGCCAGCTCCTCGCGGGTGAAGGCGCCCTTGGTCTTGGCCTCTATGCCCTGCAGCGCATAGGTCGAGAACATGTCGTCGAAGGTCCAGGCGTGGCGGACACCGGTGATGGTGCCGTCAGGCGCATAGATCACCTCGCTCCTGGCGGTGATCCAGACATGCGGATGGGCTTGTGCGGCGGCCGCGCCGAGCATCACGGCGCCGGCGGCCAGGAGGCCGAGCCAATTGCGGGACATGCGCCTCACTTCAGGCGGCCTCGGCAGTCTCGAGCAGCCCGCGCCGGCGGAGCAGCGCATCCGGCTCCGGCTCGCGGCCGCGGAAGGCGACATAGGCCTCTTCCGGATCGCGCGAGCCGCCCGACGAATAGATGTCGTCGAGCAGGCGCTTTGCGGTCGCGGGATCGAAGATGTCGCCGGCCTCCTCGAAGGCGCCGAAGGCGTCCGCGTCCATCACCTCCGACCACATGTAGCTGTAATAGCCGGCGGCGTAATGGTCGCCGGAGAAGATGTGGCCGAACTGGGTCGGCCGGTGCCGCAGCGCGATCTCGGCGGGCATGCCGATCTTCTCGAGCTCCTGCTTCTCGAAGGCCCTGACGTCGCGGCTGGCTTCGGCCGGCTGGGTGTGGAATTCGAGGTCGATCAGCGCCGAGGATACGAACTCCACGGTGGCAAAACCCTGGTTGAACTTCCGCGCGGCGAGGAAGCGCTGCAGGAGATCGTCCGGCAGCGGCTCGCCGGTCTCATAGTGCCTTGCGAAGCGCTGCAGCACCTCCGGCCGCTCCTGCCAGTGCTCGTAAAGCTGCGACGGCAGCTCGACGAAATCGGTGAACACGGAGGTGCCCGACAGCGAGGGATAGGTGACGTTGGACAGCATGCCGTGCAGGCCGTGGCCGAATTCGTGGAACAAAGTGCGGGCATCGTCCGGCGACAGCAGCGCGGGCTCGCCGCCCGCGCCCTTGGCGAAATTGCAGACATTGATGACGAGCGGGGCAACCGCGCCGTCGAGCTGCTGCTGATCGCGCAGCGAGGTCATCCAGGCACCGGAGCGCTTCGAGGGGCGGGCGTAATAGTCGCCGTAGAACAGCGCCTTGTGCTTGCCGTCGCGATCCCTGACTTCCCAGACCCGGACGTCGGGGTGCCAGGCCGGGATATCCTTGCGCTCCTCGAAGGTGACGCCGAACAGGCGGGTGGCGCAGTCGAAGGCGGCCTCGATCATGTGGTCGAGCACAAGATAGGGCTTGATCGCGGCGTCATCGAAATTGGCGCTGATCTGCCGGAGCTTCTCGGCGTAGTAACGCCAATCCCAGGCTGCCAGCGCAAAATTGCCGCCCTCCTCCGCGATCAGCGCCTGCATCGCGTCGCGGTCGGCGAGCGCCCGCGCCCTCGCCGGCTTCCAGACCCGCTCCAAGAGGCCGCGCACGGCGTCCGGCGTTTTCGCCATGGAATCCTCGAGCCGGTAGGAGGCGTAGTTCGAGAAGCCCATGATCTTGGCGGCTTCCTCGCGCAGCGCCAGGATCTCGACGATGGTCGCGTTGTTGTCGTGGGCGTTGCCATTGTCGCCACGCGCGGTGAAGGCCTTGAAGACCTTTTCGCGCAGGTCGCGGCGATCGGAGGTTTTCAGGAACGGCTCGACCGAGGAGCGCGACAGCGTCACGATCGCCTTGCCGGCCATCCCGCGCTCTTCCGCCGCGGCCTTGGCGGCGGCGACAAAGCTGTCCGACAGCCCGGCGCGGTCGTCCTCGGCGAGCTCCATGAACCAGTCCTGTTCGTCGCCGAGCAGATGGTGGCTGAAGCTGGTGCCGAGATGGGCGAGCCGCTCGTTGATCTCGGCCATCCGCGCCTTGGCGGCGTCGTCGAGGCCGGCGCCGGCGCGGCGGAAGCGCGTATAGGTGCGCTCCAGCAGCCTGAGCTGTTCGCCGCTCAGGCCGAGCGAGGCGCGGTTCTGGTGCAAGAGCGCGATGCGGCCGAACAGCACGGCGTTCATCATGATCGGGTTCCAGTGCCGCGCCATCCGCAAGGAGACTTCCTTGTCGATCTCCAGGATCGCCGGATTGGAGTGCGCCGACACCAGGTCATAGAACACCGCCGAGACCTTGGAGAGCAGCTTGCCGGAACGCTCCAGCGCGGTGATGGTGTTGTCGAAGTCCGGTGCCGCCGGATCATGGACGATCGCGCCGATCTCGGCGGAGTGATCGGCAAAGGCCTGCTCGAAGGCGGGCAGGAAATGCTCGGGCTTGATCTCGTCGAAGGGCGGCGTCTCGAACGGCGTCTGCCAGCCCTGCAGCAGCGGGTTGGCCAAACCTTGCGAACTTGCCGACATGCGAAATCCTATTTTTGTCCAAGATATTGCGGCAAACTATACCACACCGTGCGGCAATTTTGGGCCTTTTGCGCTTGATCGCAGGGCCCATTTCGGGGACATTGCGCCCCTCAAAAAGGACCTTCTTCCATGAGCCAACAGCCCTCCTCCACCGGCAACCGCCAGATCGTCTGGCCGAGCGTGATCACCGTGATCAGCGCGGCGATCCTGATCGGCGCGGAAGTGTTCGGCGGTGCCTTCGCCGGCGGCTGGGCACTCGCGATCCTGTTCGGGCTCGAAGACACCGCCGCGCACATCCTGCAAGCGGTGCTGTTCGCGCTCGGCGTCCTCGTGATGATCGCATTCATCCGCGCGGCGCAGCGCATCGAGCCGTTCACGCGGCGCGCGTGAGGCGCGACTGCGAAAACACTGTGGCAGAAGGCTCCAAACGCGCAGCCGACTGCTAGCTTCTCTTAACGTCCATTTATATTCGACGTGGTGCGCACGTGCAGCGACAAACAATCGCAAGCTCGCGTTAGGGAAATCTGCGCGCAGCCCAAAAAAATTCTTGCGCAGCTAAGTCAAAACACTTATTTCCAGCCTTGCCCAATTTCGCACGTGCCTGTGGTCGTGTGTCAGTCGGTAGGTATCCGGACAAGAGGCCGGACAGCCGCCAAGGGATGAAGAACCGAGGGTCGCCTCTGAAGCGGCCAGCATCTCTCTCAAGGGATGCCGATGAAGGTCTCTCCATCTCTTGCAACCGTGACTGGCAGCCGGAGGCGAACCGGCGCACCCCGCTCTCAACGGGGGACGCGACTTAAAGCAACGACGGAGCGGGCTTTTTTGGTCTCTACCGGCATTCCAACGCCGGCGCGGGCTACTGAAAAGGCTTGTCCTTCATTGCCAGGTGAGCGGGCGGGAAATCTCCCAACCAATCCACGGCAGCACAGTCTGGTTTGAGTTTTTTGGCTTCGTTGCGCCTCCATCGCGCAATTCGGCCAAGGCACTCTTATCCGACGTCACGTTTTTGAATGCGGCCCCGTCGCTGGGGTCGTTGGGAGAGTGCCATGACCGAGCGCATCCAGGAATTCCTGCGTCACCGCCGCAGCGAGGGCCTCGACACCGAGCCGTGCCTCGTCGTCGACCTCGAAGTCGTGCGCGACAACTACCAGAGCTTCGCGAAGGCGTTGCCGGACAGCCGCGTGTTCTACGCGGTGAAGGCCAACCCGGCGCCGGAAGTGCTGTCGCTGCTCGCCTCGCTCGGCTCCTGCTTCGACACCGCGACAGTCGCCGAGATCGAGATGGCGCTGGCCGCTGGCGCGACGCCGGACCGCATCTCCTATGGCAACACGATCAAGAAGGAGCGCGACATCGCGCGCGCCTTCGCGCTCGGCATTCGCCTGTTCGCGGTCGACTGCGCCGCCGAGGTCGAAAAGGTCGCCCGTGCCGCCCCCGGCGCCAAGGTGTTCTGCCGCATCCTCTATGACTGCGCCGGCGCCGAATGGCCGCTGTCGCGCAAGTTCGGCTGCGACCCGGAGATGGCGGTCGACGTGCTCGACCTCGCCAAGCGCCTCGGCCTGGAGCCTGTCGGCATCTCCTTCCATGTCGGCTCGCAGCAGCGCAAGGTGAAGGCGTGGGATCGGGCGCTGGCGATGGCCTCGACCGTATTCCGTGACTGCGCCGAGCGCGGGATCAACCTGTCCATGGTCAACATGGGCGGCGGCTTCCCGACCAAGTACCTGAAGGACGTGCCGCCGGTGGTGCAGTACGGCCGGTCGATCTTCCGCGCGCTGCGCAAGCATTTCGGCAACCAGATCCCGGAGACGATCATCGAACCGGGCCGCGGCATGGTCGGCAATGCCGGCATCATCGAGACCGAAGTCGTTCTGATCTCCAGGAAGAGCGACGAGGACGAGGTGCGCTGGGTCTATCTCGACATCGGCAAGTTCGGCGGTCTCGCCGAGACGATGGATGAGTCGATCCGCTACGCGATCCGCACGCCGCATGACGGCGCGGATATGACGCCGTGCGTGCTTGCTGGCCCGACCTGCGACTCGGCCGATGTGCTGTACGAGAAGCTGCCGTATCCGCTTCCGGTGACGCTCGAGATCGGCGACAAGCTACTGATCGAGGGCACCGGCGCCTATACGTCGACCTACTCGTCGGTGGCTTTCAACGGCATCCCGCCGCTGAGGACCTACCACATCTGACGTCTCTTACCTCTCGCGCTTGCGGGAGAGGGAGAAGAAAACAGGGAGCCGGCCTGCCGGCTCCCTCCCCGACATTTTCGAATTTTCGAACGACGCTTTCACCGGTGTGCCCCGCCGCTGGAAGCGGGGACTGACGTGCCATGACTGCTTTGCGGAAGACCACCGTTGCCCTCACCCCGAGCGCCGCTCCGTTCGCGATCCGTGCGGAACGTTCCTCGGACGTCGAGGCGCGTGAAATGCTGCTGGATGCCTGCTTTGGCGAGAACCGCCATCAGCGCACCTGCCAGCGCCTGCGCGACGGACGCGCGCCCGCCGAAGGCCTTGCGCTGTCGGCGGTCGCAAGCGGCCGGCTGGTCGCTACCGTTCGGTTGTGGCACGTCAGCGCCGGGGGCAACCCCGCGCTGATGCTGGGGCCGCTGGCGGTGGATTCCACCTGCCGCGGCCTCGGTGTCGGCGCCGCGCTGATGGACCGCGCGATTTCGATCGCGCGGACGCGCGGCCATGGCGCGGTGATCCTGCTCGGCGATGCGCCCTATTACGCCCGCTTCGGCTTCTCGCCGGAGAGGATGAGCGAACTCGTGCTGCCTGGCCCGTTCGAGCGCGACCGGCTGCTCGGCCTCGAACTTGCCGAGGGCGCGCTCGACGGCGCCAGCGGCATGGTCACCGCGACCGGCGCATTGCTGCTCAAACGCAAGGCACGCGCATTGCGCGCCGTGCCGCAGGCCGCGTGACGGTTGCGATCATGGCCGAAAACCTTCCCGCAACCAGCGACGTCGCGCGTCCAGTTCTGCGCAGCATCATCACCACCATCGTCCTGATCCTGATCTCGGTCATGATCGTCAGGGACATCTTCGTGCGCCGCTGGAGCTCGCCGTCCGCTCCGGCAGCAGATACGACCCAGCACTCCCGCTGATCGCAAAACCGGAACCAAAGGTTGCGCGGGCGGGAAAATCCCGTAAACCCGCGCAAGTACCCGTATGTCCCGGAACGCTGAGAATAGGAGGTACTGAATGTCCCGACGCCTGATTTCGACCGGCTCGCCTTTCGAGAAGACCGCCGGCTACAGCCGCGCCGTGATCGACGGCGATTTCGCCTTCGTCGCCGGAACCACCGGCTATGACTACACGACGATGACAATGCCTGAAGATGTCACGAGCCAGTCACGGAACTGTTTCAAGACCATCGAGGCCGCCCTGAAGGAAGGCGGCTTCGCGCTGGCCGACATCGTCCGCGCGACCTACTACCTGACGGATGCCAAGGACGCGGACGCCCACTTCGCGGTCTGCGGCGAGTTTCTCGGCGACATCCGCCCGGCCGCCACACTCTTGATCGTCGCGGGACTTTTGAAACCCGAGATGAAGGTCGAGATCGAAGTCACCGCGAAACGACGTACCGCCTGAACCACCAAACCTGTCCACCCGCTCGAGCCAATCTCCTGGAGATATTAGATGAGCCCCTCCTCGCAGATCCACGCCAAGATTTCCGGCCCCATTGTCATGATCGGCTTCGGCTCGATCGGCAAAGGCACGCTGCCTCTGATCGAGCGGCATTTCGACTATGACAAGTCGCGCTTCGTCATCATCGATCCGCATGAGGACGGCGAGCTCGCCAAGAAGCACGGCGTGCGCTTCATCAAGGATGGCGTCACCCGCGACAATTACCGCGAACTGCTGGTGCCACTGCTCACCGCCGGCGGCGGCCAGGGCTTCTGCGTCAATCTCTCGGTCGACACCTCCTCGGTCGACATCATGACGCTGTGCCGCGAGATCGGCGCGCTCTATGTCGACACCGTCATCGAGCCGTGGGCCGGCTTCTATTTCGACAAGAACATCGGCACCGAAGGGCGCTCGAACTACGCACTGCGCGAGACGCTGCTGGCCGCCAAGCGCAAGAACCCGGGCGGCACCACAGCGGTCTCGACCTGCGGCGCCAATCCCGGCATGGTATCCTGGTTCGTCAAGCAGGCGCTGCTCGACATCGCCCGCGACACCGGCGTCGAATTCAACGAGCCGAAGAGCCGCGAGGGCTGGGGCCAGCTCGCCCATAAGCTCGGCGTCAAGGGCATCCATATCGCTGAGCGCGATACCCAGCGCTCGAAGAAGCCGAAGCCGATGAACGTCTTCGTCAACACCTGGTCGGTCGAGGGCTTCGTCTCCGAGGGCCTGCAGCCGGCCGAGCTCGGCTGGGGCACCCATGAGAAGTGGATGCCGGAGAACGGCCGCACGCACGCGCATGGCTGCCAGGCCGCGATCTATCTGCTGCAGCCGGGCGCCAACACCCGCGTGCGCTCCTGGTGCCCGACTCCAGGCGCGCAATACGGCTTCCTCGTCACCCATAACGAGTCGATCTCGATCGCGGATTACTTCACCGTGCGCGACGGCGAGAAGGTGATCTATCGCCCGACCTGCCACTACGCCTACCACCCGGCCAACGACGCCGTGCTGTCGCTGCACGAGATGTTCGGCGCTGCGGGGCGGATGCAGCCGAAATGGCACATCCTCGACGAGAACGAGATCGAGGACGGCATCGACGAGCTCGGCGTGCTGCTCTATGGCCACGCCAAGAACGCCTATTGGTACGGCTCGCAGCTCTCGATCGAGGAGACCCGCCGGATCGCGCCCTACCAGAATGCGACCGGCATGCAGGTGTCCTCGGCAGTGCTCGCCGGCATGGTCTGGGCGTTGGAAAATCCGGAAGCCGGCATCGTCGAAGCCGACGAGCTGGATTTTCACCGCTGCCTGGAAATCCAGCGGCCGTATCTCGGCCCGGTGAAGGGTTTCTACACCGACTGGACCCCGCTGAACGACAGGCCGGGCCTGTTTGCCGAAGACATCGACACATCCGATCCCTGGCAGTTCCGGAACGTGCTGGTGCGCTGACGCGCGCGCTCCTCTCGTCATTCCGGGCGCGCGTAAGCGCGAGCCCGGAATGACGGAGGCTGCTTTTGCGAGGCCGGAATTTATTTGCGGCCTTCAACGACCTCGCCATCCTCCTTCACGAAACGTCCGACCGGATTGTCCAAGAGGTCGATGACCGCCTCGGACGGCCGGCAAAGCCGCACGCCCTTCGGCGTGACCACGATGGGACGGTTGATCAGGATTGGATGCGCCAGCATGAAATCCAGCAATTCGTCGTCCGACCATTTGGGATCATCGAGGCCACGTTCCTGTAGGGCGTGCCCTTCTCACGCAGCAGGGCGCGCGCCGGGATACCCACCGCAGCGATCAGCTCCTTGAGCTTCTCGCGCGACGGCGGCGTCTTGAGATATTCGACGATCGTGGGCTCGACGCCGCTCTGCCGGATCATGGCAAGCGTGTTGCGGGACGTGCCGCAATCCGGGTTGTGATAAATGGTGACGCTCATCTGGTTGTCTCCGCAATTGGGACCGGGCCGCGCGCCTGTGGTCGTCCGAGCAGCCAAGTCATCAACAGCACGCCGGCGAACGCTCCGCACAGTTCCGCAAGTATGAAGCCAGGCAAATCGATCGGGCGAATGCCTGCAAATGTGCTCGTCAGCGAGCGCGCGATTGCCACGGCCGGATTGGCGAACGATGTCGAGGCGGTAAACCAGTACGCGGCCGTAATGTACAGGCCCACCAGCCAGGGAACGGCGGCGCGCTGAAAACGGATGCCAGCCAGAATCGTTGTGATCAGGCCAAAAGTTGCCACGGCCTCCGCGAACCATTGCGGTCCACCTGTCCGCGTTTTGGTGGAGAAATCAATCAACGGTAGGGCGAACATCAAATGCGCGGCCATCGTTCCGGCGATACCGCCTGCGATCTGCGCCATCACATACAGTGCAGCCTCGTTCGCCGGCAGTTCGCGTTTGCCGGTGAAGACAAGTGTTACGGCCGGGTTGAAGTGCGCTCCGGAGATAGGTCCGAGCACGCTGATCAGCACAACCAGGATTGCGCCGGTCGGCAACGTATTGCAGAGAAGCGCGAGAGCGTCGTCCTTGGTCAGCGCCTCGGCCATGATCCCGGACCCGACCACGGCGGCGACGAGAATTCCGGTACCCAACGCCTCGGCCACAAGGCGCCGTGAAAGGTCGAAGGCCTCCATCAGCCGGCCCTTGGCGTCGGATGCGTCGCGCCCAAGCGCACCGAGTTGCCGGTGCAGAGGAGCAGAACCTTGTAGAGATGGTCAGCCACGGGTTCGCTCCTTTCGTTTTGGTGAACAGCACGATTGCAGGCTATTCACGACCGGCGCGCAGACCTCCGGTCGTCCGTCGCAGCAATCCCGAAGCAGGAACAGAGCGACATCGCGAAACTCACCCAGGTTGGCGCGGTAGACGATCGAGCGACTATGCCGTTCGGAAGTCACGAGGCGCGCTCTGGTCAAAATCGACAGATGCGCCGACAGCGTGTTCGGCGGCACTTCCAGCATGCGGGCAAGATCGCCAGCCGCAAGGCCGTCAGGCTCGTGCCTGACCAATGTCCGGAAGGCCTCCAGGCGGGTCGATTGCGAGAGGGCCGCGAGCGCCAAGACCGCTTCTTCGGTTTCCATATATCCAGATTTATGGAAATGTATGGCCAAGTCAACCCAATTCAGCATACCGGGATCGGCGGATTTATTTCGAATATTCTAGAAATATAGTTTGACAAGGAGACGGGTCGCGCTCATCTTGGGTCACCATGAAGCTCGACGAAGCAGCAGCCCGCCTCGAAGCGCTGGGCAACCCGACCAGGTTGAAAATCTATCGCGCGCTGGTCCGTGCAGGGCGCGCAGGCATGCCGGTCGGGCGCCTGCAGGAGCGGCTCAAGATTCCGGCGTCGACACTGTCGCACCACATCAAGGCGCTGGTCTCCGTCGGTCTGATCTCGCAGGTACGCGAGGGCACGACACTGGCTTGCCACGCCGAATACGACACGATGCAGGGCTTGGTGGATTTCCTCGTTGCTGAATGCTGCATCGACGAGACCCAATGCAAAGACGCTCAGACGGCGGCCTGATTTTTTTGTCCGATTATTCGGTAATTCTAGAAGGTTGGGAGAAGCAAAATGAGCGCAGCAAAGACCGTCGCGATCGTAGGAGCCGGACCCGTCGGCCTGGCGGCAGCCGCGCACGTGTTGGAGCGCGGCATGACGCCCGTCGTGCTCGAGTCCGGGCCAGAAGCGGGACATGCGGTCCGTCAATGGCAACACGTCCAGCTCTTTTCACCGTGGGAATACAACGTCGACCGGGCGGCCGCGCGGCTGCTCGCGCCAACTGGCTGGAATTCGCCGGACCCGCAGGTGTATCCGACCGGGGGCGAGCTCTTGGCACAGTACCTTGTCCCACTCGCGACGCGCACGCGCTTGAAGGACGTGATCCGCACGTCGAGCCGCGTCACCGCCGTTTCCCGCGTCGGCTTCGACAAGGCGAGGACAAGAGGCCGGGAGGCGGCTCCGTTCGAGATACGCTACCAGAACGGCAAAGGGCGCGAGACCCTGCGCGCTGAGGCCGTCATCGACGCCTCCGGAACGTGGGCCTCGCCGAATCCCGCCGGCGCCAATGGCCTGCCGGCGATCGGCGAACGCGAAGCACAAGCGAGGATCGCCTACGGCATGCCGGATGTCCTCGGGAGAGACCGTGAGCGCTACGCGGGCAAGATTGTCGCCGTGCTGGGCGCCGGACACTCGGCGATCGGTACCCTGACCGACCTGGCGACGCTTGCCCGTCAGGTGCCGGGCACCCGCCCGATCTGGCTGCTCCGGGGCAATGATCCGGCCAAGGCATTCGGGGGCGGCGCGAACGACAAGCTCGCTGCGCGCGGCGAACTCGGCACACACTTCGCATGGCTGGTCGCATCAGGTGAGGTACAGGTTGAGGCCGAATTTTCCGTCTCGGCGATCTCGCCGAGCGACGGCCGGCTTCGGATCGCGACGTCGTCAGCCTGCTGCGGACGCAGCGTCGTCGCCGACGAGCTGGTCATCGCAACCGGCTTCCGTCCGGACCTCTCCTTCCTCAGCGAGATTCGGCTTCGGCTCGATCCCGCGATCGAGGCGCCCGTCGCGCTCGCACCGCTGATCGATCCCAACGAGCACTCCTGCGGCACCGTGCGCCCGCATGGCGCGCGCGAACTGCAGCAGGACGATCCGGGCTTCTACCTCGCCGGCATGAAATCCTACGGCCGGGCGCCAACCTTCCTCATGATCACCGGCTACGAACAGGTGCGCTCGATCGCGGCCGATATCGCCGGCGACAAGGAAGCTGCCGAGCGCGTCGAACTCGAGCTCCCCGAAACCGGCGTCTGCACACGCGGCGGCGTGGAGGGCGGTATCGTCGCATCCGGCTGCTGCGGAGGGCCGGCACCCGCCGCCATCGACGCCTGCTGCTCCGACGATGCGATCGCGAAGGTCGCCGGCAAGCCCGGCTGCGGCTGCTAGGGCCGCCGGCGTGAACGGACAACGCTTGCGGGTGGTTGCCGCGCTGGGGACCGCCCAGACGCTTGCCTGGGGATCGAGCTACTATCTGCCGGCGATCCTGGCAGACCCCATTGCCCACGATCTCGGAATTTCGACCAACTGGTTCTTCGCCGCCTTCTCGGCCTCGCTTGTGATCTCCGGATTATTGGGTCCACGCGTCGGCCGCCAGATCGACCGCGTCGGAGGGAGGCAGGTCCTCTGTATCTCGAACGTGGTTTTTGCAGGCGGGCTCGCATTGCTCGGCGCATCGGCCTCGGTGTGGATGATGTCGGTGGCCTGGCTCCTGGTGGGCATTGGCATGGGCCTCGGACTCTACGACGCGGCGTTCGGCGCGCTGGGGCGTATCTACGGCAGCGACGCGCGCGCCTCGATCACCGGCATCACGCTGATTGCCGGCTTTGCCAGCACGGTCGGCTGGCCGCTGAGTTCATTCGGGCTCGAGACGATCGGTTGGCGGGAAACCTGCTACGCCTGGGCGATCGCGCACATAGTGATCGGTCTCCCCCTCAATCTCGCGCTGCCCAGCACGGCAAAGCCGGTCCGCTCAGAAGGACCCGTGGCGAAGCCGCATATTACGATCGACCGCACCATGGTTCTGCTCTCATTCGCGTTCGCGGCCGCCTGGACGGTGACATCGGCGATGGCGGCGCATCTGCCGCGGATCGTCGAAGCATTCGGCGCGACGCCAGCGCAGGCAGTGTTTGCCGGCATGATGATCGGACCCGCGCAGGTCGCAGCCCGTGTGATGGAAGCGAGCCTTCTTAACCGTTTCCACCCGCTCGTCTCAACACGGCTTGCCTGCATCACTCATCCCATCGGAGCGTGCGTAATCGGTATTTTCGGCGGTGGTGCTGCCGGCGTCTTCGCTCTGCTACATGGGGCCGGCAATGGTATTCTGACCATTGCACGAGGAACGCTCCCATTGGCGATTTTCGGACCGGAGAACTACGCCTATCGACTTGGATTGATCGGCGCACCATCCCGCATTTGCCAAGCATTGGCGCCCCTTGGATTCGGACTGCTCATAGATACCCTGGGCCGATCGATCGTGATCGTATCGGCCGGATTGAGTCTTTCGGCACTGATAGCGCTCTTGTCGCTCTCGCAATCTTCGGCGGTCAAAGCGTGATGATTTTTTGTTCGAATCGGCGTGACCGCAGTCGTGAGCAACCGGCGACATAGGTAACAGTTCAGACCGACGACATAGGTAACACAATTCTCGTTTCGTTCAGGTCTGTTG